>NZ_JBAKAN010000095.1:0-204 GCF_038154905.1 Algibacter sp. TI.3.09 | reverse complement strand
TTTGTGATGATGCGAATCCTGCACTTTGTGATACCGCTACGGTTACAGTAACGATTCAACCTACAGATTCTCCGAACACAACTAATGCTAATGATGATGCATACACAACAACTCCGGATGCTGTGATATCACAAAACGTTTTAGTTAATGATAATGATGTTGAAAATGATAACCAAACAGTAACGGCTAACACAAACCCAAATA
>NZ_JBAKAN010000094.1:0-226 GCF_038154905.1 Algibacter sp. TI.3.09 | reverse complement strand
CATTGTATAAAAATAATGCTTAGTTTAGTACCTAATCAAGAGTAAATGCGCGTTTGCTTGCTTATGATTTTCCTTCGGAAAATCCACGCACACAAACATCGCACTATTCTTATACGTAACCGTTGTAAGCAATAGCGTGGCTATCGTTAGATAACTTTCAATATAAATATTGTTTACGCAAAAGGAATAAAAAAAGGCAGTTAAAAAAGTGTATTATTTAGAAAAT
>NZ_JBAKAN010000093.1:0-226 GCF_038154905.1 Algibacter sp. TI.3.09 | reverse complement strand
ATTCAGATGGTGACGGTGATCCATTAACCTTAGTGGTACCAAACGAAGGAACATGGGTTTACGATCCAGCAACGGATGATTTAACATTCACACCAGAAACAGGTTTCACAAACGATCCAACCCCAATAGAATATACCTTAACAGAAACCCAAACAGGTTTAAGTGATACAGCAACGGTAACAGTAGATTACGTTATCGAATCACCAACAGCAGAGAATGATGAGAG
>NZ_JBAKAN010000092.1:0-239 GCF_038154905.1 Algibacter sp. TI.3.09 | reverse complement strand
AAACTTGGAAGCGTATTTTCTAAATAATACACTTTTTTAACTGCCTTTTTTTATTCCTTTTGCGTAAACAATATTTATATTGAAAGTTATCTAACGATAGCCACGCTATTGCTTACAACGTTTATGTGTATGGAAAGTTGCGTGCTTGTATGCGAGGATTTTCCGAAGGAAAATCAGATGCAAGCAAGTAAAGCAACTGACATTGGTTAAGCTAAAAGTAGCAATTTTTTATACACGGT
>NZ_JBAKAN010000091.1:0-247 GCF_038154905.1 Algibacter sp. TI.3.09 | reverse complement strand
CGCCGAAAACTTGGAAGCGTATTTTCTAAATAATACACTTTTTTAACTGCCTTTTTTTATTCCTTTTGCGTAAACAATATTTATATTGAAAGTTATCTAACGATAGCCACGCTATTGCTTACAACGGCAGGTATATAGACATTAAGGGATTATCAATATAAATATCCTACAGATTTATATTGAAGCTAATTTAGGAAATAAATATTTAAATTTAAGAAAGAATATTTGGTTTACTAAAGTAGCGTTG
>NZ_JBAKAN010000090.1:0-255 GCF_038154905.1 Algibacter sp. TI.3.09 | reverse complement strand
CCCCCCCCCCCCCCCCCCCCCCCCCCCCCCCCCCCCCCCCCCCCCCCCCCCCCCCCCCCCCCCCCCCCCCCCCCCCCCCCCCCCCCCCCCCCCCCCCCCCCCCCCCCCCCCCCCCCCCCCCCCCCCCGCCCCCCCCCCCCCCCCCCCCCCCCCCCCCCCCCCCCCCCCCCCCCCCCCCCCCCCCCCCCCCCCCCCCCCCCCCCCCCCCCCCCCCCCCCCCCCCCCCCCCCCCCCCCCCCCCCCCCCCCCCCCCCC
>NZ_JBAKAN010000089.1:0-255 GCF_038154905.1 Algibacter sp. TI.3.09 | reverse complement strand
AGGCTCATAAAGATTTATTTACTCGAATAAAAACCATACCAGGAATCGGAAAAAAAACATCTATTATGTTAATCGTTTTAACAGGTGGTTTTGAACGCTTTTCGAGTGCAGCAGAATTATGTAGTTAAGCAGGATTAACTCCAGTGATTAGGCAAAGTGGAAGTAGTATAAAAGGACGACCACGAATTAGTAAAATGGGCAATCAAAAACTCAGGAATTTATTATTTATGTGCAGTTTTACAGCTTGTAAATACA
>NZ_JBAKAN010000088.1:0-255 GCF_038154905.1 Algibacter sp. TI.3.09 | reverse complement strand
TCTATTAAATAAATCTTATATCGGATATGTTTTAACTGCCTTTTTTTGAGATCATTATAAAGTGGTTGCGCCTAAAAGAGACGACTTATACCACAATGTATAAATCATATCGTTTATAAAAATAATTGTATTCCTAAAAAGGACTCTTGCCACGCTACTGATATTTATATCATTTCATTTTTCTGTAATTTAATGAAATGAGTCTTTTATACCGCTAAAGATCTCCTGGATAATAAGGCGGAATAAAATATAAAG
>NZ_JBAKAN010000087.1:0-255 GCF_038154905.1 Algibacter sp. TI.3.09 | reverse complement strand
TATATCATTTCATTTTTCTGTAATTTAATGAAATGAGTCTTTTATACCGCTAAAGATCTCCTGGATAATAAGGCGGAATAAAATATAAAGCTCACAACATGGTATATAAACAATAAGGGCTTAGGTGCTTTCAAAATGGATACTGGGTAACGCACCAACGCTACTTTAGTAAACCAAATATTCTTTCTTAAATTTAAATATTTATTTCCTAAATTAGCTTCAATATAAATCTGTAGGATATTTATATTGATAATC
>NZ_JBAKAN010000086.1:0-262 GCF_038154905.1 Algibacter sp. TI.3.09 | reverse complement strand
ACAACTAATGCTAATGATGATGCATACACAACAACTCCGGATGCTGTGATATCACAAAACGTTTTAGTTAATGATAATGATGTTGAAAATGATAACCAAACAGTAACGGCTAACACAAACCCAAATAACGGTACAGTAACAGTAGCGCCTAACGGTGACTTTACCTATACACCAAACCCTGGTTTTGTTGGAACAGATATGTTTACGTATACCATTTGTGATGATAATGCAGATCAAGCTTGTGATACAGCTACCGTTTACA
>NZ_JBAKAN010000085.1:0-271 GCF_038154905.1 Algibacter sp. TI.3.09 | reverse complement strand
TTTGTTGGAACAGATATGTTTACGTATACCATTTGTGATGATAATGCAGATCAAGCTTGTGATACAGCTACCGTTTACATTACTGTTGGTGGTATTGAAAACACAACAGATGCTATTGCTGATATCAACAACACATTCGTTGGACAACCCGTAACTGGTAATGTATTAACCAACGATGAAGATTTCGAAGGTGATAACCAATCAGTAACGGCTAACACGCAACCTGCTAATGGTTCTGTGGTTGTTAATTCTGATGGAACATATACTTACA
>NZ_JBAKAN010000084.1:0-279 GCF_038154905.1 Algibacter sp. TI.3.09 | reverse complement strand
TTCTTTTAACCCGGCTTGTAAAAGTTCTACACCCATCGTGTCTACGCAAATAGCTTTACAAGCTTCTATTAATGGTAGAAAATATATTTTTGGAAATGTATCGTTGTATATATGAGAAAAGCGATCTTCCATAAGGGTGTTCCATGAAATATTTAAAGGTACAGTTTAACCTGCAGCTGTGTTAATTTCAGTTTCTAATGCTGGAAAAAGGTCGTTTTGAAAGGCTTGGATAATTCTTTTTTCTTTAAGTCCCATAATTTTATTTTTTAAGAGTGTATT
>NZ_JBAKAN010000083.1:0-279 GCF_038154905.1 Algibacter sp. TI.3.09 | reverse complement strand
CATCAACTCCAGGCACTCAAGAGACGACTTTAGTCGTTCCAAACGAAGGGACATGGAGTGTAGATACCTCAGGCGTATTAACTTTTACACCAGAAGTAGGTTTCACCACGGATCCAACAGCGATTACTTATACAGTAGAAGATGCAGAGGGAAATACATCAAATGCAGCGAATATCACGGTAACTTATGATGAAGTACCACCAGTAGCTGAAGACAATAGTGTTGCTAACCAAGTGACAGGAACCGATGCTATTATACCAAACATCTCAGGGAATGATA
>NZ_JBAKAN010000082.1:0-281 GCF_038154905.1 Algibacter sp. TI.3.09 | reverse complement strand
TTTAGCTTGCTTTTCAGTGATACCAACAGATGCAATCTCAGGAGTACAGTAAGTACAACCAGGAATGTTTCCGTAGTCTAAAGCTTCACCATGTTGTCCAGCTAATTTTTCTACACAAAGTATACCTTCAGCAGAAGCAACGTGTGCTAAAGCAGGCCCAGGAGTAATATCTCCAATAGCAAAATATCCACGGATATTAGTTTGGTAAATATCGTTAACAATTACTTTATCTCTATCCACAACAATTCCAACATCTTCTAATCCAATGTTTTCAATGTTTG
>NZ_JBAKAN010000081.1:0-281 GCF_038154905.1 Algibacter sp. TI.3.09 | reverse complement strand
TTCCCTTCCAAACGGTTTTACTACCAAGCGAAAGCAAAATTGTACGTTTAGATATTAAAAAGAAGGGTAAAAATATTGCCTACATCAATGCTATTACTACTAGAAGTCGATTCGCTATTGGCATTATAATCGCTAATATCTTCACCATCATTAGATTTTGATTCTGTAGTAGAATCGGAAAAAGAATCGCTAGTATCTCAATTAAAATTAAGCTCGTTAGATAGCTGTATTTTATTGTTAGACGATTTATTTATTGAAGGAATTATAAATTTTAAATCCAA
>NZ_JBAKAN010000080.1:0-282 GCF_038154905.1 Algibacter sp. TI.3.09 | reverse complement strand
AAACATTACCATGTTATGGGCAATTGAAGCGGTTATGTTAATGTGTTTGGCTCAAAAATCTCAAATTAAAAGTAACCGTTTTGCATCTGTTTTAGTACAAGCATTAATGATAGGTAGTTTGGCAATGGACTGGGAAGTTTACACTAATGCAGAAGATTTTAGTATCGTGCTTAATCCTGTATTTATTGCTGGGCTTTTAGTGGTTTTATCCCTTGTTGGGGTGCACTTATTATTACGTAAAGAGACTGAGAAACTAGAAAAATTTTGTTTAGTTTTCAATCC
>NZ_JBAKAN010000079.1:0-283 GCF_038154905.1 Algibacter sp. TI.3.09 | reverse complement strand
ATCATACCTAATTGGTTAGATAATCGTCCTTTGGCATCATTAGATTTAGCTTTATCTTTTACAGCATCTAACAATTTTAAAGCCTTTACACTAGCAACTTCACTCTCGTAAGGAAATCCCATATTAAATTGCCCAAGTGCTATTAATTCTAAATACTAAGCCGCTTTAATACTATTACCAGCCAATAATTGCTGATCTGCTTTCTTTTGAAAAAAGCCGAAAGAGTTACCTAAATAGTTTACATCTTTAAGTTCGGTAATAGATTTGTAGTAGAATAATGTAC
>NZ_JBAKAN010000078.1:0-283 GCF_038154905.1 Algibacter sp. TI.3.09 | reverse complement strand
GTCCGGATCCGTAGCGAAAGCGAGTCTGAATAGGGCGCTTAGTTAGTAGTGGTAGACGCGAAACCGTGTGATCTACCCATGGGCAGGTAGAAGCTGTAGTAACATACAGTGGAGGACCGAACCGGTTGACGTTGAAAAGTCTTCGGATGACCTGTGGGTAGGGGTGAAAGGCCAATCAAACTCGGAAATAGTTCGTACTCCCCGAAATGCATTTAGGTGCAGCGTTGATTTATAGTGTTATAGAGGTAGAGCTACTGATTGGATGCGGGGGCTTCACCGCCTA
>NZ_JBAKAN010000077.1:0-284 GCF_038154905.1 Algibacter sp. TI.3.09 | reverse complement strand
AATTTAGATACATCTCACAAGCCTTTAACCGAATTATACCAGGCTGTTGATAGTCATCCTAAAGTTAAAAAGTCATTTATTGGTTCGGGAATTCGCCACGATATGTTGGTGCCAGAATTTTATAAAAATGCCGACCCAAAAGAGCTTGATGCTTACACGGAAGAGGTGATGACGAATCACGTTTCGGGCCGACTTAAAGTAGCGCCAGAACATACTAGTGATCCGGTATTAAAACTGATGCGTAAACCATCGTTTTCTTATTTCCATAAGTTTAAAGAGCGTTT
>NZ_JBAKAN010000076.1:0-285 GCF_038154905.1 Algibacter sp. TI.3.09 | reverse complement strand
CAAGGTATGAAGCGTAAAGAACGTTTAGAGCTGGCTATGTTTCACTTGGAAAAAGTTGGTTTGGCCGATTGGGCAACACACTTGCCTAAAGAACTTTCTGGAGGGCAAAAACAACGTGTTGCTATTGAGAGAGCTTTAGCGGCAGATCCTAAATTATTATTAGCCGATGAGCCAACAGGAGCATTGGATACTAAAACATCTCACGAAATAATGGATTTTATCCAACATCGTAATGATGAAGGAAAAACTATTTTAATGGTAACCCACGAAGAAGATATCGCAGCC
>NZ_JBAKAN010000075.1:0-285 GCF_038154905.1 Algibacter sp. TI.3.09 | reverse complement strand
ATGGTGTACACCAGGAAATCCGTTTGCTGAAGGTGGACCTTCAAAAAACACGAAAGGTTTTTTGCCTTCTCTTGTGGTTACACTTTTTTCAAATATGTTATTTTCTTGCCAATTGTTTAAGATCTGGTCTGCAACATTTGGTAAGTCAAGTCCTTTGTAATCAGGAAATTTAGCGCTCATGTATCATCAATTCTAGTAAGGTTGCGAATTTAAGGAATAATACTTAAAACATTAATTTTTTGAAATAAAAAAAGACCACTAGTGTTGTGGTCTTTTTGAATTGCG
>NZ_JBAKAN010000074.1:0-285 GCF_038154905.1 Algibacter sp. TI.3.09 | reverse complement strand
TCATTCTCTAAAAACATAAAAAGGAACATAGTTTTAACGATATAAAGTGTTGGCGATGTTCTCTTTCCGCGAAAGCGAAAAAATAAACCACAAGCTTATTATCTACAACCTTACTTCCGTATATTTGCACTTTCTTAAAAATAACAATCATGCAAGACGTATTATACGCAAAATTTAACACAACAAAAGGAGAGATTCTAGTTGCTTTAGAGTACAAAAAAACGCCAGGAACAGTTGGGCACTTTGTAGCTTTAGCTGAAGGAAATCTTGAAAACAAAGTAACAC
>NZ_JBAKAN010000073.1:0-285 GCF_038154905.1 Algibacter sp. TI.3.09 | reverse complement strand
GCAATTGGTCTAGTTTAAAAGGGCCTAAATGAGTCACAACAGGTTTAAAACGGTTGGCTTTTTTGTTTTTTCCACCGGCAGCACTACCATCACCACCTATGGCAAAAACCTGATCGATACTACCTGAATAAGCACCGATAACATCATCAAACACATCCCATGTTTTTACACCCAAAGCTTCACGTTTGTAAAATTCGTTCCATGCATTTGGTGTTTTAAAACGCGTTAAAACTAGCAAGCCTTCTTCTACCATAGCAATGGTGTAAGTCATGGCTTTATTGTTTT
>NZ_JBAKAN010000072.1:0-285 GCF_038154905.1 Algibacter sp. TI.3.09 | reverse complement strand
AATGAAATAATTTAAAAATGAAGAAGATATACATAGGTTTAAGTTTGTGCTTTTTACTGGTATCGTGTGGTAGTAGTTTTCAAGGGTTTTATAACAATCATAAAGCAGATATGGGAACCACATCTTTTCAAGTTCCTAATTTTATGAAAGCAGTTTTAAGTCAAATTTCACCTGAAGTAAAACATGCTATCGGTAATATATCAGTCTTGAAATTTATAAAGTTTGATGCGCTTAGTAAGTTTAAACGTGAGAGTTTAATTGCTGAAATGAATGCCGTAACTAATA
>NZ_JBAKAN010000071.1:0-285 GCF_038154905.1 Algibacter sp. TI.3.09 | reverse complement strand
CTTCCGCCGCCGACTAAAGCCACGTTTGAAATTGTGTGATGTGGATTTCTAAAAGGTCTTTGTGCCATTAACCCCGTATCTTTTTACTCTACCAACTACAGAATGTATTTTAGTCGTTTCCAAGGCTTCATGCAAGGTCATTGGAGGTAATATACTTGGTAATCGTTTAGCAAGCATCGTTTTTCCTGCTCCAGGAGGACCAATTTAAATAATATTATGTCCGCCAGCAGCAGCAATTTCCATACAGCGCTTAATGCCTTCCTGCCCTTTTACATCTGCAAAATC
>NZ_JBAKAN010000070.1:0-286 GCF_038154905.1 Algibacter sp. TI.3.09 | reverse complement strand
AAGAAATTCAGGTATGCAGAGTATTTTACGCCTTTATAAAAAAAATTAATATCCCCATAATGAAATATTAAATTATTTTTTATAAAATGTGCAGATTAGAGGGCATCGCTATAAATAGCAAGTACAAAAGGAAACTATAAAATAGAAGTAGATTTAAATGATCAGTGGAGAATTCAGGCTTAAGTTATAATGTAAAGCAATATTTTATATATCTTTAACTCCAACCCAAAATTTACGCTGGTAACTTTCACCATCAAGAGATTCCATAAAACGACGTTTCTCATCA
>NZ_JBAKAN010000069.1:0-286 GCF_038154905.1 Algibacter sp. TI.3.09 | reverse complement strand
GGTAGATTATCGCGACAAATTTGCTGCAGCTGGGCGTTATCCTGGTGGTTTCTTCAAGAGAGAAGCAAGACCTAGTGATGGCGAAGTTTTAACTATGCGTTTAGAGGATCGTGTATTACGTCCATTATTCCCAAAAGATTATCACGCAGAAACACAAGTAATGATTCAGGTAATGTCTCATGATGATGATGTTATGCCAGAAGCTATGGCTGGATTAGCTGCTTCTGCTGCTATTCAATTATCAGATTTACCATTCGAATGCGCAATCTCTGAAGCTAGAGTTGCA
>NZ_JBAKAN010000067.1:0-288 GCF_038154905.1 Algibacter sp. TI.3.09 | reverse complement strand
AAAAAGAAGCTTTAGAAACCATTTTACTTATGGAAACTATAGTTGAAACTATTGGGTGGAAGATGGATTATTCAGCTTTAAAAATTGAAGAAAAAGGTACAAAGTTGATTAAATAAATTATTTCATCATGTTTGAAATTTCAACAGGTAAAAGTAAACTTCAAATAGATGTTATTCATCAGTTTATCACCAATGCCTTTTGGGCAAAAGGCAGAACGGTTGCTGAGGTTAAAAATACAATAGAACATTGTTTTTGTTTTGGTGTATATTTAGTTGATAAGCTAATTGG
>NZ_JBAKAN010000066.1:0-288 GCF_038154905.1 Algibacter sp. TI.3.09 | reverse complement strand
CAGTTGCTCTTGAAGACTTTGGAGAATTAAACGGTCGTACTATGACTTACTTAGGTAACGAATTAGTAGTTAACTGGGCAACACCATCTACCTGGTCTGCCAATGCTATATACAGTAGATACAACTTTAGTGCTGAAGATTTTTCAAACATTTTTGAAACTTCATACGCTACAATTTTCAAAAACCTTACTTACAGTGAAAATTACGAAGATCCTACTGGAGCTGTTGATTATTCTAACTACAAAGCAATTTCTAAAATTGTAAAAGGATTTCAGTACCAATTATTAG
>NZ_JBAKAN010000065.1:0-289 GCF_038154905.1 Algibacter sp. TI.3.09 | reverse complement strand
TATTAGTAGCTGGTGCCAACGGTACCACCGGAAAAAAAATAGTAACCTTATTAAATGCATCTCAATATTTTAAACCTGTCGCTATGGTTCGTAAAACGGAACAAGAAGAACAATTTAAAAAAGTTGGTATAGCAACCGTTTTAGGAGATTTAGAAAAAGATATCTCTCATACCTTAAAAGGTATAGACAAAGTAAAATTTGCAGCGGGTTCTGGAGGAAAAAACGTTATTGACGTAGATCAAGAAGGTGCAAAAAAATTAGGAGATCCTTCAAAAAAAGCCAATGTTAA
>NZ_JBAKAN010000064.1:0-289 GCF_038154905.1 Algibacter sp. TI.3.09 | reverse complement strand
CAACCAATTATTTTGGGAACGAAAACCTAAAGAATTTCGCTTACCCAATGAAAACTATTCCTGAGGCTATACATCTTAGAAATAGAATTCTGCAAACTTTTGAGAACGCTCTAAACACCAGCGAACCCGAAAAACTGCAAACTTTATTAAATTTTGTTATTGTTGGTGGTGGCCCAACCGGTGTAGAATTAGCGGGTGCTCTAGCAGAAATGAAACAACACATTTTACCTAAAGATTACCCTGACAAAGATTTCTCTAAACTTAAAATATATTTATTAGAAGGCAGCCC
>NZ_JBAKAN010000063.1:0-289 GCF_038154905.1 Algibacter sp. TI.3.09 | reverse complement strand
ACATTTGGTACATCGCCCACTTGCTCGTAAATTTCGGCAGGACCTAATAAATAAGGTTGTGTTCTGTATTTAACTTGGTCTGGAGCGTCTTCTTCTAAAAGCGCAGAACCCATAGCATATCTAAAAGCCGTTACAGGTATTTATAACACCGTGGTAAAGCATAAGCCAACCTTCATCGGTTAAAATAGGGATTGGACCAGCACCAATTTTTGTGCATTGCCATGCGCTATCTTCAAAGTTTGTGGCCTTCATAACACAGCGATCTTCGCCCCAATATTTCATATCTGGA
>NZ_JBAKAN010000062.1:0-289 GCF_038154905.1 Algibacter sp. TI.3.09 | reverse complement strand
AAAAAGTGTTTTCCGTTTTGTTTAATAAACGCGAATGTATCTTGAAAAAACTCACTAAAACCTCTTGATTTATATAATTCCATATGATTTTTTAAGTTTTTTATTTACGATAAATGGGTAACCTAAATAGTAAAATGAAATAATACCTAGCGTTATTAAAATGATGCCAACCGATAACCAATTTGGCATAATGTTAGAATATCGAGTTACAAAACCTTCTAAAAAACCGGCTGCAATAGTCAACGGAAACGTACTAATTAATATTTTAACACCATCTTTCATGCCTCTT
>NZ_JBAKAN010000061.1:0-289 GCF_038154905.1 Algibacter sp. TI.3.09 | reverse complement strand
AAGCCCAGAAGCGAGACAACCTATTTCTACAAAATCGGGATCGTATATGGACGCTTCTATCGCACTAAACAAAAAACGTTTTGCGAAAGAAAAAGCCGTTATTGAAAAAATAATGGAAGCCGATGATGACACCTATTTAGCCTCAGACACTGGTTTTTGGTATAAGTACCAAACAAAAACAGAAAGCGACAGCCTAAAAAAACCAGGCTTTGGAGACCTTAATAAATTTTGACTACGATGTTAAAACCCTTAACGGAAACGAAATTTATTCTAAAGCCGATTTAAAAAC
>NZ_JBAKAN010000060.1:0-290 GCF_038154905.1 Algibacter sp. TI.3.09 | reverse complement strand
CAAAACGGTTATCTTCAAAACTCATGTTTGCATTTAAATTAATTTTTAAATGATATTTAAACAGTGAAGGGTTTAAAGCTAAGCCTAAGTTTCTACGTTCAAATTCAGAAGTCATTAAAGCGCCTTCTTGGTTGGTTAATCCAAAAGAGAAACGTGTTGGAATGGCTTGAAATAAAGAGCCTTGCATAGAGATGTTGTGTTTAGATGATACGGAGTTTCTAAAAATTTCATCTTGCCAATCTGTGCTTGTTGCTCCCAATAAACTTTCGTCTAAAGTGGTTCCGTTAAGG
>NZ_JBAKAN010000059.1:0-291 GCF_038154905.1 Algibacter sp. TI.3.09 | reverse complement strand
TAAATTTACAGTATCATAAAAACCCAAATCATGACAACAACATTACCTGCCTTAAAAAACAAAATAGTAGTACTTACTACGCTGTTATTTAGTTTAATAAGTACTTCACAAAACACACCTTTTAATTGTGATTATTGCGCTTATCTTTTTCAGTATAACGATGTTTATGCTATTGATTTAGCTTCGGGAAATTCATTTCTCGCAGCAGAAGATGTTACTCCAGGAAATATTAATGCAGCAGCCTACAATCCTGCAGATGGTTATATTTGGGGGTATGTAAGTACTCCTGCT
>NZ_JBAKAN010000058.1:0-291 GCF_038154905.1 Algibacter sp. TI.3.09 | reverse complement strand
CACGTCCTTTACTTATACCGGGCTATCACCGTCTTTGGCTTGTCTTTCCAAACAATTCTAATTCATCGCGCTTCAAATATCGTGGTCCAACAACCCCAGTATTGCCGTAACAAAACTGGTTTGGGCAAATCCGCGTTCGCTCGCCACTACTAACGGAATCACTTTTGTTTTCTTCTCCTCCGGGTACTTAGATGTTTCAGTTCTCCGGGTTTGCTTGCATTACTGCATGACATATCTTCAATATGCCGGGTTGCCCCAGTCGGATATCTACGGATCAATTCGTGTGTGCCG
>NZ_JBAKAN010000057.1:0-291 GCF_038154905.1 Algibacter sp. TI.3.09 | reverse complement strand
CTATTAAGTGTTAATTAATGAGTCTATTTAAGCCTAAACTCATTAATTAACACTTAATAGCTGAAACTCAAGTTTTTTAAACTTGAGTTTTTTTTATTTAAAAAATCACTGTTTTTGCATTTAAACCGATTTATTTATCGTTTTGTCTTATATTTGAAAACTTAAATTAAAAACAAACCACAAAAAATAACTTATGAAAACTATTAAATTAATTGCAAGTGCATTTCTATTAACATTAATTGTTGGTTGTGATGCGCTAGATGAATTAACCAAATTTGAAATTAATTACAC
>NZ_JBAKAN010000056.1:0-291 GCF_038154905.1 Algibacter sp. TI.3.09 | reverse complement strand
TTAAGTTTTAACTTCTTTTTTATTTGATGATTGTATCCATAATTTGGATCAATAAGTCCATCTATTAACAAATGTTTAACTATAAATTAGCGGCATAACTAATACTAAATAATAATATGGAAAAACTAAAACTCTTATTAGTAACCTTATTGATAGGTTATGCGAGTGCCTCTTGGTCGCAATCAAAAGTGTCAGGCGTAGTAACCGATGGTCAAAATGTGCCTATTCCGGGAGTGAACGTCATTATAAAAGGAACATCGAAATCTGTGGCGGCTCCATTCGATGTTCCTT
>NZ_JBAKAN010000055.1:0-292 GCF_038154905.1 Algibacter sp. TI.3.09 | reverse complement strand
ACTACTTAGTTAAAATGGCTAATTTATTGGTTTGCTTACTTTTAGTTAACTATATACGTGCTACATGGTTGCAAAAAGTTCTTTCAGAACCTATATTGAATGTAACGAAAGCTACTAAAGAAAGTTCGCGAGAAGGAAATTATAAACTACGAGTGCATAAACAAGGTAACGATGAAATTGGAGATCTAGTTGATGAATACAACGAAATGCTATCTCAAATCTATGTTAGAGAAGAGGCTTTAAATCTCCTAGAGTCTGTGTTAACTCATTTGTGCGTTGTTTTAAAGCCTCT
>NZ_JBAKAN010000054.1:0-293 GCF_038154905.1 Algibacter sp. TI.3.09 | reverse complement strand
TAAAAACATATCTATTTCTAAATGCTTTACGGTGAATTCTCATTTGTCTAAATTTTCATCTTTAATAAATTTACATTTACTTCTTAGAAACAGAAACAACAATACGTCCTCTACCCTATTCCCTTCCTACTGAAAAATCATATTTCTAAACAAAAACAACTATTTAATTTTCCAAAAGATGAAAAAAACGATAACAGTAGTTGCTCTAATTGCTATTTGCTCATTAATGCAATCTTGCTATGTGATGAAAAAATCTGATGTTTCTATGTTGTAAAAATCATCAGATTTTTTCT
>NZ_JBAKAN010000053.1:0-293 GCF_038154905.1 Algibacter sp. TI.3.09 | reverse complement strand
GGATGAAAACGTAGAGTCTAAAGTAGAAGCAGCCGAGGTAATCATAATAAAATTTATAATAAGTAAAATGAATACTCCAAATATTTTACCGACTTCTACAGCGGCTTGCCCTTGTATATTTTTGAGTTTGGGCATAAACGCCAATGATGCTAAATAAAATAATGCAAAGCGCACCCAAAACACTAGCGATTAAAAAGCTTCTTCTTGTAACTTTAGGTGAACTTATAAATGCTCTATCTGTAAGAACAGGATCGTGAAATGGATAACCAAAGGATTGAATAATGGCTGCGAAA
>NZ_JBAKAN010000052.1:0-294 GCF_038154905.1 Algibacter sp. TI.3.09 | reverse complement strand
CCGTGCCAGCAGCCGCGGTAATACGGAGCATCCAAGCGTTATCCGGAATCATTGGGTTTAAAGGGTCCGTAGGTGGATAATTAAGTCAGAGGTGAAAGATTGCAGCTCAACTGTAAAATTGCCTTTGATACTGGTTATCTTGAATCATTATGAAGTGGTTAGAATATGTAGTGTAGCGGTGAAATGCATAGATATTACATAGAATACCTATTGCGAAGGCAGATCACTAATAATGTATTGACACTGATGGACGAAAGCGTGGGGAGCGAACAGGATTAGATACCCTGGTAGTCC
>NZ_JBAKAN010000051.1:0-295 GCF_038154905.1 Algibacter sp. TI.3.09 | reverse complement strand
AATAACTAATACTATTTAAACTATGAAAAAATTATTTTAATTATCAAATACATTATTAGGTTTTACATTTGCCTCTAGCGCACAAAAAATTGCAGATAATGCTTTAGGGTTACGTCTTGGAGATAGTGATGGTTTAGGAGCTGAAATTACTTACCAACGTGCTCTAGGTGATAACAATAGAAGTGAAGCTGATTTAGGTTGGAGAATCGGAAACGATTACAGCGCTTTTAAATTAGCAGGTTTATACCAATGGGTATGGAATATCGACGGCGGATTTAACTGGTATGCTGGTGCT
>NZ_JBAKAN010000050.1:0-296 GCF_038154905.1 Algibacter sp. TI.3.09 | reverse complement strand
CTGCAATTTCAACTGCATTTAACAAAGCTGCTGCCGAAATAATTGCAGTTGAAATTGCAGGTAAAAAGCTAGAAGAAGTTAAAATAGTAATTAGTGGTGCCGGAGCAGCAGCTATTTCATGTTCACGTTTGTACCAAGCTTGTGGTGCAAAGCGCGAAAACATGGTAATGCTAGATAGTAAAGGTGTTATTCGTGATGATAGAGAAGTGCTTTCTGATGAAAAGGCAGAATTTGCAACACACAGAAAAATTGATACTTTACTAGAGGCTACGGAAAATGCCGATGTATTTATCGGT
>NZ_JBAKAN010000049.1:0-296 GCF_038154905.1 Algibacter sp. TI.3.09 | reverse complement strand
ATACATCAAATGCAGCGAATATCACGGTAACTTATGATGAAGTACCACCAGTAGCTGAAGACAATAGTGTTGCTAACCAAGTGACAGGAACCGATGCTATTATACCAAACATCTCAGGGAATGATACTTTAAGTGATGGCAGTGTAATCGATACCACACCAGGTACTGGCAATGCAGTAATTGCAATCGACCCTACAGATTCAGATGGTGATGGCGATCCATTAACCTTAGTGGTACCAAACGAAGGAACATGGGTTTACGATCCAGCAACGGATGATTTAACATTCACACCAGAA
>NZ_JBAKAN010000048.1:0-297 GCF_038154905.1 Algibacter sp. TI.3.09 | reverse complement strand
AAGTTAGCATATTCTATTCCTTTCTTTTGTTTAATTTATATACGCTCGATATAAAAATTTAGTCGAAAATTAAGCAAAAACCTTCCTATTTCCGCAGATCACTTTAATATGAAAGCATTCAATAAATTTACGACAAATAATAGCGTTACTATAGTAATTATATTTTGATCTTTTAAAGTTTCGTACTTTTACTAAATAATCTTTTTACACGGTTTACATATGCTTATAGCTGAAGCTGAAAAATTTGTTATCAACCTTCTCAAGGAAAAGTTAACTCCGGAGTTTACCTACCACAAC
>NZ_JBAKAN010000047.1:0-298 GCF_038154905.1 Algibacter sp. TI.3.09 | reverse complement strand
GTTATACTATAAATGGAGGTACAGCAGTAACACGACAAACAAGTGCAACTATAAATTTAACAGGATTGTCTGTTGGTAACCAAATTATAATAGTTACCGATGAGGCTACAACCTGCACAAGTACGGCAACTATTAATGTTAGTGAGCCTGCGTTATTAACACTTGTAGAAGCAACTAATATTAATGCAAATTGTAATGTTGGAGCACAAGTAAGTGTAACACCAACCAATGGTACAGCGCCATATCAATATGCTTTTGTTGAAGATGGTGTGCTAGTTGTTTTATTTAATTAAAAATC
>NZ_JBAKAN010000046.1:0-299 GCF_038154905.1 Algibacter sp. TI.3.09 | reverse complement strand
ATAAATTCAGTGGTGGTTTTATCGATATAAAAAAACACATTAGCGTCTGTAAAATGCCAAAACACGGTTTCTACATCGTCAGGATTAATATCCGATAAATCTCGAACAAAGGCATATGTTTTACCATTTAGAAGTTTATGCGTACCACCACCATAAACAATCATTAAACTTTCAGTGGCATTCCATGCTTGAGTAGAACTATACATAGGCGCAATAAATTGACCAGACGGCGCTTCCGTAATACGGCGAATATCTGTTCTAGGAAATGAAGGGTCGGCAACCACACTTAAATAACCCGG
>NZ_JBAKAN010000045.1:0-299 GCF_038154905.1 Algibacter sp. TI.3.09 | reverse complement strand
TTAGAAATAAAGAAAGATAAAGCCTTAGTTAAAACACAATTAAGCGCACTAAACGTAGCACAAAAATACATTGTAGTTCTCTGGAGTAGCACATGCTCACATTGTTTAGATGAAATTCCTCAATTACACAGTTTCGTGAATACTTTAGAAAAAGGTGACGTAAAAGTAATTGCTGTAGGCTTAGAAGACGATCCATACAAATGGAAAGACCTAACCTATACTTACACTAGCTTTATTCATGGTTATGGTGAAGGCCGTTGGGAAAATAAAATTGGAAACGACTACGGCGTAACAGCCCC
>NZ_JBAKAN010000044.1:0-300 GCF_038154905.1 Algibacter sp. TI.3.09 | reverse complement strand
AAAAAATTAGCATTAATAGCGGTATGTAATTAGCTACTAAAACAAGCTTTTGCTATTGCAAAATCGGGTTTAATTTTTGACAAGGAATATAAAAGTACGCTAGTGAAAAATTAATAAGATTTTACTTGTTTTTTAGCACAGTACTTTGTTGTGGTGTCGTTTTTTTATTTTTAATTCAGTTCCGATGTCAGGTTTTGATTTCTGTTTTTTCTTTTCATCTTTTATTAAATACATATAAACACCATTCTTTCGTTTATCTAATTCTTTATCTACTACTATTTTCCTTTCCGATTGAGTTTT
>NZ_JBAKAN010000043.1:0-300 GCF_038154905.1 Algibacter sp. TI.3.09 | reverse complement strand
TATAAATCGTAAACTAGTGTTTGCTGCTGGATCTAATGTTATAGGTGTTTTTGGATACTCTTCCCATTGATTACTTTTTGGTATCTCTCCCGTACTGTAAGAAGAAATTTCATTACCAGATGCATCAATTAAAGCAACTGCTAGATCAGGATTAGCTCCTGATGTCCCTGATCTCAATAAATTTATAGCGTAAAACTCAACATTAATAGGTTGATTTGGAATTAAATTATCAATATATTTTTCATAAAGTATTTCAGTTGCAGGTATGCTAGAACCGATATTTACAGCCAAATATCTTCC
>NZ_JBAKAN010000042.1:0-301 GCF_038154905.1 Algibacter sp. TI.3.09 | reverse complement strand
AAATAATATATGGTGTTTTGTTCTCATTATCGTCAATAAAAATTGTGGGATCGTGCATTGGAGAAACCAGAGGTTTCCCTAAAGCATCTGTAAACGGACCGGTTGGTTTATTGGCACTCATAACACCAATAACCCCCTTTCTATCGGAAAAATAGAAATAATATTTACCATTTCTAGTTGCCGCATCGCTGGCCCAGCAATCGGTACTATTATGGGCCATGTAATTATGTTTAGGAGAAATAGCTTGTTGCATTTTCCAATCTAATAGATTAGTAGAGGAGAAAACCCGCCAATCTTTCAT
>NZ_JBAKAN010000041.1:0-301 GCF_038154905.1 Algibacter sp. TI.3.09 | reverse complement strand
TCATATCACAACAGTTAATTACACTTTACTTGTTAAACAAAAAAAACAGACCTAATTGTGAAGTTTAACTCAACAAGCCAGTCTGTTTAATTGTTCTAAAAAATTGTTTTTTTTTATTTAGCAACCTGATCTACAATACCGTAAGCCACAGACTCATCTGCTCCCATCCAATGGTCACGATTAAAATCTGTCATTACCTTTTCAAATGTTTGCCCACAATTGTCTGCTAAAAGTTGAGCACTTAATTCTTTAGTAATTACAATTTCTTTAGCCGTAATTTCAATATCACTAGCTTGTCCAC
>NZ_JBAKAN010000040.1:0-301 GCF_038154905.1 Algibacter sp. TI.3.09 | reverse complement strand
AAGAAGTTTAATTAATTTAATTTTTGTTTAACTTATTTTGTATATTTGTTAAACAAAAATTAAATTAATTAAACTTCTTTTAAAAGAGGAAGTATATTCGGGAAGAATTTAATGTCCGATTTAAATGCTGATTCATCAAGTTCCTGCAATTTATAACCTGCTGCCAGTAGTTTGTGCTGTGTTTGTGCTAAGTTTTTGTCTAAATCTTTAAAGTATCCTTCTACTAAATCTACACTTGGGCTTACGGTAATGGAGGTTATAAAACACATTTTAGAATCGCTATTAATGAATGAATTTAAGT
>NZ_JBAKAN010000039.1:0-302 GCF_038154905.1 Algibacter sp. TI.3.09 | reverse complement strand
GAAAATTATAAAAACCCTAAAAGTTAAAAACATGAAAAATTTAAAATTATTAACAGCAATCCTACTAACATCAATTATGAGTTTCACATCTTTTCAAGATGAAATTGATAACGAAAACGGACAAAACCCAAATACAAATTCTGCAACATCACCTACAGCAAATAACTTAGAACGCTCGTCTATGTACGATGGTAGTGTTGCTGAGTGTTTAGATGGTGTATCTTGTTCTTCTATTTTATTTCCTTTAACTGCAACAATTAATAACACAGAAATTACTTTAATTAGTCCCGCAGATTACCCAC
>NZ_JBAKAN010000038.1:0-304 GCF_038154905.1 Algibacter sp. TI.3.09 | reverse complement strand
ATTATCTCAGATAATTCAGGTAAAAGTTATTTAAAAACAATAAGTGAAATATCCAATGGAATTCAACCTAAAGAAAAGCCTTTTTATTCATTCGGGGAAATGCTAAACGGAATTGAAAAAAAACAGAATTCTACTTCAAACGTTTGCTTACTAACAGTAATATCTGACTCAACTAAATATGATTCTAAAACATTTGTAAGATTTCAAAGTACATTAGAGAATGCTTTTAGAAATGCTGGAGATTTAAAAATTGAATTATTAGCAACTGAAATTTCAAATGTACTACTTGAAAAAGATTTTGAAC
>NZ_JBAKAN010000037.1:0-305 GCF_038154905.1 Algibacter sp. TI.3.09 | reverse complement strand
ACAAGTATTAAAGGAAAGTGTTTTGTATGGCATGGATAAAAAAATGCTACCTACAGATTATTTTAGAAAATATCTATATAGAAAAGATGTTGTAACCTATAAGAACTATTTAAGTTTAAAAGAATATTACTTAATTACAGGTTCTAAGAAAATGGTGTTTCCTGAAATTTCGTCGATTTTAAAAAATAAATTATACTTTTACAACTACTGCTTAAATTCTAAATTGCCAACACCAACGCTATGGAGTTATAATTTTAGAGCGCATTGGTTTTATAAGAATGAAAACGAAGTAATAAAATCTAAAC
>NZ_JBAKAN010000036.1:0-307 GCF_038154905.1 Algibacter sp. TI.3.09 | reverse complement strand
GTTACATCAACTTCACCTGTTAATCCATTTATAAAAAAAGTTTTCCAATCTGCTGTTCCAGCAACAGGTGTAGAAACCAAAGGTCCAACAATTGGCCCATTTCCATCGGTTACGCTTATATTTCCATCAGGAGTTGAAGTCGATGCTAAAATTGTTAAAGCAGATTCATTTGAATTAACACCAGCAATACGATGTATACGTGAAACTTCATCTAAAATATTTGGCAATAGACAATTTACGGGCGCTATAAAATTCATACCTAAATGTTGTCTTCCAGACAAACCAGATAAACATTGATATGCATAAG
>NZ_JBAKAN010000035.1:0-314 GCF_038154905.1 Algibacter sp. TI.3.09 | reverse complement strand
CAAAATCGATTCTAAGTCATGAAAAACTTATAAACGATGATTCTATTTGGTATCAAGAATTTCTTGAAATGAAATGTTGTTTTGGCACAGAAAATTCTGTTTTTGATGCTATAGAAAAGATAAACGAATATTCTGGAGGTCATTCTGCAACAGTGATGACTACTAATAGCGATATTGCTAAGAAATTTATGGAACTAGTAGATTGTGCTGTAGTATATCAAAATGCCTCAACACGTTTTACCGATGGCGGACAAATAGGTGTAGGTGCAGAGCTTGCTATAAGTACCGACAAATTACACCATCGCGGGCCATTA
>NZ_JBAKAN010000034.1:0-317 GCF_038154905.1 Algibacter sp. TI.3.09 | reverse complement strand
GTTGATGAAGTAAAGAATACAAAACCATATTTGGTACAAGCCAAAGAAGGTAAGTGGCGTATTGCTTATAAATTCGGAATTACTTTAGAAGAGTTAGTAGCGCTTAATCCTAAAATGGGTGCTGTACTACAAGAAGGACAAGAAATAAATGTTCCTAATTTAGATAAAGAAGATATTAAAAAGGTTGATGAAACTTACGGATACTATAAAGAATTACCGAAAGAAGGATTTTATCGTCTAAAATTAAAATTAGGTTTAACTCAAGAAGATCTAGAAGCTTTAAATCCTGAATTGAAAAAAACAGGATTAAAAGTTGG
>NZ_JBAKAN010000033.1:0-317 GCF_038154905.1 Algibacter sp. TI.3.09 | reverse complement strand
CGAGTTTTATAAATAGCTTTATTATCGGCAATTAAAAACTCGGTGTTTTCATAATTTCTCGTAATGGTTTGTATAAACTTTATATCGTTTTAAATTTTAACATGGGCTTTTGTTTTCTGATTAAAATGAAAAAGGCCTTCGCGTGTACCTACTAAAATGTTGGTTAAGTCCAAACTCTTTAAACTTGTAGTAATGCTGTTGCTTTGAGAGAGGTTGTTGTATTCAAATAGAGACGTTCTGCCTAAATATTTATTAATTCCTTTAAAGGAACCAATCCAAAGATTACCATAATCATCAACCATATTTGATGATTATGG
>NZ_JBAKAN010000032.1:0-331 GCF_038154905.1 Algibacter sp. TI.3.09 | reverse complement strand
ATCAGGATCTGAATCTGCTAAACCACCATTTGCTACTAACGGGTCGATGGTTACTGCGCCTGCCGCATTAGCTAAGCTCTCATCATTCTCTGCTGTTGGTGATTCGATAACGTAATCTACTGTTGCCGTTGCTGTATCACTTAAACCTGTTTGGGTTTCTGTTAAAGTATACTCAATTGGGGTTGGATCATTGGTAAATCCTGCTTCTGGTGTGAATGTTAAATCATCCGTTGCTGGATCGTAAACCCATGTTCCTTCGTTTGGTACCACTAAGGTTAATGGATCGCCATCACCATCTGAATCTGTAGGGTCGATTGCAATTACTGCATTG
>NZ_JBAKAN010000031.1:0-344 GCF_038154905.1 Algibacter sp. TI.3.09 | reverse complement strand
AAAGTGAATTGTATTATTTGTTACTAATCTTTTACTCGTCGATATCGCCGCCTGTAAATTCATCAATGTCTCCGCCTGTATCGTTAACTTCTGTTTCATTTCCGGCTAATAAGCTATCATCGTTTAAATCTTGCTCTGTGCATGATGTGAATATGGTAACTAATAGTGCTAATAAGAATGTGATTTTTAATGCTTTCATGTTATATATGTTTTTAAAGTGAATTGTATTATTTGTTACTAATCTTTTACTCGTCGATATCGCCGCCTGTAAATTCATCAATGTCTCCGCCTGTATCGTTAACTTCTGTTTCATTTCCGGCTAATAAGCTATCATCGTTTAAGTC
>NZ_JBAKAN010000030.1:0-358 GCF_038154905.1 Algibacter sp. TI.3.09 | reverse complement strand
TGAAAAAATACAACAGCGCATTACTGACAATTTAAATGAAATAATTATGAAAACAGCATCACTTACAGAAGCACTTATTTATACCGAAGACAAACCAAGTATAACGTTATTATTAAAAACAGACACCACAAAAGAACTAAGGATTGCCTTAAAAGAAGGACAATTGATGAAGGAGCACAAAGCACCATACCCAATAATAGTTGAAATTTTTTGAAGGTGAGATAGAGTTTGGTGTAAACGGAGAACAAAAGATATTGAAAAAGGGAGCACTGATAGCGTTAGACGCTAATGTGCTGCACGATTTAAATGGATTGCAAGATTCTATTGTTAGACTTTCCATTTCTATTGCAGATACCGT
>NZ_JBAKAN010000029.1:0-370 GCF_038154905.1 Algibacter sp. TI.3.09 | reverse complement strand
AAGAGAGGGGATTTACAATGTTGACGAGATCTGAAGTCTCTCCGTATAAATTAACCTTATTCCTCTCTTTTGTGCTTTCTATTTTATATGTTTAAATTAGTCTTTTTTATTTAAATGCTAACTTAAGCCGTATAAAAATAATTGCGGTTTAGTGCTTAACCAAAGGTCGTTGCGTGTTTGTAACGTCTGATTTTCCTTCGGAAAATCCTCGCATACAAACCCGCAACTATTCTTATACATAAACGTTGCCATTCATGGCTCACTCAGCTCTAAAAAATATATAAACGAGACTCAAAGTGGTTTAAAAACATATTCCTAAAAACCTTACTCAACCGACTTCTGACAATTCAAAACGCAACTGTTGCGTGCG
>NZ_JBAKAN010000028.1:0-373 GCF_038154905.1 Algibacter sp. TI.3.09 | reverse complement strand
AAAAGCGCAACCACAGTTAATGATGAATCTTTTGACGTGACTTGAGGTAAGTTTAATAACTTAAAAAGTAAAAACACATGCAATAAGGCTACAACAAAGAACACCAAAGTAGTAGAAACATTATATTTTAAACGAATTATTTTAGGTAAAACATCTAGACAAACACATATAGCTGCAAGCCCTCTAAAAACAAGAGTTAAACGGGCGTAAAACAAGGTTTCAAAAAAATGTATAAAAAAATCGGCAAAAACTAAACTAATAAGCGCAACCAATAGGAATATGTTTTTATAACCTTTCAACAAAACAAATAGAATAAGGAAGGAAGAACTGCTAATAAGCCTTATGTTGCGCATGCCTTCTAAATCAAAAAAAG
>NZ_JBAKAN010000027.1:0-373 GCF_038154905.1 Algibacter sp. TI.3.09 | reverse complement strand
TTTGTTGGAACAGATATGTTTACGTATACCATTTGTGATGATAATGCAGATCAAGCTTGTGATACAGCTACCGTTTACATTACTGTTGGTGGTATTGAAAACACAACAGATGCTATTGCAGATATCAACAACACATTCGTTGGACAACCCGTAACTGGTAATGTATTAACAAACGATGAAGATTTCGAAGGTGATAACCAATCAGTAACGGCTAACACGCAACCTACTAACGGTTCTGTGGTTGTCAATTCTGATGGAACATATACTTACACGCCTAATCCTGATTTTACTGGTGAAGATACTTTTGAGTATACAATCTGTGATGATGGTAATCCTCAAGCTTGTGATACAGCTACAGTTTATATCGAAGTAT
>NZ_JBAKAN010000026.1:0-400 GCF_038154905.1 Algibacter sp. TI.3.09 | reverse complement strand
GTTATTCGAAATAAATTTCATGAGTTGAAGGTGAAGTAGGTTTCCCTTCTTTTTAATTTAAGGATAGCATTAATTGGTTTAGTTTTTTATGGAAGGCAATTGAAAAACATGGTATCTAATAAGGTCTAAAAACAATTGCTAATTGAGGTGTAAATAGTCTTAGACATAAGCTGTATATCATTTGATAAAAAGATAATTACCATAAAAAAAAAACATGAAATTAAAAAATATATACAAACCGCTATTAGTTCTATTTGTTATTAATCTATTTCTAATTTCTTGTAAGGAAAAGCAAAAAACAATCGTTGAAAATGTTACAAACGAAAAAATACTAGAACAAAACTCAGAAATTAATACAGATTCACCTTTTTCAGAGTAAACCGGGAAATCTGTATTAATT
>NZ_JBAKAN010000025.1:0-469 GCF_038154905.1 Algibacter sp. TI.3.09 | reverse complement strand
TAAGTTTAGTAGCACCAGTAGGCGCAACAAGTATCGTAACGGATGCTAATGGCGACATTACAAGTTTCGCAGTACCAAACGAAGGAACATGGAGTGTAGATGAAACCACAGGAGTAATCACTTTCACACCATTAACAACATTTACAGAAGACCCAACGGTTATCAGTTATAATGTAGAAGATAATGATGGCAATCAATCTAATGATGCGACGGTTACAATCGATTATTTACCAGTAGCAGAAGACAATGTAAGCAATGGCAATACAGTAGGTAGTCCAGCGGTATTCAATATTGTATCAGACGATACTAATGGCGATATGATTGTAGCAAGTACAATAGATCTAGATCCATCAACTCCAGGCACTCAAGAGACGACTTTAGTCGTTCCAAACGAAGGGACATGGAGTGTAGATACCTCAGGCGTATTAACTTTTACACCAGAAGTAGGTTTCACCACGGATCCAACAGC
>NZ_JBAKAN010000024.1:0-635 GCF_038154905.1 Algibacter sp. TI.3.09 | reverse complement strand
GATTATCAATATAAATATCCTACAGATTTATATTGAAGCTAATTTAGGAAATAAATATTTAAATTTAAGAAAGAATATTTGGTTTACTAAAGTAGCGTTGGTGCGTTACCCAGTATCCATTTTGAAAACACCTAAGCCCTTATTGTTTATATACCATGTTGTGAGCTTTATATTTTATTCCGCCTTATTATCCAGGAGATCTTTAGCGGTATAAAAGACTCATTTCATTAAATTACAGAAAAATGAAATGATATAAATATCAGTAGCGTGGCAAGAGTCCTTTTTAGGAATATAATTATTTTTATAAACGATATGATTTATACATTGTGGTATAAGTCGTCTCTTTTAGGCGCAACCACTTTATAATGATCTCAAAAAAAGGCAGTTAAAACATATCCGATATAAGATTTATTTAATAGAGAACTTGACATTCTAATTTAAATCTTATACCTTAGCAATCAAGTTTTATACGACACCGCTCGTTTGAAAATACATTTTCACGGCTTTTATCGCCGAAAACTTGGAAGCGTATTTTCTAAATAATACACTTTTTTAACTGCCTTTTTTTATTCCTTTTGCGTAAACAATATTTATATTGAAAGTTATCTAACGATAGCCACGCTATTGCTTACAAC
>NZ_JBAKAN010000023.1:0-681 GCF_038154905.1 Algibacter sp. TI.3.09 | reverse complement strand
GTGATGATGGTAATCCTCAAGCTTGTGATACAGCTACAGTTTATATCGAAGTATTACCGGTAAGTGGTCCTGATAACGAAGCGCCTATTGCCAATGCAGATACAACTACAACGCCAGAAGGAACTCCGATTTCAATCCCTGTGATTGCAAATGATTTTGATCCTGATGGTGATGCTATTTCTGTAACAGAAACTACAACGCCGGATAACGGAACAGTAACACTGAATCCTGATGGAACAATTACTTATACACCTAATGATGGTTTCATTGGTGAGGATACATTCACTTACACCATTTGTGATGATGCGAATCCTGCACTTTGTGATACCGCTACGGTTACAGTAACTATTCAACCTACAGATTCTCCGAATACAACTAATGCTAATGATGATGCATACACAACAACTCCGGATGCTGTGATATCACAAAACGTTTTAGTTAATGATAATGATGTTGAAAATGATAACCAAACAGTAACGGCTAATACAAACCCAAATAACGGTACAGTAACAGTAGCGCCTAACGGTGACTTTACCTATACGCCTAACCCTGGGTTTGTTGGAACAGATATGTTTACGTATACCATTTGTGATGATAATGCAGATCAAGCTTGTGATACAGCTACCGTTTACATTACTGTTGGTGGTATTGAAAACACAACAGATGCTATTGCTGATATCA
>NZ_JBAKAN010000022.1:0-705 GCF_038154905.1 Algibacter sp. TI.3.09 | reverse complement strand
TGTCCTTTCAAAAAAATAATTTGTTATGAATAAAGATATTAAATATTTTGGTATTGACATTAGTTATTTAGTTTTTGATGTCACAGATTCAGATGGTAATTATTATCAGTTTAAAAACAAGGTTTCAGGCTTTAAAGCATTTAGAAAACTTTTAAATTCTGAGAGTCATTGTGTGATGGAAGCTACAGGTTACTATCATTATCAGTTGGCTTATTATTTGTTTGAAGAAGGTCTAAATGTTTCAGTAGAAAATCCATTGTCGGTAAAACGATTTATCCAGATGAGGCTATCCAAGATTAAGACCGATAAGAGTGATTCAAAACTTATATGTTCTTATGCTGAACAAGTAGAGTTAAAGCTTTGGAAAGGTAGTTCCAAGGAAGTACAGGAGTGTCTTCAAATTACCAGAACCCTTTCTGTATATACAAAACAGCGAACAATGATAAAGAATAAACTTCATGGTGAATCTGTTTTAGGGGAACCAAGTAAAGCTATTGTAAGATCCTTAAAACGTAGTTTAAAACATTTAGATAAAGAGATGTCCAACTTAGAAGAGTTATTGCTGGTTTTAGTAAAAGAGGCTCATAAAGATTTATTTACTCGAATAAAAACCATACCAGGAATCGGAAAAAAAACATCTATTATGTTAATCGTTTTAACAGGTGGTTTTGAACGCTTTTCGAGTGCAGCAGAATTATGTAGTTA
>NZ_JBAKAN010000021.1:0-764 GCF_038154905.1 Algibacter sp. TI.3.09 | reverse complement strand
CGTTGTGGTTAATTATGAAAAACATACTACTTACAATATTAATTTTGACATTTCTGAATTGTAAAAGCGATTCAGAAAAGGTTGTTTCAAAACATTCTAAAGACACAACAATCCATTATAAAAATCAATTTAAAAGAGGTGGAATAAAAGATTCTATTGCTTCTATAACTTTTGACCTTGCTTCCGAACAAAATTCTAAAGGTAATTTTTCAAAGGCTAAAAAATTATACAAAAAAGCAAACGACTTAGAGCCTGATAATAAAATCATTCTTAATGCTTTGGGAGGAGTTTCTGCTGATTTAAAAAACTTAGCGGATTGTACTCTTTATTTTGAAAAGTCTCTGAAAATTGACAGTACTTTCACCATAACCTATATGAACTTTGGAACCGCTTATAATAAACTCTTGAAATTTAATAAGTCAATAGTAGTATTAGAAAAAGGTCTTGAATTGGAAAATAATCAAGAGAAAAAAGGATATTTTTATTACAATTTGGCTAATTCATATTACAAGAAAAAAGATTATGAAACGTCATATAAACTTGTGAATAAAGCACTTTCTATAGTAAAAGAACCAGCAGTAAGAGAAGATATTATTGAATTGGAAGATGTTTTATCGGATTTAAAAAACTAACCACAACATTGTATAAAAATAATGCGTAAGTTTATTCCTAAACTAAAAGTTAGTGTTTGTTTGCTTGCATCTGATTTTCCTTCGGAAAATCCTCGCACTCAAACTACGCACTATTCTTATACGTAACCGTTG
>NZ_JBAKAN010000020.1:0-855 GCF_038154905.1 Algibacter sp. TI.3.09 | reverse complement strand
ACATTGTATAAAAATAATGCGTAAGTTTATTCCTAAACTAAAAGTTAGTGTTTGTTTGCTTGCATCTGATTTTCCTTCGGAAAATCCTCGCACTCAAACTACGCACTATTCTTATACGTAACCGTTGTACGCAAGCTGAAAAACTCACTCAAATTGATAAAAAGAATATTTATTGGAATACTTGGATTTATTCTTGGAATGAGTCTCGGGTTCAATTTTGAGTCATTTCTTCGAGGTATAATTCAAGATGTTTTTAGGTTTTCTACATCTGACAAAATCCAGTTCAGCGGAAAAAACATTTCTATTTTTACGAACCCTACATTTGAATACATACTAGGTTTTGCACTAATGATTTTTTTATTGACAAACCTAAATTTTAAATTTAAACGGATTTTTAAGAATATTATTCTTTGTTTATTGATTTTTGGAATCTCAATTTACGGAATTTCTGTAATTAATGCAAACCTAAAAATTGTTCAATGTACAGCTTGTGACAACGGAATTCTTAATATACATTGGAATGATATAGATTTCGGACTTACAATTGGATTAAGTGCAATATTTTCCATAATTCCAAGTATTATAATATTGATAAATAAAATAAAAGCCAGCGTACAACACAGTATATAAAAAATTGCTATTTTGTGCTTAACCAATGTGAGTTGCTTTGTTTGCTTGCATCCGATTTTCCTTCGGAAAATCCTCGCACACAAACACGCAACATTTCATATACATAAACGTTGTAAGCAATAGCGTGGCTATCGTTAGATAACTTTCAATATAAATATTGTTTACGCAAAAGGAATAAAAAAAGGCAGTTAAAAAAGTGTATTATTTAGAAAATACGCTTCCAAG
>NZ_JBAKAN010000019.1:0-909 GCF_038154905.1 Algibacter sp. TI.3.09 | reverse complement strand
ACGCAACAGTTGCGTTTTGAATTGTCAGAAGTCGGTTGAGTAAGGTTTTTAGGAATATGTTTTTAAACCACTTTGAGTCTCGTTTATATATTTTTTAGAGCTGAGTGAGCCATGAATGGCAACGTTTGAGTATATAGTTTTGTTGCGTTTATAAGCACTAACTCTAGCAAATAAAAACCGAATAGAAAATCCGCGAGGATTTTCGTAAACAAGCTCAAACCCAGCAATAAATTATATACCGTGTTGGCAAATGCTATTTTTGTACTTTAAACATCATTATTTTACGTAAATATAAGAAATATTATTCTTTTTAGCACTTTTTTTTGCAGCTTAAAACTTAATTTTTTAGCTAAGGTTTTACATTGTTTTGGTCAAAAAATGACAGATTAATTACATTTCGATTCCGTAATTCTATTTTTACACGTTTTGCTTTGTCGTCTAGAAGTTTAGTCCATCGTAACAGTTTCGCATTGCTTTGGTCAGAAACGGATTGAGTAATTACATTTCGATTTGGTAATTCTCCTTTTAAACATCTAGTTTTGCCGTCCAGAAGTTAAGTCCAACGTGTCAGTTTCGCATTGCTTTGGTCAGAATAGAATTGAGTAAGCACATTTTGATTTGGTAATTCTCCCTTTTTGCGTTTTGCTTTGCCGTCCAGAAGCTAAGTCCATCGCCACAGTTTCGTATTGCTTTGGTCAGAAAAGAGTTGAGTAATCACATTTTGATTTAGTAATTAATATTTTTAAGCATCTTTTTTAACTCGATTTTCCAGAGTATTTGCCAACGGCAGGTATATAGACATTAAGGGATTATCAATATAAATATCCTACAGATTTATATTGAAGCTAATTTAGGAAATAAATATTTAAATTTAAGAAAGAATATTTGGTTTACTAAAGTAGCGTTGGT
>NZ_JBAKAN010000018.1:0-1748 GCF_038154905.1 Algibacter sp. TI.3.09 | reverse complement strand
ACTTTAGTAAACCAAATATTCTTTCTTAAATTTAAATATTTATTTCCTAAATTAGCTTCAATATAAATCTGTAGGATATTTATATTGATAATCCCTTAATGTCTATATACCTGCCGTTAGCCACAATTTGAGAAATGACATTTCCAATAATAGACATATCGACTGAAAAATGGAATTACGAAGATTTAATGGAATATGTATGTCATGACGATTATATTTATACCAATAAAGAATCGATATTTGAAAGATATTATAAAAACAAAATGTTCTGCGACGGAAATGGTCAAATATACAAAGCGATAGGAAAAGCTGAAATGACCGAAAAATGGCGAAATTGGTTGCGGTTTATTCCCAATGTTTGGAAAACAAAAATTGTATTTAAGAAAACATACAAAGAAATGTCTGTTGAGGAACTGCGGACTTTCTTACTCGAACGAATTTCTGAATTAGAAAAAGATGACTTTACTCGTGAATGGAAAGTTTATATTCAAAAAGCAAAAACTCATTCGGAATTAATAAACGATTTTTAAAAAAAACAGTGGCTAACACCGTGTATAATTAATTGCTTTGGTCATTGCCTATTTGGAAAATTCCTTCGGAATTTTCTCGCGTTCGTTTTTGTTTACTAAATTAGTTGCTTAATCACGCAACTAACCATACACAACAACGTTACCACACATATGACAACAATTAATGTTTTGGAATAAAAAGAAAAAATTACCGATTACCAAAGAAGACAAAGTTTGGGTTGACGAAGACCTGAATTGGTTGCGAACTGAATTTGGTGAAGAGCATTTTATGGAAATCCGAACTGTAACACCAACAAAAGATTTCTACAATAGAACTTTTGACGGAACTGAAAAAGATGCGGAATTCATACTCGAACGGACAAAGGAACTAATGAATATTCGAGATATTGAAATAAAACTCGAATTTTTCTCTAACCAACCGATTGAAATGGCGGACGGCACAATATTGACATCACCAGCGGATATTAATGGAAGTTGGGATAGCGCAAGTGGAACTTATCAACAAACGGAAAACGAAACGATAATATCAATCGAAAGAGGACAATTAAAAAATCCAATTTCATTAATCGCTACAATTTCACACGAATTGTCTCACCAGATTTTATTAGGAGAAAATCGAATAGAAGAAAATGACGAGTTTCTGACTGACTTAACAGCAATCACCTATGGGTTTGGGATTTTCATTGGCAATTCTCGCTTTCAATTTACTTCTCAAGGATTTGGATGGAAGTCAAGCAGTCAAGGTTATTTGCCTGAACAGATAATCGCTTATGCAATGGCTTGGTTGTCTAATGAAAGAAATGAGAAAACGAACTATAGTCAGTATTTAGATAAATCATTGAAAAAATATTTAGACCAAAGTTTCATATATTTAACTGAACAAGAAGTCGAATAAATACGTGTGGTAACAATGTATATAAAAAATAGCGCAAGTCATTACTAACACAAAGGTTTGGGCATTTTTGGAAGGTCGCCAAATTTTTAAATTTGACAAATTTCCAAAAATAAAATAATTAATAAAATTTAAAAATTCGGCTTGTATTTAATCCGAAAAGTATCGCTTATTTTCAGCGCTACATTTCATATACGAGACGTTGTAAGCAATAGCGTGGCTATCGTTAGATAACTTTCAATATAAATATTGTTTACGCAAAAGGAATAAAAAAAGGCAGTTAAAAAAGTGTATTATTTAGAAAATACGCTTCCAAGTTTTCGGCG
>NZ_JBAKAN010000017.1:0-1856 GCF_038154905.1 Algibacter sp. TI.3.09 | reverse complement strand
AACGCTACTTTAGTAAACCAAATATTCTTTCTTAAATTTAAATATTTATTTCCTAAATTAGCTTCAATATAAATCTGTAGGATATTTATATTGATAATCCCTTAATGTCTATATACCTGCCGTTACCAGCAATTAGAAAAAATGAAATACGATTACATTCTATACTTTAATAATTCTAGACCTTCAAAATTGGAGCTTCTTTATGCTTTAAATAGAGAGCTAAAATCGTTTGGAATAGAGAACGAATTAGATGTAAGAAACAGCAAAAAAATAAAAGCTACATATCAAAGTAAACAATTTGAAATCACATTTGAGAACTTTAAAAACTTTTCTCAGACATTAAGAATTCTGACTGATGAACAATATAATCTATCAAACAGAATTGGAATTATTACATTGATTTGGAGATTAATGAACTGGCGATTCAAAGTCGATTATGGTCAAATGGAGCTTTTAAAAAAAGAATCATTTGACTTAATAAATGAAAGGTTTGAGAACAGATTTATTAACCAAATCAAACTCCATTCTCTTCTTGAAACAGAATTTAAACCAGTTGATTTTGAATTAAAAAAACAAGATGACGGACAAAAAGAAATTACTATAGGATATATTTCCCTTGATAATGTAAATTCTAATGAAGAAGCTTGGATTAGTTTTTCTGCTAAACTTGATTATGATGGTTGGGATACTGTAAATAATGAATTCATTCCAATAACATTAGAAGAATATAAAACTGAATCTTTGGAATTCACAAAATATTGGGAAATGCCTAATAATTCTATGCAACTAGAGGAAGAAACAAACATTGTATCAATTCTTAAAATTGATAAATCGTGGGACTTTATTGAATACTTGGTTTTAAGAGAGAATTCAATGCAATACATATCAACTAATGTATGGACAGGATAAAAAGCTGGTAACACAGTATAAAAAACATAGGGCATTTGTGCTAAACCTTAAGTTTGTGCATATTAACAAAGTACGCTAAATATAAAATTTGGCGTTTATAGTAGAAAAAATAGAAGCAAAATATTTATATTTAGCTAAGTAATAAACCGAAACGATAGTATTTATAACCTGCCCTACGTTTCTTATACGCAACGTTGTAGGTAATTAAAAACGAAATATGATAACATTAAGTATTAAAGAAAAAACATATGAAATTCCAATGCTTCGTGAGCAACTTGTTGAATTTTTGAAAATATATTTAGCAATTAAACCACTTCAATTTTTTTATAGAACAAAATCGGAAAATATTAAAAATGAATTAGAAAAATTACAAAAAGGAACAATAGGCTATGACCTGAATAAATTGCTTGACAATAACAAACTAAAAGTGATACCTAAATTTGAAAATCACGATTTGAAACATATAATACTTGGATATGGAATGACTTCTGTTGAGGAAATAAAAATGCAAGCTTATTTATTTGGAAACGGAAATAAAAACATTTTTTGTATTATTTTTTTTGCTTCTGGTTTGATTTTTCCTGAAGAATGGAATTCATTTTATAAAGAATACAAAAAAGGAAAAAAATCAGTTTACATTCACGACTTATCTTTTAAAGAAACAATAATGAAACAAACTGAAAAATTAAAAACTACCTACAACACCGTATAAAAATAATTGCGGTTTAGTGCTTAAACAAAGGTCGTTGCGTGTTTGTAACGTCTGATTTTCCTTCGGAAAATCCTCGCATACAAACCCGCAACTATTCTTATACATAAACGTTGTAAGCAATAGCGTGGCTATCGTTAGATAACTTTCAATATAAATATTGTTTACGCAAAAGGAATAAAAAAAGGCAGTTAAAAAAGTGTATTATTTAGAAAATACGCTTCCAAGTTTTCGGCGA
>NZ_JBAKAN010000016.1:0-3340 GCF_038154905.1 Algibacter sp. TI.3.09 | reverse complement strand
CCAACGCTACTTTAGTAAACCAAATATTCTTTCTTAAATTTAAATATTTATTTCCTAAATTAGCTTCAATATAAATCTGTAGGATATTTATATTGATAATCCCTTAATGTCTATATACCTGCCGTTGTGTTTAATTTGACAGCAGAATTCAATGAGAATAAAATCTAATGCCTCACCAGACGAATTATCCTCACCTTTTTTTAAATCGAATGAGGAATTTTGTTCTGATTTTGAAAGTTTTGTTGCGAATAAAAATGGAAAAGTAAAAGGAAATTACAACGCTTGGTCATATCTGATTTTCGGTAAAATATCCAATCCTACAAATTGGAATTTGACTTATAAAAAATCGACCTTTACTTCAACTGGAAATTTATTGCTTTCATCAAAAAAGCAAAGCTTACTTGTTTTGGCGGAATGGGAAACTGAAAGAAAAGGAACTTATAATTCGGAATTTACAATACGCAAAAAAACACGAACTGACTTTTTGAAAAAATTGGTAAATAAATCATTATCTGAATTAGATATTTCTAAAAAGTACATTCTTGAAATAAAAAATGAGAAACCAAAGCTGATTTTCAAACTGACAGAAATATTAAAACCACTTTTCCAATCTGGAGAAATATATAAGATTGAACATAAGAATAACAAGCTCAAAATTGAAATGAGAACTGAAAAACATCATTTCGAATTATTTGACAAATTAATAACCGAATTATAAAAAACTAAACACAACACCGTGTATAAAAAATTGCTACTTTTAGCTTAACCAATGTCAGTTGCTTTACTTGCTTGCATCTGATTTTCCTTCGGAAAATCCTCGCATACAAGCACGCAACTTTCCATACACATAAACGTTGTAAAACATTTATCAAACCAGCCAACTCACGAAATTTAGATTGAATTATTTTGTATTTAATTTAACTTGAACTATAGATTTTATTAACATTTTTAAAATCAAATTATTATATGTTTGACCTGAACAATTAATCTTGTTTTATGAAAAAAAATTATTTAATAATTGCAATGCTTTTTTCTGTTTTCGTTGTTAATGCACAAGATGACATCTCTAAAAATGAAAAAAGGAATGAATTAAAAACAAACGTATTATTACCTCTGACTGGAGCTTTTGAAGTTACTTATGAAAGAATCTTAAATGAAAAATCATCATTAGGTGTTTCTGCTTTTACAGTATTCAATAACGAAAAATCACACGATGATTTAAATTATTCTATTTCACCATATTATAGAAGATACTTTGGAAAGAAATTTGCTTCTGGATTCTTTGCAGAAGGATTTGGAATGTTAAGTTCAATCGACGGAAAAAAAATATATGACACGAATGATAATTCAATATTTACTGAAGGTTCTGATGTTATTGATTTTTCTATTGGTTTAGGTTTAGGTGGAAAATGGGTTACAAAAAGCGGATTTATATTTGAAGTCAATGCAGGTTATGGAAAACTCTTATTTAATGCAGATAAGACTGACCATACAATTGTTGCGAAATTTGGATTTCATTTAGGTTATAGGTTTTAAAGTAACAACGGAATAAAAACGTTTTACAACACCGTATATAATTTATTGCTAGTTCTAGCCTACTTACGAAAATCCTCGCGGATTTTCTATTCGGTTTTTATTTGCTAAATTAGGTGCTTAAACACGCAACAAATCATATACATAAACGTTACCATACATTTAAGAAATGACGAACACATTAAAATATTTAGGACTGATTTTAATATTATCTGTTATCGGATTTTTAATTCGAGATTACTTTTTTGACATTTCTTTTTCCCAAATAGCGAATGAAAACACTCAAGTTGTTAGCCGAAATATGAGCGCACAATTTTATTCTCATATTTTATTCGCTTTTTCAATCGGAATTATTCCTCTACTATATCTGATTATAAAAAAAATAACAAAACTGAATTTTATGAAACAGGGTTTAATTTCTTGTGGAATAATACTTGTTAGTGGAATTTTACTTTGGCAATTCAGAATATTTCAACTGAACAGTAGGTTTCAAAAACTATCTGAATTTGATATTGGAAACGGAATTCAAACTCAAATGGATTTTGATAATCTGAATTTCGGACGATATTTATTTATTGGATTTTTAATCGGAACAATATTAAGTATTTTGATTTTCAAGAACAGAAACAAAACAGTTACGGAATAAAAAAACGTATGGTAACACCGTGTATAATTAATTGCTTGGTCACTGCCGACTTACGAACATTCCTGCGGAATATTCTATCTGTGATTTATTTGCTAAATTAGTTGCTTAACCACGCAACTAATCATACACAAGACCGTTATGCTACATTTGAATGAACAACAGTAATTACATCATAATTTTAGTTTTTTTATTAATTGGTTGCCAAAACAAGACGACTGAAAAAAATAACGTGGAATTAACTCAAACGGAATCTGTATCTGAAAAAATTGATACTTTAATCAACACAGCAGATTATTTGATAATTGGAAATAAGAAAGCGGAAATCAAAATTATTAGTGATAAAGACAGTTTGAACTTTCCAAATTTCAAAGTTGTCGACAAAAAAAATGACATTCTTATTATTGCTAAAAATCTTGATGAATCAAAGCTTGAGGTTTATGAAAAACTAAATCCAAAATATGATTTTGATAAATATAAGTCAGAAATATATAATGGAAAATTAGCTGAACCTGATTTCAATTCTTATCCAGATGCAAAAAGATATATTACAAGAATAAAAGAAGAATGTAAAAACGGAATTAATTTTGCTGGAAAATACACTTTAGTAATTTGGGGATGTGGTTCACCTTGCCAAAGCGGAGTTGTTGTCGACAGAATAAACGGAAAAATTTATGCCGACTATTTTTCTACATTTGGTTCAGAATTTAGAAAAGATAGCCGAATGATAATATTAAATTCTGGTTTAATTGACGAAAAAAAAGAACTGATAAATTTCCATAATATGGTTGAATTGAGTGTTGAATTATGGAATGGTTCGGAATTTATAAAAGCGGAATAAAAACGTAGCATAACACCGTATAAAAATAATAGGGCAATTAGTGCTTAATTCAATGGCTTGGGCACTTTTTCGAGGTCGCCAAATTTTTAAATTTGGCTTATTGAGAAAAAAGATAATAAGAAAAATTTAAAAATTCGGCTTGTGTTTAACCGAATGGTTCGTGCATTTTTTCCGCCCTACTATTCTTATACAATTCCGTTGTGGTTAATTATGAAAAACATACTACTTACAATATTAATTTTGACATTTCTGAATTGTAAAAGCGATTCAGAAAAGGTTGTTTCAAAACATTCTAAAGACACAACAATCCATTATAAAAATCA
>NZ_JBAKAN010000015.1:0-4217 GCF_038154905.1 Algibacter sp. TI.3.09 | reverse complement strand
TCGCCGAAAACTTGGAAGCGTATTTTCTAAATAATACACTTTTTTAACTGCCTTTTTTTATTCCTTTTGCGTAAACAATATTTATATTGAAAGTTATCTAACGATAGCCACGCTATTGCTTACAACGGTTACGTATAAGAATAGTGCGTTGTTTGTGTGCGTGGATTTTCCGAAGGAAAATCATAAGCAAGCAAACGCGCATTTACTCTTGATTAAGCACTAAACTAAGCATTATTTTTATACAATGTTAGGCAACGTTTTTTATTTCATTCAGTTCAAAGAACCGATTGATTTTGGTTAATAATTCAGTTTTATCCTTTTTCAAATTCAGCACGTTATAAAACGGATTGTTTATTGATTTGTCAATCAGTTTTCCATTCTGTATTTTCATTAAGTGAGGAAATCCGCTGTAATTCTTAAACTTGTAAAGTGCCTCTGAAATAAATTCCACGTTATATTCCGATTCTACTTTTTTTCCATTCAGATACACGATTTCAATTCCGTCAGTCAGATTTGGGATTATTTGTTCCTCAATATATTCTTTCGAGTTTTTTCTATTATTGTAGCAGAAGAAATTCTTTCCGTTGTTGCTGGTCAGAAATTCAGAGTATTTTTTTTCAAATCGTTTTCTTTGAAAGAAATGAACTGGGTAAAGAACTATCATTATTGGCAAAAACAATATAAAAATTGGAATTCCAATAATTACAAATATGATAAATGCTAAAATGTTATTTCCTAATTTCATTGTTTCCTCAAATGTTGCCTAACGGTTACGTATAAGAATAGTGCGTAGTTTGTGTGCGTGGATTTTCCGAAGGAAAATCATAAGCAAGCAAACTTGCATTTACTCTTGATTAAGCACTAAACTAAGCATTATTTTTATACAATGTTGGCATGCGTAGTTTTTTTGCAGGTAATTTTTTTAGTTTTAAACCACAAAGTTGAGCACGTTTTAAGTCAGTCGTTCGCAACAGTTGCGTTGTGTTTGTAAAAAGTCCGAATATTTCACGCAAGAGTGATGTCAGTCGTACGTAAACTTTGCGTTTTGATTTGTTAAAAGTCAGTTGCACAATCTTGTTAAAACACTTTTAAGATCGGTTTAATTCTTTTTTAGAGTAGAGTGAGCTATGAATGCCAACGTTTATGTATAAGAATAGTTGCGGGTTTGTATGCGAGGATTTTCCGAAGGAAAATCAGATGTAGCAAACACGCAACGACCTTTGATTAAGCACTAAACCGCAATTATTTTTATACGGTGTTGTAAAACGTTTTTTTTACTCGATTTTCAATTTTAGTGAATCGAACGAATCAGATTTAATTCCGATTAATCCATATTTAGTTTCTCCTTTTTTAATCAAAGTCCCATTAATATTATATTCCAACATTTCTGTTTTAAACTTTTTATTAGCAGAGCCTGCTGCTATCATATTTCCACCAGCTAAACCAGGACCAACTATAAGTCCAATTGGTGTTGAACTCGTTTGCTGACCGTTTTCAGCCGTATAAAAATTCATTGGTGTTAATAGTAAATACCATAAATAAGAAGCTGGACTTTGTTTTAGAGTCTTAAAAACTTTTTCGTTTTCCATTACATAAATCTCACTTCCATTTGCATAAGTCAATTTCGCATCTCCTCCAAACATTATATCTTTTTCAGAATTGTTAGTTATTTTTATAGCAACAAGTTTGACTCCTTTTTTTAGTTCTTTTTTAGCGTATTTTTTATCAAGTAAATCGTATTTATATTCAAGTTTCACATTATCGGTTTCATTAGTCGAAATGTAATTAATGGATTTTGGCTCAATCATTTTGTAGCCAGATGCACAATTCGTCAATGTAGAGATTGCAATAAATAAAAGGGTAATTTTAATAATTTTCATTTGTTTAATTTGATGGTTAGTGTTTGTGTTAAATGTTTTACAACGGAAATCGTATATTATTAGTAATGGCTAGTATATAAACTAATGAAATACAATGACCGACCATTGATAAATACTAACTTTAAAACATAACACTAAAGCCATTATTAATTATATACAGTGTTGTACCCAGTTTTATGCCTATTGTTAAAGGAGTTCTAATAAAGAATGGAGACGAAATTTTTGCTGATTATGAAAAGCATTATGAAAAATTCAATAAAGCATACAATTCAGCTAAACCATTCTTGGATGAGATAGAATCTTTGGGTTACAAAATAACTCTTATGCCATGTCTGAAGGAAAATTAAAACCATAAATAACACTTCTTTCATGTTTTCTTATGATTGAGTTTAAAACATCTATTTCTTTCATTGTCATTTTGCTTTGATTTTCTTTTAGAAAAGGGTTGATTATAGAGTTTAATTCGGTTATAAATTCTAGCTTAATAGAGCTATAATATGAAAATCTATCTGCAACACTTTTAGCGTCTCCTTTGAAATCAGGAGCTTTATCTGTGTATTTTGACGATATATTGCTTAGTTCAGAATCCAATAAGTTTATTTTGTCAGTCATTTAATTATTGTTAGTTGTAATTGAGTTAAATCCTATTTTAAGTTATGAGTGATAAGTCAGAAGCGCATAAGAGTTTGAGCATGAGTAAGGTCAGTCGGATAATATCTTTTCTTGATAATTCAATGAATCATTTTTTCTTTCGAGTATCAAAATCTGATTTTCTAATTTGCTTATTTTTTTTTCTATGCGCAATAACTGGTCAGGCTCTAGGTTTTCTGATTGCTTATTTGCTTGGGTGGATATAAAAATCCCAGATAAGACTATGATTAAATTAACAACCACAATAACAAAACCCCATTGCTTAAATTTAGTTCCTTGTTTTTTCTCAAACTCTCCTAAATAAATATCAATATCTAATTTCTTTTCTTCTTTTTCTTGCCTTATTTTTTGTTTTTTAATTTCTGATTGGGATTCAATCTCTTTTTCTTTAATTGAAATATAGTAATTTTCAAAACTTCCATAATTTTCTTTAAAATAAACCGTTTTTCTACAATAGCATATCAAATGAGGGTCTTGACCATACACTTCTTCGGATGCTCCTGATTTATAGAATATGTTTTGCAAACCCTTAAAGTCACTATTTATCTTTTTAGAATCATCATTAAACTCGTCATACAACCCGTATTGATGAAGGGTATTTGAATCTACATGACCTTCAAAATCAATCAGTCTGTCTAATATAAAGTTTAGTCTATCTTCTTTCATTCTCTTACCTTTCATTGGGCGGTTTCTAATTGGGTACAACGTTAAATGTATAGATAGTGCGTTTTTGTTTGCAGGGATTTTCCGTAGGAAAATCAGAAGCTAGCAAAAGAAGCACTTCCTTTAGTTTCAGGACTAATTTAAGCATTATTTATACATACTGTTAGCGTTCGTTACAATTTTAGTTTTTTATACATCCCAAATTATTCGTGCAGAATATAAATCCGTCGCAACAGTTGCGCAATGCTTGGTAAATCGGATTCGTAAAGATTGCGCAAGAGTGAAGTCCGTTTACGCAAAGAATGCGCAAAGCTTGGTAAATCGGATTCGTAAAGATTACACAAGAGTGAGGTCAGTCGTACGCAAAGATTGCGCAATTTATGTGTCGGAAACCGTTATTGATTTTAATCGACTTTTGAGTGATTTATCGTTTTTTTTTGAGCCGAGTGAGAAATGAACGCTAACGGTTACGTATAAGAATAGTGCGTTGTTTGTGTGCGTGGATTTTCCGAAGGAAAATCATAAGCAAGCAAACGCGCATTTACTCTTTGTTAAGCACTAAACTAAGCATTATTTTTATACAATGTTGGCATGCGTAGTTTTTTTGTAGGTAAAGTTTTTAGTTTTAAAACACAAAGTTGAGTACGTTTTAAGTCAGTCGTTCGAAACAGTTGCGTTGTGTTTTTCAAAGGTCCGAATTTATAGAGCATGAGTAAAGTCAGTCATTCGCAACAGTTGCGTTATGTTTGTGAAAAGTCCGAATATTTTATGCAAGAGTGATGTCAGTCGTACGTAAACTTTGCGTTTTGATTTTTTAAAAGTCAGTTGCACAATCTTTTTAAAACACTTTTAAGATCGGTTTAATTCTTTTTTAGAGCAGAGTGAGCTATGAATGCCAACGGTTACGTATAAGAATAGTGCGTAGTTTGAGTGCGAGGATTTTCCGAAGGAAAATCAGATGCAAGCAAACAAACACTAACTTTTAGTTTAGGAATAAACTTACGCATTATTTTTATACAATGT
>NZ_JBAKAN010000014.1:0-6930 GCF_038154905.1 Algibacter sp. TI.3.09 | reverse complement strand
GTAATAAGCTACTAAAACAAGCTTTTGCTATTGCAAAATCGGGTTTAATATTTGACAAGGAATATAAAAGTACGCTAGTGAAAAATTAATAAGATTTTACTTGTTTTTTAGCACAGTACTTTGTTGTAAACAGTGTTTATTTCTCATAATGTTTAATTACCTTTTCTAAATTCCAATCTTTTGGTGCTTTATCCTTTTCAATAAAACTCATAGAATAAACATTATTTTTATCTTTTGAATATGCTCTATGAATATGTTCCCAAGTTTCAATATCTACTTTAGGTAGTTTTTTAGAACCAAAAAAAATACGCTTTTCATCTCGAGAAAACCCACCTTGAAGAAATTGCCAACTTTTCACGTCAGCACCTTTTAATATTCCACTTTCATAATAAACATTTTCAGAGTCCACTGCTAAACTATCACTTCCATCAACTATTTTTAGTGTTTGTGGTGAAGTACAGCTTCTAATAACTCTTCCACACCAATAAGCAAAGTCTTTATCGAATGCAAATCCATTACCTATATAGTTAAAACTTTTTGAATCAAGCCCTTTGAGTGGTGTGATAGATGTTTCATTTTCTATAAAAGCTAAATTTTTATCTTTCCAATATGAGTTTCCAACTTCTTGAAATGTGTCTCTGTCAACTTTATTTAATTTTGTCCAAGCGTGATAAACATTATTTTTATCCCTAGCAATAAAATCATTATTCTCATAAATTTCAAAACTTTTAAAATCAGCACTCATTAATTTTTTCCATTGATGCCAGACTTTTCCATTTTCAAATTTCCAAAAAGTAATTGTTGAATCATATGACTTTTTAACAACTTGATTATTCGGGGATTCACTTAATTTCTTCCAACTCATAGTTTGTATCGGTAGTTTTTGTACATTGTTTACAACGGTTACGTATATGAAATGTTGCGTGTTTGTGTGCGAGGATTTTCCGAAGGAAAATCAGATGCAAGCAAACAAAGCAACTCACATTGGTTAAGCACAAAATAGCATTTTTTTATATACAATGTTGTACAACGTTTTTAATATTCTTTTTCCTTTTTTACTTCTCCGTTTTCAGAATATGTTGTCCAAATACCATTTTTATTTCCATTTATTCTCAGACCTTCTTTGAATAGAAAGTAAATTCCATCCTTCTTTGAACATTTATAAAATTGACTAAAGGTTTTATAACTGATATGGTCTTTAGATTCAAAAAACTCATTTAGTGATTTTGCATTAGAATCTATTTCTGTTGTGATATATTCTTCAACCCTATTTCCTTTACGGTCAAAGATTTTCATTCTCTTCATGTTTCCATAATTATCCAAAAAATACTCATGGGCAATTTGTCCGTTTTTATAATACTGTACCATTTCTCCAGTTTTGGCCCAAAATTTTTCAGAATTATGCTTAAAATTTGTCGAACACATAGTCCATCTTACGTTTCCATTTTTGTAAAATATCGTGTCCTTTTTACAGCTAACTTGTTCTAAATCTTTTACTAAATTTAAAAACCTATCCGTATGTTGAGCATTGGAAGAATAACTTATTAGAGTTAATATTATGACGGTTAAAATGCTTTTCATAAATGTTGTACAACGGTTACGTATAAGAATAGTGCGATGTTTGTGTGCGTGGATTTTCCGAAGGAAAATCATAAGCAAGCAAACGCGCATTTACTCTTGATTAGGTACTAAACTAAGCATTATTTTTATACAATGTTGCCATGCGTGGTATTTTTTGTCGGACTTATTTTACGGAAAATACGCGATTAAATATTGAAAACTGAGAGTTTTTCGAGCACGAGTAAAGTCAGTCTCGCGTAAACTTTGCGTTTTCTTTGTCAAAAGTCAGATGTTTTACGCATGAGTAAAGTCAGTCGCACGCAACAGTTGCGCTTTGAATTGTCAGAAGTCGGTTGAGTAAGGTTTTTAGGAATATATTTTTTAGAGCTGAGTGAGCCATGAATGGCAACGGTTACGTATAAGAATAGTGCGATGTTTGTGTGCGTGGATTTTCCGAAGGAAAATCATAAGCAAGCAAACGCGCATTTACTCTTGATTAGGTACTAAACTAAGCATTATTTTTATACAATGTTGCCATGCGTGATTGTTTTTATTGTACTTATTTTACGAAAAATATGCGATTAAATTTAGAAAACTGAGAGTTTTTCGAGCACGAGTAAAGTCAGTCACGCGTAAAGTTTGCGTTTTCTTTGTCAAAAATCAGATGTTTTGCGCATGAGTAAAGTCAGTCGCACGCAACAGTTGCGTTTTGAATTGTCAGAAGTCGGTTGAGTAAGGTTTTTAGGAATATGTTTTTAAACCACTTTGAGTCTCGTTTATATATTTTTTAGAGCTGAGTGAGCCATGAATGGCAACGGTTACGTATAAGAATAGTGCGTTGTTTGTGTGCGTGGATTTTCCGAAGGAAAATCATAAGCAAGCAAACGAGCATTTACTCTTTGTTAAGCACTAAACTAAGCATTATTTTTATACAATGTTGGCATGCGTAGTTTTTTTGTAGGTAAAGTTTTTAGTTTTAAACCACAAAGTTGAGTACGTTTTAAGTCAGTCATTCGTAACAGTTGCGTTATGTTTGTAAAAAGTCCGAATATTTTACGCAAGAGTGATGTCAGTCGTACGTAAACTTTGCGTTTTGATTTGTTAAAAGTCAGTTGCACAATCTTTTTAAAACACTTTTAAGATCGGTTTAATTCTTTTTTAGAGCAGAGTGAGCTATGAATGCCAACGTTGTTGTGTATGATTAGTTGCGTGTTTTAAGCACTAAAGTTAGTAAATAAATCACAGATAGAAAGTCTGTGAGGACTTTCGTAAATTGGCTAAAACCAGCAATTAATTATACACGGTGTTAGGCACCGTTATTTTTGTCAATTTTATGTTTTTCAATCAGCTTATTTATTACGTCAAAATTATTCGGATAAGTTCGAAAATGTACTTTGTCGCCTATTGTTCCGTCTGATTTTATTATTTGATGATGTGGAAAACTACTCACTGTAAAATATTTTTCAAAAAAGGCTAATTGATTTTTGGTTAGTAGATAGTGCTTTCCTTTAAGACCTAAATTATTAATTGTCTTTTCCCATTCATCTGATTTCATATGTACACCATAAAAAATGAATTCAACATTTTTTCCTTTGGTTGTTGCAATTAAGTCATTGTAGTTTGGTAATTCGTTCATACAAGGAGCACACCAAGTAGCCCAGAAATCGTGATAAACCACTTTGCCTTTAGTGTCTTTATATAAATCTAGCAGTTCTTTTTTCTCTTTTTCGTCTAAGTCATACTCTTTTATTAAAGCCTCAATTGGTTTGTTTTCTGTTTCTTGCTTTTTTAAAAGTTGAGAGATATATTCAGATTTAGTATAAAGATTTAAAGAATCAAGATAAATTTTAGGTATTTCTTTTCCTGTGTATTGTGATAGCCTAATTTCGTTTTTAAATAAATATGCCATCATTATTTCCCTGTCCTTTCCTTCAAGAAGTTTTTTGAGTAAATCAAACTTTAAAAAATAGGTTGTAGGCCAAAGCTTTTCTAAATCTTTACTTTTTAGCTTGTACTTATTACAAACATTCCCCATTATATTATAACATCCAGTTAGAGATTCTAAATAATCTAAATATACTTTGAAAGTTATTTTATTGCTAGAATTAATTCTCACTTCGTTTACAAAGTCGAAATATTTATTTCCATCATCTAAATCTCGGTTGCTTTTACCCATAAAAGGATATAGGCTTAAGTCATAACCTGCCTTATATTTAATTTGTGATTTTCCCCAATCAATGAAAATTTTGTCTCTAATTTTTTTATCGGACACATATGTCTTAAAAACCTGTAACTGATTTTCCATTTCTAATATTCGTTTGTTTTTGTAGAGAATATTGTTCAATGTAATATCTTTAACATAAGCATTTGTGGATTGTTTAGTTAAGCTGTCAATAAAATTTGCATTCGCTAAAATTAAATTATTAGTAATTTTATTTGTTCCGCTTACTTTAAAACTTTTGAATTTTGACCAGTTCAATAATTCCGTAATATTTAAGTCCACAAATATTTCTTCATTTGGACTGACTATTAATGAAAATGTTCTACTGTCGTAATCAAAAATTATTTCTTTTTTGCTTTGTGTTAAAAACACATAATTTACATTTCCATCATCAGAAATTTTTAACTGTTCCTTTATCGGTTCTAAAGCAGTAACAATTAGTATATCAATATATTTTTTATGTTCGCTTGGATTATAACCTTTTATATTTAGAATAATCTTTGTTGGACTAGAAGTAATTTGTTCAGATTTTACGCTTTTTGTATTATCAGTTGATTTTTTTTCATTGCATGAAATCAGAAATGTTAATGTAAGTAAAAAGTAAAATAGTTTTCTCATAGTCTGTTTTTAATGGTGCCTAACGTGATTGTGTATGGTTAGTTGCGTGGTTAAGCAACTAATTTAGCAAATAAATCACAGATAGAATATTCCGCAGGAATGTTCGTAAGTCGACAGTGACCTAGCAATTAATTATACACCGTGTTGGCGTGTCGTTTTTTATTTTCGTAATTCTTTTTCAGTCATTTCAGGATTATATCTTTTTCCATCTTTGTCAAAACTCCAAACATTCGAAACTTCACGCAATTCTGGTAATTCAGTTTTTCCAGAGTGAACTTTTTGTTTTACAATCCTGCGTAATTTTCGGTTAGCGTCCTGCTTATTTTCCTTTTCAGATTTCGCTGTTGTAATTCCGTGTATTTTTGTTTTCTTTTTTGAGCGACTCATAATATTTTTACTTTTTTAAATGCTCATTTTGTTTTATAAACTTGAATTCGTACTTATCTACAATTTTTAGAAACCCTTCTAAATTTCCAAGACAATTCTCAATATCGTTTTCTTTTTCGGTATCCCATTTCACGAGTAAGTCTCCAGATAAATATTTTCCGCTGTCGTCTATTTTTGGAATTTCAATTACTATTCCAAATTCATTATCATATTCAACAATATCTCCAATTTTCATCTGAATCAAATATTTCTATCGAGTTTTCTTAAATGCACGCCAACGTTTATGTATAAGAATAGTTGCGGGTTTGTATGCGAGGATTTTCCGAAGGAAAATCAGATGCAGGCAAACACGCAATTATCTTTGATTAAGCACTAAACCGCAATTATTTTTATGCGGTGTTACCCAACGTTTTTATTTTTCATTAATATTTCTGCTGCTTTCACAGCTTCTTTCTGATAACTTTTTCTATTATTTAAAATTTCCAATAATTGTTTTTCATTTTTGGTTTTATATTTTTCTAAAAAAGTCTCGGTCAGAGTTTTTTCTTTTTTTCTTTTTTCATTCAAGTTTATAGCTTGTCGACTGTCATTTCTGTTTATATAAGGATAAAATCGAAATCTATATTTAGTTTTAGGTGCTTTTGGCGTATCGTGAATGAAATCGTGAAGAATATTTGTCAAATAATATCTGTCACCATTTTCAAATTCCAAATCCCAATATCCGAAATCAGATATTAACATTGGTATTCTGCTCCCTCTATCAATCGCATTTTTATAATAAATTCCTAAATGATAAGTAGATTTTTTAATTTCTTTTTTTAAGTACTCTTTTTTAATTCCGTTTTGAATTATAATTATTTTTTCCTCTTTATAATCTAGAGTAAATTCTGTGTTTTTATTCTCAAAATAATAGTTAAGATAAATAATTAATGCAGGAATATTTGTCAAAAAAATAAAGCCGGCAAGCAACCAAATCCAAATTTCATCATATACAAATTCAGTTCCATTCCGCCATTTGTAATAAAAAGGTAAAAGAATAACTATAAAGCCAATAACTTTTAAGTTGTCAAATACCAATCTTTTCAGAAGTTTATTATGTATTTCGTAATGTTCTTTCAAATGTTGGGTAACGTTTATGTATAAGAATAGTTGCGGGTTTGTATGCGAGGATTTTCCGAAGGAAAATCAGACGTTACAAACACGCAACGACCTTTGATCAAGCACTAAACCGCAATTATTTTTATACGGTGTTACCACACGTTTTTTATTTTAATTCAGTCAATATATAATTATCATTTGGTTTTTCCAATCTTTTCAATTTTATACTATTCTCGTTTTGACTAACAATTATAAATGGTAAATACACTTCCATAAAAAGGATTTGAAATCCGCTATGATTAACCTGTTGCCAATTAAAATTAGACTTAATTGACGAACTATAAAAATTTGTATCGGTTTTGAATTGAATAGTATCTAAGCCTTTTTCATTTTCGAGCAAGAATTTTTTTCCAACTAACTTTATTTTCTGTTCATTTTTGAGTGAATCTGGTAGTTTACGAAAAGTTCTAAAATTTGATTTGTCATTTAAATTTATAATTACAAGCGAATCTTTTTCAATCTTCATAATTTCAAACGTATTATATTTGGACTTTATCCAATTAAAATAGTTTGAAAAATACCCTTCTCTAACTATTGAAAGTTCGTGTTTGGGTGCTTTCTCTGAGTATGAAACATTTTTAAAATTTAATATTCTTTCGTTTGGAAGAAACAATTCCGGTTCAGGATGAATAGAATATTCTCCAATCCAAGTTCCTTTCAATTCATTATTCGTAATGACAATAAAAAGTATAGGAATACTTAAAATAGTAAAAAAGATAATTAATATGTTGTGGCCTTTCTTCAAATGTGTGGTAACGTTTATGTATAAGAATAGTGCGGTTTTGTGTGTGAGGATTTTCCGCAGGAAAATCAGACGTAACAAAAGTGTACGAACTCTTGATTAAGCACTAAATTAAGCATTATTTTTATACGGCTTAAGTTAGCATTTAAATAAAAAAGACTAATTTAAACATATAAAATAGAAAGCACAAAAGAGAGGAATAAGGTTAATTTATACGGAGAGACTTCAGATCTCGTCAACATTG
>NZ_JBAKAN010000013.1:0-9105 GCF_038154905.1 Algibacter sp. TI.3.09 | reverse complement strand
CCAACGCTACTTTAGTAAACCAAATATTCTTTCTTAAATTTAAATATTTATTTCCTAAATTAGCTTCAATATAAATCTGTAGGATATTTATATTGATAATCCCTTAATGTCTATATACCTGCCGTTAGCCACAATATAACCTAATCAATGAGAAAAAGGATAATCATTCTAACTTCTATTTATGACCATTAAAAATTATACGATTTGAAAAGAATTAAAACGAAGAAAGGAGAAATTCTACAAAGTGCTGAAGACTTAAACAGTAAAGTTTATTACGTTGAATCTGGTTTATTAAGAAGTTACTCTATTGATGAAAATGGGAAAGAGTATATTTTTATGTTTGCACCAGAAAATTGGCTTATTGGAGATGGAGTTTCAACAGACGAACCTTGTCAGTTATTTATTGATGTTTTAGAAGATTCAGTAATTATTCCTATCGAAAAAAAGGATCCTATTATAATGGATTCTAATAAATTAATTAAGCGGGTATCTGTATTACAAAACAGAATTATTAAATTAATGAGTGCTACAGCAATTGAAAGGTATGAAGATTTTATAGAAACCTACCCAGATATTGTACAACGCGTTCCTCAAAAAATGATTGCTTCTTACCTTGGTATTACACCCGAGGCACTTTCTACTGTAAAAAGAAATCGATTAAAAAAATAGTCGATTCTTTCTTTTCTTAATATACATTAATGCACAACTTTTTAGATAATGGCATCTTCGCATCATTATAAATCATTTAAAAAGTTAACATGGCAAATTATTACGACACAAGTATTTCAAAGGTTCAAAAAAATGTCTGTCTTATTTAGTGTTTAAATTTTGATGGCTGGAGTAATGAAATTATTTCTGATAATAACTCTCCTTGAAAAACACCTAACTTTTCAAAACGGATCATTACATCACCAAAATCAGATACAAAAAAAATATTAATCCTGAACTTTTCGCAAGTAATGGACAGAATATTTCTACGTAACAAAAAGTAATCACCTATACAGATTAAAAAACATAAAATGAAACCACCAAAAAAATGGAAAATGATGCTGTTAACTTGGATGATAATTTATCCATTAGTAAATATCCTTTTTTTTATCCTAATGCCTTATATTAATAATTGGAATCTTCTTTTAAAAACACTCCTTATAACTATAATTGTTGTTCCAATTATGAGTATTATACTTGGTTTTCTTTCAAAAAGATTCGCTACTTGGCTAAGAAAATAACTAAATAATCATTTATGGATCTTTCCTAAGTAAAAAAATAGCTAGCTATCACAAAGTATAAAAATCTTAGCATATTGAATCCGTTGCTCAAACAGTTTGGTTACATGAAAGAAATTCTGAAAAATCATTGAAAATTATGGGTATTCCTCAAAAAATGATGACTTATTAACTAGGCGTTACATCGGAGGTCTTTCGTGAAAATAAAGAAACCGACTTAAAAAATAGTTGCTTTTTTAATTTCTTAATCTACATTAATGCACAACTTTTTAGATGATGGCATCTTTGCATCATTATAAATCATTTAAAAAGTTAACATGGCAAATTATCACGACACAAGTATTTCAAAGACACAAAAAATAGCGGGCTACGCAATGTCTATTCTATTTAGTATTCAAATTATCATGGCAGGAGTTATGAAGTTACTTCTAGCAGCACCTATTGTAGAAAACATGAATGCAGTAAACAATTGGGGAGACAAAACGTTGTTTGTAGGTATTCTTGAACTCATCATATTGGCGTTGTATTGGATTCCAAAAACACAAAAATTAGGCTTTTATTTATTATGTTCTTTTGTAGGAGGCGTTATTGTTGCAGAAGTTGTTGCTGGCAAACCTCCAATAGCAGGAATACTTATATCTGTATTATTATATGCTGGTACTACACTAAGGTTCCCTAAGCTTTTAAAATAATAGTAATCCATATAAATATAAAAGATGTGCTTTTAACACTAACCAATTTCTAAATAATTAGAGATACGAGTTATAAAAAGGAAGTCAACTACATTTTGATAAACAAAAAAATAGTAACATTAAAAATTATAAAACAATGAAAGATTTTAAATTTGAAACACTGAATTCAGAAAACGCAGCTCTATTATTAGTAGACCATCAAACAGGACTAGCACAATGTGTAAGAGATATGAGTCCGGAGACATGGAAAAACAATGCTTTAGCTATAGCTAAAATTGGGAAGATATTTAACTTACCTACCGTTTTAACAACAAGTGCAGAAGATGGCGCTAATGGACCTCTTTTACCAGAGATTGCAGAGTTACACTCAGACGCTCCATATATATCTAGAGGAGGAGAGATTAATGCTTGGGATAATACAGAATTTAAAGCAGCTGTTGAAGCTACTGGAAGAAAAAAACTAATTATCGCAGGAGTATCTACAGATGTTTGTGTACTTTTCCCTACCTTATCTGCATTAGCAGAAGGTTATGATGTATACGCGGTAATAGATTCATCTGGTACTTGGAGTGAAATTGCGCAAACCACTACAGTTGCTAGACTTACACAAGCAGGCGCAAAAGTAACAAGTTGGATGTCTGTTTCTGCAGAATTACAAAAAGATTGGCGTAACCCAACAGGTCAAGCTTTAGGAGGTCTATATGCTGAACATTTACAAGCATACGGACATTTATTTAGCAGTTTAGCTGCAGCACAAAAAGCAGCTAATAAATAAAAACAAATTAAAAAAGGTAGTTATTGTATTAATAGCTACCTTTTTAAAAAAATTATAGTATGATTAAAATCATTCCTGCATCACAGCAAAAAATAATAGATAGAGGCAAATTTAAAATCCGCTTGCTTGAAATAGGTAATCCGTTACCAAACCATAATGATCATGGATTGTATCAATTAGGCAGAATAGATCACGCTACACTAGAAGGTAAGATGGTTGTGCCAATGCATTTACATAAAAATGATGAAATTCTCTCGTATGTAAGAATAGGAGAAATGATACATAAAGATAGTGATGGCAATAATATTGCTATAAACAACCAATATTCAATGATGATGAATGCTGGATCTGGATTTTATCATGAAGAGTCTGTACCCAAAGAAGGGGAAATTACAGAAATGCTTCAAATATTTATGAGACCAAGAAAAGATGAATTACAGCCTAAAGTGCAATTTCATCAATTTGAAGACATATACAGTTTTAATAAATGGAGATTAATTGGAGCCAATGAAACATCTAATGCACCATTAAAAATAAATTCCGATATCGAAGTATTCGATACCAGGTTACAAGACAATATAGAGGTAGAATTACCTAAATTAACAGCGAATCAAGTAGGTTATCTTTATGTAATTAAAGGCGACTTAGAATTGTCTAACCATACAGATCTTAAAACAAAAGATGCTGTAATCTTTGAAGGTGAAGATTTAACCGTTAAATCAAAACAGCAAGCAGATTTAATTTTATTTATTATGGATAAAACTTCCGAAGTTTCAAGAAATGGCCTTTTCGCAAATTAACATACTCATTAGAAATAAAATAACTGTGGCTAACACTGTATATAATTTATTGCTAGTTATAGCCTACTTTCGAAAGTCTTCGCAGACTTTCTCGGTCGGTAATTATTTACTAAATTAGTTGCTTAACCACGCAACAAACCATATACAAACACGTTGGCAAACATATGACCAAAGAATGAAATTCATCAACCTATTCATAATTCTACTTCTGACTTTTGGCTGTTCTTCCGACAAAGACACAGCAGAATTTGAAAAAGTTTTGGGCAAAGAAAATAGCCAAACTCTGACTTTACTCGTTAACGACTTTGAAAATGACTTTCTAAAAAAACAGTATCCAGATTCTGAACTAAATGAATCTTATATAAAATTCTTGATTGATTATAAAAATGGAAGCCTCGAAAATTGGCAACCATTACCAAAAAAAATTACTGATATATTTAATGCTAGTGAATTGAAAAATGAAATGTATTATCATCCAGATTCGGTATGGATTTTGCCGAATAGCTCGTATGATAAAGTAGAAGAAGATTCCTTAATATTTCTTGACGTAAATCGGCCTTATATTAAATTAAGAAAGAAAGATTTAATCTTTAGCAGACCTGACAAAATAGTTTATGAATACGACCGTCATTATATTAATATAGATTCTACAACAAACAGAGATTCGCTGATAAATAAAGTAATGAATTTAAAATATGTGAATTTTTATAATGGAAGATATATTCAAGCAGTCGATAACATAAGGAAATTTGGCGGATTTTTTGAGCGATTTTCCGACCTGAAAGCTGTGAAAAACGATAAAAAAGAGTTCTGTGAATTGGTTTTAGAAAAGGCTGATTTGAACGATGAACTTGTTAGAAAATTAATTGTGTTAGAATTAGTGTTTTAAAATACGTTTGCCAACATTGTATAAAAATAATGCTTAAGTTTAATCCTAAATCCAAAGGCTAGTGCTTTTTTAGTCACTCCGATTTTCCTGCGGAAAATCCTCGGACACAAAACCGCACTATTCTTATACGTAACCGTTGGCAGTAATTTGAGAACGAAATGATAACATTCAAAATTAATGGTCGAAAATTAAAAGATTGGAAATCATTTCACTCTGAATTTAAAACGAAATTGAATTTTCCAGATTACTATGGAGAAAATATGGATGCTTGGATAGATTGTATTGACGAATTGACTGAAAAGCCTACTCTTCTGCAAATTGAAAACGGAAAATATTTGAAAGAAAACGTACCTGAATTACTAAATGCAATTTTGGAATGTGGAGCTTTCGTTAATTATAGAAAAATAGAAATCGGAGAAAATCCGAATTTATTAATTGCAACTGATTGCTAAATGAAAGAAAGTAAACCTTCAAAATGGACTTTTATAATTGTTGGAGGAATTATAATGTGGATTATTAGTTTTACTCTAATATATTATTTATTAATACCAGACGTTTGCTATTATCATTTTAACGAAATGAATTCATTTATGAAGCTTTTTTATAGTGCTGGAGGTGCAGACAATAGACATCCAAGTCCGAATTCATCGAATGCTATATTTTCATTCATTATTGGCGGAATTTTAGGATATGTAATCTATAAGAAAAAAACTACTGCCAACACCGTGTATAATTAATTGCTTGGGCAAGTTCTTATTTGGAAAATTCCTTCGGAATTTTCTCTGGTTCGTATTTGTTTACTAAATTAGTTGCTTAACCACGCAACTAACCATACACAATCACGTTGTGTAACATTTGAAAAACAAACATTTGACTGAATTTCATAAACTATCTGAATTGTTAACAAAAGAAATGATTTTACTTCCAAAAGGGAATAAAGAAATCATTGAAAATTCTGAAAATTGGGCTTTAGAAATTGACTCAAATTGGAACTCTAAACGAATTGACCTCACCATAAAATCTAGGAAATCTAATCTTTACTCTGAATTCACTCATTGCTCAATAAAAAAGGCTTCTTTAATAAGTTTAATTGCTCGATATGATAATTATAACCTATCGCAAGTGAAATTTCGAATTTTTTACTAACAAGTCCATTATCACTCAACTTGTTAAAAAGCAGAAAAGCAAGTTTTGAACTGAATGGAAAATATCTGATTTATAATTGTAGAATTGGTCGTCGAGATAAACAAAGTTTGTCGAATATCTTTATTCTGATTGAAAAATTGACTAAAGAAATTGATAAACTAACTGATAAAAAAAACGTTACACAACAACGTGTATAAAAAATTGCTAAATTAGTACTTAAACAAAGGTAGTTGCATTTTTGTTACGTCTGATTTTCCTTCGGAAAATCCTCGCACACAAAACCGCAACTATTCATACACGAACACGTTGTAAGCCATTTGAAAAAAATCAATAATTACACTGAAAAATGGATTATTCCGAAACAAATAGACTATCAAGATTAACAGCAATCTTAATTCAATTACAGACCAAACGAATTGTAACTGCCTCGGAATTAGCTAATAAATTTAATATTAGCAAAAGAACTATATACAGAGACATTAAGGCATTGGAACAATCTGGTGTTCCTGTATTAACCGAAGAAGGAAAAGGCTATACATTAATGGAAGGATATAAAATCCCACCTGTAATGTTTACCGAAAAACAAGCAAATGCTTTAATACTTGCAGAACAATTAGTGCTAAATAGTAAAGATTCGTCCTTTGTCAAGGATTATTCGGAAGCAATAGATAAAATAAAATCAATTCTAAAATATACAACAAAAGATAAAGCTAATATACTTCTTGAACGTACACGTTATGACGAAAACATAAATCGAGAAAGGAATAGTAATAATTTATCAGATTTACAAAATGCATTAACTAATTACAACCTTGTTAAAATAGAATATATCAATAAAGAAAATTCTGCATCAATTAGAATAATAGAACCATTTGCCATATTAAATTCTGAAAATTGGTATTTAGTTGCATTTTGTCGTTTGCGTAACGAGTTTAGGTTTTTTAGACCAGACAGAATTCAAAAATTAGAAATTCTAACAGAAAATTTCGAACCTCATAATATGACTTTACAAGAATATTTTGACAAATATCAATAACTCTTTTTGACCCTTGCCATAAGGTTGTCATCGACCCAATTTACTTTTGTAGTCTAATTATTTTAAAACAAAAAATGACAACAAAAATGAACAAAAGTATTAATTCAATCGAATTTCCAAAATCTACTATGATTTCAGTCAATGGTATTGAACTTGAAGTATTTGAAGCAGGTAAAGAGAATAAAGGTAAACCTATTATACTTTGTCACGGATTTCCAGAAAATGCGTTTTCTTGGCGTTTTCAAATTCCCGAACTTGTTAAAGCTGGTTATCACGTTATTGTTCCAAATCAGAGAGGTTATGGTAAATCATCTTGCCCAACTGAAATAACAGCATATGGTATTGAACATTTAACTGGAGATTTAGTTGCTCTACTTGACCACTACGGATATGAAAAAGCTACCTTTATAGGTCACGATTGGGGAGCAAATATTGTTTGGAGTCTAGCTTTATTGCATCCTGAACGAGTAAATAAAATAATAAATTTGGCTTTACCATATATGCAAAGAGGAGAAAAACCTTGGATAGAGTTTATGGAAGAAATATTTGGACCAGATAATTATTTTGTTCACTTTAATAGACAAGTAGGAGTCGCAGATGTTATTTTGGATGAAAACAAATCTCAATTTCTTGGTAATTTGTTCCGAAAAAATGTACCACTTACAATGCCTGAACCAGGTATGATGATGATTAATCTTGCAAAAGCAGAGAAATCACTTGGAGACCCTATAATGAGTGAAAGTGAATTGGCTGTTTATGTTTCTACTTTCGAAACATCAGGATTTACAGGAGGTATAAATTGGTATAGAAACCTTGACCAAAATTGGCATTTATTGGCAGACGTTAATCCAATCATTAAACACGCTACACTTATGATATATGGAGACCAAGATATGATTCCTAAATCTGAAAATTTAACAGATTTTGTTCCTAATGTAGAAGTAGTTAGTTTAGATTGTGGTCATTGTATACAACAAGAAAAACCTGAAGAAACTAATCAAGCCATATTAAAATGGTTAGAACAACATAATGCCTAAAAAGGAAATAGAAACATATTATCCTAAAAGCCAAACAGATTGGAGAAACTGGTTAGATGAAAATCACCAGTTGAAACAGTCTGTTTGGCTTGTTTTTTATAAAAAATCAACAAAAGTTGCCTCTATTAGTTGGAGTGAATCAGTTGATGAAGCACTCTGTTTTGGATGGATAGATAGTACTAAAAAAACAATTGACTCAGAAAGGTACATCCAATATTTTAGCAAAAGAAAACCTAACAGTATTTGGTCTAAGGTAAATAAAGATAAAGTAGAATATTTAACTTCAAAAAAACTTATTCGAGAAGCTGGCTATAAAGCTATTGAAACGGCAAAGGAAAATGGTTCTTGGTTTATACTAGATGATGTAGAAGCACTAATTATTCCTGAAAATTTAAAAAAAGAATTTGACAAAAGAGAGGGAGCTTTAGAATATTACGAGAGTTTAAGTAAATCAGCAAAGAAAATTCTATTAAGTTGGATTGTACTAGCTAAAAGAGATGAAACTAAACAAAAAAGAATTATTGAAATAGCAGAAAATGCTAGTAGAAATACGAAACCAAAACAATTCCGATAAAATAAAAACGGCTTACAACAATGTATATAAAAAATAGCAGTTTAGTGCTAAACTTTAAGTTTCGTCCTTTTCTACTATCTTTGTTTCTATCTTGAAAAGATAGTACATTTTAATCTGCTACTTTTCATATACTAAACGTTGTGTGTAATTTGAGAAATACGAACTGAATGAACCAAATTTGGAATAAAATACAAACAGAAATATACTCGATTGACACAAAATCAGGACAATCATTTAATAAACCTGCAAACGAATCAGAAATAAACTTACTGAAATCATTCTTTGAAAAAAAAATCCCAATAGAGTTTATTCAATATTTAAAAGTTTTTAATGGACAATCACACAATAATTTTGAAATTCAACCATTCAGTTATTATTCTCTCATACCTGTGAATGAAATGATTGATTTAATGAAAATGCAAAATGAATTATGGAAAAATGAAGAAAATATAGATTGGATTACAGAGAATAAAATACAGCCGAAAATTTGGGACAAAAATTGGCTCCCAATTGCTAGCGAAAGTACAAGTTATTTAATAATAGATTTAAACCCAGGGAAAAATGGTGTCTATGGACAAGTATTTCAACTATTCCCTGGAATAGATTATCAAGAAGATAATATTGTTTTAGCAAATTCTTTTCTTGAATTTAGTACTTTACTGCTAGATAAATTGAATAACAAAGATTATGAAATTGAAGAAGATGAGCCTATCTTAATTTTCAAAGATGATTGGATATAAAAACTACACACAACAAAGTACTGTGCTAAAAAACAAGTAAAATCTTATTAATTTTTCACTAGCGTACTTTTATATTCCTTGTCAAATATTAAACCCGATTTTGCAATAGCAAAAGCTTGTTTTAGTAGCTTATTACATACCGCTATTAATGCTAATTTTTTACTCTTTCCTTTTGCTACTAATCGTTCAT
>NZ_JBAKAN010000012.1:0-19698 GCF_038154905.1 Algibacter sp. TI.3.09 | reverse complement strand
ACCAACGCTACTTTAGTAAACCAAATATTCTTTCTTAAATTTAAATATTTATTTCCTAAATTAGCTTCAATATAAATCTGTAGGATATTTATATTGATAATCCCTTAATGTCTATATACCTGCCGTTACCCACAATTATGAAAAAAATCCTGCTAACATTAATAATTTGTCTTTTAAGCGTAAGTAATTATGCTCAAGAACAGATTACGGTTGAACTAGGAAAAGCTTACGGAGAAGAAAAATATGATTTGATTATTTCCGAACATTCCGAAAAGGCAAGTGAATATCCAGCTAAAGCAATTTATTATGTTGGAATGGCTTACTATATGAAAGCTGACGATAATAATGTGCTTAAACTAATGGATTTGTCAATCGAAAAAGATAAGACTGACCCAGAAGCATATTTTATTAAAGGAATGACTTTAAATTATATGGGGCAATTCGACAAAGCAATTGAATCTTTCAATAAAGCGATCGAACTTGATTCGAGCAACTCAAATTATTTTAGCGGATTAGGCGACTCTTATGTAAGCCAAGAAAAATATGATAAGGCACTTTCTGCTTATGTAACAGCTACAGAAAAAAATGAGCCGATAGACAGACCTTTTACTATGATTCCACAAATCTATGCGGAACTAAATCAACCTGATAAAGCTTTAGAAGCCTTTTATAAATCAAAAGAGACTATCTCAAAAGAATCAGATTCTTATATAAACGCATTATACAATATCGGACTTTACGAGTTTCTTAATAAGGAATATGACAAATCCGAAATTGCGTATAAAGAATTAATTGAATTAGCACCAACCGACTATCATTCTTACGCTAAACTAATTCAGGTTTTTTATGGTAAAAAAGAGTACGAAAAAGCAGAACCGATTAAAGAAAAACTTTATCAAGCCTGCGAGCAAGGAAAATTAACGGACAATCTTAAAAGTATGTTCTGTTTTGACCAATTCGATTGGAATGATAAGTTAATTCTTGCTTACGAACGATTTGCAGTTAAAAAAGGCGAATTATATTATAAACACGTTTTTTATATAACTAACAACAAAGGAGAAACTGAATTTACTATACAAACCGAAAACTCACCTATCTCTGTTGAATTAGGCGGACCGAAATATGTACTTGGAATGGATAAAAACGGAACTCATTCAACTTTTAGATATGGATTTGAAGAGGACTTTAATTATGAGGATTTAAAAAAGACCGTAATTCTAGTACTTGACGAAAAAATTAAAGCTGGAGCAAGTTCAAGACCAACTAAAAAGAACAAATAACTGTGGGTAACAACGTGTATAATTCATTGCTAGTTATAGCCTACTTACGAAAGTCCTCGCGGACTTTCTATCTGTAATTTATTTGCTAACTTTAGTGCTTAAACACGCAACGAAATCATACACAAGACCGTTGGCAGTAATTAAAAAAAACTGGAACTGAACAACTAATAATAAGTTTGGCATTAAATTTGACATATTGCCAAAATAAAAAATTAATAAAAACAATTATGATTAAAAAACAACTATTAACATTGATTACATTAGTCTTTCTAACAATCTCTTGCTCTTCAGATGATGACCCAAGAGATAATTATCCTCAAAATAGGGATATTACATTTTCTATAACATCATCAGATAATAATCGTTTGTCCGAAATTGAATTTAATATTGAAGGAGATGGAATAAAAATATCTGAATCTTCATATAGTGAATCACATTTACCTAAAACACAAAGTTATTTATCACAATCAATTCCTTTTTCTACACTTTTATGGATTCATTATAAGGATAATTCGAAAATAGAAAACATTGGAACTCCTTTTAGTCCATACACTATTAAACTTGAAATAAAAGTTGACAATGAAATTGTTGCTGAAAAAGAAATTCTAATTAATGAACGTGGAGCTGTTGATTCTTTGGATTTTACATTCGAATAAAAAACTACTGCCAAGAACGTGTATAATTCATTGCTAGTTATAGCCTACTTACGAACATTCCTGCGGAATATTCTATCTGTGATTTATTTGCTAAATTAGTTGCTTAATCACGCAACGAAATCATACACAAGACCGTTGTAGCCAATTTGACAAAATCGAGAGTTAAAACAAAATGAAAGAATTAACTGAACTAATCAATTTAAATGAACCTGGCTGGGATTTAGTCAATGAGTGGTTAGGAGAAGCGACTAATGAATATGAAATATTACCGAAAAACGATAAACGGGCTGAAAGAGAATTGATGAATACTCAAGTCACTACACACTCACCAATGGGAGCTGTCATTTACGAAACAGGTGGAATTCTGATTAGTAAAGGCTGGCTCAGAATTCTGGGTTCAGGAAGCGAAAAACTTGACAGAGGATTGAGCGAATGGAATAAAGGAAAAACTTTTGAGAATTATGGAGAACAACCTTCTCATTTATTAATAGCTGATGACATTATTGGAGGTTATTTTGCAATCAATACAGGTGGAATTGGAACAGAAATCGGAAAAATATATTATTTACCGCAATACACACTCGAATGGGAATGTTTAGACATTGGATATTCGGACTTTTTGTATTGGACATTAACTGGAAACTTAGATAAATTTTATGAGCTATTTCAATGGGAGAATTGGGAAAGAGATATTCAACAAGGAAATGGGAATCAAGTGTTTTCTTTTGTACCATTTTTGTGGACTAAGGAAGGTAAGGATATAGAAAAAGTCAATAGGAAATTAGTGCCAATTGAGGAAAATTATAGCTTGACACTTGACTTAAAAAAGCAACTAAATGGATAATAAAAAACTGGCTACAACATTGTATAAAAATAATGCTTAGTTTAGTGCTTAATCAAGAGTAAAGGCGTGTTTAGTTGCTTATGATTTTCCTTCGGAAAATCCTCGCACACAAACTACGCACTATTCTTATACGTAACCGTTGGCAACAACCTAATGAAATCAACATTCAAACAAATAAGAGCTGATAAAAACATTTCGGAAAAAGATGGATTTGGAGTAACTGTCATTTCTTCTATCCTTGTTGCAACAGTAACAGTTTATCTGACTAAAGAATTTGAGTTTCCTGTTTATTTAACTGTCCTTGGAATTTTCGTTTACATCTTTTTTGTGAGATATCAAATCAGAAAATTATTTTCAGATTGGACAAAAAAAGAGGATGTTATTGGACTTTTAGAATTTAGTGATAATGCGCTAATAATTGACAATTCAACTCTAAATGAGAAAATAAGATTTACTGACATAGAATCTATTTATCTTCATTACAATTATGTTCAAGGTAAACAATATGCATCTAGAGATATAATTCACAACGGATTAGCAGAAATTATATTAAAAACAAAAAATAATAAACAGAAATCCTTCAAGTTTTTAATTGAAAATAAAAACCAAATAACTGATTTAAAACCGATTTGGAGAGAACTATACCTTTTAGGAGTTTTCATCCGAGAAAAAATGGGGAAATATGAGGTTAAAACAATAATGTTCGATGCTGACTTAACGGACAAAAAAATTAAAAAATTAAAAACGGAATTAAATATTGACAGCTTCTATTGAAAAAAGGCAGTTGCCAACAAAGTGTATAATTAATTGCTTTGTCCTTCTCTACTTGTGAATATTCCTGCGGAATATTCACAGATTCGTTAAAGTTTGCTAAATTAGTTGCTTAACCACGCAACTAACCATACACAATCACGTTGTGCAACATATGAGACAAACATTAGTAATTACCTTTTTATTTATTTCATTATTCTATTCTTGCGGTATTCAAACCGAAAGAATAGAAAACAAATTAATGGAATGTAATAATCAAAAATTTGATGATAATGGAAAACAACTAAAAGAGTTAATATCAGATTATGAATCCAATTTGATAAAGGCTAATATTATCTCAGATAATTCAGGTAAAAGTTATTTAAAAACAATAAGTGAAATATCCAATGGAATTGAACCTAAAGAAAAGCCTTTTTATTCATTCGGGGAAATGCTAAACGGAATTGAAAAAAAACAGAATTCTACTTCAAACGTTTGCTTACAAACAGTAATATCTGACTCAACTAAATATGATTCTAAAACATTTGTAAGATTTCAAAGTACATTAGAGAATGCTATTAGAAATGCTGGAGATTTAAAAATTGAATTATTAGCAACTGAAATTTCAAATGTACTACTTGAAAAAGATTTTGAACTTGACTTTTACAAAATGAGAGCATTCTTGTTATTCGATATGTTGGGCCCTCATAATGGAATAAATAAAGTTGTACCCAAAAAGAACTATGACCTAAAAAATGCTTTAAGAATATACCTGAATAAAGAAAATAAAATATTTGTAAATAATACTGAGATTAAACTTAAAAACTTGAAGTCTAAAGTAACACAGTATTATAAAGACAATGAATCTAAATCTATAATCTCAATAAAAACAGATAAAGAGACTATGTATTCAGACTATATTACTGTTCAAAACGAGATACAAAGTGCAATTAATTTAGTGAGAGATAATTTATCTAATCAAAAATATGGAAAAAAATATAGTGATTTGAATACTGATGAGCAGAAATTAGTAAATGAGCAATATCCAAAAACCATAATTGAAGAATAAAAATACGTTGCACAACACCATATAAAAATAATTGCGGTTTAGTGCTTAATTAAAGGCAATTGAGTGTTTGCCTACATCTGATTTTCCTTCGGAAAATCCTCGCAAACAAACCCGCAACTATCCTTATACATAAACGTTGGCAATAATTTGAATGAAAAACGTAATCCGAACATTATTAGTGATTTGCATTTTACAGAGTTGTTCAAAAAAGAACATCGATAATGACTTGCTCGGAAATTGGAGTTCGACTAAAAGTGCTAATATTGTCGATTTAGAATTCTTTAAAGATTCATTAATTCAAAATTCTTGGGAAAGAACAACAAAATTCTCTTGGACAAGCAATCGTTCAAAAATCTACTATACGCAACTAACAAATCTTAACCCTGAATTAGAAACTGATTTTATTCTAGAATATAAACTGGATGCACAAAAAGATACTTTGTTTGTAAAGACAGAAACCGATTCTTCTTTTACCAATCAATTCCTTAAAATTAAAAACGGACTTCAATATTTAAAGAAAAATATAAATCTTGATTTTGACCTTCCTAAAAAAAGAGAACGGACTAATTTCAAGCGGAAATAAAAAATTTGATTTTAATATTTATGTCGGATTTAATAATGGAAAATTAGTAGCAAAAACAGATAGATATATAAATCTAGATGGAATTCAAAGTGAAATTTATGACTTAATATTTTCAATTAAAGAGCAAGAAAAGGAACAAATTAAATATTTACTATTCGCTGACAAAAGAGTTCCTGAAAAAGAAATCGACTCAATAAAAAAACTTCTAAAAGAAACAACTATCAAAAGAATATTTAGAGTTTATACCAATGAGCAAGTTGATTATGAAAAAACAGACTGGAAAGACGAACTGAATTGGTTTGGAGAATATGAATAAAAAACTATTGCCAACATTGTATATAAAAAATTGCTATTTTGTGCTTAACCAATGTTAGTTGCTTTGTTTGCTAGCTTCTGATTTTCCTTCGGAAAATCCTCGCACACAAACACGCAACTTTCCATATACGTAAACGTTAGCAGCAAGCGTCCATTCGTATGTCAATAAGAAGTTAACATTTAAAATAAATACGTATGACCAACGTTATTTAGAATGAGAAAATCAACTAAATTCAGAGTTTAAACACTAAAGAATATGAAAACTAGAATAATAAAAAAATCACTATTAAAATATTGGCAAGAAATTGTATTTATAATTTCAATTGGATTATTACTATTTGAAATCACAAAATTCAACCTAACTCAAAACTCAATTGATAGTTGGGATATAGTTCTTCTTTCTTTAATTTTTCCATTATTTGTTTGTCTTATCGGACAATTCTACTGGAATAATAAGACTTTATCAACTGCATTATCTGTTCTTTTAACAATAGGCTCATTTATTGTTGTTTTAATGGCTTTATATTTTATTGGAACGACTAACTCGAAATTTTTGCAGGCGATTTCAATGCTCATTTTTGGTATATTCTTGTTGTTTACAGCATTCACAATGACAAGAAAAAACAGAAGTAATACTCAAAATTATGTCTGAAAAATGATTGCTTTTAAATTTCTGATAAAAATAGAAGACAGATTAAGAAATAAAGCCAGCTGCTAACACCGTGTATAATTAATTGCTTGGGCAATTGCCTACTTGGAAAATTCCTTCGGAATTTTCTCTGGCAAGTTTTTGTTTACTAACTTAGTTGCTTAAACACGCAACTAACCATACACAACAACGTTGCCATTCATGGCTCACTCGGCTCTAAAAAATATATAAACGAGCTTAAAAGTGGTTTAAAAATATATTCCTAAAAACCTTAATCAACCGACTTCTGACAATTCAAAGCGTAACTGTTGCGTGCGACTGACTTTACTCATGCGCAAAACATCTGACTTTTGAAAAAGAAAACGTAATGTTTAAACGTGATTGACTTTAATTCTACTCTAAAAACTCTAAGTTTTCTAAATTTAATCGAATCTATTTCGTAAAATAAGTCCGATAAAAAAACACCACGCATGGCAACATTGTATAAAAATAATGCTTAGTTTAGTGCTTAATCAAGAGTAAAATGCAAGTTTGCTTGCTTATGATTTTCCTTCGGAAAATCCACGCACACAAACATCGCACTATTCTTATACGTAAGCGTTGTACGCAAGCTGAAAAACTCACTCAAATTGATAAAAAAAGTATTGATTGGAATAATAGGATTTATTCTTGGAATAAGTTTCGGATTCTATTTTGAAGGTTTTTTTCGAGAAATAATTCAAGATATTTTTCGATTTACTACTTCCGACAAAATTCAGTTTGTGGGAAAAAATATTTCCATCTTTTCGGACAGAACATTCGAATATATACTCGGATTTGCTTTAATGACTTTTTTATTGGCAAACATAGAACTTAAAAAAAAGCAGATTTTGAAAAATGTTATACTTTGCCTACTGATTTTTGGAATCTCTATTTTCCTAATTTCAGCAATTAATGCAAATTTAAAAGTAGTACAATGTACGGCTTGTGACAACGGAATTGTCAAAATTCATTGGAACAATATAAATTTTGGACTTACAATTGGATTAAGTGCAATCTTTTCAGTAGTTCCAAATATTATAGTATTAATAAATAAAATAAAAGCCAGCGTACAACACAGTATATAAAAAATTGCTATTTTGTGCTTAACCAATGGGAGTTGCTTTGTTTGCTAGCTTCTGATTTTCCTTCGGAAAATCCTCGCACACAAACACGCAACATTTCATATACATAACCGTTGCCATTAATTTGAAATGACCGTAATAAATTCAATATTTTCAGTTTCATTAAGTCTGATTTTCGTATTCATTAATCTGAATAGCGGAATAAAAACGTCTGAAATACAAAACAAAACTCTGACCGAAAAAATTGATTGCGGAATTGAAAGTGTTACTCTGAAAACGGAACGAATTGAAAAGAAACGCAAGTTTTTATTCTGGAATTTAAAACATAAAAAAGTAATCGTGACTGACCGAATTATTGACCAAAATGGAAATGAAGTTTTTGAAAAAAAATCAGTTTTTATAAGCTCAATGGATGCTTCGGACACAAGAAAATTTAATCGCATAAAAATTGTCGGAAATGAAATTTGGATTTTCAGTCACGGCAAAAATGTGGATAAAGTTAAACCTATTAATCGTTATAATTTTTGTGGAGATTATCTTGGAAAAAAAGATTGGGAAGACGGAGATTATTACAACGACTGAAATAAAAAACTAATGGCAACAATGTATAAAAATAATTGCTAGATTAGTGCTTAACCAAAGGTCGTTGCAGTTTTGTTACGTCTGATTTTCCTGCGGAAAATCCTCGCACACAAAACCGCAACTATTCTTATACGTAAACGTTGGCAACAATTTGAGCTGACAATATTCATAATAATAAACAATACATCTATTTAGCAAACAAAGTTTTAAACTACTTGTTTTCGTTATTTAATGCGTTTGTTAAAATTGGTTAAAAAAGTTAAAACTATTTTAAAATAATTTCTTACACATAAAAAAGCTTTTGATTTGTTTTAATTAACCAAAATTTTAAATTATGAAAAAATCAGTTTTATTAAAATTATTAATTAATGTTTTAATTCTATTTTCCATAATTAGATTACTAGGACTCGTAATTAATATTCCTTTAAAAAAATGCATTATGAGTCCGATAAAGATTTGTATTGCAGATTGGAATTTATTTTATTGGTTTATTGCGATTATTGGTCTAACTGCTTATTTATTCTTTTTGAAATCATTGTATCATTTACGAAAGACGGCTACACTACTAGACAATGAATCTTACTCGGATATAATTAACCACTTGAAGAAATCTGGAACTTGTTTTTGTGTTACAGGAATTATATATTCTTTTGTAATAATTTTTCTTTGGGCATACCTAGCAATTGAAACAGGATTAGTAGAAATAGGATTCGATATGGATTTAATACCACCTTTGTTTCTAATCATTATTGGTATTATTTTTAGAAAAACATCTAGCCTTAATTTTAAATCTCATTAATTCTATAAAACAAAAACTGTTGCCAACATTGTATAAAAATAATGCGTAATTTAGTACCTAATCAAGAGTGAATGCCTGTTTGCTTGCTTATGATTTTCCTTCGGAAAATCCACGCACACAAACTACGCACTATTCTTATACGTAACCGTTGCCATTCATGGCTCACTCAGCTCTAAAAAAATATATTAACGAGAGTCAAAGTGGTTTAAAAATATATTCCTAAAAACCTTACTCAACCGACTTCTGACAGTTCAAAGCGCAACTGTTGCGTGCGACTGACTTTACTCATGCGCAAAACATCTGACTTTTGACAAAGAAAACGCAAAGTTTACGCGCGACTGACTTTACTCGTGTTCCAAAAAACTCTCAGTTTTCTAAATTTAACCACATATTTTCGTAAAATAAGTCCGACAAAAAAAAACACGCATGGCAACACTGTATAAAAATAATGCTTAGTTTAGTGCTTAATCAAGAGTAAATGCGAGTTTGCTTACTTATGATTTTCCTTCGGAAAATCCACGCACACAAACATCGCACTATTCTTATACGTAAACGTTGTGCGTAAGCTAAAAACAGCATCTACAAAATTGAAATACATGAACAAAACAAGAGTATTTATCTATTCAATAATATTAATTTTAATAAGTAGTTGTGCAACTAGCAAAGCAGTAAAATACTTTAAAGAAGGAAAAACAAAACAAGAAAACTTTAAAGTTACTTTACCTTTCGAAATTAAAAATGGTTGGATAATTGTTCCTGTAGAAATAAATAATAAAAATTATAATTTTCTTTTTGATACTGGGACACCAACTCTTGTGTCAAAAGAACTTGCTGAAAGTTTAAATTTGAAAATTATTGACTCTGTAAATGTTTCTGATGTTTTTAATAAAAAACAAACTAATCAATATACTAGAATAGAATCTATTGGAATTGGAAAAATAGATTTTGTTGAAACAGTAGCCTTAATAAATGATTTTAATTCAATACCAATGTGGTCTTCTCTCAATATTGACGGATTTATTGGTTCAAGTTTAATGCAACACGCTATTTGGGATATTGATTTTGATAAGAAACAAATTATTATAACTGACAATGAATCGAAATTAAGCTTACCTGAAAAAATAATTGAAAATAAGTTATTTATTGGATATGCAGGAATACCTTCTATTGCTTGTAAAATAAATGGTGAAAAAGTTTGGAATTTTGATGTCGATTTTGGCTATAATGGAGATTTAGTTATACCTTTTTCCGAATTTGAAAAGCAAAAAGAAAATGGTCAAATATCAGATTTCACTGAATCTAAAACAACCGGTTCTATTGGAATTTATGGAAAACAAGACAATGCAAGGATATCTTACACAGGAATTGTTAATGAATTAGAATTTGGAAATACTATTTTAAAAAACCAAAAAGTATATTCAGAGCAATATTTGGGTAGAAGGTTTGGTTTAGATTTTTTTAAAAATTATCGAGTAATTCTAAATTGGAATAGTAAAAAAATAAAGCTAATAGAAAATAATAACTCTGAATAAAAGCCTACGCACAACACCGTGTATAATTAATTGCTAGGTCACTGCCGACTTACGAACATTCCTGCGGAATATTCTATCTGTGATTTATTTGCTAAATTAGTTGCTTAACCACGCAACTAACCATACACAACAACGTTGTAAACAATTTAAAACCAGATTAATGAATAGATTTCCGATTTTTATATTAGCTCTTACAATTAATTTTATCTCCTTCGGACAAATCAAATCAGAATCGGAGTTAATCGGCAAATGGACAGTCGTAAAAATGATTGACAAACCGATAGAAGCTCAATTCAAGCCTATTGTTGATGCTTTCGAAAAATGCACATTCAATTTTAAAGCAAATAATGATTTTGAATTGACTACAACTAATGAGACGGAACTATACAAAATGATGATAAATGAAGTTCTTAATGAAGAGGTTAAATGGAGGTTTAATAGTTCCACGCAAACGATTGGGATTGGGAATTCGATAATGCTCATTAAAATAGAAAGCAGTAATGAAGAGCCTGTTTTTCATATTGAAGAAACTGGATTGAATTTGCTTGTCAAAAAAATAGAATAAAAACTATTTACAACAGTGTATAAAATTAATGGCTTGGTCTTAGCCTACTTGGAAAATTCCTGCGGAATTTTCCGCTGTTCGGTCTCTGTTTATTAATTTAGTGGTTTATCAACGCCACTAACCTTATACGTAACGTTGCCATTCATGGCTCACTCAGCTCTAAAAAATATATAAACGAGACTCAAAGTGGTTTAAAAACATATTCCTAAAAACCTTACTCAACCGACTTCTGACAATTCAAAGCGCAACTGTTGCGTGCGACTGACTTTACTCATGCGCAAAACATCTGACTTTTGACAAAGAAAACGCAATGTTTGCGCGTGACTGACTTTACTCGTGCTCATAAAACTCTCAGTTTTCTAAATTTAATCGCATATTTTTCGTAAAATAAGTCCGACAAAAAAACCACGCATGGCAACATTGTATAAAAATAATGCTTAGTTTAGTGCCTAATCAAGAGTAAATGCGTGTTTGCTTGCTTATGATTTTCCTTCGGAAAATCCACGCACACAAACATCGCACTATTCTTATACGTAACCGTTGTGGTGCATACGAGAAAAATGGTAACTAACATTAAAATATCGTCATTGATTATACTGATTTTGGGAGTATTTAGTTGCCAAAATGCGGAAAAGAAACTAATTAAAATAATCGAAACAGATTTTGGACTGTTTCAAAACGAAAACGATAGTATTGCAGTTGAATTAGAATATACCGAATATAATAATTGGAAGGATTTACTTGAAAGGACTGAACAAATTGCTTGTAATGATAGTCTTCCAAAAATAACTCTTAAAAATGATAATGTTGTAAATAGAATTTATTTGAGAAATCCTTGCTGGGAAAATTTCGGTTGTATTTTAATTAAACAAAGAAATACAATTCAAATACATAACGATACGATTAGTAAAGTTGATAGATTTTATTATCCTTTAGACAGTTTAGCTTCCGTTTTGAAAAAGGACTTTCAGAATAACGGAAAAATTCCATCTTGGAGCAGAAACCCTGAAAAATTATTAATATTCTTGTCATATGACAGCGACAATATTTCAACATTTCCAAAAACATTGAGTAAAATTGTTAATGCATATGAAAAACTGACCGATAGTGTAGTGTTGAAAATATGGCTGAATGAAAAGTTAGACATTCCGCCACCACCACAACCACCAAAAGAGCCTGAAGAAATCGAATTAATTGAAGATGAAAAATAAGTACGCCACCACAACACCGTGTATAATTAATTGCTTGTTTTAAGCCTACTTACGAACATTCCTGCGGAATATTCTATTTGTGATTTATTTGCTAACTTAGTTCCTTAAATCACGCAACTAACCATACACAATCACGTTGCCAACAATATGAAAAAAACAAACTTCGGATTAATTTTAATACTTCTGACTTTCTTTGTTTCGTGCAATGAAAAGAAAATATCGGAATTAAATAATCGGATTACTGACCTCGAAATTCAAAATAAAAAACTGACCGATTCGATTTCTAAAGCGGACTATTATAAAGTTTTAGGCTCAAACATTGTCGGACTGACTGCTAAACCTGAATTTATTGTAAATGAAAAAAGTTACGTGAAATTTCTTTTTAATTACCCTGAAAAATTACTGACTTATAATGTTTATACGACTACTAGCGATGGAAAACCTGATAAGCTGATTTACGAAAATCTCACGGATAATAAATTCATGTATAGTTTTATTCCAGAAAAAGCTAGAGAGCACAATATTAAATTAGTCGCAGTTTTTAAAATGAACAATAAAGAAAATGAAGAAATACACGTTCCGACAAATTTATATGTTACTGTAAAAGAATAAAAAATACTGTTGGCAACAATGTATATAAAAAATTGCTATTTTGTGCTTAACCAATGTGAGTTGCTTTGTTTGCTAGCTTCTGATTTTCCTTCGGAAAATCCTCGTACACAAACACGCAACATTTCATATACGTAAACGTTGCCATTCATGGCTCACTCGGCTCTAAAAAATATATAAACGAGACTCAAAGTGGTTTAAAAATATATTCCTAAAAACCTTACTCAACCGACTTCTGACAATTCAAAGCGTAACTGTAGTTAGCGACTGACTTTACTCATGCGCAAAACATCTGACTTTTGACAAAGAAAACGCAATGTTTACGCGTGACTGACTTTACTCCTACTTTAAAAACTCTCAGTTTTCTAAATTTAATCGAATATCTTTCGTAAAATAAGTCCGACAAAAAAACACCACGCATGGCAACATTGTATAAAAATAATGCTTAGTTTAGTACCTAATCAAGAGTAAATGCCTGTTTGCTTGCTTATGATTTTCCTTCGGAAAATCCACGCACACAAACTACGCACTATCCTTATACCTAACCGTTGTGGTTTATATAACTAAACAACAAACATTATTACTAACTTTAAAACTTTAACGGTTTATGAAAAAAATTAATGCTTATTTTAAAATCGGAATTCTAACATTACTAACCTCCTTTATGTTTACCAACTGTGAGAAAGAAGAAAATGAACAACTGGAAGTGAATACTATTTCTACACAATTACTAACTTATTTTAACCAAACCGATTATAACGAACTTATTCCATATGATTATACCGTAGATTGGAGCAGCGCAATAAAACAATACTCAGAAGAATTAGAATTATCATATTATGAAGTCCCTATTAACTATACTAATGCGTTTAATCCAAATGAATTAAACAAATTTAAAAAAGAAGGATCCTATTATATTAAATATAAAATTTTGGCAATAGAAAATAATGACGAATCATTTAGTTTTTATGCAGCAAAATTTTATCAAAACGTCAATCCCTTAAACAATGTCTTAATTAATTCCGATATTTCATTTAGCTACCTCAATAGTTTTACCGGAATCGTTCATTTAATTAACAATCAAAAAAAAATAGTGTATAAAAAACAATTGAGCGAAGGCATGCTTATTATGTCAACCAAGTTTAATAACAAAAAAGGAAGCAATACTAACAGTTCATCTTTATATGGAAGATCCTCCGCATCTTGCCCAACAATTACAGTACCCATGTATACAGATTGGTATTCCAATAGTGGTCCTGGTGGTTCTTTCGTTTATACCCATACACAACTTACAGGCTATAGAACCATAAATGTTTGTGAGGGAAGTAGTGGCTTACCCGAAATTAACAAGTATGGTTCAAACGGAGAAGGTATTTATGTTAAGAGAAAGGGTAATGGTGGGGTTTATGATGATGATGACTCCAACGAAGACGACGAAAATATTGTTTTAATTGAGGATGAAATTAGTAATTGTGGCCCAGGATTATTTCCCAATGCAAATGGAGATTGTGTTGCTGATTTGCATGATGATAAAATTGACTCTAGTGAACTTACTGGGAAAGATAAATGTGCTTATGAAATTTTAGAAAAAACAAATGGAAACCTTTTCAAAAAAACTATAGGTTTATTTGGAGTCCCTGGATCTAAATATGATTTAAATTTTACTTATGATTCTTGCAGTACTGATGGTGAAATGTGTACAAGCGCTAAAGATTTAGCAAATAACAATATAACTATAAAAATAAATAATACTTCAGGTTTGTCAATTCTTGAAATAGCCACTAATTTTTTGCATGAGGGCATTCATGCAGAAATATATAGATATGTCCATGAAAATGGCGGAAATGTAGACCCTAATGATAGAATTAATTTATATAATTCATACATAGCAGCAAAAGTAGAATCTGGAAGCCTTGCAAATACAGACGAGGCCCAACATCAACACATGGCAGATAGATATGTTTATCCAATAGCAAGAGCCATAAGAGAGATAGATAACAAAAGGTTTAGTGTGGAGCACTATTTACCATTTGGCTGGATAGGGTTAAGCGCCTACGGGAAAGATGGTTACTATAATGAAAACATAGACTATGTTTTTTTCGATTTAAATGATATGTGGGCTAAAATAAAACAAATTGCAAATACTTCAAACGCAGAAAATGGTTGTAATGAATAAAACATATAGAACTTTAATTGGCTTATTAGCGTTAATAACTTTTATTGGTTGTAACAATAAAAAAACGCTGCCAGTAACCAATAAGAGCACTAATACTAGCGAAATAATTAGTAAAGTTATAGATAGTGTGGCGGTACGTCTATCCCCTAGAAATTTATCGCCAATTAATACTAAAGGTAGATTTACAGTTAAAGATTCCATTAGAGTCCATGAAAAACTAATAGACTACATTAATGAATTCAGAACCATAGCAATAGACACAAGCTTAGCATTAAATATACCCAATTTTGAGTTGATTGAAGATATGTTTTTTGAAGATAAGTTTTCAGGTTTTACAAAAGTTTATGACAATAGTAGAAGCATACATATTGATATAGATAAAATAAAAATAAAAAGAGTAACTAACACTTTTTATTTTGATTCCATAGTATATTTAAACCCTTCTGACCATATTGGAAAATATAGAGATTATAAAAACATTGATTACAGGTTTAATTTTTCAAAAATTGTATATAATGACAAAAAAGATAAAGCTGCTATTCGATGTCAGTATCGATTTGAAGATAGATCACCTAATATGTCATTATTTTATTTAGAAAAAACGAACAACATTTGGGAAATAAAAAAATCATATCATTTTATTTTTTAAATCTAAAACACATTTAAATTATCCTAGCACAAATTAAATACAAACCACAACACGTTATATAAAAAATAGCAGTTAAGAGCTAAACCAAAAATTTGGTTCTTTTCTGCTATCTTTATATTTTAATTAAAAATAGGCACATACAAATCTGCTACTTTTCATATAACCAAACGTTGCCATTCATGGCTCACTCAGCTCTAAAAAATATATAAACGAGCTTAAAAGTGGTTTAAAAATATATTCCTAAAAACCTTACTCAACCGACTTCTGACAATTCAAAGCGCAACTGTTACGTGCGACTGACTTTACTCATGCGCAAAACATCTGACTTTTGACAAAAAAAACGCAATGTTTACGCGTGACTGACTTTACTCGTGCTCGAAAAACTCTCAGTTTTCTAAATTGAATCGCGTATTTTTCGTAAAATAAGTCCGACAAAAAAAACCACGCATGGCAACATTGTATAAAAATAATGCGTAATTTAGTGCCTAATCAAGAGTTAAGGCGCGTTTGCTTGCTTATGATTTTCCTTCGGAAAATCCACGCACACAAACATCGCACTATTCTTATACGTAACCGTTACCAGCCATTTAAACAAACCATATGGATAATGAAATAAAATTTGGGAATTTCGATATTTCTTTACCTGATGAAGTTTCATCAATGTTTGGAATTTTCGAAAATCTTGTTGATTTCTTTGGTGCCGAGTACCAGTCAGAAGCGGTTGAAAAATTAAAAAAGGAATTAAAAAACATAGAATTAAAACCTAAACCAAATATTGATTTTGAAAGTGATTTTACACAAATAGATACTAAAAGTGCTGACACTATTTTTAGTGTAGCAAAAATAATTAACAGCATATCTTTATCTAAATACCGTGTAGATTTCAAAGAAACAGAGTTAGACGAAATTTATAAAAAGTTAAAGAAATGGAAACGACCACCAAGACAAAAATGGAAAATTGGAGATGTTATTTCTGTTCCAATGTCTAACAATTCTTTTGCTTTTGGACAAATTGCAGGAACACATCTTACAAAAACTTGTCCCATTTTAACTTTATTCGACCTAACTAAAGAAAATGCTGAAACTTCTATTGAAGAACTTATAATTGCAAGACCTCTCTCTGTTTATAATTCCGATGAATATGAAATTAAAAATCATATTTTTAAAGTTTTGTTTAATTGTGAGATATTGGTTAGTCCTGAAAAAGTTAAAGATAAAAAATTTCATGGTGGTGTGGATTTAAGTACTTTGGCGAACGTTTATTTTGGACTTAAACCTTGGAATATTATGGGAGATTATTATTATGGTAGATACTTTTTACCAGAAATTGAAAGACCTGAAAATACAATTTGGTTGAGTGATGAAGAGAAAGTAAAATATAGGAAAGAAAACGGCTGGTAACAAGGTATAAAAATAATAAGGGTTAAGTGCCAAACCCAAAGGTTGGTACATATTAACAAAGTCCGCCAAATTTACAATTTGACAGTTAAAAGAAAAATAACGGTAAAATTATAAATTTGGCTAAGTGCTAAAACGGAAAGTAAGTGCGTTTTTAATCCCTTACTATTCTTATACTAACCGTTAGGCAACATATGAAAAAACTACTTGTATTAACAGTTCTACTTATTTCAAACTTCTGTTTCAGTCAGTTAAAAGCGGTAGTAATTAACAGCGAAACAAAAGAAAAAATTCAATATGTGAATATTTGGGTAGAAAACGAAAATATCGGAACTTCATCAAATGAAAATGGAGAATTTGAATTAAATTTTGAAGGTCGAAAGACGATTGTCTTTTCAGCAATCGGATTTGAAACTAAAAGAATTTCTTCTAATGCTATTAAAAACAGTCTTGAATTAAAACCGCTTGTTACCGAGTTAGATGAAGTTGTTATTAATTTAAAAAAAAAATCCAAAAAATTAATCATAGGCAAGTATAAACCATCTAAAATACCTATTTACTCTGTTTGTTATGCAAATCCTCGGATTGTCGCAAGATTTTTTGAATATAAAGCGTCCTATAATAAAACCCCATTTCTAAAAAAAATCAAAGTTTATACGGATAGTAAAGTTAAAAACTCAAAATTCAACATTATATTATATGATATAAATGATAGAGGGGAACCTTATGCTTATATCTATAATAAGAATATTATAGGAGTTGCAAAATATGGAAAAAGAACAACTGAAATTGACATATCGGATTTAAATATAAAATTTCCAAAAAAAGGATTTTTTATCGCTATTGAATGGCTCATTATAGAATCGAATAAATATATATTTAGATACAGAGAAAGAGATTCAAATATATGGATAGAAAGAATTCAGTACGCACCAATGTTCGAGGCGGTTCAAGACGCATCAGACATGAGTAGCTGGTTTTTTTCTCAAGGAACATGGAAATATTTATTGAATCTAGAGGATGACTTATTTTCAAATAACAATAAGACCCCGCCCGGGTTAGCAATTAAATTAACATTATCGAATTAAAATTCGCTTGGGCAAAACGAGTTAAGCAACATTTAAAATCACCAAGTAACCTGATGACTAAAACTATATATTTTATTCTTTTTTTATATTTGAGTTTTTTCAAATTATCTGCTCAAATAAATTTAAATGGGACGGTTTATTTTAACAATGAACCAAAGCCTAATGTAACTGTATATCTTAATAACACCACTACAGGAACTATTACAAATGAAAATGGACAGTTCAATTTAGAAATAAAAAATGGCGTTTACCAATTAATAATTTCACATATAGGGTTTCAGACTATAACATATAATATTGATACGTCTACTTATACAAAACCACTTGCTTTTCATCTATTAGAAGAAGAATTTGTGTTAGATGAAGTTATTATCGCTGGAAAAAAAAACAATTTTGAATGGGACTATAATTTTTCTATTTTCTTTCGTGCTTTTATTGGGACTAGTTCGTTTTCAAAATTTTGTACTATACAAAATCCAGATGTTTTGTTTTTTGAATTTGATTCAGAAAATAATATTTTCACGGCAGAAGCTACTGAACCAATACATATCAAAAATGAAGCTCTAGGCTATGATATATTCTACGATTTGAAGCACTTTTCAATAGAAAAAAAAATCACTAATTATTTAGGGTATTCTTATTTTAAAGCATTAAAAGGCAGTAAGAAGAAATGGATAAAAAACAGGTTAAAGGCTTATAATGGTTCGCAAGTACACTTTTATAAAAGCGTTTTAAAAAATTCATCAAAAAAAGAAGGTTTTATTTTAAATCAATTTGTAAGAAAGAAAAACAAAGATAGACCTAGTGAAGAGGACATATTAAAAGCGAGAAAGATAGTATCTAAACAGAAAAAAGGAGGTTTTGATATAAATCAGTTTATAAGAAATGTAAACAAAGAGAAACCTAGTGAAGAGGAATTATTAAAAGCTAAAAAAGGAGTATCTAAATCGAATGTCGCACATAATTTTTCAAAAAAAACTGACATATCTGAAATTTCGATAGATTCGGCACTAATTATTTTAAAAAAAGCAAAACTCCCAAAATATATTGACTATTTAGACGAGTCCGAAATAACTTCTTCTAATATCGTGCACAAAGAAAATAATCAAACTTATCTTCAATTTGAAAATAATTTAAGAATTACATATCTCAGAGAAGATGAAGAAAAAGGTTATATTTTAAGAAATCCCTCTAGTAAACCTCGTAAAGCGTTTCCGCAAACATCAAACATAATTCCATTAGCAGAAAAATTCAGAATTCACACCGATGGCGTTTTAGCAAATCCATTAGATGTTTTATATGAAGAATACTGGTCTTATGAAAAATTCGCACATGCTCTACCTCTTGATTATGAACCTAATAATGAAAATTAAAAAACGTTGCCTAACAAAGTACTGTGCTAAAAAACAAGTAAAATCTTATTAATTTTTCACTAGGGTACTTTTATATTCCTTGTCAAATATTAAACCCGATTTTGCAATAGCAAAAGCTTGTTTTAGTAGCTTATTACATACCGCTATTAATGCTAATTTTTTACTCTTTCCTTTTGCTACTAATCGTTCATAAATATCTCTGCATGCTTTGTTGTATTTACAAGCTGTAAAACTGCACATAAATAATAAATTCCTGAGTTTTTGATTGCCCATTTTACTAATTCGTGGTCGTCCTTTTATACTACTTCCACTTTGCCTAATCACTGGAGTTAATCCTGCGTAACTACATAATTCTGCTGCACTCGAAAAGCGTTCAAAACCACCTGTTAAAACGATTAACATAATAGATGTTTTTTTTCCGATTCCTGGTATGGTTTTTATTCGAGTAAATAAATCTTTATGAGCCT
>NZ_JBAKAN010000011.1:0-20708 GCF_038154905.1 Algibacter sp. TI.3.09 | reverse complement strand
AATATAAGATGGCTGTATAATTTTTGAATATTGATTACAAGCTAAGTAATATATTAAGTGTTAAGCTTATTATGTTTTGTTATACTACTGTTTAAAAAGTAATAAGATTGTTTACTTTAGAATGCATTAATCTTTCCATTTAATGATATGCTTAGTTATAGTTCCGCGTAAGTGATATTGTTCTGTTGATTAAAAGGGAGTTTTATAAGGATACCATAACACCTTAAGTAATTGTATTAATAAATATAAGGAAGGTAGTTTTGTTTAATTTATTTAGATACATTTAAATATAAGGGATTTAATATCTAGATCTTTGGTTTTCCTGTAAGTTAAGCATATAGGCTTATATATGAATTCTTGATGTATAGAGTCTACCAAGGGTATCTAAATCTATTTATAATACTGTTTTTGTAGTAGAACTTTTAAGATTAAACTTAAATTGACTTTATTTAATACGTTGTGATTTTATCGGTTGACTAACTATAACTAGTTATAGTTATTAGTATATGTATTAAGCTGTTAATAGCTGTGTATATAATAATTGTATACAAATACTCTTTAAAGATGTACGAAACCAAAAAAGAGGTTATTTGAATTAAATCAAATAACCTCTTTTTTTTATGTTTAAAATTTATTATTTCTATGTAAGCCTTATGCGTTTAACATAACTGGCATAACAAGCATAGTAATGTGTTCACCTTCATCTAAACCATCAACAGGAGTTAAAATACCAGCTCTGTTTGGCATACTCATTTCTAGTTGAACTTCATCTGAACCTAAATTGTTAAGCATTTCAGTTAAGAAACGAGAGTTAAAACCAATTTGCATATCATCACCTTGGTAATCGCAAGTTAAACGTTCTTCGGCTTTGTTACTGTAATCTACATCTTCAGCTGAAATATTTAATTCCGCACCTGCGATTTTTAAACGAATTTGGTGAGTTGTTTTGTTAGAGAAAATACTAACACGACGTACAGAGTTTAAAAACTGTGTTCTATCTATAGCTAATTTATTAGGATTCTCTTTAGGAATTACCGCTTCGTAATTTGGATATTTACCATCTATTAAACGGCAAATTAACTCTGAATTTTCAAAAGTAAATTTTGCATTACTTTCGTTATAATCTATAGTAACTTCATTTTCACTACCGGCTAAAATTCCTTTCAATAAATTTAAAGGTTTTTTAGGCATAATAAATTCGGCTACTTGGTTAGCCTGAACATCAGCGCGTGTATATTTTACTAACTTATGAGCATCTGTAGCTACAAATGTTAAGCCTTCTGTCGAAAATTGAAAAAATACACCACTCATTACTGGGCGTAAATCATCGTTTCCAGCAGCGAATATTGTTTTGCTAATTGCAGTTGCTAAAATATCTCCAACAATAACTGTTTTGCTTGGATCTTCTAATGCTACAGCTTTAGGGAACTCGTTACCATCTGCATAAGCTAAAGCGTATTTACCATGGTTTGAGCTAATTTCAACGGTGTTATTATCTTCAACAACAAAAGTTAAAGGTTGCTCAGGAAACGTTTTTAAAGTATCTAACAACAAACGTGCAGGAATGGCAACACTGCCTTCGCTGTCACTTTCAACGTCTAATGTCGAAGCCATAGTGGTTTCTAAATCACTAGCCGAAACTGTTAGTTTGTTATGGTCTAATTCAAATAAAAAATTATCTAAAATAGGTAGGGTGTTCGAACTATTGATTACACCACCTAAAACCTGTAATTGTTTTAACAAATAAGTACTTGATACTATAAATTTCATGTGTTGAATTATATTTTTTAGAGGTCAGATGTTACATTTAACTTATAACTTTAAACAACAATAAAAGTATGTTTAGTTATAAATGTTTCATCTATTAACTTAGTTAAAATTGTAATTATGCTACTTACAAATATATTCTTTAAGACTTATATTTGGAAACAAACTTATTAACATTTAAGCACTATATTTTTTCTTTCTAAAGTAATTAAAGCTAAACCCGAATATAGCTAAGAAAACCAGTGGTAATGCAATGTTAATAAGTTGCCATTGTGTATTTTCTGCAGTTATTTTTTGCCTGTTTAAAAAGGCCACTGCTATTTCTTTAGATCTAATGTTTATAAGTCCGTTATCATCGAGTAAATAATTTACTGTATTCAGTAAAAATTCTTTATTACCGTAATTTTTTCCGGTCCAGCGATCAAAACCTAATTCTTGCGGTACGTTTTTAATAACATCGTTCTTTATAACGTCGCCATCAGCAATAATAACTATTTTGGTTGCTACACTTTTATCTTTATTTTGACCGAGTTTAAAGGGCTTAATCCTGTTAATGTAAGCTGATGGAAATTCACCTTCAAGTAATACAGCTAAGGTTTGTTTTCCTGAGTTAAATTCTGAAGGACTTTGTTCTTGAGTGACTACGTCTAAACTTATTTTTCTAGGTGTACCTTCTAGTTTTGCTATTGGAGCTGTTTCTAAAAGAATGGTTTTCTCTATATTATTTTTGAGTGTATCTATTTGGTTGGCAAAGTCGAATTTTACCAAATCTAGATTATTTACAATAGGGTGGTTACTACTTGAACTACCAAATGGAGAATAGGGCCAGCGTAAATTTTGAAATTGAGATTGACTACCTTCTCCCATGGCTAATGTAATTGGTGCAGAATATATTGAGGATACCATTACTGGGTTTATACGTATACCATATTTAAAGAAAAAATCGGTTAAGTTTAAATCTCTTTGAATGGCAAAATTTTCACCTAAAGCATTGAATAAACTATCCTTTTCAATAGCAACGGCATCTATTAACCAAAGACTTTTGCCGCCATGCATCGTGTACTGGTCTAAGACTAGTTTTTCACTTTCAGTAAAAGCTTCTGTTGGTTTTGCTGAAATTATTAAATCGAAGTTATTTAATGCTTCTAAAGTTTTTTGAGGTTGTTTGGCAACGCTATCCAAAGTAAATGGCGCGATTAAATAATATTCTCCTAATTTTTTTACAAAATCGGCAATGTACTTATCTTCCAATTGCTGGTTGCCTTTTAGAATTGCAATTTTTTTGCTTTTAGGGTTGGTAAGTTTTCTAAACCCATCCGCGAAAGCGTATTCTAAATGCTGTACAGAGTTGCTTACTAATTCTTGTTGGTTGGTACCAATTTTGTTTTTTATGAGCGGAATTGTTACCGTTTGGTTGTTATAGCTAGCCAACGCCCAGGGAAAAATAATAGCTTGGGTTGAAGCTCCATTTTCTTGAACACTCATTTGCATAGGTGTTAAACCACGTTGGGTAAGTTGTTCTATGATAATATCACGATTAGCTTCATCTTCTAAAGGATTGAAAAAATTGAAAATGATATTTGGGTTTTCAGCTTCAAATTCCTCAAGTAATTGTTTTGTTTCTGCTTGTAAACGTCTGAATTCCGAAGGGAAATTTTCACTATCTAGAAATACATCAATAATTATTGGAGTATCTACGTCTTTTATAATTTCTAAACTGGCATCGCTTAATGTATATCGTGAATCTTCGGTTAAATCAAAACGTTTATGTATTCCGTTAACTGCACTATTCAGAATTAATAAACCAACAAAAAGACTAGCAATTTGTATCCAGGATTTTTTATTCAGCTTTTCATTTTTAATACCTTTAATAGTTATAAAAATGAAGAAGATGGTAAGGCTTAAAAAGTATAAAACATCGGTTGTATCTAGAACACCACGGCTCATGCTTTTATAATGCGAGCTCATACCTAATTGATCAATAAAATGACTAGAAGCATAATCTGCTATACCTTCAAAACCAATATAAAATAAGAAACATAAAAATACTGAGCTTATAAAAGCTACAATTTGATTATCGGTAATTGTGGAGGTGAAAACGCCAATAGCTGTATATGCGGCAGCTAAAAACAGTAAACCAAAATAGGAACCCATAGTGCTACCAATGTCTAAATTTCCGACAGGATTCCCTAACTGGTTTATAGTGTAAACGTATAGTAATGTTGGTGCAAGAGCTATTAAAATTAAAATAAATGCTCCAAAATATTTACCTAATACAATACGAGTAAGTGATGTTGGTTTTGTTAATAGAAGTTCTAAGGTGCCTTGCTTTTTTTCATCGGAAAAGCTACGCATGGTAACCGCTGGAATTAGGAACATTAAAATCCAAGGCGCAAGTAGAAAGAAAGGTGATAGATCAGAAAATCCGTAATCTAGAATATTGAAGTCACCTTTAAATACCCATAAAAATAGTCCGTTTAGTAATAAAAAAATGGCAATTACTAAATAACCAATAGGCGATGCGAAAAATGCGTTTATTTCTTTTTTAAGTATGGCGAGCATATGTTTTACAAATGTAGTCGCAATTATAAATTATTGCTTTTATTATTAATTTAGTACTAATCTAAAGTCTCTAATCTATCCAAACTCCAAGCCTCTGGTCTTGAACAAAAAAGAGGTTTTAGTGTTTTCCAAAGTGCTTTAAACTCTTTAGATTGTCTGTATTCTTGCAACTGAGCATCACTTTCCCAGTAACTGTAGGTAAAAAGTATTGTAGGGTCGTTTTTATCACGATACAATTCTAAAAAAGTACAACCATTAGAAGCTCTAATTCTAGTTTTGTTATTTTCAAAACTTTCTAAAAAGACCTCCACATTCTGTCTGTAAAAACCCATTTTAACAATTCTAACTAACATACTTTATTATTTTGGTTATTCCTCGAAAGGGATTGTATTGAGATGCTTTATTATTTAAATACGACCATCTAGCGCAATTTGACTTTTTGCAATAATGGAAGAAGCACTAAAATTAACACTTACAGCATCCATAATACCCAAACCTAATAAAGTAGATGCACTACCAACGGTGGATGGGTTACTTTTAAACACCGAAATTTCTAAAAAACCACCAGAATTAAACACTACTAATTTCCGTCCTTCATCTTGACGTTTTTCAGCAGGAATATCGAAGTTTACAATATCGCTATATTTAAGATGAATTTTTTTAAATTTATAATTTCTTGCCGAAATTTCAAAATCGCGACCTTTTTGTACACTTTCAAAAAAGCTACGTTTAATATTGGTAACCACGTTTCCGTAATTATCAATATAAATTATACTACCAACAATTTGAGTTTTATCATCATTAACAAAAGGCTCAATGTTTTTAATAGGCTTAATGCTATTTATGGTTTTTCCAACCACATCTAAAGTTCCGCCACGAGCAATATGGCAGGCTACTTTTACAAAAACATCTAAAACAGGGAAACTTGTTTGTATTTTATCGTGAATATTAATTTCAACAATTTTTTCAGGAACAATTTCCGAGCAAATCATGCTCATAATACCGTTATTAGCACAAATAAAATAATGCCCATCTAGTTTTACTGCAATATGTTTGTTTTCAGGATTAATTTCCGAGTCAATACCAATAATATGGATAGTGCCTTCAGGGAAACTACTATAGGCATTTTGTATAATATATGCCGCTTCTGGAATACTAAATGGTGATACATTATGCGAGATATCAACAATATTAACATCGGGCAACTCACTATAAATGGCACCTTTAGTTGCGCCAGTAAAGTGGTCTTTTAAGCCAAAATCTGATGTTAATGTTATTATAGCCATGAACGAAATTGTTGATATGTTTTTAGCGTTTTGTCATCTAAAATTATGTATTTTTGAGATGAACACTTACGAGATACAAACCTACATAAATTTTTGTTTTCGTTTTTATATTTTAAATGAAAATTGAGAGGTTTTAATATCTAATTTAGTTAAAATTAAAACAACGCCTTTGAATGAAATCATCATTGAATTAGAAGAAATTACGCCTAAAGAGTTTTTTGGCGCACAAAATGTAAATATTGAACTTTTAAAAAAGTACTTTCCTAAATTAAAAATTGTAGCCCGCGGCAATCAGATTAAAGCTTTTGGAGAAGAAGAAATGCTAGACGAATTTAATCGTCGGATGACGATGCTCATCAAGCATTTTTCCAAATATAATAAGTTAGACGAAAACGTTATTGAACGTGTTTTAACAAGCCAAAGTAGTGACGATTATATTGCGTCTAACAAAGGAGGCGAAGTAATTGTGCACGGCGTAGGAGGCAAACTTATCAAAGCCCAAACTGCAAACCAAAGAAAAATGGTGGAGCTTATGCACAAAAACGATATGGTTTTTGCCATCGGTCCAGCCGGAACAGGTAAAACATATACAGGTGTAGCATTGGCCGTGCAAGCATTAAAGAATAGAGAGGTAAAACGTATAATTTTAACAAGGCCTGCTGTAGAAGCCGGTGAGAATTTGGGTTTTCTACCAGGAGATTTAAAGGAAAAGTTAGATCCATACATGCAACCACTTTACGATGCACTCCGTGATATGATTCCTGCTGAAAAATTAGCTCAGTATATCGAGAATGGTACCATACAAATTGCACCTTTGGCCTTTATGCGTGGTAGAACTCTAGATAATGCTTTTGTTATTTTAGATGAAGGGCAAAATACAACACACGCCCAAATGAAAATGTTTTTAACCAGAATGGGTAAACACGCTAAGTTTCTATTAACCGGAGATCCTGGGCAAATAGATTTACCACGGCGTACTATTTCTGGACTAAAAGAAGCACTTTTAATTCTGAAAAATGTTGAAGGTGTTGGTATGATTTTTCTTGACGATAAAGATGTCGTTCGTCATAAACTCGTTAAAAAAGTAATTGAAGCTTATAAAAGTATCGAGAATATAGATTAGTAAATAGGATCTAATATTAGCCTAATTATCTAGAGAATAGCAAAAGCCAGTTTTTAACTGGCTTTTGCTATTTTATCCCTTTTCCTGTAAAGTGTTGATTTGGCGTTTTTAACGAAATTACATCCTATAATTCTATAAACATTACCTAAAATCTTGTAACTTTTTTAAGTTCAAGTTTTGGAAATTTGCATATAATTATAAACGAAATATATTATGAAAAAAATACTTTTAGTAGCAGTCTTATTCGGTTTTAACTCAGTTTTTGCACAAGAAGATGTAGAAATAACTTCAGATAACTCATGGTTAAAGGCCGGAATAATAACAGGAGTACCAGTAGGAGATGTAAACGATGCATCTTCCTATTCTTTAGGTTTAGATTTAAGAGGGCAATATTTAATTAACCCTAATATTGGAATTGGAGTAGCTTCAGGTTATAACCACTTTTTTGGAAAAGATAACGTTGATGATTTTGGTGTAATTCCCGCAGCAGGTTTCTTTCGTTATTATTTTACGCCAAATGGTTTGTTTTTAGGAACAGATGTTGGGTATGGTTTTTTAACTAATGTTGAAAATAACGATGGTGGATTATATGTTAATCCTCAAATTGGTTACCATAATAAAGATTGGAATTTCTACGCTTATTATCAAAATACGTTTGCAGAATACGATGTGGATGTGCAAAATGTGGGAGTAGGAGTTACCTATAATATTAGATTTAAATAAATCACCATACTATTTAATAATACTTAAAAGGAGAAATTTATATTTCTCCTTTTTTTATTTAGATTTGTTTGGCGATAGTAAACAAATTACATTTGCAAAACAAACAATAGTCTACTTCTAATGAACACAATTACTGATACTAATTTCAATTTTCCAGGACAAAAAAGTCTTTATAAAGGAAAAGTAAGAGCCGTATATAATATTAATGATAACGAGTTAGTGATGGTAGCTACCGATCGTTTATCTGCCTTTGATGTTGTTATGCCAAAAGGGATTCCTTATAAAGGGCAAATATTAAACCAAATCGCTACAAAAATGATGGATGCCACTAAGGATATTGTCCCTAATTGGTTAACCGCAACACCGGATCCAAATGTAGCAGTAGGGCATTTATGCGAGCCTTTTAAAGTAGAAATGGTAATTCGTGGTTATATGTCTGGTCATGCAGCACGTGAGTATAAAATAGGTAAACGCATACTTTGTGGCGTTGCCATGCCAGAAGGGATGAAGGAAAATGATAAGTTTCCAAACCCAATAATTACGCCAGCAACTAAAGCCGAAATGGGAGATCATGATGAAGATATTTCTCGTGAAGATATTTTAAAGCGTGGTATTGTTTCCGAAGAGGATTATGTGGTTTTAGAAGATTATACGCGCAAATTATTTCAAAGAGGAACAGAAATAGCTGCTTCTCGCGGATTAATTTTAGTAGATACAAAATATGAATTCGGAAAAACTAAAGATGGAAAGATTGTATTAATAGACGAAATTCATACACCCGATTCTTCACGTTATTTTTATGCCGAAGGCTACCAAGAACGTCAAGAAAAGGGAGAAGCTCAAAAGCAACTTTCGAAAGAGTTTGTACGTCAGTGGTTAATAGCAAACGATTTTCAAGGTTTAGAGGGACAAACAGTACCTTTTATGAGCGATGATTATATTCAATCGGTATCCGATCGTTATATTGAACTTTATGAAAACATTACAGGTGAAGCTTTTGTAAAAGCCGATGTTTCTAATATTCAAGAACGAATAGAAGCTAATGTTTTGGCTTATTTGAAATAGAATAAAATATTATTAATAAACAAAAAAGACCTTGCATAGCAAGGTCTTTTTTGTTTATATCAAGTCTAGCTAGAAGTGATTTTAAAGCGGTTTTTTCTTTTTCGATTTCGGCTTACTAGCTTTTGCTAAAGGATTATAGTTAAGGCATAATTGTATCCAATATTCTAAATAGTCTTCGGTATCAAAACCTTCAGGAGTTACGTAAATATAACCTTTCGTGGCACGACCTGTAAAATCCATAGATAAGCATTCTGGTTTTTTAAGTTCATCTAAATAAACACTTTCACCAATTCGTGCCATAATCAAACTATCTCCATAGTTTTTATTGATAAAAATAGCGCAAAGCATTTTGTTGTCAACTTTAATACAGAGGCCGCCCATCATTTTTAATTCAGAAAAATAAATTTGTTTATCATTTAGAACGCGCCGGATTCTATCGGCTAAATAAGCATCGTAAGCCATAATTAGTTTTTAAATTTCCCTGACAGTTTTCTAATTAAATTATAAATAAAGGCATTTGTTTTAGCGTAATAGAAAGCAATGAAACAAACCACCATCATAAAAGCAACAGCACCTAAAACGGCTTGCGTTGGATCTAAAGATTTTCTAAAAAAACTATTTAATCCCAAGCCTGTAAAACTTCCGTAAAGGATTATAAAATGGATAACGTATATGGATAGTGTTTTTTCGCCTATTCTAGTAATTATAGATTGTCTTAAAAAACGTTCTAAACTGTAAAAAATGCCAAATAAAATTAAGGTGTCTCCAAGCCTAGTAAAAAGGTAATTATAATAGGCACTTTGTTTTAGTAACTCAATATCTGTTAAAAGATATAGTCTAATTAGCATTGGTGACGATTGAAATATAAGAAAGAATCCTGTAGCGAAAAAAGTTATAATCGCTATTAATTTAAAATGTTTTCGGTGTAGATGTCTAAAAAATACCGTAGATAAAAAAGCGCCAAAAAAGGAGTAACCTATCCATGGTAAAATAGTGAAAACTGAACCGTTTTTTGTTGTAATGTAATTAGCTAAAACGAGTGGTGTATTAGGTAAATCTATAGATCGATATAGTGGCTCAGAGATAAAACATAAACAACCGAGTGTAAAAAGCACGAAAGAAAAGAGGTAATTGTATTTTTTGAAAACCAAATGTAGCCCGGCTAAAGTTATTAAGGCAAGCCCGATACATTGCAGCACATCAACCACAAAAAAACGATTATCAAAATTTCCGGAGAGCCAGTTAAAAATATCTAAGCGTAAACTATAACCAATAACAAGTAATAACAAGCCACGAAATAATCCTTTTTTAATTCTAGGTTTATCATCTCCTTTAGCATGAGCGCGTAATAGTAAATAGGAAAAAACAAGCCCGGAAATTGTAAAGAATGTAGGTGCGGTAAAGCCACGGAAATAGACCCAAATATTATAAATAGTATTGATGTCGCTTCTGTATGCTCGAGCGAGTAAATTATCAATAAAATGCCCTTGGAGCATCATTAAAATGGCAAATGCTCGAACGGCATCAATAAAATATATTCGGTTAGTTTGCAATAAAAATGAGTTTTGAAATATAAATATACTTTTAAAAAATGTAAAGGTCGTGTTTGTAAATTGATATATTTATAAAATCAACTTGAAAGCATGGAACAAATTATAAAAATATTTTCAGATTACGCCTGGGGTTTGCCTTTGGTTTTATTATTAATTGGCGGCGGTTTGTATTTATTAATACTCTCAAGATTTTTGCCTTTTAGGTATATTGGCCATGCTATTCAGGTATTAAGGGGTAAGTATGATAACCCGGACGACCCTGGAGAAATATCGCATTTTAAAGCTTTAACAACGGCATTATCCTCTACCATTGGCATGGGTAATATTGCCGGTGTAGCCGCCGCTATTTCACTAGGCGGACCAGGTGCTATGTTTTGGATGTGGGTAAGCGCTATTGTGGGTATGTCTACAAAATTCTTTACATCATCTTTAGCCGTCATGTTTCGTGGTAAAGATAGTAATGGCGATTTACAAGGTGGTCCTATGTATTTTATCACCGAAGGTTTAGGGAAATCTTGGAAACCGTTGGCTATAATGTTTAGTGTGTTTGGTTTAATTGGTGCTTTACCTGTAGTAAACGTAAACCAATTAACGCAGGCTGTAAACGATATTCTTTTAAGACCTAATGGCATTGAGGTTGGGCTAAAATCAAACCTTATTCTCTCATTAATTTTGGTAAGTTTAACTTCCGTTATTATTCTTGGAGGTTTAAAACGAATTAGTAACGCAGCATCAAAATTAGTTCCAGCTATGGTGCTATTATACTTTGCTTTGGTACTTTTTGTTTTAATTTCGAATTACCAAGTTGTTCCAAAATATTTTATGATGATTTTTAGTGATGCCTTTGCGGCGAATAATTTTAAAGGTGAACCCTTTTTTGGAGGTGTTGTTGGAGCTTTAATTTTATTAGGTATTCGTCGTGGTGCATTTTCTAACGAAGCCGGAATTGGTACGGCCCCCATGGCTCATGGTGCTACAAAAACAGCTGAGCCTATTAGAGAAGGTTTAGTGGCTATGTTAGGGCCTGCGATAGACACGCTAGTGGTTTGTACACTTACCGCTTTGGCTATTTTAGTTACAGGTGTTTGGCAAACTACTGGAGATAACGGAGTGACTTTAACAGCTTCAGCATTTAGCAAATCTATGCCGGTTTATGGTAAATACTTATTAATGGTTTGTGTGGCTGTATTTAGTATTTCCTCGTTGTTTTCTTATTCTTATTACGGTTCAAAATGTTTATCCTTTTTAATAGGTGCCGATAAAAAACATTATTACAATTATATCTACATTTTAAGTATTGTTTTGGCGGTAACCACACCTTTTAGCGTGATGCTTAATTTAATTGATGGTGTATTTGCACTTATGGCCATACCAACGATGTTAAGTACTATTATTCTTGCTCCTAAAGTTTTAAAAGAAGCAAAGGCTTATTTTAAGAGATTAGAAGCTTAGAGATAGTATTCATTTTTTTAGAAAACATCTAAATGTGTAACTAAAAAAAGGCTAATTAATTGTTTTTGAAAGACTCACGTGTTTTATATTAATTTTATGTGTAGATTTAGCCTTACCAACTGGTAACATTTTATTTCTAAACTTAAATGTTACCTGCTCACTTTACCAACTAACTAAATTACACCATGACAGACAAAGACCGGGCGAAAGCCTATTGGAAAGAAAACATTAAATATGTACTTCTGCTACTATTTATATGGTTTATAGTTTCTTTCGGCTCAGGAATTATTTTTAAAGATGCGTTAAACACCGTCCGAATTGGCGGTTTTAAACTCGGTTTTTGGTTTGCTCAACAGGGCTCTATGTATGTATTTGTTGTGCTAATATTCGTTTACGTTCGTTTAATGAATAAATTAGATAAAAAATACGGATATGATGTATAGTGGCTTTCTCGCAGGTTTGGGCGTTCAAAATTGGACATATATTTTAGTAGGTATTACATTTACTATTTATATCGGCATATCCATTTGGGCTAGAGCCGGTTCTACAAAAGAGTTTTATGTTGCCGGAGGAGGCGTATCACCTTTAGCAAATGGTATGGCAACAGCAGCCGATTGGATGAGTGCTGCGTCGTTTATTTCCATGGCAGGTATTATTTCTTTTGCAGGTTATGATGGTGCTGTATATTTAATGGGATGGACAGGCGGATACGTGTTGTTGGCTTTATTGTTAGCACCTTATTTACGTAAGTTCGGTAAATTTACGGTTCCAGATTTTATTGGAGATCGTTACTATTCTAACACCGCACGTTCAGTTGGTGTATTTTGTGCACTAATTGTATCTTTTACTTATGTTGCAGGCCAAATGAGAGGCGTGGGCTTAGTTTTTTCACGTTTTTTAGAGGTTGATATCAATACAGGCGTTATTATCGGTATGATAATCGTTTTATTCTATGCGGTTTTGGGAGGAATGAAAGGTATTACATATACGCAAGTCGCTCAATATTGTGTACTTATTTTTGCTTTTATGGTTCCGGCTATATTTATATCAATTCAAATGACGGGGAATCCTGTTCCGCAATTAGGTTTTGGTAGTCAGTTAGCCGATGGTTCAGGAACTTACTTATTAGATAAACTTGATGGTTTAAGCACCGATTTAGGTTTTGCTGAATATACCGAAGGGTCAAAATCTATGATTGATGTGTTTGCTATTACACTAGCTTTAATGGTTGGTACAGCAGGGTTGCCACATGTAATTGTAAGGTTTTTTACAGTGAAAAGAGTAAAAGATGCAAGAAAATCGGCAGGTTTAGCATTATTACTAATCGTAATTCTATACACGGCAGCACCAGCAGTATCGGTTTTTGCACGTACAAATTTAATAGAAACCGTATCGAACCAGCCTTATGCAAATATGCCAGAATGGTTTACAAAATGGGAAACCACAGGTTTAATTGTTTTTAATGATAAAAATAACGACGGTATTATTCAATATGTTGCAGACGAAAGTAAAAACGAACTTATTGTCGATAACGATATTATGGTTTTGGCAAATCCGGAAATTGCAAAATTACCAGACTGGGTTATTGCTTTGGTAGCAGCAGGTGCATTGGCTGCAGCTTTATCTACAGCAGCAGGTTTGTTATTAGTGATATCGGCATCAGTATCTCACGATTTAATTAAAAAAATGATTAAGCCAGATATTAGCGAAAAAGGAGAATTAATTGCAGCACGTCTTGCAGCAGTAGTAGCTGTTTGTGTTGCTGGTTATTTCGGTATTAATCCGCCAGGTTTTGTGGCGGCAACGGTTGCGTTAGCTTTTGGGTTAGCGGCAGCTTCATTTTTTCCTGCTATTATTTTGGGTATTTTCTATAAAAAAATGAATAAAGAAGGCGCCATTGCAGGTATGGTTGTTGGTATTTTTTCTATGTTGTTTTACATGACCAAGTTTAAATTTGGTTGGTTTGGTGGCGGTACAAAAGCCGATTGGTGGTTTAATATTTCACCAGAAGGATTTGGTACGGTAGCTATGGTAATCAACTTTGTAGTTTCTGTGGTTATTATGAAGTTTACTCCAGAGCCACCAGAATATGTTCAGGAAATAGTTGAAAACATTAGAATACCAAGTGGAGCAGGAGAAGCGACACATTAAAATATAATTTTTTGCCTTACTACAAGAGTAGGTATAAAAAAACTGGTTGTATATATCTTTGAAAGATAAATGCAACCAGTTTTGTTTTTAATAATCTGTAGTTTTACAAGATGCTAGTTATTCTATAATACCAGCACAGCCAATACGAGCGCCAGCATCGCCAGAGGGTTGAGATTTCATATCATCTACACCTAAATGCACAATAACTGCTTTACCTAAAATATCTTTAGTTTCATCGCCACAACCTATACACCATTCATCTGTGGTTTTTGCAAGGGTTGCAACTCCGTTAGCATTTGCTGTTAAGTTTCCTATATCACCTTTATGATACCCTGTGTCATCACCCCAAGCACCATGTGGTTGTGCTGTAGGATTCCAGTGTCCACCAGAAGATTTTCCATCATCCGAAGAACAATCTGCTTTTTCATGAATATGGATGGCGTGTTTACCAGTCTCCAATCCAGAAATGGTTCCGTTCATGGTTACTTGTCCGTTTTCTTCAGTAAAATTAAGTGTTCCCTTTATATCACTTCCGCTTTTTGGTGATAATAAAATGGATAAATTTTTATTCTTTACTATGGTTTCTTCAACGTTTTTAACCACTTCAGTTTCTGTAATGGTTTCGTTTTCTTTTTTAGAATCTTTGCAAGAAATTGCAAATACAAGGGTAAATGCGAGTGCTACTAATTTTAAATCTTTCATAATTTTTCTGCTTTTTAGTAAAGTTAAGAAGATAATTAGTCTATTACAAGTTGTAGCTTGTTTCTTTAATTGTAATGCTTTTTGTGTTTCTTAAGGCTCGGCTTATTTTGAAGTATGGATAAATGAATAAAACTGCAGTTGTTTTATTTAAAAATTTTGTGATTTAAAGAAGATCGGGTTAAACCTATTTACTTAAAGACGCCTTAAATTGTTGAGGTGTTATAAGTTCTACTTTTTTAAATTGGCGGTTAAAATAACTCGTGTTATTAAAACCCGATTTAAAAGCCACTTCGGCCATTCGGAAATCTTTAGATTCTTTAATTAGTTTTTTAGAGAACTTTATTTTTTCAGAATTTATATAATCGATAGGAGAGATGCCTAAGGTGTTTTTAAATTTTTTATGAAAATGAGATGTGCTCATACATGCTTTTTTAGCGAGTAAATCGACACTAATATCCTTATTAGTAAGGTTGTTTTTTATAAATTTAATAACCATACCAATTCGGGTATCATTAAAAATAGATTCGGTATCATTAAGTATAAAAGCCTTGGCTTTAGTTTGCAGTAAGCGTACCACAAGTTCTTGTATCATTAAATCGAGCAGTACATCTTTAGAGGTGTTGTTATTAGTAAAGGTGTAAACTAAGCGTTCCACAAGGTGATTTACATCGGTGTTATTAATAAGGTGCGATGCACTTTCGTCTAGTTTCCAGGTATTGTTTTCATTTTCTATAGCAACATGGTGGTTAAATTTTTGAACAACTTCGTCTATTTTACTACCATCAATGCCTAGAGCTAAACATTGCGTTGGGTTATCTAGGCTTGCTAAGGGGAAATCAATAATCATTTCTTTGTTGGTTGGCATGACTACAGATTCTCCAGGGAAAAAATCAAAAGACTCTAAACCATCAATATGCATTATTTTCTTTCCGGTAAGCATACTCGCAATTATCGGGAAATCGAATTTAAGCGCTACTTTTTCCGCGTAAGCGTGTGTTTCGTATATGTTTAATTCGGCATACTCCGCATTGTACGTGGTTCGATTTTCAACTAAAGTTGTAAGTTTTCTAGTGCTTCGGTGGTGGTTTAGGAGCTGGCTCATAATCAATAATACAAAAAAAGATGCGTGTTAATGGCTATATAATAGATACGTTCAATGTTTCGATAATTATGTTCAACTCGTTCGTTATTTGATAATATAACTTTATCGAAACTAAGTATTAAGCAATTTATTAATAATAAAAATATGAATATGTTAAAATAAAGCAAATTCATATTAATTATTGAGAATTAAACTAATAGATGTTTAACCAACAACAAAAACTGAGAACAAATGAGTTATTTTAAACCAAAATTTAAGGAATCGTATTCTAATTTTATCAACGGAAAATTTGTGCCGCCAATTGGAGGTGAATATTTTGAGAATACATCGCCTATTGACAATAGTTTAATAGCAAAATACCCGAGATCGCAAAAAGAAGATGTAGACTTGGCACTCGATGCGGCTAATGCGGCAAAAGAATCTTGGGGAAATACGCCAGCCGCAGAACGTGCTGCGTTATTAAATAAGGTAGCCGATATTATTGAAGCTAATCTTGAAGAATTTGCCTTAGTGGAAACCTGTGATAACGGGAAACCTATACGCGAAAGTTTAAATGCCGATATACCTTTGGCAGTAGACCATTGGCGTTATTTTGCAGCTTGTATTCGTGCAGAAGAAGGTAGTGCCACCGAGCTAGACGCAAACACACTATCTATGAATATTAAAGAACCGCTAGGTGTGGTAGGGCAAATAATTCCGTGGAATTTTCCTTTATTAATGTTATCATGGAAAGTACCACCAGCTTTGGCTACAGGGAACTGTGTGGTTTTAAAACCGGCAGAACAAACACCATCTTCGGCTACATTATTAATGGAGAAAATTGCCGATGTATTTCCTCCTGGTGTTTTTAATATTGTACATGGTTTTGGCCCAGAAGCGGGAAAACCGCTAGCATCTAGTCCAAAAGTAGATAAGGTTGCCTTTACAGGGGAAACCACAACGGGGCAATTAATTATGCAATATGCTTCAAAAAATCTGAATCCGGTAACCATGGAATTGGGTGGAAAATCTCCAAATGTATTCTTTAATTCGGTAATGGATCATGATGATGCCTTTTTAGACAAAGCTATTGAAGGTGCTGTTTTATTTGCTTTTAATAGTGGTGAGGTTTGTACGTGCCCGTCTAGAATATTAGTGCAAGAAGATATTTATGATGCTTTTATGGAACGCGTTGTGGCGAGAACAAATGCCATTATTCAAGATAATCCTTACGATGTAAATACCATGCTTGGTGCACAGGCATCAAATGATCAATATGAAAAAATACAGGCTTATTTAAAAATTGGTAAAGAAGAAGGAGCAAAGGTGCTAACGGGTGGAGATGCTAAAAAGCTAAGTGGTAAATTTGCAAACGGATTCTACATTCAGCCAACTATTTTAGAAGGCCATAATAAAATGAGAGTCTTTCAAGAAGAGATTTTTGGTCCCGTAGCATGTGTTACAAAATTTAAAGATGAAGCCGAAGCGTTGGAAATTGCCAATGATACGCTTTATGGTTTAGGTGCTGGTGTTTGGACGCGAGATGCACACCAACTATATCAAATACCGAGAGCTATAAAAGCCGGTCGTGTTTGGGTTAATTGTTACCATGCTTACCCAGCGCATGCTCCATTTGGAGGTTATAAAAAATCGGGCTTCGGTCGTGAAAATCATGTGATGATGATGAATTATTATCGTCAAACAAAAAACATGCTGATTTCTTATGACAAGAATAAGTTAGGTTTCTTTTAGAATGAAATTAATAGTTTAAGACTTAAAAGGTTGAACCATATAGTGTTCAGCCTTTTTTGTAAAATTCAATTTAAAATTATGAAAAGAGTAGAAATCACAAAAGAAGCAGCAGCTGTAGTAGAAGCGTTGAAGGCAAAGCATGGCGAACTTATTTTTCATCAAAGTGGTGGTTGTTGCGACGGATCGGCTCCAATGATTTTTGAAAAAGACGATATGTATCTCGATGAAAGCGATATTTTGTTGGGTAGCGTAACAGGTGTTAATTTTTATATGAATCAAGATCAGTTCGAGTATTGGAAACACACCCATTTAACAGTAGATGTCACTGAAGGACGAGGCGCAAGCTTTTCTTTAGAAATACCATTAGGACTCCGTTTTTTAATTCATTCGCGTTTATTTGATGAAGCAGAACAAGCGTTTTTTAAAACCGTTTAAAATTTAATTGTTTTAAACACACTTATTTTGTTAACAAAACCTAAAAACAAAGTCAAATACATATTATTTTGCTATTTTAGAAGTCAGAACTGAATAGCTTTTTTAAAAGTAGAATTCAGTAAAGAATTTCCACTTTTTTTGTTAAAAACCAACTAAAAACATATCATGAGTAATTATCACATAAAACATTTAGAAGAATATTATCAAGTCTATAGAAAATCGGTTAGAGAACCCGAAAACTTTTGGGAAGAAATAGCTGAAGAGCATTTTATGTGGCAAAAAAAATGGGATAAAGTTTTAAGTTGGGATTTCTCGAAGCCAGAAGTAAAGTGGTTTGAAGGTGCACAATTAAATATTACAGAAAACTGTATCGATAGGCATTTACCAACGCGAGGCGATAAAACGGCTATTTTATTTGAGCCTAACGACCCGAAAGATCCAGCTGAGCATATTACGTACAACCAATTACACGATCGTGTAAATCAGTTTGCTAATGTTTTAAAAAGCAGAGGTATTGCAAAAGGCGATCGCGTTTGTATTTACTTACCAATGATTCCCGAATTGGCTATTGCCACTTTAGCATGTGCTAGAATTGGAGCCATTCACTCGGTGGTATTTGCAGGTTTTTCTGCTACAGCATTATCAACTCGAATTAACGATTCCGATTGTAAAATAGTAATTACTAGCGATGGTTCTTATCGTGGCTCAAAAACTATCGATTTAAAAGGTATTGTAGACGAGGCTTTAGAGAGTTGCCCTGGAGTTAAAGATGTTTTGGTTGCTAAACGAATTAATACAGATATCCATATGGAAGCTGGGCGTGACCAATGGTTGCAACCGCTTTTAGATGCAGCATCTACCGTTTGCAAAGCTGAGGTTATGAATGCTGAAGATCCGTTATTTATTTTATACACATCGGGTTCTACTGGAAAACCAAAAGGCATGGTGCATACCACAGCCGGATATATGGTTTACACAGCTTATACTTTTAAAAATATATTTCAATATAAAGAAAACGATGTGTATTGGTGTACTGCCGATATTGGTTGGATTACTGGACATAGTTACATTCTCTACGGTCCGTTAACAAATGGCGCAACAACTGTTTTATTTGAAGGTGTACCAAGTTATCCAGATTTTGGACGCTTCTGGGAAATTGTAGAAAAACATAAAGTAAATCAGTTTTACACCGCACCAACAGCAATTAGAGCGTTGGCAAAACAAGGTGTGGAATTAGTAGAAAAATACGATTTATCATCATTAAAAGTGCTTGGTTCGGTAGGTGAGCCTATAAACGAAGAAGCTTGGCACTGGTATAACGATAACGTCGGGAAAAAGAAAAGCCCTATTGTTGATACTTGGTGGCAAACAGAAACTGGCGGAATTATGATTAGTCCAATTCCATTTGTAACACCAACAAAACCAACTTATGCCACGTTGCCGTTTATTGGTATTCAACCGGCTTTAATGGATGAAGAAGGGCAGGAGTTAAAGGGTAATCAAGTCGACGGACGGTTGTGTATAAAATTCCCTTGGCCAAGTATGGCTAGAACCATTTGGGGAAATCACCAACGTTATAAAGATACGTACTTTTCGGCTTACGAAAACAAATATTTTACAGGCGATGGCGCCTTGCGTGATGAGGTTGGTTATTACAGAATTACAGGTCGTGTAGACGATGTTATTATCGTTTCTGGTCATAATTTAGGTACCGCTCCTATAGAAGATGCTGTTAACGAACATCCAGCAGTTGCAGAGTCTGCTATTGTTGGTTTCCCACACGATATTAAAGGAAACGCACTTTATGGTTATGTTATTCTGAAGGATTTTGGTGAAACTAGAGACCATAATAACCTAAGAAAAGAAATTAATCAAATGATTACCGAGTCTATCGGGCCAATCGCGAAACTAGATAAAATTCAGTTTACCGCAGGATTGCCAAAAACACGTTCGGGTAAAATTATGCGACGTATTTTGCGTAAAATAGCAAGTAACGATACTAGTAATTTAGGAGATACAAGTACATTATTAAACCCAGAGGTTGTACAGGAAATAATGGATAACGTACTGTAGTTTAATTTATCAATCATTTAAAAATAAATTAATTATATAATAGATATATAGTTAGTACTAACTATATACAATTGTTAGGCGTAATGTCAAAAAAAACGAACGTAATGAAATGATATTAAGCAATATAAAAGATAATTTTTATAATTTTTTAAAATTACAGAAAGACGAACTTAAACGTGAAGAGTTAAATGATTATTCTCTTAAAGTTTATAAATATTTAAAAAGACATAACAAAGAGTTATTAAAAAATATATCATTAGAAAAATCGAATTTTGGAAAAAAGTATATTTCGGTTGAACTAAAACCAAAAAATGAAAATACTGTTGCTAATTTATACTTTGAAACTGAAAATAACGAATTAACTGTTGGGTTTGGTAATTTTCATAGCCATTATGATAATTTTGCAGAACTGAATTTCAAAAAGGAATTGAAAAAAGCACTTGAAAATTTTTATAAATTATTAAAAGACGAATTATTTGTTGTTTCTGCTGGTGGTGGAGTATCAACACTTTTGACAAATAAAGAAATAGAAATTCTTGAAAGTGGGAAAAATCTTGAACATTTTAATTATGATTGTATTACATATTATATAACTTCGTGGAGCGGAAAACACGACAGAACATTTAAAAAACCAAGTTGAAAAAAGAAGTATTGAAAAGTAAAAACACTACGCCTAACACCGTGTATAAAACATAGCTAAATTAGGCTTTCCGAGAGGTTTTTGCTTATTTACGGAGTCCGCCAAATTTTTAATTTGGCTTTTACGTTTGACAAGTTAAAAACAAAATTAAAAATTTAGCTCTATTTTATCCTCAAAAATCATTACCTTTAATACGCTACGTTCTATACACATCAACGTTGTGGTTAATTATGAAAAACATACTACTTACAATATTAATTTTGACATTTCTGAATTGTAAAAGCGATTCAGAAAAGGTTGTTTCAAAACATTCTAAAGACACAACAATCCATTATAAAAATCA
>NZ_JBAKAN010000010.1:0-22523 GCF_038154905.1 Algibacter sp. TI.3.09 | reverse complement strand
TGATATCAGCAATAGCATCTGTTGTGTTTTCAATACCACCAACAGTAATGTAAACGGTAGCTGTATCACAAGCTTGATCTGCATTATCATCACAAATGGTATACGTAAACATATCTGTTCCAACAAAACCAGGGTTTGGTGTATAGGTAAAGTCACCGTTAGGCGCTACTGTTACCGTACCGTTATTTGGGTTTGTGTTAGCCGTTACTGTTTGGTTATCATTTTCAACATCATTATCATTAACTAAAACGTTTTGTGAGATCACAGCATCCGGAGTTGTTGTGTATGCATCATCATTAGCATTAGTTGTGTTCGGAGAATCTGTAGGTTGAATCGTTACTGTAACCGTAGCGGTATCACAAAGTGCAGGATTCGCATCATCACAAATGGTATAAGTGAATGTATCCTCACCAATGAAACCATCATTAGGTGTATAAGTAATTGTTCCATCAGGATTCAGTGTTACTGTTCCGTTATCAGGCGTTGTAGTTTCTGTTACAGAAATAGCATCACCATCAGGATCAAAATCATTTGCAATCACAGGGATTGAAATTGGAGTTCCTTCTGGCGTTGTAGTTGTATCTGCATTGGCAATAGGCGCTTCGTTATCAGGACCACTTACCGGTAATACTTCGATATAAACTGTAGCTGTATCACAAGCTTGAGGATTACCATCATCACAGATTGTATACTCAAAAGTATCTTCACCAGTAAAATCAGGATTAGGCGTGTAAGTATATGTTCCATCAGAATTAACAACCACAGAACCATTAGCAGGTTGCGTGTTAGCCGTTACTGATTGGTTATCACCTTCGAAATCTTCATCGTTGGTTAATACATTACCAGTTACGGGTTGCCCAACGAATGTGTTGTTGATATCTGCAATAGCATCTGTACAGTTAATAAGGATTTCAGTAGTAACTGTTGTACTACACCCATTAGCATCGATTACTGTAATTGTGTAATTGGCTTCAGGTAAATCAGAGAATGTTCCATTTGTTTGGTAGTTAGTTCCGCCATCAATAGAATAAGAATAAGGACTGATGCCTCCAGTAGCTTCTGCTATTATTGTACCTAAACCTTCACATACAATATCTGTTTGATTACTAATAGTAACAGATACATTAGAGTCTGGTTGAATAATAGTTGCAGCGTCTGTAGTAATACATCCATTTGCATCTGTAATAGTTACAGAATAAGTTCCTGCTATAACATTAATTAAATCTTCAGTTGTATCTCCATTATCCCAATTAAAGGTATAAGGAGCAGTACCACCATTAACAGCTAAATCTAAAGAACCAGTTGCATCATCTCTACATAATATGTTAGAGATTGCTATAGCCGAACTTAAAACATTAGGCTCGTTAATAGTAATAGTTGTACTTGTAGTACATAATGTTGTAGTATCTGTTACAGTGATAGTATAATCTCCAGCAGGTAAATCGCTAACTGTAGCAGTTGTATTTGAGATGGTATCCCAAGCATAAGTAAAGTTTCCAGATCCACCAGTTACAGTAGCAGTAATGCTACCATTACTTTCTCCAAAACAAACAGCAGGAGTAGAAGCACCAGTTACTGATAAGTTAAGACAACTTCCAGGGTTAACGGTTACTGTTGTATTATCAGTACATCCGTTAGCATCGGTAACGGTTACAGTATAATCACCAGCGTTAAGTCCTGTAATAGCGTCTGTAGTTTCTCCGTTAGGTGACCAAGAATATGTATATGGTTCTACACCACCAGTAGTTGAAGTACTAGCAGTACCATCACCAGTATTTGGACCTAATTCATCTGTAGATGTAGCTGTAATATTTAAAGCGTTACTAGGCTCTGTAATAGAAATAGTTTCTTCCACAGCTTGACAAACTGTTCCGTCGATAGCTACGCTAACAGAATATACACCAGCATTTATAGCACTAAGTGTACTTGATGTTACACCCGAATCAATTTGTCCGTTAGACCAAGTAAATGTAAAAGTAGCACTTGGGTTAGCATCAGAGTTTGCTGTTACTGTTGCAGCTCCAGAAGCATCACCAGTACAAAGTACATCAGTAACGTTAGTTATTGCGATTTCAGCATCACAAGTATTTACGCATTCGATAACAATACTTTGTGTTAATTCACAGTTATTAGCATCTGTAATAGTAACACTGTGTGTACCATTTGATAAATTAGTAGCAGTAGCTGTTGTCACATTACCAGCAGAAGCACTCCATTGGTAAGTATATCCTTGAGTACCACCAGAAACTATAGCTGTTGCTTCACCATTAGCACATCCTTGTGCTGTAGTAGCATCTATTTTAGTTATGTTTAAACTAAGTGGGCTAGTAGGTTCAGAAATTGTATCACCAATAGAAGTTGTACATCCGTTGGCATCTGTAATTGTTACATTATAAGCACCAGCGATAACATTTGATAAATCTTCAGTTGTTGAGTTATTAGTGTCATTCCAAACAAAAGAGTATGGAGCAGTACCACCAACTACAGTAATATCTATACTTCCAGTTGCTTCACTGTTACAAAGTACATCGGTTACCGTTGCTATTGAAGCCGATAATTCAGCATCTGGTTGTGTTATAATAATATCTTGATTAAAAGCACATCCATTAGCATCTAAAACGATAACAGTATAATTTCCGTTAGCAAGATCTTTGAAGGTTCCGTCTAGAATGTAATTAACACCATTATCAATAGAATATGAGTAAGGTGCTATACCACCATCTCCTTTTACAGTTACTTCAGCAGTAGCATTTCCAAAACAATTTACATTTGTTTGATTTGTTATTGAAGCAGACACATTAGAGTCTGGTTGAATAATAGTTGCAGAGTCTGTAGTGATACACCCATTAGCATCTGTAATAGTTACAAAATAAGTTCCTGCTATAACATTAATTAGATCTTCAGTTGTATCACCATTATCCCAATTAAATGTATACGGAGCAGTACCACCATTAACGGCTAAATCTAAAGAACCAGTAGCATCATCTTTACATAATATGTTAGATATTGCTATAGCAGAACTTAAAACATTAGGTTCGTTAATAGTAATAGTTGTACTTGTAGTACATAATGTTGTCGTATCTGTTACCGTGATAGTGTAGTCTCCAGCAGGTAAATCGCTAACTGCGGCAGTTGTATTTGAGATGGTATCCCAAGCATAAGTAAAGTTTCCAGAACCACCAGTTACAGTAGCAGTAATACTACCATTGCTTTCTTCAAAACAAACAGCAGGAGTAGAAGTCCCTGTTACTGATAAGTTAAGACAACTTCCTGGGTTAACCGTTACTGTTGTATTATCAGTACATCCATTAGCATCGGTAACGGTTACAGTGTAATCACCAGCACTAAGTCCAGTAATAGCATCAGTAGTTTCTCCATTAGGTGACCAAGAATATGTATATGGTTCTACACCACCAGTAGTTGAAGTACTAGCAGTACCATCACCAGTATTTGGACCTAATTCATCTGTAGTTGTAGCTGTAATATTTAAAGCGTTACTAGGCTCTGTAATAGAAATAGTTTCTTCCACAGCTTGACAAACTGTTCCGTCGATAGCTACGCTAACAGAATATACACCAGCATTTATAGCACTAAGTGTACTTGATGTTACACCCGAATCAATTTGTCCGTTAGACCAAGTAAATGTAAAAGTAGCACTTGGGTTAGCATCAGAGTTTGCTGTTACTGTTGCAGCTCCAGAAGCATCACCAGTACAAAGTACATCAGTAACGTTAGTTATTGCGATTTCAGCATCACAAGTATTTACGCATTCGATAACAATACTTTGTGTTAATTCACAGTTATTAGCATCTGTAATAGTAACACTGTGTGTACCATTTGATAAATTAGTAGCAGTAGCTGTTGTCACATTACCAGCAGAAGCACTCCATTGGTAAGTATATCCTTGAGTACCACCAGAAACTATAGCTGTTGCTTCACCATTAGCACATCCTTGTGCTGTAGTAGCATCTATTTTAGTTATGTTTAAACTAAGTGGGCTAGTAGGTTCAGAAATTGTATCACCAATAGAAGTTGTACATCCGTTGGCATCTGTAATTGTTACATTATAAGCACCAGCGATAACATTTGATAAATCTTCAGTTGTTGAGTTATTAGTGTCATTCCAAACAAAAGAGTATGGAGCAGTACCACCAACTACAGTAATATCTATACTTCCAGTTGCTTCACTGTTACAAAGTACATCGGTTACCGTTGCTATTGAAGCTGTTATTGCAGTTGGTTGAGTAATTGTAACACTAACATTTTCAAGTTTACATCCTTTACTATCAGTAATCGTTACTGTATGTACACCTGCGTTTAAGGCAGTTGCTGTTGCAGTAGTTTCACCGTTATCCCATAAATAAGTAAAGCTACCATTTCCACCCGAAGCAGTTACTGTAGCCGAACCGTTAGATTCACCAAAACAAGCTACTGGGCTATCTTGTGCCGCGCTAGCTGTTATTGCGTTTGGTTGAGTAATTGTAACACTGATGTCTTCAAGTTTACATCCTTTACTATCAGTAATAGTTACTGTATGTGCACCTGCGTTTAAAGCAGTTGCTGTAGCGGTAGTCTCACCGTTATCCCATAAATAAGTATATCCACCATTTCCGTTAGCAGCAGTTACTGTAGCCGAACCGTTAGATTCACCAAAACAAGCTACTGGGCTATCTTGTGCCGCGCTAGCTGTTATTGCGTTTGGTTGAGTAATTGTAACACTAATGTCTTCAAGTTTACATCCTTTACTATCAGTAATAGTTACTGTATGTGCACCTGCGTTTAAAGCAGTTGCTGTAGCGGTAGTTTCACCGTTATCCCATAAATAAGTATATCCACCATTTCCGTTAGTCGCAGTTACTGTAGCCGAACCGTTAGACTCACCAAAACAAGCTACTGGGCTATCTTGTGCCGCGCTAGCTGTTATTGCATTTGGTTGAGCAATTGTAACACTGATATCTTCAAGTTTACATCCTTTACTATCAGTAATAGTTACTGTATGTTCACCTGCGTTTAAAGCAGTTGCTGTAGCGGTAGTTTCACCGTTATCCCATAAATAAGTAAAGCTACCATTTCCACCCGAAGCAGTTACTGTAGCCGAACCGTTAGATTCACCAAAACAAGCTACTGGGCTATCTTGTGCCGCGCTAGCTGTTATTGCGTTTGGTTGAGTAATTGTAACACTGATGTCTTCAAGTTTACATCCTTTACTATCAGTAATAGTTACTGTATGTGCACCTGCGTTTAAAGCAGTTGCTGTAGCGGTAGTCTCACCGTTATCCCATAAATAAGTATATCCACCATTTCCGTTAGCAGCAGTTACTGTAGCCGAACCGTTAGATTCACCAAAACAAGCTACTGGGCTATCTTGTGCCGCGCTAGCTGTTATTGCATTTGGTTGAGTAATTGTAACACTGATATCTTCAAGTTTACATCCTTTACTATCAGTAATAGTTACTGTATGTGCACCTGCGTTTAAAGCAGTTGCTGTAGCGGTAGTTTCACCGTTATCCCATAAATAAGTATATCCACCATTTCCGTCAGCAGCAGTTACTGTAGCCGAACCGTTAGATTCACCAAAACAAGCTGCTGGGCTATCTTGTGCCGCGCTAGCTGTTATTGCGTTTGGTTGAGTAATTGTAACACTGATGTCTTCAAGTTTACATCCTTTACTATCAGTAATAGTTACTGTATGTGCACCTGCGTTTAAAGCAGTTGCTGTAGCAGTAGTTTCACCGTTATCCCATAAATAAGTATATCCGCCATTTCCATTAGCCGCGGTTACTGTAGCCGAACCGTTAGATTCACCAAAACAAGCTACTGGGCTATCTTGCGCCGCGCTAGCTGTTATTGCGTTTGGTTGAGTAATTGTAACACTGATGTCTTCAAGTTTACATCCTTTACTATCAGTAATAGTTACTGTATGTGAACCTGCGTTTAAAGCAGTTGCTGTAGCAGTAGTTTCCCCGTTATCCCATAAATAAGTATATCCTCCATTTCCGTCAGTAGCAGTAACGATCGCTGAACCGTTAGATTCACCAAAACAAGTAACTGGGCTATCTTGTGTCGCGGTGGCTGTTATAGCATCTGGTTGGGTAATTGTAACACTGATATTTTCAAGTTTACATCCTTTACTATCAGTAATCGTTACTGTATGTGTACCTGCGTTTAAAGCAGTTGCTGTAGCAGCAGTTTCCCCGTTATCCCATAAATAAGTATATCCCCCATTTCCATTAGCCGCGGTTACTGTAGCCGAACCGTTAGATTCACCAAAACAAGCTACTGGGCTATCTTGCGCCGCGTTAGCTGTTAAAGCATCGGGTTGATCTAATAAAATAGCTCTAGCAAATGTAAATGTACATCCAGAAGCATCTGTGATATCAACATTATAATTTCCGGCAGGTACATTTGTTAAATCTTGAGTTGTAGCGCCGTTACTCCATGAATATGTATATGGAGGATAACCACCACTAACATTAAGATCAATACTTCCTGTTGATTCGCCGAAGCAATCTACAGATGTGTTTTTAGAAATAACAGCTCCTAAATCTTCAGAAGTTATAGTTGTAGAGATGATATTACTTTCACAACCACTATTAATATTTTTAATTCTAAAATTGTAAGTTCCGGGGCCTAAATCGCTAAAATTTGGAGAGCTTTGATAAGCACCTCCATTAACTAAACTAGAGCTATATTCGTATTGAGAACCTAAAGGACTTGTAATATTTATATTATATTTTCCAGAAGTTTCGTTACATAGTATGTCTAATGCAGGATCATCCGGTAATGTATTAAATGTAAGGGTTACTGTATTAGCATCTGTAATACCGTCATTTGGAGCAGGAAGTCTTACTCTATATGTAAACGATACGCTTCCTTCATAATTTGGAGAAGACGTATAAGTGTAAGATCCGTCAGGGTTTAAATTGAACCCAAGACCAGCTGGAGAAGGCCCAGAAACTAAATCGTAAGTAGAATTTGCAGGAACGCTTGATGAATTATCAATCTGTCCATTAAATGTGCCTTGATCAATACATCCAAAATCGATTTGCGGTTGTGCGTAACGTTGTAAAACAAAAAGCTTTCCGTCACCATCATCATTAGAGGCTGAAATAAATCTAATTCTTGATATTTTTGATCCTGTAGGAGCAATTGTGTTTAAGTTGAAAAGAGCAATTGCGATATCTTGATTATTATCTTGTTCACGTCCCGATGACCAATAATCGGTAGCATTGTTTCTTGGTGCCGAAAACCCATAGTTTCTATATTCTGCAGAACTTCTTACAAAAGTGTCACCAAGTGATTCTTCCACAGTGCTTCCGGGAAGTGTTCCAAATAAGCGAATGTAGAAACAGTTATTTCCACCTCTTTCTGTAACAGCAAGTATACCTCCATCGTTAGAAGGTAAAGCTGGGTCGTAAAAAAGGGTTTGCATTTGAGCATCTGTTTCAGCAGATCCATTAATACCGTTGGCTTTATTAAAATTACCACAAATATTATCACCATTACCATTAGATGTATAATAACGGTTAAGGTTTTTAGATTCAAAAGTTGCTAACGCGGCATCATCCCATAGAGTATTATCGGTAGGGTCGAATGTTGCGGTTGCACTAGATTTAATAACACTAAGGCCATTTCCAAATATCTCATTTATTGCATTTCCGCCTGGTCCTAATCTAGTAAGCTGATAACCTGATGGTACAGCGAATGTGTTGTAAATAGCACCATTTACTGTAATCGATGCGATTGTTGCAGGGCGATTATTTTCAGTGTCTGAAATTGTGCCATCGTTATCGATATCTTGTGTGTCCGACCATTGAAAGGTGACATTCTCTCGAATGGAAGGAGATTGCACACCAATTTGTGCAAATGATGAAACCGATACTAACAACAATAAAGCGATAAATGTTAACGCTTTATTTGGTGATGTTAATCTTGGTAAGTAATTTACTTTCATAATAATATTTTTAAAGCAACTATAAATAATTTTCTTCTAAATGGTTTTGGATGTAGTTAACCTGGATACTTCGTTTGGGTATAAAAATTGATAATAAATTATCTGATTTAAAATACCTTGAGAGATGGTCTTTGTAAGTGACCTTTTTACTCGGTAAAACAGTAACATCTAAAATTACATTGAATATGTTTTTTTGAGGCGCAATAGCTTAAGTGTTTTTTAGAAAATTAGACGGTGTGTTTATTACCTCTAAGTTTTTTGAACAGTAAGTTTTGCTTTGTAATTTTTTGAGTCTTTATTTTGAGTCTTCTTCGTAGAGGGGATGAGAAGCTATTAAAAGTAGTTTTGTTTTCATAATTCTGTTCTTAAGGGGAATCAAATGTACAATTACATAGACACAGTAAATTACGAAATGTCACTTTTAACAAGTAAAAACGATTAAAGTCAAAAAAAAATTGTTTAGGCATATTACAGTGTAAGTATTGTCTTATAGTATTTTTATAGTGGAATATTTTGGTTTTTAACGCATTACAACACAAAGAAATTGAATTTTATCGATAAAAACAATATTCCGTATTTAAAATTTGCTTTTTATCGAATAAAAAGTGTTTTTTGTCGATGTTTTCGATTTAATTATTTTTTGTATGAAAAATGAATTTTTCTTAATAAATAAATGTCAAAATCGAGCATAATTGTTAAATATTGAAGAAGTAAACAATGAGATAAGTTTAAAAAAAAGGCGTGAAAATTGTAAATATTGAGGGTTGTTTTGTGTAATTGAGGTTTAGTTGTGATTAATTAATAAAGAGGTTGTTTTCTTTGATTAATTCGGAATTTGGGGAAATAAATTAGAAGTGTTAAATGTTCTATTTATTCAAAAAAAAAGCCCATTATAACGAGTATATAATGGGCTTTGAAAAGGGGGTGTAATCTAGTCTTCAATTCTTATTGTAACAGTGCTTTCAATAATTACTTTTTTGTTGTTCAATCGAGCATCACTAAAATAAGATTTAGCATCAATTTTTGCATCAATAAGTTCGTTTATTCATTACTGTGATATTCAAATAATCTTGATTTTATAGCATGAAAAAAGCCTGTTTCAATATTTTGAAACAGGCTTTAGTAATTATAGATTTTAAAAGAAATTAATCTTCTTTTTTATCTTCTCTTGGTTTTCTGTCATCACGACGGTTGTCACGACCTCTATTGTCACGAGCACCTCTGTTATCACGTCCACCAGAACGTTTATCATCTCTTGGTGGTCTTGCAACATAACCTTCTGGTTTTGGTAAAATAGCTTTACGAGATACTTTCTCTTTGCGTGTTCTTGGATCTTGTCCAAAATACTTCACATCAAAAACATCGCCCATGTTAACTACATCCGATACATTTTCAGTACGTTCCCAAGCCAATTCACTTACGTGTAATAAAACTTCGTTTCCTGGTGCATCCATATATTCTACAACAGCACCAAAATCTAACATTTTAATTACTTTTACTTCATATACATTACCAACAGTTGGTTTAAATAATAAAGAATCGATTTTTGCCATAACAGCATCAATACCTTTAGAACCTACACCTAATATTTCAACAATACCTTCTTCAGTCACTGGGTCTTCGTTAATAACGATAGTAGTCTCAGTTTCTTTTTGCATTTCTTGAATCACTTTTCCTCCAGGTCCAATTAAAGCACCAATAAATTCGTTAGGTACACGACGCGTTACCATAGTAGGCGCATGATCTTTAACGCTTTCTGCAGGAGCAGCAATAGTATCTGTGATTTTACCTAAGATATGTAAACGACCTTCGCGAGCTTGTTTTAGTGCATTCACTAAAATTTCGTAGCTTAATCCTTTAATTTTAATATCCATTTGGCAAGCTGTAATACCTTCAGAAGTACCAGTTACTTTAAAATCCATATCTCCTAAGTGATCTTCATCACCTAAAATATCAGATAATACGGCGTAACGATCACCATCAGAAATTAATCCCATAGCAATACCAGAAACAGGGCGTTTCATTTTAACACCAGCATCCATCAAAGCCATTGTTCCAGCACATACTGTTGCCATAGAAGAAGAACCGTTAGATTCTAATACTTCAGATACAACACGTACAGTGTAAGGACAATCTGCAGGAATCATTCCTTTTAAACCACGTTGCGCTAAGTTACCATGACCAACTTCTCTACGAGATGTTCCTCTTAATGGTCTAGCTTCACCTGTACAAAAAGGAGGGAAGTTGTAATGTAAATAGAAATTCTCTTCACCTTCGTAAGATGGCATATCTATTTTGTTAGCATCTCTAGATGTTCCTAAAGTTACTGTAGCTAATGCTTGAGTTTCTCCACGAGAGAAGATAGAAGAACCGTGAGTAGAAGGTAGGTAATCTACCTCACACCATATTGGTCTAATTTCATCAGTCTTTCTTCCGTCTAAACGTAAACCTTCGCTTAATGTTAATTCACGTACTGCTTCTTTTTCTGCTTTGCTGTAGTATCCTCCAACAAGGTGTCCAAATTCTGCCATTTCTTCTTCAGTAAAAGATGCTTTAACTTCTTCTTTTACTTCAGCAAATGCTGCGCTACGTTCTGCTTTAGAAGTTCCCTTCTTTGCAATTGCGTAACATTTATCGTATGCTAATTCGTGTATTCTTTTTTGTAAATCTTCGTTAACTTCTGCAGTTGTGTATTCACGAACTTCTTTTTTACCAAAAGCTTCCGCTAAACGCAATTGTGCATCAATTTGTACTTTAATTGCTTCGTGAGCAAATTTGATAGCGTCTGCCATTTCTTCTTCAGAAATTTCATCCATCTCACCTTCAACCATCATAACCGAATCGGCAGAAGCACCAATCATCATCTCTAAGTCAGATTCTGCTAATTGAGCTCTAGTTGGGTTAATTACAAATTCACCATTAACACGTGCAACTCTAGCTTCAGAGATTGCGCATTCGAATGGTAAATCTGATAATTGAATAGCAGCAGAAGCAGCTAATCCAGCCATAGCTTCTGGCATAACATCATCATCATGAGACATTAACTGAATCATTACTTGTGTTTCTGCGTGATAATCTTTTGGGAATAATGGACGTAATACACGATCCACTAAACGCATAGTTAAAACTTCGCCATCACTAGGTCTTGCTTCTCTCTTGAAGAAACCACCAGGATAACGCCCAGCTGCAGCAAATTTTTCGCGATAATCTACCGTTAAAGGTAAAAAGTCAACATCACTTTGTTTGTAATTGGAAACAACTGTACATAGTAACATACATTTTCCAGATTGAACAACAACAGAACCATGGGCCTGTTTTGCTAATTTTCCGGTTTCAATAGAGATTTCTCTACCGTCCCCAAGGTCAATAACCTCTTTAAACACTTTTGGAATCATAAATTTTTTCTTGTAATTCGAGCATACAATATACTCAAATTATGTTAAACAATGGTCGTTGTGTTGTTGTGTGTAGTTGTTGTGTGTGCGACCAATGAAAAACTTTTTGTCCCAAACTCGTTTTGGGATCTAGCTTCTTATAATTTGAAATTTATACTCGTTCAAATCGAGTTAATATATAACAAAAAACCACGCTGAAAAGCGTGGTTTTTTTATTGAGATTATTTTCTTAATCCTAATTCTTTTACTATAGCACGATATCTTAAGATATCTTTCTTGATTAAATAATCAAGTAAGCTTCTTCTTTTACCTACTAACATTACTAAAGAACGCTCAGTGTTGTAATCTTTACGATTCTTTTTTAAGTGTTGAGTTAAGTGCTCAATTCTTTGTGTAAATAAGGCAATTTGTCCTTCTGCAGAACCAGTATCGCTTTTGTTTTTGCCATGTTTGGCAAACATTTCTTGTTTCTCTTCTTTAGATAAATACATTCTAATATTATTGTAAATGATTGTTATGTAAGCTTGAAAGTTTTTCTTTCAAGCGTGCAAATATAAGACTTTTTTGCATTTATCTAATTTTTTATCTAGTTTTTGCTGTCCTTTTAACGTTTTAATATTGGGGAATATGCAAAAGGTTTAAGTTGGGTTAGATTATAAGGTATGCTTTATGTAGAAAAGAGGTGTTTTTTAACACCATTGATATTTAAAGATAAGTAATGTTTAAGGGGATAATAAACTAAAGATTCTAAAACTAAGATGCGTTTGAGAAATCGCTTGGCGTATAACCAAATTGTTCTTTAAACTTTTTACTAAAGTAAGATGAGCTATTTATGCCAATACTATATTGTACTTCTTTTATTTTTATATTCTTATCGGTAGATAGTAATTCGTATGCTTTTTTAAGGCGCAATTCTAATATTAGCTTTACCGGCGTTTTGTTTGTTTCTGCTTTTACAATTCTAGATAATTGTCTTTGGCTATAACCTGTTTTATGAGATAGTAAATTAACATTGAAATCTTCTTTAGAGAGGTTAATTTTTATAAGATCTAGTATAGCATGGAAGGTGTTGCTTTTCTTTTTTGTAACCTTTATAGAAGAGTCTGCGTTATTGGTGTAAAGCTTTATTTTAGATATTATTTTTTTTTGATCAGAAAGCTTTATAACATAGTTGTTCATGTTTAAATCTTCTAAGCTTTCATTTTTTATATCTTTAGTGGTAATAACTAAAACAGGAATAATTTCATTATCATTATAAACGTCTTTTGAGAAATTAAGAACTTCTTTTTTTAATATTTTACCATTTACTATAGGTTTTATAGCATTGCGTAAAATCAAATTAAACTGATTTTGGTTTGTTCTTTCTAAAGCTTGTAAGCTATTAAATGAAAAAACAAAATCGAAATTAGGACTTAGAATTTCGTCGTAATTTTGATTTATTCTCAAATCATCTTCTATAATTAAAATCTTGATTTTTAAACCTTCTATCTCTACATATTCAGGTTGGCTATTTGGGTTTAAATAGGCTATGAAATCAAAATTGTCGCTATCAATGTTATGTTTTGAAGTTCTCAAGATTATTGCTTTTTTCGTAAGACACAATTTTGTTTGTGTAAGTCACATTAATATCAGTTTTATATTTTTTACTTCAATAAAATGTAGCTCCTGCTTTACAGCAACAAGTTAAAAATATTGTTCAAATTACCAAACAAATAATTGTGATTTATTTAACAAGGCAAATAGGGTTAATTGTGGTGTTCGTGTCTAAAAAAAGTGATAACATCGATGAAATGTCCGTTTTGAGGTATTCTATTGTTTTTTTTGAGTTAGAAAAATCTATTAGGCAAATGTATTTTTGTGGTATGATTTACATGTATTTTGTGCGCGGTAATATTTTAAGATGTTTTCTTAATCTTAAAAACATGCCAAAAATCTACAGTTTAAAATACACTAAAATTAAGAGTACAGTATAAGGCAAGCAGAATTAAAGCTCTTTCCCTAAATAATAAATTATTTAATAGATAATAAATATGAAATCAAAATTACAATCCTTAAAATTCGATAAGGTTAACCAAAAACAAGCTAGAAACATGATGTTGTTCTTAGCTTTTTTTATGTTTACACTTACTTCTGTATTTGCTCAATTTGGAGCAGGTGGTTCCGATAATAATAACGGCGATGTAAGGTTAGTGTATGTAAGCGGGCAACAAAATTCTGTTGAAGCTTTAAAAACGTTGGGAACATCAAATGAGATTATAGTGCAATCTATAAAAGGTGCGCCTCAGCAATTACATTCTATCAGGGTTAAGGTTCAATTGCCTCCAGGTGTGCTTTATACGCCTTCATCTTTTGCTATTACTGATAATAATAATGTTACTGTTCAGCCTTCAGCTAATGTATATGTTTTAGCAGAGGATGATATAAGTGATTTAAATGCACCTATATTTTCCATATTCAATAATGGAATAGAAACAGAATTATGGGATGCAGGGGATTATATTCAATTTACTTTCGAAAGAACTGCTGGTTGTGCTGCTGTTACTTATAAAGAAGACGGAAATACATTTAAGGATACAGCAGAAATTAGCTATGTAAAAACAGGCTTCCCGGGTGTTCAAACAGCAACAGACACCAATGCTTTGTTAGCTAATTATGATTTATTGGCAGCTTCTGTATCTATAAGTAATATAACACCAGTAAATGGTACCGTCGGTTCTTTTGTTCATACCAGAGAAGTAACCGATTTTAATGGGGGTAATGCAGGAGTTCAAGAAGTATTGCATACTGTTAAATTAGGGTCTAGTGTTAATGCGTATTCTTTTTCTTACTTAGGAAATGTTATTCCTCCTAGCACAACCAGTACAGATGGCGCGGGGGTAACAACAAATACTTACATTGTTAATTTATCATCTAACCCTAATTATAGTGGAGGAAATCCTGGTTTTGAGGATGGAAATGGTTTTTTTGATGCAGGAGAGTCTTTGGTTTTTGAAGAGAGTTTTACTTTAAAAGATTGTATAGATACGGGTATTCAACATCAGGTAGAGTGGACTTGTCAATCATCAAAAATTACAGAAGGAAATGTTTTGTTTGGTGCCAATAATCCAGAATTAGATATTGATATTTTAGAAAATCATCGAAACATATCAGGTGTAAACCATATCAGGTTAAAAATAACTAATACGGCTTCAGCAACTTCGGCTGCTGGTTTTGCAAAAGATATTTTAATTAATGTAGCTCTGGGTTCAAATAGTCAATCTGGAACTACTAGCTATAATAACAACCCGCACTGGGGAACTACTAGGTATAATGTTAGATCTTTTAGTAACTTTTCATTAGGTAGTGAAACTGTTCAGGTTCCGTTCACACCGGAAGATTGGGGGTCAGATAATTCTTCTACATCCACTACTTCAACTCATGCATTGTTGCCAAATACCAATATAAATGTAGATGTTGATGGTGTAGGCGGCTTGCAAGATATTGATGGAGATAATTATTATGACGATCTTGCTCCGGGAGATTCTTTTGTAATTGAATTTGATTATGAGGTTTTGCCTCGAGATAATAATTGTGGTACAGGCCGGTTTGATTATATGCAATGGGAACATGTATTTGTTGATGCGCTTACCAAAGATCAATGTGATTCTGCAAGACCAACTGAAGGTGTAGATTTAGGGTATAATAACTTTATTAGAGATTATAATAATGCTACGGTTTTTGAGCAGGATACAGATATAGAGGAGCTTGTGCCTTTTGAGGTAGCTTTAAGGCCTTATTTGTATTCAAACTTTAATCATAATGATCATGCTATGATTAATAGTAACGGAGATAGTGAGTTTACAGTATCTATAGAAGTCCCTAGAGGTGTAGATTTAGTTGCAGGATCACCTCCAGAATTTAGTCAGGCAAATGGTACTTATACTGTTGGTTTACCAGGAGCTGGTACTAATGTTATTTCTTATACTTCAACAGATATTTTAAGTGGTTTTACACTTAGAGAGTTTAGCGATTTTTTTGCACGTTTTCCTCTTGTGATGAATTGTACAGAGTTGGAATTAGGAGGTGTTACTAGCGTTATTAATATTTCTTATGAAACCAGTTTAAAATTATACGATGCTCCTGGAGGAAACCTAGTGTTTGAAAGAGATATTCATTGTGGGAACTTCGAACCAATTATAGAACATTCATGTAATCCGCCTTGTGCTGGTCCAAATATTACAGGTTTAGATGCCTATAGAATTACAGCAGGTTGGGCAGATAATACGATGACTTCTAAAGTAGATTTAACAAGTACGAATCCTGATGGTTCACCTGTTTATGAACTAGATAAATATTTAGCAGGAGATGAAATGGTGGTAGAAACCTCTGGGTTTATGTCTAACTTATCATCAGATAACTTACATTTTATACAAAATTATACTACAGATGGGTTAACAGCTGGAGCAAATGATATAGAGTTTATTTCTGGTACCATTGTAATTAATAAATTTGGAGGTAGTACAACATTAGAGTTACCGGTAAGTGCACCTATTGTCACTTCTAGTGGTAATACTCATACATTAGATTATGATTTGTCGAGTGCGCTTTCAGATCCTATAGTTGGAGGATTAATAGATGATCAAGACACGTTTGAAGTGAATTTTAAATATAAATTTACTACAGATACTTATACTAATTTTGGATACCACATTTTATCAGGGTTTAGAGGTCGATATTATGTTGATGAAACCTTAACAGGAAGTACAAGTAATGTAGCAAATGATAATGATAATGATGGTATACCAAATGAAAGACTAAGCTGTTTTGATTGGGGAGACCAAGTAGCTTACTTAAGACCTGATAATTTATCTTACGGAGTTGCAAATAGTACATTTGAGTATTGTGCTGAAGTTTGGGCAAACCTTATAAATGATTATACGCGTTCAAATTCACCACATTTACATACTGGAGAATATAGACCAACTACCATGATTCAGTCTACAGAAATTACAATTCCTGATGGAGCGAAAATATTGGATGTTAGACAATATAATAATGAAGGCTATTTTTATGTAAGCACTGGAGAATTAGATATTTCTCCAGCGCTTGGTACACCAGGAGTTAATACTTACACGGTAACACCAAATAGAGCGGCTGGATACAGAGATCAGAATCAAACATCATCTGTTAGTTATAGAATGCAGGTGCTAGTAAAAGGTAGCTGTGAATTAAAAGATGCTTCGGAAGGATTACCTATTCCTATTATAACATCTACAAGTATTGTTCAGCATATGGCTTATACCGAAACGCCTTTGCCGGAACAGTTATTAACAAGAACACCGTCAGCAAGATTATATTACACAAAACCAACTTTTATTTTTCAGCCTTTATCAAGTGCTATTATTGTAGGGTTTGGTCCTGAAGCAGATTTTGATCTTAGAGTAGTTAACAACAGTTCTTCTACTGGAGATGTTGGTTTTAACTGGATTAAAATACCTGCAAATTCTAATATAACCATAGTAGGGGCGGAAGATATTACTTCTTCTTTAACACCATTAAATATTGTACAAGTTGGAGACGACAGTTATGTAGAAATAGGTAATTTAGATGCAGGAGAAACAAAAGATATTAGAATTAGTGCAACTTATACTAGTTGTACAGATGTTCCTGTAGATTTTAGTTTAGGTTGGGATTGTGATGCATACCCAACAAACTATGGAGATGTGTCATCGGTTTGTTATGATAATACTGTACAATTAACATTACAACCTGCGGCTGGCCAAGTACAGCAAACTATAGCTGAGCCTCAACCAGTAGGTCCTTTCGCAATGTGTGATACTATTATTTATGATGTTGAATATAGTAGTGCTCAAGTAGCGACAACTATTAATCCAGAATCATCATTAACTCTGTTTAATGGAGCAAGTGCAGTAAGTATAACAAAGATTGAAGCTGAGTATCCTGCGGGTAGTAATAACTGGGAAGACTTAGTGAGCACAATATCTGGAGGTGATACTTATGTTTCTCCTATTGTTCATTCAGCAATGACTCCTTTTTATGGAGGTATTCCTGGTACAGGAGCTGTTGGACCATCTATAAATGATAGAAAGGTAGTTGTTCGATATACGTTGCAAACAACATGTGATTTTGTTTCTAATTCACCGTTAACTTTTACAGTCTCTGGAGATGTGCCTTGTGGAGAATCAACTGTTGGTAGTGGTAGTAAGTCGGTATCAAACGGAATTGAAATAATAGACTTAGATGCTACTTACGATGCTTTATCAACAATATCTTTACCAGATTTTGCAAATCCTGATGGAGGACATATTGATGGTTGTTCATCTCAAGAAACAATTAATATTTTTACAACAATTTCAGAATTACCGTCTAGCCCTGGTGCTAGCACTGGCGATTTTGATTACGGAAGAGTGGTGTTACCAACGGGAGTAACATATGTAGATGGGTCGTTTGTTAATCTTGGAGCTAATGTTTTAACATATGTAAGTTCAACGCCTAATGAATTAATTGTTAAATATCCTTCAGGCTTGTTCGACCAAGATCAAACTGAATTCGAATTCGATATCATACCAGATGCGGGATATTGCGAAGAGGATGCTACAGTAAGTTACCTTGCATATATTCAAAATGATACAGGGGCTAGCTGTGGAGGCTTGTCTTGTGGTGGGAATTTAATTGCTACTGGTACGTCTAGCGAATCTTTAGATATTAAAAAAGCAGCAGTTGTTATTAATTTAGATTCTGCAATAGGAAGTGTAACTGTTTTAGATGAGCTAATAACAGCAGACTTTACAATTGATAACACTTCAGTTGTTGAGGTAACTGCACCAGCAACTATAGGAGCATATTTTGATGTGAATCTAGATGGTGTTTATGATGCTGGCGATTTAGAATTAGGTAGTCATATTATTACTTCAGCTATACCGGCTGGAGGGTCAATTACAGAAAGTATTCAGTTTACAGCTACTCCAGCACAAGCTTGTAATATTTTATTAGTAATGAAGGTAGACGAAAATCCTTGTATTTGTGTGCCGGCAAGTGTAAGTATGGGCTCACCAAGTGTGTTAACTGGTATTGGAGGTTCAAATGTGCCAGTTTGCGAAGCTTATGCAGGTAGTAGTGTTGAGTTAGGTTCGCCTAATAACCCAGATTATACTTATGTATGGACAGGGTTAACAGCAACTGATGATATTACGTATTTAGATGCTCCAACAACAGCTCAACCAAACTTCGTTTATGGAGGGCCAAAATTAACGGCAACAACAACCTTTACATATCAAGTGGAAATTACACGTCCTGGAGGATGTACTTCGACAGATACAGTAGATGTTACTGTTGGATATATAGAAGATCCAGTAATATCTTCTAGCGAACTAGAAATATGTTCAGATGAATATTTATCAGTAACATTTGGGAACACTTTAAGTGATGATGAAATTATTAAAATTTGGAAAAATGCAGCGTTAACAACACCAGCCAATTTACCAAATACAAGTGGTATTTGGACATCAACAGAGTTGTATCCTGCAGGAACAGGTAATATATATGCAACCGTAGAAAATACAGTTACAGGTTGTAGAACAGATGCGATAACTATTGCATACACCATAACAGATTGTGTTACAGATTTAGTAACTACAAAATCGGTTTCACCTACTACGGCTTCAATTGGTCAAGATGTTGTGTTTACAATCAATGTTAATAATATTGGTAGTAGTGTAGATAAGAATGTTACATTATCAGATGTGTTACCAAGTAACGTAACTTATGTAAGTGATAACAGTAGTGGAACATATAATCGTGTTACTGGTCTATGGACTATAGGAGACATAGCTAGCGGAAGTTTAGCTTCACTAGAGATAACAGCTAATATTAATGCAGAAGCGGCAAGTGGTACAGTTACTAATACAACTACTGCAGCTTCTGGAGATTATACCGATGATACACTTACAGCAGGAGATGTTTTAGATGCTACTGTTTCTGTTAATTCATTAGTAATTGCGGCAACAAATGATAGTTATACAGGAGTCAATGGTTTCAATGGAGATACTAATCTTGGAAATATACTAGCAGGTACAGGAGATGATTCTTTAAATGGAAGCCCTGTTACTACAGCAGATGTAGCGATAACTTATCCAACACCTACAACCGTAGATGGTAATCCAATTACAGGAACAGCACCAGTTATTAGTGCGTCTGGAGATGTAAGTGTACCAGCAGGAACACCAGCAGGAACATATTCTATTCCATATACTATTTGTGAAATAGGAAATTCAAGTAATTGTAGTAATGCAACAGTAACTGTAGTCGTAGAGGCACCAGCAATAGTTGCTACAAATGATGATTATACTGCAAGTCCAGTACTTAGTGAAGATGGAAACGCTAATTTGGGTAACATATTAGCGGGTACAGGTGATGATACTCTAAATGGGGCAGCAACGGATATTAATAAAATAGATATTAATTTAACCTCGGGAATGTTTTTTGATGGAGGTTCAGGACCAGTTCCAGCAACAGGAATAGTTCCAGAAGTTGATCCATTAACAGGAGATGTTAGTGTGCCAGCAGGAACACCAGCAGGACGATATACAATTAGCTATAATATTTGTGAGGAATTAAACCCTACAAATTGTAGTGCTGATGCGGTAGTAACTATTGTGGTTATTGAGCCACCAGTAGCTAATGTAGATAGTAATTCAGGTAATACAACTACTCAACCAAGTACACCAATAAATATTTTATCTAATGATTTATTAGGTGATGGAATAACTACAGCTACAGTATTAAATACAACAGTAGATTTAGACCCTAACACAGCAGGAGATCAAGATGTCTTAGTGGTACCAGGCGAAGGAACTTGGAACTATAATACATCAACTGGTGAGCTTGTTTTTACTCCAGAAACTATAGTAGATGGATTTACATCTAATTATACCAATGATCCAACTTCAATTGAGTATACTTTAACAGAAACTCAAACAGGCTTAAGTGATACAGCAACGGCAACAGTAGATTATGATGCTATATCACCAACAGCAGAGAATGATGAGAGCTTAGCCAATGCGGCAGGCGCAGTAACCATCGACCCATTAGTAGCAAATGGTGGTTTAGCAGATTCAGATCCTGATGGAGAATTAGATCCAACAACGGTAAGTTTAGTAGCGCCAGTAGGCGCAACAAGTATCGTAACGGATGCTAATGGCGATATTACAAGTTTCGCAGTACCAAACGAAGGAACATGGAGTGTAGATGAAACCACAGGAGCAATCACTTTCACGCCATTATCAACATTTACAGAAGACCCAACGGTTATCAGCTATAATGTAGAAGATAATGATGGCAATCAATCTAATGATGCAACGGTTACAATCGATTATTTACCAGTAGCAGAAGATAATGTAAGCGATGGCAATACAGTAGGTAGTCCAGCAGTATTCAATATTGTATCAGACGATACTAATGGCGATACGATTGTAGCAAGTACAATAGATTTAGATCCATCAACTCCAGGCACTCAAGAGACGACTTTAGTCGTTCCAAACGAAGGGATATGGAGTGTAGATGCATCAGGCGTATTAACTTTTACACCAGAAGTAGGCTTCACCACGGATCCAACAGCGATTACATATACAGTAGAAGATGCAGAGGGTAATACATCAAATGCAGCGAATATCACGGTAACTTATGATGAAGTACCACCAGTAGCTGAAGACAATAGTGTTGCTAACCAAGTGACAGGAACTGATGCTATTATACCAAACATCTCAGGGAATGATACTTTAAGTGATGGCAGTGTAGTCGATACCACACCATTAACAGGAAACGCTGTAATTAGTCTAGATCCAACAGATTCAGATGGTGATGGCGATCCATTAACCTTAGTGGTACCAAACGAAGGAACATGGGTTTACGATCCAGTAGCAGATACATTAACATTCACACCAGAAGCAGGTTTCACAAACGATCCAACCCCAATAGAATATACCTTAACAGAAACCCAAACAGGTTTAAGTGATACAGCAACGGTAACAGTAGATTACGTTATCGAATCACCAACAGCAGAGAATGATGAGAGCTTAGCTAATGCGGCAGGCGCAGTAACCATCGACCCGTTAGTAGCAAATGGTGGTTTAGCAGATTCAGATCCTGATGGAGAATTAGATGCAACAACGGTAAGTTTAGTAGCACCAGTAGGCGCAACAAGTATCGTAACGGATGCTAATGGCGACATTACAAGTTTCGCAGTACCAAACGAAGGAACATGGAGTGTAGATGAAACTACAGGAGCAATCACTTTTACACCATTAACAACATTTACAGAAGACCCAACGGTTATCAGTTATAATGTAGAAGATAATGATGGCAATCAATCTAATGATGCGACGGTTACAATCGATTATTTACCAGTAGCAGAAGATAATGTAAGCAATGGCAATACAGTAGGTAGTCCAGCAGTATTCAATATTGTATCAGACGATACTAATGGCGATACGATTGTAGCAAGTACAATAGATTTAGATCCATCAACTCCAGGCACTCAAGAGACGACTTTAGTCGTTCCAAACGAAGGGACATGGAGTGTAGATACCTCAGGCGTATTAACTTTTACACCAGAAGTAGGTTTCACCACGGATCCAACAGCGATTACATATACAGTAGAAGATGCAGAGGGTAATACATCAAATGCAGCGAATATCACGGTAACTTATGATGAAGTACCACCAGTAGCTGAAGACAATAGTGTTGCTAACCAAGTGACAGGAACCGATGCTATTATACCAAACATCTCAGGGAATGATACATTAAGTGATGGCAGTGTAGTCGATACGACGCCAGTTACGGGGAATGCAGTAATTGCAATCGACCCAACAGATTCAGATGGTGACGGTGATCCATTAACCTTAGTGGTACCAAACGAAGGAACATGGGTTTACGATCCAGCAACGGATGATTTAACATTCACACCAGAAACAGGTTTCACAAACGATCCAACCCCAATTGAGTATACTTTAACAGAAACCCAAACAGGCTTAAGTGATACAGCAATGGCAACAGTAGATTACGTTATCGAATCACCAACAGCAGAGAATGATGAGAGCTTAGCTAATGCGGCAGGCGCAGTAACCATCGACCCGTTAGTAGCAAATGGTGGTTTAGCAGATTCAGATCCTGATGGA
>NZ_JBAKAN010000009.1:0-54636 GCF_038154905.1 Algibacter sp. TI.3.09 | reverse complement strand
TGAAACCTTGTTTTTAAACTGATAATAATTACCATCTGAATCTGTGACATCAAAAACTAAATAACTAATGTCAATACCAAAATATTTAATATCTTTATTCATAACAAATTATTTTTTTGAAAGGACATACTACGCGAGTTTCAACGACTTAAAATCGAGGTCTTAAAGCCTCACAGAACTGTTCGAAATCTGAGTAGAAAAGAGAGGGGATTTACAATGTTGACGAGATCTGAAGTCTCTCCGTATAAATTAACCTTATTCCTCTCTTTTGTGCTTTCTATTTTATATGTTTAAATTAGTCTTTTTTATTTAAATGCTAACTTAAGATGTATAGAATTAATTGCTAGATTAGGGCTTAATCAAAGGTCGTTGTGCGCCATTTGAAAAAAAAACAGAAATCCCTTGTCAATTGTAACAAATTATAGTCATTTCAGTCTTAATTGAAAGACTAAATTAATATGAGCTCAATTAAATCAACTACTCAAATCAAGGAAAAAAACATAACCATAGCTAATGCTGCTTTAATATCTGGAATAGGAGTATTAATTATGGCGTTAACAGTACCATTTGCTGAATTCTATATTTTTCCAAAACTAATAGCTGAAAATCCAGCATTGACTGCTAAAAATATTATGGATAATAGATTATTATTCACAACTGGTATTTTTTTACATTTCATAACACTTATCTGTGACATAGTAGTTGCTTGGTCTCTATATGTTTTTCTTAAACCTGTTTTTAAGCACCTTTCATTATTAACAGCTTGGTTTAGATTAATTTATACTGCTATATATTTAGTAGCATTGGTTAATTTAATTAAGGTTATAAATCTTTTAAATATTAATGAAAAGTCAAATATATTAGACCAAACTCAATTATATGATTCCATCACATTTTATATTAATTCATTCCATATCGAATGGTCTTTCGGACTAATCATTTTTGGAATTTATTTAAGTCTTCTTGGATATTTAGTATTTATTGCAGAATATGTTCCTAAAATATTTGGAATATTATTGATAATTGCTGGTTTTGGCTATTTAATAAATACTTTGGGATTGTTTCTATTCCCAAACATTAATACAGAATTCCTTTTTATTACATTCTTTGGAGAATTGATATTTATGATATGGCTTTTAATAAAAGGCTCTAAAATTAAGAACATAAAAAAAACGGAGCACAACAAAGTATAAAAAACATAAACGTTGTACCCAATTTAAGACAACACCATGAAACTTAACGACAAAAATATATTAAGTGTAGAAACTTATAATAATTCAGCAGAAAGCTATCAAGATAAATTCATGGAAATGGATTTATACCATGATACTTTTAATAAGTTTTGCGAACTAATAAAAGTCGATAATGCAAAAATATTTGAAATAGCTTGTGGACCAGGAAACGTTACTAAATATCTAAAGTCAATTAATCCTAAATTTCAAATTAAAGGAATTGATTTAGCCTCTAAGATGATTGAATTGGCTAAAATCAATAATCCTGATGTTGATTTTGAAATAATGGATTGCAGAAAAATAGATGAGGTAAAAGAAATGTTCGATGCAATTATGTGTGGATTTTGCATGCCCTATCTTTCTAAAGAAGAATGTTCAAAACTAATTCAAGATTCTGCCAATTTACTATACGCCTATGGATTATTTTATTTGAGTACCATGGAAGATGATTATGAAAAATCGGGTTACGAAACAACAAGTTTTAGTGGTGAAAATGAAGTTTACATTCATTATCACCAAGCCGCTTTTTTAGAAGAACAATTAAATAATTCAGGGTTCGAGATTGTAAACTTAGTTCGGAAAGATTACCCAGAACCAGATGGAACTTTTCTAACTGACATGATATTTATTGCCAGAAAAAAATAAAAAAATTTCGCTAAGTGCTTAATCGGAAATTAATTACTTTTAATTGCGTACTAACCATAGCAGAAACATTTTTAAATAATGCAAGAAAAACTAAACTACATATTAATTACAACCCTAATTTTAATAAGTATTTCGTGTAAAAACGAAAACAAAAAGGACGATCTAAATTTAGAAGCTGAAACTGAATTGAAAATAGATTCTACGGAAGCTAATCTCAACAACAAAAAATCACTCACAAGCTCTGAATATAATACTGACTATTCAGAAATTGAAAATATTGAGCGACCAGAAAAAACAATCATTCGAAATTTAGCAATTGATACAACTAAAGCATTCGGAATTTGGACTCAAGATCCAAATGGACCTCATGCCGATTTTTGGCTAACTAAAAAATCATTTTATGTTGTAGACTATGATGGAGATGCGGAAATGCCATATATTTTAGACAAAAACGAAATCACTATATTTTACAAGGACTTTGTTCAAAAAGGAAGAATTACTTCAACAGAAAATGATACTCTGAAAATAAAGTGGTCTGATAATGAGCACGTAACTGAATATCGAAAATTCGAAAATTAATAAAGCACTATATACTAAATCGCATAAAAATAACACTTAGTTTTTTGCAAACACCAAAGTTACATCCACAAAAAAAGCCTTTCAATTTCTTGAAAGGCTTTTACTTTTTGGGTGGAAGACCGGATTCGAACCGGCGACCCTTGGTACCACAAACCAATGCTCTAACCAACTGAGCTACAACCACCATGTAACTTGCATTTTGTAATGCGTGTGCAAATGTAAACGATTTAAACGTTATCTACAAAGACTTTTTAAAAATTTTTACATAAAATTTTTAAAAAAACATTCAGAAGATTCTAACTACTTTAAATCGAACAAACTACCAACTGCAGGCAAACGTTCTACATTAAAACCTTCGGCGTAAGCCACACCAACCAATCGTCCTAAATCTTGTGCACGATAAGTTACACTATCTGTAAAGTTCTTGCTAGATATTGGAGTTACAGGCGCTTTACTATCTGGATCGTAAAATTGAGTTTTATATGCCAGCACCGATTCCATTTTTATATCAATAACACTAGAGATATCAACAACAATGTCTGGCTCTAAGTTTTTCCATTGTATATAATGGTATACTTGCTTTGGTCTCCAAGGTGCTTGCAGTGTACCTTGATCATCTTTTGTCTCTATTTTTATCAGTCCGCTTAAAAAACAAGCATCACTAACTAACTTACTTCCTTTTCCATGATCGATGTGGCGATCATCAAAAGCATTACAAAGTATTATTTCTGGTTGATACTTACGTATCATTTTAATAACCTCTAATTGATGCGTTTTATCGTTTACAAAAAAACAATCGGCAAAGCCTAAATTCTCACGCACAGCAACACCTAATATCTTTGCAGCGTTACTAGCTTCTGTAAATCTAGTTTCTGCTGTACCTCGCGTTCCCAATTCCCCTTGGGTTAAATCTATAATCCCCACTTTTTTGCCATTAGCAATTTCTTTAGCAATGGTACCACCACAACCTAACTCCACATCATCCGGATGTGCTCCAAGGGCTAGAATATCTAATTTCATTTTTAACTTCTTTTAAATTTTTATTTCGTTTTTCAACCTACAAAATCAGAATACACTATCAAAAATCTTAATTATCGCAAAACTAGTGACTTCGCAAACGTATTCGTAAGTATTTTTTGCATTTAATGAGGCTCAAATATAACAATAATGAAAAAATAGCACCCAAATTCAAAGTATGACTTTCGTCATAATTACTCTTCTGTATCTACAGTAATTTTACAGTATAAATATAGAACGACACTTATAGCGCTAAGCTAATAAACAATTATAAATTATGATCTACTTAATGCTTCTCATTTTAATTATAACTATTGGTCTCTTTGTTTGGGGAAAGTTTACACCAGATATTGTTGCATTAATATCTATGTTGAGTTTATACTTAACAGGCATTTTAACTCCAACAGAAACCTTAAGCGGTTTTAGTAACCCAACAGTAATTATGATTGCCGCACTCTTTATAATAGGAGAAGGTATTGCTCAAACCGGATGGACGGCCTTAGCAGGTAAAAAGTTTGTAGAATGGGCAGGAAAAAGTGTTCCGAAGCTATTAGTAATTATCACGCTTGGTGCAGGTGTACTTTCTGGTTTTGTTAGTAATACGGGTACCGTTGCAACCTTAATGCCACTTACCATATCATCAGCTTGGAGCATTGGTACATTACCATCAAAAATGCTTATGCCTGTTGCTTTTGGATCTAACACAGGTGGTTTATTAACCCTAACAGGAACACCACCAAACATTATTGCGAGTAACGCTTTAGTTGAAGCAGGATTCGAAGGGTTTTCATTTTTCGAGTTCGCCCTAATAGGTATACCATTACTACTTGTTGCCTTACTTTACTTTAGATATGTAGGTTACAAATTATTACCAAGTAATAAAACAAATAACAAACCTGTAAACATTGAATCTACACTTTATAATTGGATTGAAGCTTACAAAGTACACGATGGATATTATAGACTACGCGTACGCTCAATATCACCATTAATTAATACAAAATGTGAAGATTGGCATTTTGAAAAAGACTTTAATGTATCTATTATAAGAATTAAAAGAAGACACCCAAATGTTTTAAAAGGTATAGCACAGTTTGAAGAATTCCCAGTACCATCAACAGATTTACTGTACCACGATATTATTACTGTAAAAGGTGATGCTAAAGACATTAACAAATTAATGATCACGTTTAGACTAGGGCTTTTACCTCTAGAACCTATAACAACCGACGAATTAAAACACAACTTAATTAACCAAGAGGTTGGAATGGCAGAAGTAATTGTGAATCCAAATTCTATTTTAGTAGGAAGAAAATATAAAGTAGGTGATTATTTTAAAAGATACGGTATTCAACTTTTAGGAGCCTCTAGAAATAACAAACCTTTACTAGAAAAAGAAATAACTGTAAAAGTAGGTGATGCCTTTTTAATTAGAGGAACATGGGCGCACATTGAAGATTTAAAAGAACAAAACGAAAACCTTGTTATTATTGGTAGCCCAGAAGGTATGGCTAAAAATGTGGAAAGTTTAAGTCCAAAATCATACATTGCTTTAGGTGCTTTAATCCTCATGATTATATTCATGGTCTTTAAAATTGTACCAGGTTCTATTGCAGCATTAATATCCGCAGGTGTAGTTTTATTAACAGGCTGTGTACCAATATCGAAAGCTTACAAAGGCATTAGCTGGACCAGTGTTGTTATGATTGCCGCTATGATACCAATGGGTATTGCATTACAAAAAACAGGCACAGCGCAACTTATAGCAAGTGCTTTAGTAGACTATTTAGGGGCTATTCACCCTATTCTATTACTAGGTGGTGTGTTTTTACTAACAACAACCTTTAGCCAGGTCATTAACAACTCGGCCACAGCAGTTTTAATGGCACCAATAGCCATTTTAGCAGCAACATCATTAAACCTTTCTCCAGAACCGTTTATGATTATTGTAGCCATAAGTGCATCAACAGCCTTTTTAACACCAATAGGCACAACAACAAACGCCATGGTTATGACGGCCGGTGGTTACAAGTTCATGAACTACCTAAAAGTTGGAGCACCATTACTACTATTATTTTTCATTATATCATTAATACTTGTGCCAATTATTTGGCCATTTTAAACCATAAAATTATTAGGAACTTTAAAATCAATAATTATGAAAACGACAGAAACCATGACAAAACAAGCCGACTTAAAACAATACGGAATTGACGCTGCTAAAGTGAACTGGAATTTATCTCCAGAAGAACTTCAAAAAATTGCAGTAGCTGAAGGTTCTGGTGAAGAAACAGCTAACGGAACTCTAGTAATTAAAACAGGTAAGTTTACTGGTCGTTCTCCTCAAGATAGATTTATAGTAAAAGATGATTATACTGCTGAAAGAGTTTGGTGGGGAAAAACAAACAAAGCAGTTTCTCCAGAGAACTTTGATAAACTTGAAGCTGAAATTAAAAAATATCTTTCTGGAAAAGAAATATACGCAAGAGATGGGTATGTGTGTGCAGAGCCAGAATACAGAACAAATATTAGAACAGTAACCGAGTATTCTTGGTCTAGCATGTTTGTTTTCAATATGTTTTTACGCCCAAGCCCAAGTGAGTTAGAAAACTTTAGTGAAGACTGGTTAGTACTTTGTGCTCCAGGATATGAATGTCCAGATCCTAAAGCATACGGTATCCGTCAAGGAAACTTCTCTATTATCAACTTTACTAAAAAAATAGCTTTAGTTGGTGGATCTGCTTACACAGGAGAAATTAAAAAAGGTATCTTCTCTGCTATGAACATGGTTTTACCTGTAGAGAGAAATGTATTACCAATGCACTGCTCTGCTAACGTAGGTAAAAAAGGTGATACTGCTATTTTCTTCGGATTATCAGGAACAGGGAAAACAACACTTTCTGCAGATCCAGAAAGAAAATTAATTGGAGATGATGAGCATGGTTGGACAGCAGACAACACTATTTTTAACTTTGAAGGTGGATGTTATGCAAAAGTGATCGATTTATCTGAAGAAAAAGAACCAGACATCTTTAGAGCGGTTAAACCAGGGGCTTTACTTGAAAATATTTTAATTAAAGAAGATGGAGAACCAGATTATTTAGATAGCAGCATTACGCAAAACACACGTGTAAGTTACCCTATTTATCATATCGATAACATCCAAGAAACACTTTACGCAAACAATCCAAAAAACATCTTCTTTTTAACTTGTGATGCTTTTGGTGTATTACCTCCAGTATCTAAATTAACACCAGGCCAAGCGGCTTACCACTTTATCTCTGGTTATACTGCTAAAGTTGCTGGAACAGAAGCTGGAATTACAGAACCAGTACCATCATTCTCTGCTTGTTTCGGAGAACCATTTATGCCATTACACCCAACAGTTTACGGTGAAATGCTAAGTAAAAAAATGACTGAAGCTGGTGTAAATGTTTGGTTAATAAACACAGGATGGAGTGCAGGACCTTACGGTGTAGGATCTCGTATAAAATTAAAATATACAAGAGCGATGATTACAGCAATTCTAAACGGTGAGTTAGAAGGCGTAGATTACGATCAAAACTTTATTTTCGGTTTACACATGCCAAAATACTGCCCAGGTGTACCAACTGAAATTTTAGATCCAATGAATACTTGGTTGAAAAAAGGAGAATATGTAGGGAAAGCAATTCAATTAGCACACTCTTTCCACTTAAACTTCGAGAAATTCGCAGCTCAAGCTTCAGATCAAATTATGGAAGGTGGGCCACTAATTGACGAACACCACCACTTAAACGAGAGTTTTTAATTAAGTGGATATTAATAGCAAAAAAAGGAGCTCGAAAAGAGCTCCTTTTATATTATAACTCTTTTTTTTTGAAACAGTTTTCGGTTTTAAATCACTGTAAATTAATACTAAATTTAAAACCTTATTACTAACTTAAATCACAATATCATGAAGTACTTATTAACTACAATAGTGCTTATTATTTCTATTTCTAACAGTTATAGTCAATCTCCAGAAGACAAATTAGGATCTTGGTATATGCTCGATGGCACACATAAGGTGGCCGACAAATGGAGCGTTAAAACAGGGTTTCAATTACGTTCTTTTGAAGTACTAGATAACTTAAACTTATTATTTTATTATGCTGGTGCAAACTACCATTTAAATAAAAAAACAACATTAACCTTAGTGTATTGCTATTTAGATATCGATAGAAGCTATTTATTGGCCGGAGAAAGCCATTTATATGAAAATAGACCTTACGAGCAAATAAGCTACACACAATCCACCAAAAGCCTTCCTATTTACCATAGAGTAAGGTTAGAGCATCGTTTTTTAAACTATCAACATACGCAAACTACATTACATAGATTTCGTTACAGATTAGGCACAAAAGTGAAATTGAGTGATAAAATGTTCTTCAATATTAATAATGAAATTTTCATGAACCTGCAAGATCAGGTTTTTACCGAAAATAGATTTTATGCAGCCATAGGCTTCAATGTTTCAAAATCTAGTAATTTTCAAGTAGGCTATTTAAATCATGAAATAAATAAATCGAATTTAAACCGACTACAAGTAGGTTACTTTTTTAAAACAGATTTAAGAAAAAAAGTGAAGTAATTTTATAATTTTCTTTTAACCGAACCAGCAAAGTCTTCGATATCATCTTTTACTTTATCGAGTTCTTTTTTAATATCTCCGGTTACACTAGTATCAATTCCGCTTTTCTCAGCAGTTTTGGTAATTTCGTGTTTAATATCGTTGGTAGCATCTTTTAGAGTACGCATACCTTTACCCAAACCACGTGCGATTTCGGGTATTTTATCGGCTCCAAAAACCATCACCACTATAAATAGTATAAAGGCGATTTCTGCTCCGCTAATAAATAAAAATGTTGCTAGTTGTATCACGTGGCAAATATAGTAACTTGTTTTATTAGTTTAAACATTTTTTAATTTGTTTAACTCAATTTTCAATTTAAAACAAAAAAGCCGACTTTTTCAAGTCGGCTTTTTTAAAAAATTCAATTGCTATCAATCAGCCCTTTACTTTCTCTTTAAATTTACTAAATGCAGTAGCATCATCTTTTGGCCACGCATTGTTTGTAGTATCCACATCGGCAGTTTCTAAATCTGGATCAATAACAAAACTCGTTATTGCTTTATTAGTTTTAAATACCTTTTTAACTTCAAACTCATTATATCTCCATATTTCAGCAGGATATTTTTTTCTTTCTACAGTACCATCTTCATAAGTAATTTCTAAAATAATAGGCATTACCAATCCACCTGGCTTTTCAAAAGTTACTTCATAAAAATGCTTTGGAGCTTCTTTTAATTTTGCTTTTTCTTCTGGAGATAAAGACTCTAAATACGTATTAAGTTCAGCAAAATCTGTTGCACTTTTAGCATCTTGAGGAATAACGCCATCTACAGCTTCAGCATAATAAATAAAACGCCCTGGGTAATCTGCTAAATCCATTTTAAAACGCTTAGCTCTTTCCTTAGCACTTTCAGTTGGCTTATCTGTTAAATAGTATTGCTTAACATCTTTAACACCTATATCTGTATAATCCGTAGTATAAAACCAACCTCTCCAGAACCAATCTAAATCCATTGCAGAAGCATCTTCCATAGATCTAAAGAAATCTGCTGGAGTTGGGTGCTTAAACATCCAACGTTGAGAGTATGTTCTAAACGCGTAATCGAACAATTCTGGCCCCATTATAGTTTGTCTAAGCAAGTATAACGCTGCAGAAGGCTTAGTGTATGCATTTGGACCAAATTGGTGCACGTAATCTCCTTGAGACATAATTGGAGAAATATTACTTTGATCACCACCCATGTAGGCAACAATATCTTTTGGTAAGTTTCCGGTAATGTAGTTTGGATCGTAATCTAACTCAGCTAATGTTTCAACAAAAGAGTTTAAACCTTCATCCATCCAAGTCCATTGGCGCTCATCACTATTTACAATCATCGGGAAAAAGTTATGCCCAACTTCATGAGTAATTACACCAATCATTCCGCGTTTTAATCTTTCAGAATAAGTTCCATCTTCATTTGGACGCCCGTAGTTAAAACAAATCATTGGGTACTCCATTCCCATTTCTGCATGTACAGAAACCGCTTTACTATAAGGGTAATCGAAAGTTAACTTAGAATATTCTTCTAAAGTATTAGCAACTACACGTGTAGAGTGCTCTTCCCATAATGGGTTTCCTTCTTTAGAATATAAAGAAATAGCCATTACCGAACGACCATTAATATCTACAGCCATAGCATCCCAAAGGAATTTTCTAGACGTTGCAAAAGCAAAATCTCTAACCTTATCAGCCTTAAAGTGCCATGTTTTTAATTTTGTAGTACGTTGTTTTTCAGCTTGCTCTGCTTCTTCTTGTGTTACAATAAAAACAGGATCTTTAAAAGATTTTTTAGCTAACTCAAAACGTTTAATTTGTTCTTTAGTTAAAACATCTTTTGGGTTTTGTAACTCACCTGTGGCTTCCATTTTATGGTCTGCAGGCACGGTTAACTTAACATCGTAATTTCCAAATTCTAAAGCAAATTCACTTCTGCCCCAGAATTGCATATTTTGCCAACCTTCTACATTATTATAAACACATAATCTTGGAAAAAACTGAGCAATAACATACGTGTTGTTTCCATCAGGAAAAGCCTCGTAACCAGAACGTCCGCCTTGAGTTACGTGGTTATTTACGTTGTACCACCATTTAATTTCAAATTTAAAGGTATCGCCTGGCGCTAATGGTTTTGCCAAGTTAATACGCATCATGGTTTGATTGATTGTATATGATAAATCCGATCCGTTATCGTTTTTTACATGCTCAATATTAAATCCACCATCAAAACTTTCTTGAAGATTGTTTTTAGTAAAAGATTGCGCACTATTAAAAGGTGTTTTAAAACTCTCTTCTTTAACATCTGGAGTTTTTGAATCTTTAGCTCGCATGTTTTGGTCGAGCTGAATCCATAAATATTGTAAGTGATCCTTTGAGTTGTTGTGATATGTTATTTTTTCGTCACCAAAAATTTGACTGGTATTTTCGTCTAAACGAATATCCATAACATAATCAACTTGTTGTTGAGTGTACTTGTAGCCTGGCGCACCAGAGGCTGTTCTAGTTTCGTTGGGCGTTGCCAACAAATCTTTCATTTGCCTAAACTTGTTTTGATCGGTATGACCTTGTGGTTTAGTGCTTGTGGGTTCTTGAGCGAAAAGGCTCGTGGAAATAAAAATTACAGATAGGAAACAATACTTCAGGATTCTCATTTTAGCTATAAATAGATTTAACAAATTTTCAGCTTTTAACTCTAATATGTTTACTTATTAGAACTAAAAACGCTCGAAAATAATAAATCTAAAAGTTAATTAACAGTAAATTAATTAAAATTTAACAGCGCTGAGTTGTTTTTATGAGTGAGTATAAAACTTTTTTGTTTGGAGTTGATTTTGGTTTTAACAATGTTTTGTTGATCTGGGCAAACAGCAAAAAGCATTTCATTAGACACCTCTACCGAATTAATAGATTGAATTTCAGTAACTTCTAAATAAAATCGCACAATGTCACCATCATATTCTTTACCCACAAATTGAAGTGTAGCAGGCTGTTTATTTATAGAAACTTTTAAATTGGTATTAATATACTTTTCTAGGTACGTGTTAACAGCTTCAGAATCTTTATTTTCATCTAAAGTGATATTTTCATCATAATTATGGCGCAACGCATTTTCTAAATCGTCAATAAAAACTCTAGAAATTATCTGAACCGCCTTTTTATCCTTTACATATTCAACCTGTGTAACGCTAATGTAATATTTATGAATGCTTGTAAATGAAAAAAAACTAAATACAGCGAGGAGTAAAACTATTTTGAAACGATTCATTAATCTATTATTTTTTTGCTAAAGTAATTATTTTAGAAGTTCAAAAAGCATTCCAAAATATAAGTTCTTTTCTAAAACCGAAAGATCCGTCTTTATTAACAAGAAAAACTAAGGCTTTATATTTTCCAAATACTGTTTATACTTCACCCTTAAAAACACAAGTATTTTAAAATCGCTTTGGTTTTTACAGTATTTAACAAAGTTAGCATCATCGGAACAGAAATATAAAAAATCCATTCGCTTATCTTCATCTAGCGGGTTCGATGCAAAAAAGTCTTTTCCTAATCGGCTTTTAATGCTGTGCATTAAGCCATCTTTCTGCTCAATTTTCACACGGCGTTTAAGCATTTTTGTTCGGCCCGAAATAGCATTTATTAAAGGCGTAAAACCTATAGAAGCTCCAAGGCCGTAACCAGAACTACCTAATCCAGGATTAAAACTAGAAGCCTCACTTAGCTGCCTTTCATTTATAGTAGCAATTTTACCCGTGTATCCAGGGATGCCAACATCGAAGAAATTAAGAGGCCTATCACCTTTTGTGTTTTTAATATCCGAAAGTAAATCGCCTGTTAGTATTTTACCAACAATAACAGTATCAAGCTGATTAACCTGCTCGTTTAACTTTACCAAAACCGCTTTATTAAGTACGGTTTCGTTAGAAACTACAATTTCTTGTAACTTATACCGAATAGACGTAAACACAATAGTATCATGCAAACGCACCGGTAATTTAAACTCACCATGGGCATCCGTAACGGTATAAGCCTGTCCTGTTTTATTAATAACGTGTATGTTTTCAACATCACTTACGCCGGTAACCTTGCCTAGAATTTCAACCGTTTGCCCGTAGAAATTTAAAGACGCTAAAAAGAATAAAAATAGTAGTTTTTGTTTCACACTTTAATTTTAGAACCACGAATAACGACGATAATTTCTTAAAGAAATTACAAAACGCATCTAATATTTTGTTAAAGCTAACAACACCTATCCTTCTATTTAGTCTTCAAAAAAGCAACACTTCTAGTATTAAGCAACTCCAAGAACTCCATTTCTTTACCTTCGTTCAGTAAACTAAAATCAAAATTATTACGTTGCACATAATGTATAAACTCTTCCACGCGGTGTTCAGGAATATCAAAATTATCCACTAAAAACTCCGATCCAAAGTAATACTTAACCGCCTCAATAGGCACTTCCGGGATTCCTTTTGCTTCTTTATCCTTAACCTTAGATCTAAATAATGGTAGCAACAATTGGTCTACAACATTTATCACATTCAGTCCGTTTACCATCGGCATATGCTCTCTACCAATAGCGTCATTAACGGTTTGTGTACTATAATCTTGAGCAAATTCAAATTCATCTTTATGTTTAATACCATAGTAAAGTGCATCCAACTTAGGCGAAAACGGCTTAGCCACTTCCATATCTTCAGCTAAAACACCCGTAAGTTTTTGTGGCAAAAGTATAATTTCATCCAGCTTATTAATTTCCATAATTAAAAACACCTTCATACTCTTAGAACCCATAATGGCTTCATTCACAGTAAATTTAATATTTTGGAATTGCAAAGCGCTCACCTCAATAATATCATTAAGGCGCACCGCAAGTGTAAACTCACCACCATCATCAGTAATAGTTCCGGCATTAGACGATGCATTAAAAACCGTAATACCACCAAGATCGCTACTTTCAACTATAATTTTTCCTTCAACATTAAACCGCTGAAAATCTTGCGAAAAAGCAAAGCCACTCATTAAACAAACCAGAAAAAGTATTTTAAATTTCATATGTTCTTTTTTATTAAAAATACGTTTTAATCAAGTCTTCATCAAGTAAAACAGAAAAAAATACATTAAAAAAATAAATTTATTTAGTTTTACCCTCTAAAGAAAAACATCATGCAACAAATTACCATTGCCAGCACCTCTACCCTACACGGTTCGGGATATTTAGAATACCTACTCGATTACCTCAGCGTATTTTTTAAAAATGCCGATACCATTCTATTTATACCCTACGCTAGGCCAGGCGGCATAAGTCATGATGCTTATACAGAAACCGTACAAAAAGCATTCGCTAAAATAGATAAAAGCGTTACCGGAATGCATAAACACAGTAATCCTGTTGAAGCCGTAGCACAAGCCGAAGCCATTTTTGTAGGTGGCGGCAACACCTTTGTACTTACTAACCAATTGTATAAAAACAACCTCATCGATGCTATACAACAAGCCGTTAAAACCGGAACGCCATATTTAGGTACCAGTGCAGGTAGTAACATTTGCGGACTCACCATAAAAAACACCAACGATATGCCCATAGTATATCCGCCAAGTTTCAATGCATTAGCCTTGGTACCCTTCAATATCAATCCGCATTATTTAGACCCATTGCCAGATAGCAAACACATGGGCGAAACCAGAGAAACCCGCATAAAAGAGTTTCATAACTTCAATACCAACCCCGTAGTAGGCCTACGAGAAGGCAGTTGGCTGGCCGTTTCAGGTAAATCTATAAAGTTAAAAGGCGAACTACCCGCACGTATTTTCGAGTACAACAAAGCACCTTACGAGGTTGCGCCAGACACCCAATTAAATCATTTAAAATAAAAGGAGTAACATATTAAAATTCAGAATACAATTTTGGGCGGGTTTTTAAGAAAAATAAAAACCGCGCTATCCGTTATATCTTTTTACGAGGAAAAATTAAGCTAATCAAATCAGCTAGAGCATAAACAAAACAACAGCTATATTAAGCCAATTTAATAAGTCGTAAAAAGGATGCCACTGCTATCGCTCCCGCAGGAGCCCGCCAACATCATTAATTATCGTAAAACAAAGTGTACTTGCTAAGTTCAGTAAAAAATAAAAAATGTGCTTAGTTCAATTTATAAGCGATCATCACACCACCTCTATACGGCAACCATTCTCCACTCTTATTATAGCGCACTACACCATCTACACGCTCACCAGAAGCTTTGTTGTATCCTTTATAAAAAGCCTGATGCGTACCACCGCCAAGAAAAATATCAATATTAAACCGATCACTTAGGCGTTTTTGTATCCCTATGGTTGCACCTGCGGTATACCCAAAACCTTGTTCGTAACCATTTGTTCCTCTAAAAAATTTAGACAATTTAAAGGTTGTACCAGCAATATGCCCACCAACATAAAAACCTTTAAAGCGTTCTTTAAAGTAATAACGAAATTCTGGAGTCACAATTAAAAACTGTAACGGTGCACCATCTACAGAATTCCAAAAAGAAGCAATCGCATCTATTTGAAAGGTCCACTTTTTACTCAAGCCCGTTTCAAGACCAATATGTGGCATAGCCGCCAAAAGTGTCACTGCATTTCCCTTTAAATATGTGCCTTTAGAATCAGACGCTAAATCAAAATCATTTTGAGCATTCATTTTAAAAAAACAAAAGACTAAAACAACAACAAAAACATACGCTTTATAATTCATAATTTATTTGTTTTTAAACATTTTCGAGTTAAAACTAAGCAAAATCTTTATAATATCACTTGCTACAATTTTAATGTAAACTAAAGGTTAATTCTTATATAAAAGCAACAAATACACTCACAATTACGAAGTTGATAATTTCAAGCAATAATTCTTATCAATTTCGCATACATATCCTCGAAAAATACTTATTTCACAAGGGTTTACAGCGTTTTTTACGAAATCAAAACCAGTCAGAAAAACCTCCAAAACCATCCAAAAAATCGACGAAATGCATGCTTTTTTCTTTTAAAAACACAGCGCTTTGTCTTTAACCGATTTTAATGAGGTGTTGGGCGAAATGTAAAAATGTAGCCTTTTTATTCAAGAAAACATTTCTAATTTAGCAGTGTTGAAAAAGTACTGATTAATAGCTACGTATTTGTTTAACAGTTAAAGGTGAATTTAGTTTTTTAAACCCCTATTTAAAAAGCAGATCGATAACCGTTAAACAATTGAAATTTTAAATGCTAATCTGTGTTTTTGACATCTACTTTCAAATGTGGATATATCTTCCCGTTTTAGCACGAAAATGAATTTAATGATAGGTTAAATTGCACCCTTAATCCAGGTGTCCTTATAGTCTATTCAAAATATTTAAAACCGCCCTCAAGGGAATATTTATTAATTAAATCCAATTTATTATGAAAAAAAGTAAATTAGTTTCATTAGTGTGTTTATCGTTAACTGTGTCGTACATGTTTTTAACTCTATTAAGTTACATCTTAATTAACTAAAAACAACCGCACATTGGGGTCTTTACAGTTAGCATCCACTCGTTTTAGCCGTTAACCCGGCTATTAATTAAATTTGAAGAAATGATCTGGAATGTTATCTATGTAAAGCCAAGAACCGAGAAAAAAGTGGAAGCCGCATTGTTAAAAATGGGGATTAAAGCTTACTGTCCTGTAGTTACAGAAATCCACCAATGGTCCGATAGAAAAAAAAAGGTAGAAGTGCCTTTACTTAAATCCTACGTTTTTGTTCAATTAAACGATAACGAGCGCGATTTAGTTTTTCAAGTGGCCAATGTGGTACGTTACCTCTTCTGGTTGGGTAAACCCGCTATTGTAAGAGATAACGAAATAACAATAATGCAGAACTGGCTAGTTGCTCAAAACACGACGTTTACCGTAGAGAGCATCCAACCCGGAGACCGCATTGCAATAAAAACCGGACCTTTTAAAGGAGAGAAAGGTCTTGTTAAAGAAATAAGCAAAAATAGAATCCAATTATTACTTTTGGATTTAGAAATGAAAATTACTTTAAACAGGGAATAACCTTGTTTAAAGTATTTTTTTTTGAATAATACTGGGTCCGTAATGGGACTCAGGAGGCGGAGCCGTGTAAAACGGCCATTAAAATAGAATACTAATCAACTTTATAAATTACAAAAAGTAGAAAAACCCATAAATTATGGCAAACAAAGTAGCGTTCATAACAGGAGTAACAGGTCAAGATGGTGCTTATTTAAGCGAATTTTTATTAAAAAAGGGCTATACAGTCCATGGCTTAAAACGTCGATCTTCATTATTCAATACCGATAGAATCGATCACCTTTACCAAGATCCACATGTAGAAGAACGTAATTTTATTTTGCATTATGGTGATATGACGGATAGTACTAACTTAATCCGTTTAATTAAAGAAATTCAACCCGACGAGATTTACAACCTTGCAGCCATGAGCCACGTACACGTATCTTTCGAGATACCAGAATACACAGCAAATGCAGATGGTATTGGAACATTAAGAATTCTTGATGCTGTTAGACTATTAGGTTTAGAGAAGAAAACTAGAATTTACCAAGCGTCTACATCAGAGTTATATGGTAAAGTTCAAGAAGTACCTCAATCGGAAACCACACCGTTCTATCCACGTTCGCCTTATGCTGTTGCAAAAATGTACGCTTACTGGATTACTGTAAATTATAGAGAAGCTTACGGTATGTATGCTTGTAATGGTATTTTATTTAATCACGAGTCTCCTATTAGAGGAGAAACTTTTGTAACACGTAAAATTACGAGAGCAACATCAAGAATTTCTTTAGGCTTACAAGATAAATTCTATTTAGGAAATTTAGATGCTAAACGTGACTGGGGTCATGCCAAAGATTATGTACGCATGATGTGGATGATTCTTCAAGCAGAAGAAGCTGAAGATTGGGTAATCGCTACCGGAAAAACAACCACCGTTAGAGATTTTGTTTCTTTAAGTTTTGCAGAAGTAGGTATTACTTTAGAATTTAAAGGCGAAGGTGTTAACGAAAAAGGATATGTAAAATCTTGTTCTAACGAAAAATACCAAATCGAAATTGGTAAAGAAGTTTTAGCTGTAGATCCTAAATATTTCAGACCAACAGAAGTAGAATTATTAATAGGAGATGCTACTAAAGCAAACACAAAACTAGGATGGGAATGTCAATACGAACTTGCCGACTTAGTAAAAGATATGATGCAAAGTGATTTACACTTAATGCAAAAAGATTGCTATTTAAAAGAAGGAAATTACCAAACCTTAAACTATTTTGAATAGTATGGACAAACAATCTAAAATATACATCGCTGGCCATAGAGGTATGGTCGGCTCTGCTATTTGGCGCGCGTTAGAAGCTTCGGGCTACAACAACCTTGTGGGTCAAACCAGTGCAGAACTCGATTTACGTAATCAAAGTGCGGTACAAACCTTTATCGAAACCACCAAACCAGACGTTATTATAGATGCGGCTGCAAAAGTGGGTGGTATTTTAGCAAATAGCCAATACCAATTTGAATTTTTGTTAGAGAACATGCAAATTCAGAATAACCTGATCGATGCGGCTCACAAACAAAACATTTCAAAGTTTATCTTTTTAGGCAGCTCTTGTATTTATCCTAAACTGGCTACGCAACCTTTAAAAGAAGAATACTTGCTTACAGGCCCATTAGAGCCTACTAACGATGGTTACGCCATTGCTAAAATTTCTGGTGTGCGTTTATGCAAAGCCATTCGCGATCAATACCAAAAAGATTTTGTAAGCTTAATGCCTACTAATTTATATGGTCCTCACGATAATTTCGATTTAAAATCATCGCATGTATTACCAGCCATGATTCGTAAATTTCACGAAGCCAAACTTAACGATAACGCTACCGTAACCCTTTGGGGCAGCGGATCGCCAATGCGTGAATTTTTACATGTGGAAGATATGGCACAGGCCGTTGTTTTTGCTTTAGAAAACAAATTGCCAGAGCATCTTTATAATGTAGGTACCGGTACCGATGTTACTATTAAAAATTTAGCCGAAACCGTACAACGTATTGTAGGGCACCAAGGCACTATTGTTTGGGACGATACCAAACCAGATGGCACACCAAGAAAACTTATGGATGTTTCTAAAATGAAAACCTTAGGTTGGCAAGCCACAACACCTTTAGATCAAGGTATAGAAAACACCTATAATTGGTTTCTGTCTAATGAAGCTTCTTATAAACAAGTAAAATTATAAATCAACAACACATTCATCATGCTCGCGACGCTAGAAAACACCTCAACTACAGTTTTAAAACCTAAAAAAATCACATCAATTTGTTGTATTGGTGCAGGTTATGTAGGCGGACCAACTATGGCCGTAATGGCTCAAAAAAACCCAGACATTAAAGTCACCGTAGTCGATTTAAACAAACAACGTATTGCAGACTGGAACGATAGCGACTTATCTAAATTACCCATTTTTGAACCCGGTTTAGATCAAGTAGTTGCAGAAGCTAGAGGACGCAATTTATTTTTCTCTACCAATGTTGATGATGCTATACGTGAAGCCGACATGATTTTTATTTCGGTAAACACACCTACCAAAACTTACGGTTCTGGAAAAGGTATGGCGGCAGATTTAAAATATATCGAATTATGTGCCAGACAAATTGCACAAATTGCAACTACCGATAAAATTGTAGTAGAAAAATCAACCTTACCGGTAAAAACAGCCCAAGCCATAAAATCTATTTTAGACCATACAGGCAACGGTGTTAAATTTCAAATATTATCAAATCCAGAATTTTTAGCTGAAGGTACAGCTATGACGGATTTAGCAAATCCTGATCGTGTTTTAATAGGTGGCGAACAAACCGAAGAAGGTTTACAAGCCATTCAATCTTTGGTAGATGTATATGCTACTTGGGTGCCAAAAGCACAAATTTTAACCACTAATATATGGTCGTCAGAGCTTTCTAAATTAGTAGCCAACGCCTTTTTAGCACAACGTGTATCGTCTATTAATGCTATTTCCGAACTTTGCGAAGTTACCGAAGCTAATGTAGAAGAAGTTGCTAGAGCTATTGGTATGGACTCACGTATTGGTCCTAAATTCTTAAAAGCCTCTGTGGGCTTTGGAGGCTCTTGTTTCCAAAAGGATATTTTAAACCTCGTATATATTTCTAAATCTTTAGGTTTAAATGAAGTAGCCGATTATTGGGAGCAGGTTATTATCATGAACAACCACCAACGCGATCGTTTTGCAAACAACATCGTATCTACACTTTACAATACAGTTTCTGGTAAAAAAATAGCCTTTTTAGGTTGGGCCTTTAAAAAAGACACCAACGATACCCGCGAATCTGCTGCCATTTACGTCGCCGATAAATTGATTGACGAGCAAGCGCAAATTAGCGTTTACGATCCTAAAGTAACCGCCGTGCAAATGCAAGCCGATTTAAATTATTTGAATACCAGATCGGAAGCTGAAAACGAAAACTTTGTAAAAACAGAAACCGACGCGTACAAAGCCTTAGAAGGTGCTCACGCTATTGCGGTACTTACAGAATGGGATGAGTTTAAAACCTACAACTGGCAACGTATTTACGACAGCATGAGTAAACCCGCTTTTGTTTTTGATGGTCGAAATGTGCTTGACAAAGCTACTTTAGAAGCTATTGGGTTTCGAGTGCAAAGTATTGGTAAGTAATATTATTTATAAATAGACCTTCTTGAATAAAAACATAACGCATTGGTTTAAACTTATTACAATAACAGGCTCTGCACAAGTAATTGTGCAAGGCCTGGGTTTTGTATGCGGTATATTAATAATTAGATTACTACCTGTTGAAGAATATGCCTTATATATTCTAGCAAACACAATGCTGGGTACCATGACTGTTTTGGCTGACGGTGGTATTTCTCAAGGCGTAATGGCTGAAGGTGGTAAAGTTTGGAAAGACAAAGATAAACTAGGCATTGTATTAGCTACAGGGTTAGATTTAAGAAGAAAATTCGCTATTGGTAGTTTAATAATCGCAATACCTATACTACTATACCTTCTAATCGACAATGGCGCTAGCTTAATTACATCTATATTAATAGCATTATCTGTTATACCTGCTTTTTACGCAAGTCTTTCAGATACGCTGTTACAGATTGTACCGAAGCTACACCAAAATATCAAACCTCTTCAACGAAATCAAGTTGAGGTAAGTATTGTAAGACTATTAATACTATTTTTAACATTATTTATTTTTCCTATTTCTATAATTGCTATCCTTGCCAACGGCTTCCCTAGAATTTATGGAAATATAAAACTAAGAAAAATAACCAAAGAGCATAGCAATATAGCTTCCGAGCCAAGCCCTGAAGTTCGTAAAAACATTTTAAAAGTTGTTAAGCGTATAATGCCTGGCTCAATTTACTATGCCATATCTGGACAACTTATAATTTGGCTTGTTTCTATTTTTGGAAACACAACTAATATCGCTCAAATTGGAGCTTTAGGTCGTTTCTCAATGCTTTTTGCCTTAATTCAAACAATATGTCACTTCTTAATAATACCAAAATTTTCAATTTTTAATAGTACATCCAAAAACTTAAGACTTCATTTCTTCAAGTTTCAACTCTTACTAATTGTTTTATTCTCATTAATAGTAATGATAAGTTACTTTTTTTCAGACTATATGCTATGGATTCTAGGAGACAAATACTTCGGATTGAATTATGAATTACTTTTAGTTCTAATTTCTTCCGCAATAGTAACAATAAGCGGTATTAATTTTAATATTGGAGCATCTAAAGGATGGCCTTCAAATTCTATAATACTAATTTTGGGTAACATTATTTTTATAATTATAGGCCTACTCACTTTTGACGTTTCTAATTTTATAAACCTTTTAAAATTTAATATTTTTATAGGTTTATTCCCTTTAATATTCCACACAACGAACTTTATCTACATGACTTTCCAAAACAAAAACTTTAAACAAACATCTTAAAGTAACTTTAAATACTATGATTAATCAAAAAAGAACTTTAAAAATAAAAGTTTTTAATAGACTTCATTACTTAGCTACAGACCTAATTCTTTATCTAAAAAAATTTTATTATAAATTGAGAGGTGCTCAAATAGGAAGTAACACTTTTTTAGGTAGAGTTATGATGGAACTACCTGAACAAATAAAATTAGGAAACGATTGCCACTTGGAAGATCAAGTAAGACTAAGACCGGGAGGTGCATGGCAAACATCGTCTATAACAATTGGGAACAATACTTTTATCGGTCACTCTACACAAATAAACATAGGTTCTAACTTCAAAATTGGAGACAATTGTATGATAGCTCCTTTATGCGTTTTTACCGATGCCAACCATGGCTTCGAAGATTTAAATACACCTATGAAGGCACAGAAGTGCACATATATACCTATAGAGGTTAAAGATGATGTATGGATAGGAGCGGGATCAATAATATTAAGTGGTGTTACGATTAACAAAGGGGTTGTTATTGCCGCAGGATCAGTCGTAAATAAAAGCGTTCCCGAAAATGAAATATGGGGAGGAATTCCCGCAAAAAAAATAAAATCTAGATTACAATGATAATTTTTACAACTTTAGCAGAAGGTCGATATTTTTTTGGAGTATCAGCATTAATAAATTCGATAATTAAACATGGCTGCTACGCAGACAAAATAATCATCGGCTATCGAGGAGAACTACCAAATTGGCTACCGACATTAACAAAATCAAAAAATGGTCAAATATGCAAACTAAAAAATGATTTTGAAATTGAATTTATTGAAATTAATGGTGACCTCCATATGGTTCATGAAAAACCTAAATGGTTTTATGACTTAAGTACAAAATTAGAACCTAATGCCGACGAATACTTCTTTTTTGACTCAGATATTATTTTAGTTAATAGAATGTCTTTTTTTGGTGAATGGGTGAAACAAGGTGTATCAATCTGTGAGGATGTCAATGATGGAATGAGTGTGAACCATCCCATAAGAAAACAATGGATAAAATTACTAAAAAGCAACAACTTAAACTTAAAAACAGTACCCGACAAATATTACAATAGTGGTTTTTTAGGATGGCAAAAAAGTCAAATAGAATTTATTGAAAAATGGTATGAATGTTCAAAAATTCTAAATAAAATATCTGGAGATTTAAAACAATTCAGGGTTAATGACAGAACAAATGTTGTTTTAAGCTCTAATCAAGACTCTCTTAACATGGCTGTAATGACATCCGATTCTGAAATTTCAACTATCGGACCAGAAGCTATGGGTTTTACTTATGGGTTAAGCTTAATGGTTCATCCTTTAGGCCCAAAGCCATGGGATTTAAATTTCACTACTATGTTTCTCAAAGGTATTCCTCCTAGATTAGGAGATCTTAGATTTTGGGAGTACGCAAACGGTGAGTATCTAAAACCATATAAAAACTCGGAGATAAAATGGAAGTTGTTTTGGATTAAATTATACCGATTCCTATCTAGGTTTTACGGTTCGAAATTTTAAAACTAAATTTTAGACAAATTAATTGAAAAAAATACTATTCATAACAAACAATTTTCCGCCAATTTCAGATGGCGTTGGAGATTACACCTACAACTTAGCTAAAACCCTATTAAGCAAAAATGTAGAGATCCATATTATTTGTTCTTCAAAAAAAGAGATTAAAGGAAAGATTGGAGCGTATAAAAATGAAAATATTAATATCTATCCCGTAATTAATAAATGGGACAGATCTGGATGTAATCAATGCTTAGAACAAATTGAAGCTATTAATCCCAATTGGATAAGTTTACAGTATGTCCCGCATGCTTTTAACAAATATGGCTTACCAAAGGACATGATCTATTTAGCCAACAATATTCGAAAAAAAGAATTAAATCTCCATGTATTTTTTCATGAAGTTTACACAAAAATAAATTATCGTTCTTATAAAAGTATTTTATTAGGTATTGCAATGCGATACATAACGAAGAGAATAGCAAATGCGGCTAAATTACTATCAACAAGTAATGAAGGTTATCAGCAACTTTTAGGAAAAGTAACGAACAACACTGTTTCCATTATACCGGTTGGCTCAAATATAAACGTTAATAATTCGCCTTTAAATGCAGAGCTAAAAGAACAATTAAAAATTTCTTCGGACACTTTTATTATTTCAACCTTTGGAGTTAAAGTTAGAGGTCTGGATAGTATTTTAAAACTAGCAGAGGAATTTAAACTAAAGGGGATAAAATTTAAGTTTATTTTTATTGGTAACTTATTAAAAAAGGAAGAAATAAAATCTCATATAAAAAAACTAGGTTTAGAAGACCATATATTAATCACAGGCTTTTTAAACGATAATGAAGTATTAGATTATTTAGCGATATCTAACTTATACTTAATGCTTGAGGCACTTGACGACAAAAACACGTGGTCAGGAAGTTCTACTAGAAGTGGAACTTTATCGACTGCTTTTTTTATGGGACTTCCAATAATTGGCACTAAAGGATTTCTATCAAATTACTTATTAAAACACAAACAAAACATCTACTTAATAGATGAATATGAACAGTTAAAAAATGCAACTACAGAGATTTTAAATGATAAAACATTAAGTACTGATTTAGGAAAGAACGCACACCGTTCCTATATTGAAAATTTATCATGGAATGTAATCGCTAGTGAATATGCAAAAATATTAGAACTTGAAAAATATTAAGACATATTTAATCTTTTTTTATGTTTGGGTGCTCTTAGAAGGCATCATAAGAAAATGGATAGCACCAGGGCTAGGTAATATATTATATTTTGGTAAACTATTATTTTGTATCTATTTTACTTTAGTTCTAATAAAAACGAATCGAAAAAAAATTCTACAAGACAAAAATACCATTATAGTATTAACGTCCTATATGCTATTCCTTTGCCTTTCCTTTTGCATAGGAGCCTTAAATTTCGGCCCTATTGTCCCAATCCTAGGCCTAACCGTACACGTCGCTTATTTCCCTTTGTTTTTCATGATTCCACTAGCATTAAAAACAAAGCAAGACCTATTTAAAGTTCTAAATTACTTTAATTACATTATACTTCTAATTTTTATTTTAGGAATTTATCAATATACCTTACCTCCTGATCATGTTTTAAACAAATATCTTGCTGATACAGAATATGTAGCTACAGTTGGTAATGCTGTTAGAATAACCACAATTTTCCCATATATAGGCTTAAGCCAATATTTTATTGTATTCACCGCTTTACTGAGTTTTACACAATTTGTCCTAAAATCTGGTAAAAAAATTATTGTGAACACAAATATAATTCTTGGTACCATTTGTGTCTTTATGACCGGATCTCGCTACGCACTTGGTTTTTATTGCATTGTGTTTATTACTTATTTTATTTTAGCTAAACCTTTTAAAGTTATTAGCACCAAGCAATTTTGGAAAATGTTTTTAGTTTTACCAATTCTAGCAATCATAGGTTCTCAAACCAGTTTTTTTCAAACTGCTCTCCAAAATTTTGAATCACGTATCAATAGTTCTGACAATAGTGAGGACAGACTTGTTGAAATATTTACACCTTTTAAATTTTCTGAAACCGCAGGCTTTTTAGGTCATGGTTTAGGCGTAACAGCAAACCCTTCGCAAGGGTTTATACATGATCGATCTAGTTTACCATCTTATTGGGAAGAAGAATCTGAACGTATAGCTATTGAGCAAGGTATGCTCGGTTTCATAATACTTGTAATCTTTAGGTTTACAGTATTACTCTTTTTATTTAAAGTGATGAACCGAGAAAAAGACAAACAACTAAAAGGGCTTTTACTGTTCTTTTTCATCTATCAAATCCCTACAGTTTTAGTCATGTCACAGACTAACTTTGTATATATAGAAAACATTATTTACTGCACACAAATAGGCATTTTATTATTTGTTGCTGCTCGCCAAAAACAAAGATATATAGATGAAAGTTATAGTATCTAACCCTGTAAAACAGCATACTAATAAGCTTTGTATTGCTTTACTTAAGGATAATTATTTATGGTGTTTTTTTACTAGTATTTGGTATAAAAAAGACAATACGATAATAAAACTGTTATTAAAAACACCTTTAAAAAAATTAATAGATTCTATTTTTAAAAAGCGTTTTGATAAAAGCTTACCACCAAAGTTTGTTAAGCAATACCCAATGCATGAATTGTTTCGTCAACTAAAAACAAAAGTTCCCTTTTACAATAATACAGAACTAGATAGTCTTTACGCTGAAAACAAGTTTGATTTGTTCGTTGCAAAAAAGATAAAAAAGCTAAATTTTAATGTGTTTATAGGTTACGAAAAATCTTGCTTAAACAGTTTTAAACAAGCTAAAAACAAGAACGCTATAGCTGTACTCGATTTAGCACAAGTGCATTATAAATACATTGGTTATTTAAGAGACAGGTACCCTATGTTTAAATCCATACAAGAAGACCATATTTATAATAAAGCCTCATCTACAAAGCAAAGTGAATATGACCTTATGGATCATGTAATAACACTTTCTACTTTTGCTAGAGACACCATGATAAATTACGGTATCGAAAAAAAGAAAGTCCATGTTGTTAGTTTAGGCTTTGATCCTAAATCATTTTCACCTAAAGCTTCATACAACTTAGATAAAACAGCACCAATAAAGCTATTATTTGCAGGCACGATGACCAAAAGAAAAGGTGTACATTTATTATTTGAAGCCATGGAACATCTTGATAACGTGGAGCTAACTTTAATAGGCCCCATGGCAGATGCCAGAGACCTTATTGAAAATAACAAAACCAAATTCAAGTATTACCCGTTTATGCATCATGAAGAACTTGCAGATAAATTTAGAGAAGCCGACTTGCTTGTTTTTCCTTCTTATTTAGACAGTTGGGCTATGATTGTTTTAGAATGCATGGCTTGCGGTACACCAGTAATTGTTACCGAAAATACCGGTTCTAAAGATGCTGTACTGAAAGGTGGAGGAAAAGTAATCCCTGTTGATGATGTAGATGCGATAATCACATCTGTTAAAGCATACCAAAATAATAGAATTTTATTAAAAGAGGATGGATTAAAAGCCTATGATACGGCACAAAACTATACTTGGGATAATTACTATGAGCAACTTAATACTTTAATAGAAAACATTTCTCATGTTGGTTAATTTCATTTTCAGAAAAAGAGGCCCTAGCCATAATAGCATTGAAGAGTTGTTTGCTTCAATAATAAAAAATCTCCCAAGTAATGTTGAGGTTAATATTATGGAATTACCCCATGGAGGTGCCTCTTTAAAAGCTATTTTTCTAAACATTTGGCATGTTTTATCGCTTAAAGGCATTATCCATATTACAGGCGATGTGCATTACATTGGTATCATCCCCTTTAAAAAAACCATATTAACGATACATGATGTTAACTCGATTATAAAAGGGACTTCTATTAGAAAATTTATGTTCAAAACCTTATGGTTTACCTTACCAGGTTTATTTGTAAAAAAAATAACGGTAATCTCAAAATTTTCAAAACATGAGGTGTTACAAGTTATTCCATGGGCAAAAAACAAAACAGAAGTTATCTATAACCCTGTTAACCCATTGATAGAAACTAAACCTAAAGACTTCAATGCTAAACAACCTACTATTTTACATATAGGCACTAAGGCTAATAAAAATTTAGAAAACACCATTAAAAGTTTACAACATATACCATGTAAACTTGTTATAGTTGGCCCATTAGGTAAAAACGATAAAGATATATTAGAACTATATAAAATAGATTTTTTAAACTACACAAACATAGCATATAAAGATATTGTGGCCTTGTATCAGGACTGCGATCTTGTAAGTTTTGTTTCGTTATACGAAGGTTTTGGAATGCCAATTATTGAGGCTCAAAAAACGGGACGCGCTGTAGTAACGAGCCAAAGAGCTTCTATTCCTGAAATTGCAGGAGATAGTGTATGCTATGCAGACCCTTTGAATGTTGAGGATATGCAAAAAGCCTTTAAAACAATTATAGAAAACAACGACATGCGAAATAAGTTAATAGACTTAGGCTTCAATAATGTTGAACAATTTGAAGTCAAAAAAATAGCTTCGGAATATTTTAATTTATACAAAAAGATATAAGCTTTGAAAATTAATCATGTTATAACTTCCATAGATATTTCAACGGGAGGACCAGCGCGAAGCGTAACCCATTTAATTTCGGAAATGTTATCTCTGGAAAGTAATATAAAAATTGATTTAGAGACCCTAAAAAGTCCTGAACCAATTTTAAATAGCTTTAACACTCCTAATGGAAACGTTTATTTTCATGACTTCGAAAAACTAGGCCTTTCTAAAAGCCTAAAAAACAGTCTGAAAAAATCGGACGCTCATTTATTACACGGTCATGGATTATGGCAAATGCCAGTGCACCAAATGGCTAAAATGGCAAGAGAACGACATATACCATACATTATCACACCTAGAGGCATGCTAGAGCCTTGGTCTTTAACACAAAGTCCGCTAAAAAAGAAATTGGCTTTAAGTTTGTTTCAAAAAAAGGATTTAAATCATGCCGCTTGCATACACGCTACTGCACCAATGGAAGTAAAAAGCATTCGTGATTTAGGATTTACAAATCCTGTAGCTATGATACCTAATGGCATTGATTTAAAAGCTTTTTCAGATACCATTCCTAATAAATCTAAAACTCCTAAACGTATTTTATTTTTATCACGAATTCATAAAAAAAAGGGCATTGAAAATTTAATTGAAGCTTGGAAACAATTAAATCTTGAAGTAAAGCAAAATTGGGTGATTGATATTTACGGAAATGGAGATGCGGCTTATATTGAACAACTAGAAACGCTTATAAAAAAATCTAATCTAGAAAACCAAATACAAATTAAAGCACCTGTATTTGGCGTAAATAAATTAAACGTATTTAGACAAGCCAGTTTGTTTGTACTCCCAACTTATAGTGAAAATTTTGGTATTGTAGTTGCTGAAGCTTTAGCCTGCTATACACCTGTAATAACCACAAAAGGTGCGCCTTGGGAAACCTTAGAAACTTACAACTGCGGAAATTGGATTGATATTGGTGTTAAACCTCTTGTTGAATCTTTAAACCAGATGTTAGTAAAATCTCCCGAAGCCTTATTGGAATTAGGAATAAATGGAAGAAAACTAGTTGAAGATCAATTTAGTATGAATGCGGTAGGTAAGCAAATGCTAGAACTCTATAATTGGATTTTAAATGATTGTGATAAACCTAAATATGTAGATGTTGTATGAATAAAGTAGATCTATCAGAATACAAAAACAACTTTAGTCGTAAAAATCAAATCGCTCGATTATTATGGTCTGTAGTTTGGTTGCTTTTTGCTCGCCCTCTACCAAGACGTTTAGGTAACGGGTGGAAATTATTTTTACTAAGACTTTTTGGAGGAAAAGTACACGCCAAAGCTGTAGTCTATTCATCTGTTAGAATATATATGCCTTGGAACTTAGAAATGCATGAATACTCGTGTTTAGCTCCAGAAGTAGATTGCTATAATGTTGATAAAATTACCATAGGTGCACATGCTACCGTATCACAAAAAACATATTTATGTGCTGCATCTCACGATATTAACAAAAAAGATTACCCTTTAATTACCGCACCAATTACTGTAAAAGACCAAGCATGGATTGGCGCTGCTGTTTTTATTGGTATGGGCGTAACTATAGGTGAAGGAGCCGTTGTAGGAGCAACAGCATCTGTATTTAAAGACGTAGAACCGTGGACTATTGTTGGTGGAAACCCAGCTAAATTTATAAAAAAAAGAAACATTGACTAATATGAGTAAATTACCGATTACCGTTGTTGTATCCGTAAAAAATGAAGAACTGAATTTACCCCATTGTTTGGAGAAATTAAGTTCGTTTTCAGAAGTTATTGTTATTGACTCTCAAAGTACAGACAAAACGCCAGCTATAGTGAAGCAATTTGGTTTTAAGATTGTAGATTTTAATTGGGATGGAAAATTCCCTAAAAAGCGAAATTGGACTTTAAGGAATGTTGACCTAGAAAATGATTGGATTTTATTTTTGGATGCCGATGAATTTTTAACCGATGCGTTTATCAAAGAAATAGGCGAAAAAACTAAAGACTCGAACTTTAAAGGGTTTTGGCTGAACTACAACAACTACTTTATGGGTAAGGAGTTGAAGCATGGCGATAAAATGAAAAAACTGGCTTTGTTCAAAAAAGATTCGGGAGAATATGAGCAAATTCAGGAAGATTCATGGAGCCATTTAGATATGGAAGTGCACGAACACCCCATTATTGATGGTGAAATTGGTAAAATTGGAAGCCCAATTATACACAAAGACTACAAAGGTTTAGAGCATTATATAGCACGCCATAACGCCTACTCTACTTGGGAAGCTAAGCGTTACTTGTTTTTATTAAAAACAGGATTTAATGATTTAACAAAAAGACAAAAAATTAAGTATCAATTTATTAATAGCGGCTTATTACCTATGATATATTTTATGGGTTCTTTCGTTTTAAAACTCGGGTTTCTTGATGGACTTGCGGGCTATCGCTTGGCAAAATATAAAGCGAATTACTTTTTTCAAATACAAACTAAAATTGCAGAATTAAAACATACAAAATGAAAAAAATTTTAATTACCGGAGGTGCTGGTTTCGTAGGGTCTCATTTATGTGAACGTTTACTAAACGAAGGAAACGATATTATATGCTTAGATAATTATTTTACAGGATCTAAACAAAACGTGGTACATCTATTAGATAACCCATACTTTGAATTAGTTCGTCATGATATTACGCACCCTTACTTTGCAGAGGTTGATGAAATCTATAATTTAGCATGTCCTGCTTCTCCTGTACATTACCAATACAACCCAATAAAAACAATAAAAACATCGGTACTTGGCGCTGTAAACATGTTAGGTTTAGCCAAACGTGTTAATGCTAAAATACTACAAGCAAGTACAAGTGAAGTTTATGGTGACCCAAAAGTACACCCACAAAAAGAAGATTACTGGGGAAATGTTAACCCGATTGGAATAAGGTCTTGTTACGACGAAGGAAAACGTTGCGCAGAAACTTTATTTATGGATTATCATATACAAAATGAAGTCGCTATAAAAATTATTAGAATTTTTAATACTTACGGTCCTAATATGAACCCAAGTGATGGCCGTGTAGTTTCTAACTTTATTATGCAAGCTTTACGAGGCGAAGACATTACCATTTTTGGCGATGGTTTACAAACACGCTCATTTCAGTATGTAGATGATTTAGTAGAAGGTATGATTAGAATGATGAACTCGGAACCAGAATTTCTAGGTCCAGTAAATCTTGGAAACCCAAATGAGTTCACTATGTTAGAGTTAGCAGAAACTGTGATAAAATTAACAGGTTCTAGTTCTAAATTAATATTTATGCCGTTGCCTAAAGATGATCCAAAGCAACGCCAACCAGATATTAGCTTAGCTAAAGATAAACTAAATGGATGGCAACCTAATATTCAATTAGAAACAGGCTTAATAAAAACCATCGACTATTTTAAAACCAAACTGTAAATAGTTTATAAACTATGAAAGTATCAATAATAACCGCCACTTATAATAGTGAAGCTACGATAGCGAGTTGCATGCGTTCTGTAATGGAACAGACGTATGCTTCTATTGAATATGTGATTATCGATGGTAACTCTAGCGATGGCACTTTGGATGTTGTAAAACAATTACAGGCAGAATTCCCGAATATCGAAGTAAGCATACTCTCGGAACCAGATAAAGGCATTTACGACGCCTTAAACAAAGGTGTTAAACGTGCTACAGGTGATGTTATTGGTTTTGTACATTCCGATGATATGTTGGCACAAACCACAACAATAGAACATCTTGTAAACACCTTTAAAACCGAAAAAACCGACGGTGTCTATGGGGATTTACAATACGTGAACAAAATTGACCCAACCAAGGTGATTCGCCATTGGGAAAGCTGTGCCTTTGATAAAAAACTATTGAAAAAAGGTTGGATGCCGGCACACCCAACCTTGTTTTTAACCCGTGAGGTCTATAACAAACACGTCGGCTTTAATTTAACCTATAAAATTGCTGCGGACTACGATTTTATTTTACGCGTTTTTAAAGACGACGCTTTACGTTTTGCTTACTTACCTGAAGTGATTACAAAAATGAGAGCTGGTGGCGCTAGTAACCGTAGTTTAAAAAACATCATTATAAAATCTAAGGAAGATTATAAAGCCATTACTTCCAACAATGTCGGTTCGTTTGGTACGATTATACAAAAAAACGTTTCTAAACTGAATCAGTTTTATAAAAAGGGTTAATTCATTTTCCAAACCTACTAACCAAAACATAAACATATGCAAGATCCCCTCTCAAGCTTAATATTTCTTTCCTTTATAAGTGCCATATTTTCATTTGGACTGGTGAGCTATATTATTCCAAAAATTATTTTTATGGTCAATTTCCATAATTTAAACGAAGTGCCAGGTGAACGCAGTTCGCATACTAGAGCAACACCAACCATGGGTGGCCTCGCTTTTTTTGTAACTTTGGTACTCAACTTATTCTTGTTTAAACCTTTAGATACAGAATATATTGGATTGAATTTAGCAGCTGCATTCACTATTATATTTATTGTAGGCTTAAAGGATGATTTAGCCGTGTCTACCCCAAGAGCACGTGTTATTATAGAAATTTTTGCGATTTGTATTGTTTTTTTACATTCCGATTTCCATACGGCATCACTCGCTGGTTTTATGGGTATACATGAGGTGCCTTCAATAGTTCTTGATGTGTTTCACGTTATTATCGCACTCACCATTATTAACGCTTACAATTTAATTGATGGTGTCGATGGTTTAGCGTCCACTTTAGGCATATCCATTTTCTCCATGTTCGCCCTTATTTTTTTAACCATGGGTTTAAACTATTACTTCTTAATTTGTTTGAGTTTAATTTTCACCTTACTGGCTTTTATGCGTTATAACTTTTCGCATGAGAAAAAAATATTTATGGGAGATACAGGCTCTTTAGTTATTGGTTTTTGCATAGCCATATTAGCTTTAAAGTTTTTAACCATAGACACTAGCTTGTTTAAACGCTTTACCTTTGCACCGCAAAACAAATTGTTAATTGTTGCAGCCATTTTGGCCGTTCCTTTATTTGATATGATGCGTGTTATTGGTGTACGCCTCTTAAAAAAACAAAGCCCGTTTACGGCCGACAGAAACCACATTCATCACATATTATCGGACTTAGGATTAGAACATTACAAAATAGCGATACTATTAGGCTTATTAAATTACACCTTAGCGATTATTCTTATTTTTTTCGCTTCAATTTTTAACTCTTTTCAAATGATGTTTATCTTGCCGATAATTTTCATTTTACTATTGGGGATTTTCCATAAACTGAAATTGCTTTCTTTAAAAAAAATAAATAACTAATGAACCTCTCAACCATGAAAAAACTCAACCAAGGGTTAATCATAACTGTTATCACTTTACTACTTTTTAACAGTTGTGCCTCATCAAAAGACATACAGTATTTTCAAAATGTTGAAGATGGTGTTTTAAAAGATTCTACATCTGCATTTGGAGCCAAAATACAAAGCGGAGATCTTTTAACGATAAATGTATCGACCATTAATGCCGAAGCCGCTTTGCCATTTAACCTTTATGAAACACCAATGCTACAGGGTGCTGCGGCTAGTGCAAAACCAATTCCTCATTTAGTTGATGATGATGGAGTTATTAATTTCCCGGTGTTAGGAAAACTTAAAGTTGCAGGACTCACAACTAAACAACTGACTAAAAAATTAGAAGTTGACTTGGTAGAATATATAACGAACCCTACTATAAACATTCGCTTTGATAACTTTAGAGTATCCGTTTTAGGTGAGGTAGCCAAACCAGGATCTTACCAGGTGCTTAATGAGCGTATTTCTGTTATAGAAGCTATAGGTTTAGCAGGAGATCTTACTATTTATGGCCAAAGAGATAACGTATTATTAGTACGCATCGAAAATGGCGAAAAAACATTTACAACCTTGGATTTAACTAATAAGGATATCTTCAACTCACCTTACTACAATTTAAAGCAAAACGATATTATTTACATCTCACCAAATAAAACAAGAGTAAACTCATCTGCAGTTGGGCCGAACACAGGCGTTATTATTTCTTCAGCCTCTTTACTTATAACTGTTTTAGCTTTAATCTTAAAATAACATAAATATGTCTAACAAAGAGAAATTTCAAGATTATATGCTTACTGAAGACGAAAGTATTAATATTCGTCAGCAAATTGAAAAATATGTATTTCATTGGAAATGGTTTGCATTAGGCTTATTTCTTGCCATGATGGGAGCCTATTTATATTTACGTTACACACCAAACTCTTATGAGGTTTCGGCAACAATTTTAATTGACGATGAAGCTAATGGAGGTCTAAATAATGAATTAGCAGCTTTTGAAGAATTAGGTATTGGAAACAGTAAAAAGAATATAGAAAATGAAATGGGAATTTTAAAGTCTAGAAGTTTAATGACCCGTGTTGTTAAAAAACTAGACCTAAATATTTCTTACTTTAAAGAGGGAAGTGTTAGAGACACCGAAATCTACAAAGATGAACTTCCTTTTAAAACAACTTTTTTTGTAAAAGACTCCAGTTTTTTTGAACGCAATACATCATTCATAATAAAAATTATATCTGACACAAACTTTGAATTATCACACTCAAAAAAAGAAAAAGGAACATCTTATGCTTATGGCAAAAATGTAAAAACCGCTTATGGAGACATTATTATTACCCCTGTAAACATAACATCTGAAGATTATAATGCTGTTTATATTGTTAAAACTGCACCTTTAAAATCGGTTGCTAAAAATTACAGAAATAGTATTAACGTAAGTTTATTATACAAAAAAGCAAGTATTTTAGAATTAAAACTAAAAAGCCCTGTAAAGCTAAAAGCGGAACGTATTTTAAACGAGCTAATACGTGAGTATAATAAAGACGCTATAGAATACAAAAGTTTAATTGGTAATAATACCGATGCCTTTATAAACGAAAGGTTAGAACTTATTGAAGACGATCTTAAAAAGGTTGATAAAACAGCAGAGCATTTTAAAACGGCTAATAAACTAACCGATATCTCATTGGAAACGGGTATTGTGCTAGAAACAAACTCGGTTGTTGAAAAAGAAATTATAGACCTAAGTACCCAATTGAAACTCGTGGATTATGTAATTGCCCACATGCAATCGGGATCGAAAAACTTAATACCAGAAAATTTAGGTATTAATTCTAGTGATGTAACTTCTAGTAGCACCCAATACAACACCATACTTTTAGAACGTAATAGAATAGCACAAAGTTCTGGTAAAAACAACCCCGTGCTTTTAAATTTAGATGCGCAACTATCGCAGTTAAGCGGCAGTATTGCTCAGGGATTATCTAATTTAAAACGTAGCTTAACTATTTCTTTAGGACAAGCCAAATCTCAAGAACGCTCTATTGACAGCAAAATAACCTCGGCACCAAGAAAAGAACGCGAGTTTAGAGACATACAGCGCCAGCAGCAAATTATAGAAACCCTCTATTTGTTTTTATTAGAAAAGCGAGAAGAAAATGCGATTTCTCTTGCGGTAACAGTACCGAATGCCAAACTTATTGATGCGGCGGACGGCAGTGATATACCGGTTGGTCCAAAACGAAAAATGATTTATGCTATTGCGCTAATGTTAGGCCTTCTTATTCCTTTTGTTTTTATTTACGTCCTATTTTTATTAGACAATAAAGTACACAACCAAGAAGATTTAGAAGCGTTACTAAAAACACCTATTATCGGGAATATCCCAAAGACTTTAGAAGGCAATAAAATCTTAACCAAATCGGATCGCGGTAATGTAGCTGAAGCTTTTAGAATGTTAAGAACCAACATGAACTTTATGCTTGGTAATTTAAAAGAGCAATCTAAAGCAATTTATGTCACCTCGACTGTTCCTGGTGAAGGAAAAACTTTTGTTGCGATTAATTTGGCAACGGTATTGGCCATGTCTAATAAAAAAGTACTACTTATTGGTGCGGATGTGCGTAAACCTAAGGTCGCTGAATATCTAGATATGACGGAAGCAACCAATGGCTTAACCGTGTTTTTAGCAGACAATAGTATACAAATAAATCAAATTATTGAAACCGCTAAAAACGGTGATTTTGATGTGATACAATCTGGAATGGTACCACCAAATCCATCGGAATTATTAATAAACGGACGATTTGATGAGGTATTAAATTACGGAAAAGAACATTACGACTATGTGATTGTAGATACCGCACCGGTAAACATGGTGACTGACACCTTACAAATTGCATCGAGAGCCGATTTATTTATCTATTTGGTACGCGCGAATTATTTAGATAGCCGACTTTTAGAAATTCCTAAAAAATTATACAACGAGAAAAGAATACCAAATATGACGGTTGTAATAAATGGAACTGATGTGAAGAAAGGTTACGGATATGGTAACGGATATGGTTATGGATACGGACATGAAGAAGAGAAAAAATCTTGGTTTAAAAGGTTAACCAACCGAAGCTAGAAAAGTATACGGTTCTATTTAGAACCAGCACACTGATATCATTCTAATAAAAAAACCGATGAAGCTAGACTTCATCGGTTTTTCTTTTTATAAACTATTGAATAAACTTCTATATGATGCTCTATACCCCTAAGGCTTCATTAAACACTTGATACATTGCTAACGCTTTAGTGCGAAATAGCCTCGCAATTGTTTATTTCTATTACTTTCATCCCTATAATGGGCTACAAACCAATAACTCCCATTAGGAAGTGCCGTACCTCGGTATGTTCCATTCCATCCATTTTGACTCGGTTTTATTTGTTTTAATAGCGCGCCATGGCGATTATAAATAAATACCACTGCTTCTGGATGCGTTTCTAAACATTTAATATTCCAAAACTCATGATAGCCATCGCCATTAGGCGTGAAGAATTTAGGATAAAAAATAAGATCTATCACCTCTCTAACTTCAGCAGCACAGCTATAAACATCACGAACCCCAACATCATGCTGATTACAACGGGAAACATTTTCGAAAACAGCCTCACTTTGCCAAACACCTTCATCCAATTGATATTCATAAAACCCACTACCTCCAGTAACATGCATTTCAATAGTTCGACTTTCGCTAAAACTATCAGGTAAAATTACAGTTTTGAGTGATAAAGCTTCTGTTGAATAAATATCAATACGTCTAGATACTGAATGCGCACACTGACCAACGTCAGGTGTAAAAGTATAAACGGTTGGCGTTTTATTATTTAATTCGGGCGACCATGAACCTACAATGCCTTCAATTGATGTTCCGGGTAATGGAGACAGCTGTTCACCTTCACATATACCTGCAGGAATATTAAAAGTAGGGATTAATACATTTACTATTACGGTTGTTGGCGCTGCACATTGACCGGGATGTGGATAAAATGTATATTCTGTAGTTTTTGTGTTATCGGGTTCTGGAGACCATGCTCCTATAATTCCTTCGAGCGAAGTACTTGGTAGTACAAGAGATTCGCCTTCACAAACATTGGGTATTGGATTAAAACGAGGTACTATACTATTCCCTGCAATAGTTACATTAATAAATTCTGTAAAAGTCTCTCCGCACAAATCGGTAATACTAACAGTATATCTAGTATCAACTGTAGGTGACAACATTGGGTTAGCACTATTAGGATCACTTACACTAGCGCTAGGCTCCCAAGAATAGTTAATACCATTGTGAATACTAACATCTTTTAAAATAGACTCTCCTAAACAAATGGTTTCATCACTTACAATAAAATCTTCTATAAATGACACTCGATTTAGGCAAACTTCTTGGCGATTATGCTTTGCTCCTGTTGCTCCTACAAATCCAAAATATACAGCATTATCATTGTTAAAAATACCACTTTTAAAATCTTGTGTTTTTGATAGTCTAAGTTGGCAATCAAAATACACATTTAAGGTCTTAGTTGTAGCAATCCACTCTACCTTAACGTCATGCAGAAGGTCATCCTCAATATTTACGCCACCATCAACCAACGGATTGACAGGGCCTGATAAATTTGTAGCAAGCGTATGGTATGAAGATCCATTTGACATCAGTGCTATATGATCGAAAGAAGGATCGTCTCTACTTGGATTATGGTGAGTATCGAATTCAATAATTAAAGAAGATGGAATTCCCTCGTAACCTAACCCTCCACCCGAACCTCCAATAACAATATCAGGTGTCAATTTAAAAACAAGCGCCATCCCATCAGCACCATCATTATCGTTTCCAAAGTAATTTTGGTAAGCAATGGTAAAATCATTTGAAAAATCGATAGGATAATCAAACCAAACGCCTCCAACTTGGCCATCTATATCTGGCGTAATTTGAAAACAATTATTACCTAAATCTGAAGCACTCTCAATAGTAGTCGCCTTTAACTGCGCCATAGCAAAATGACCACAACACATAACAAGGGCAAACAGAAAAACTTTTTTTATGGAGCTGCTTAAAAAAGCCATTCTAGAAGGTTTAATAACTAAGCGAAATATACAAGTTTTACAATAAAACCACTTATTTTTTCTTACAAAATCGGTGATTATTATCGTTAATTTAATATTAAAAGCTGTTGTATTTTAATTAATAACAAATTGATAAAAACACAGTCTAAAAACTCAAAATATCGCAACTAAAAAAGCCTTATTTAAAAAACGAGATATAGCCTGAGTTCACTTAGCATCAATTCACTAAAAACTAAGGCACTATTAACAAAATAGCAAAAGCCATCTTTTATTCCGCATAGGTTATTTAAGTAAACTTAATACCCTAAATCCAGCAATTCTTTTTCGCTATAAACACCACCTGATTTTGGTTTTACATCTCGCAATGCTTTTATTTGCTCAACGTCTATTCCTTTTGATCCTTCGGAAAAGGTACTATGTAAATAGCTAATAATATTTTTAATATCACGATCGGTAAACGCAGGGTTATTAGCAAGTCCGGGCATTGTTCCGTTTAATTCATACAATGTTCCATTAACATGTACAGGTCCTGCCAAACCATGCAACAATACCAATGCCAACCTTTTAGTTGAGCCTCTTACATATTCTGAATTTTCTAATGGCGGTGCTAAACCATCAACACCTTCACCATTAAACCCATGGCAAGTTGCACAGAAGTTTCTAAATATTTTATATCCAAACGTGTTAGACATCGTTGGCTTAACCTCCGTGTTTTTCGTTTTATTACTTTGCTTGTTTAAAATGGTTTTATCTAAAACAACACTTAAAACGTTTTCAGAAACCATACTTTTTTCTTTATCTAAAAATATTTTGTACGCTTCCTCTACACTTCTTAAACTACTTATAAGACTCTGCTGATAGATAATATTTTCGGCATATCGATTTGAAAGTTCAAAAAGAATTGGAAATAACTGCTCCGCTGAAACTTGTGCCCAACCGCCTAAAGTGCTTAAAATATACAAATCTAATTCAGCATCATCCCTTTTAACTAACCCCGCTATGAGCGGTAGTACGGAAACCAAATTACTTTCACTGGCATAATTTTCCAACAACACTAATGTATGATTTAGAACTTCCGTCTCACTTTCCGAAGATAAAAGCACTTCCAATGTTTTAAAATCAAGTTGCCCCAAACCGTTTAAAGTATGCAAAGCATGTATTTGAGCGATAGCATTTTGTGTATCTAAAACTACATGTTCCAAAAGCGAAACTGCCTTATTATCACCTTTAAAAACTAATAATTGTTGAGCCCTATCGCGTAACCAACCATTTTTACTGCCTAGTAAACCTACCAATTCTGAAGTTGATAATTTTTCAACATTAATAATATCCTTCGGTGAGTTTTCATTTTTTACCACACGTAATATACGCCCCATACCAACAATGGTATCTAAAGCTTTTTTGGCGTATTGATTTTTTAAATAAGCGGTTAAAAACACTTTATCCTGAAGAATACCACGATGCATATCCACGATATACATATTACCATCAGGACCATTATTCAAATTTACCGGACGAAAACCTTCATCTGTGGAGGCCAAAAATTCGGTTTCAGCAATGGCTTGTGTAGCGTTTACTATTTCATCTTCAAAAGTTAAAATATTTCGTTTTACCACATTGGCTTCGGGCGCACAAACAAAGGCATTTTCTCTATATTGAGCACCAAAATTATTACCTGTGTAAATTAAAGGACCGCATGCGGATGTGACATTAACCAATAAACTATCCTTATCTAAAACACCATTTACATAGCCTCGGTTAACCGAAGTGGGATGCAACGGATACACACGTTGATCTACTGTTAACCGCTTGTTTAAAGCTGCTCCACCTTTAAAATACGGATTTTTATCGGTAACATTTGGCAACACATAGTCTCCCATTAATTGCACCGAATTGGTATTATAGTACAACCTACCAAAATTATCTTTTGTGATACCCCACTGCCCCCTAAAAGCAGTTTGTTCTTTTTTCCATTTTCCGTTTTTTCGTTGGTATCTGTATTTAGATTTTGCATTATAAATCCAATTATCTAAATGCATCATTAAACCATTTGGCTGATGTTCTACATTACCACCATAGGCATATGCAGAATCGACTAAAACTCTATTAAGAGGCTTATCATCTTCAATATCCACAAACCAAAGATTTGGTGGTTCTGCATACAATAAACCACCATAAACATGAGAAATAGCGCGCGGTAATACCAAACTGTCTAAAAATATTTTGGAATGATCGGCAACCCCATCATGGTCTAAATCTTCCATTATAGAAATTACACCATTGGGCATTTCATCACCAATGCCTTTTAAATTTCGCATATACCCCTTCATCTCAACAACCCACATACGCCCTTGATTATCATAATCCATAGCCACTGGTGCTTCAATAAAAGGCTCTGAAACAGCGACTTCTAAATGAAACCCATCTTCTATTTGATAGGAATCTAGTGAGATTTCAGGTTCCTCATACGATACTTTTTTACAGCCAATAATAAAAATTAATAGAATGAGATTTAATACTAAAGTTTTACTTGAAGCGATTTGAGTTATAAAGGAACGCGTTTGAAATGCCATTAATTATTAGTTTTCAGGGAGTTTTAAAGTACATTTTTATGCCCTTTATGTTCTTTTGATAATCATAAAATTACAACAATTTTGAAAAGTAGAAAACTAGTAAAATCATAAAGGTTTCAGAAATTTCAATTATTCAAAAGAAACTTGAATAAACTAAAAAAACCTTTTGATTTCTCAAAAGGTTTTTAGTCGGGGTGGCAGGATTCGAACCTGCGGCCTCCACGTCCCAAACGTGGCGCGATAACCGGGCTACGCTACACCCCGAATATGATTATCTCTAACCGGGTGCAAATATACATTTTTCTATAATATAGACACTATTTTTTTTAGTAATTTTAAAAAAAATTAACTTTAGTTTACAAAGCAGTCAAACAACACCTGTTTTTCATGCTTAAACCAAATCAACTGCATATAGCTAAACCCTACAATGAAAACTTATAAATCTTTTATTTCCAGTAAAATAACCATCATTGTAATTTTATTTTTCAGCTATACCTCTGGAAATGCGCAGCAAATCATCACCGGACGGATTATTGAAAAAGAAAATGGTACAGCGCTTCAATTCGTCACCATTACAGATCATGAAAACAAAATAGTTTCAACTTCTAATCATTTAGGGTATTTTAAAATCCCAAACTCTGGTGTGTACCGCTTTACAAAAACAGGGTATCAAGCAAAGTCAGAAAATTTAAAATCCGATAATGTCATAATTCAACTGGAATTAAATCCTGATCGATTAAACGAAGTGATTGTGAACGCCTATCAATTGCCTTTAGAACTAAAAAAAGCAAATACCACCATCGATATTATTTCATCTAAAGATTTAGAGCGCAGTAATACCACCTCACCTATCCAGGTATTGAATCGCGTTCCTGGAGTTTTTATGCAATCGGGCGCATTAAACACGAACAAAATTTCCATACGCGGTATTGGTTCTAGAAATTTATACGGGACATCTAAAATACGTGCTTATTTTCAAGACATTCCATTAACGTCCGGTAATGGAGAAACCACCATTGAAGATTTTGAACTCAGTGCCTTGTCCCGATTTGAAATTATAAAAGGCGCCGGTTCTAGCATTTATGGCGCCGGATTGGGTGGCACCGTACATTTAACACCAGAGCACGCTTATCTCAATCAAACTTCAGCTGAAACAGGTATCACAATAGGTTCTTTTGGTTTAGTAAAAAGTGTTTTAAACGTAAACCACGGAACAGATAAAAACAGCTATAAATTAATCCACAGCAACACAGAAAGCGATGGTTACCGCGATAATAATGCATACAACAGGCAAACATTCACGATAAGCACCAATCATTATTTAAGTAACAAAGATGACCTCTCTATTATAGCGAGTTATGTGGACTTGAACGCTTTTATACCTAGTTCCTTAAATGAAGATGCGTATAATAACAATCCAAAATCTGCCGCCTTTACATGGGCACAAGCCCAAGGGTATGAAGATGCACAACGTGGTATATTTGGCGCATCATGGAATCATCAATATCACGACAACCTAAAACAAACCACCAGTATTTTTACATCATTTAAAAAGGCTTATGAACCGAGACCTTTTGATATTCTAACCGAAAACACATCTGCTTACGGATTAAGAAGTCGTTTTTTGGGGCGATGGGGGAAATTTAATTACACACTAGGTGGCGAATTCTTTAAGGACCGCTACATATCCAAAAACTACGAGAACTTATATCAAGAAGCTCCCGAAGAATCCGGCAGTGTTGAAGGCGATAAATTTTCCGATTTCAAAGAAAACAGAACCTATTACAACCTCTTTTTTGAAAGCAACTATCAAGCTTCAGAAAAAACAATGCTATCTTTTGGTTTAAATCTAAACAAGACGTCATACACTCTATCAGACCGTTTTGTTTCAGATGAAAATCCTGATCAATCTGGCGACTATAGTTTTAAAGCCATACTATCTCCTAAATTTGGAATATCGCATCAATTATCAAAACACATCAGTTTATATTCTAATATTAGCCATGGTTTTTCACCACCTTCAACTCAAGAAACCTTGCTTCCCGATGGTTTAATAAATACGGATATAAAACCAGAAACAGGTTGGAATTTCGAACTAGGAACACGAAGTGCTTTTTATAATAATCGCTTACAATTTAACCTCGCTTTATACAGATTAGATGTGCGAAACCTTTTAGTCGCTAGACGAACAGGCAACGACCAATTTATAGGCGTTAATGCAGGCCGAACGCTACACAATGGATTAGAAACCGTTATAAAATACCAATGGGTAACATCTAAAAACATATCGCTACACCAATACATCACGTACTCCTTAAACTATTTTAAATTTAAAGATTTTGAAGATGATGGAAATAATTTTTCGGGGAATAAACTAACTGGTGTGCCATCTAACCTATTAAACACAGGTTTAGATTTAGATACTGCGTTCGGTCTTTATACTACCGTAAATTACCAATATGTAGGGCGCATACCAATGACGGATGCCAACACACTATTTTCCGACCGATACAGTGTAACGAACATAAAATTGGGATTTAAGCACAACCTAAATAACAACCTAAAGTTGAGTACCTATTTTGGTTTGGATAACGTTTTTAATACGCATTACGCCTCGCAAATACTTATTAATGCCACAGGTTTTGGTGGTGCCGCGCCAAGATATTATTATCCAGGGCAACCGTTAAATTATTACGCTGGAGTCAACTTAAGTTATAAGTTTTAACTAAATTTATAAAAAAAACGAAAAAATGAAACATTTTCATATACTATTTACCATACTCGCCCTTTCGTTAAGTGCTTGTGCGCAACAAAGCGAATCTAAAGTAAAGGCCGAACCGCCTATAGCTTTAAATTATACTACGGAAGTTGTTGTTCCCGATTTAAGCATTCCTTGGGGCATGGTTTTTTTACCAGATGGTAGCATGCTAATTACAGAAAAAGCAGGTAAACTTATTCATTTTAAAAACGGAACAAAAACAAATATTTCAGGCTTACCAGAAGTGTATCTTCGTGGTCAAGGTGGTTTATTAGATATTGAAATTCATCCCGATTATGCACACAATGGTTGGATTTATATAACATACGCTTCCGCGGAAGGTGAAGGCGATGGTGGTAATACCGCCCTTATGCGTGGCAAATTAAAAAATAACGCCTTTGTTGAAAAACAACTATTATATAAAGCCGGACCAAACACGAAAAAAGGACAACATTTTGGTTCTAGAATTGAATTTGATAATGATGGTTACCTTTATTTCTCTATTGGTGAACGTGGTAATCGTGACGAAAACCCACAAGATATTACACGCGACTGTGGTAAAATATACCGACTTAATAACGACGGTAGCATACCTACAGACAATCCGTTTGTAAATACACCTAATGCTAAAACTGCCATTTATAGCTACGGACATCGTAATCCACAAGGCATGGCAATCCATCCGGAAACTGGAGCTATTTGGGTAAATGAGCATGGACCAAAAGGTGGCGATGAAATTAATATTATAGCAAAAGGCAAAAATTACGGTTGGCCCGTAATCTCGTATGGTGTAAATTATAGTGGTACGGCCTTTACAGAAATCACCGAAAAAGAAGGCATGGAACAGCCGTTATTTTATTGGGTGCCTTCTATCGCGCCAAGCGGTATGGCCTTTGTTACTTCAGATAAATATCCAGATTGGAAAAATAATATATTAGTTGGCTCTCTAAAATTTCAATATTTAGAGCGTTTAGTGCTCGAGAATAACAAAGTTGTAAAACGCGAAGAATTGTTTAAAGATATTGGCCGTGTACGTAACGTTATTCAAGGACCAGATGGTTATATTTATGTAGCCGCAGAAGGCACTGGCATTGTTAAAATTATTCCGAATAAATAAAATTTAAATTATGAAATTAATTGCATGTTGCTTTTTAATTTGCTGTTCGCTATACAGCATAATTCCGACTAAACCGAATTACACACAAACCGACCCACTAAAAGAAAGTATTGTTCGTGGTCGTGAAATCTATAACGATTTCTGTATGTCTTGCCATTTACCTAGCGGAAAAGGTGTAGAAAAAGTGTATCCGCCATTGGCAAAATCCGATTATTTACAAACAGAACGTATTGCGAGTATAAAAGCTATAAAATTTGGACTCACAGGACGCATAGTTGTAAACGATAAAATATACAACGGCACCATGATGCCATTAGGTTTAAGTGATGATGAGGTAGCCGATGTTATGAATTACATTACCAATGCTTGGGGTAACAAAAACGACAAAATAATTACGGAAGACGAAGTTGCAAAAATTAAAAAATAAAGATTACTTAAACCTTTACAATTAATTAACTTTGCAAAAAACAAAAACACATGCTAATTATAGGAATTGCAGGCGGTACAGGCTGCGGAAAAACAACGGTTGTTAATCAAATTCTACACGAATTGCCAGAAGGTGAAGTGGGTATCATCTCGCAAGATTCTTATTATAACGACAACTCACACTTATCTTACAATGAGCGTGGTAATATAAATTTCGATCATCCAAGGTCTATCGATTTCGATTTATTAGCAACACATTTAAAAGCACTAAAAAAAGGCAAAAACATACACCAACCTGTGTATTCTTTTGTAAAACATAACAGAACGGGCGATACTATTTTAACTCACCCGAGAAAAGTAATGATTGTTGAAGGTATATTAATACTAACAAACCCAGAACTTCGTGATATGTTTGATATTAAAATATTTGTACATGCCGATACAGACGAGCGTTTAATTAGACGTTTAAAACGTGACATTAGCGAACGTGGCCGTGATATAAACGAGGTTTTAACACGTTACCAAACCACGCTAAAACCCATGCACGACCAATTTATTGAGCCTATGAAAGAATATGCAGATATTATTATACCAAACAATAAATACAATACCGTTGCAGTAAATATTGTGCGTACTATTATTAACGACAGACTCTAAATGGCGAAATTCAATAAAAACACAAGCAAATATTTAAAACCTTTCAAAAATTGGTTTATCTTGATATTTGCTGGTTTCCTGATTTGGATGATTTTTTTCGATGCGAATTCTTGGCTTATTCATCACGAATTAAACACGGATATTGAAGCTCTAGAAAATGAAAAGGAATATTATCAACGAGAAATTGAAAACGATAATAAAGCCATTAAAAAGTTAAGTTCGGAAGATGGTTTAGAGAAATTTGCCCGCGAAGAATACTTCATGAGACGAGAAAATGAAGACATTTATATTATTGAATATGAAGATAGCTTAAAAGTAAAAAAAAATGAATAAAGGTTTGTTTGATGGTTTCGATTCGGTTTCAACTAAACAGTGGAAACAAAAAATTCAGTTCGATTTAAATGGAGCTGATTTTAACGATACCCTTATCTGGAACTCAAACGAAGATATTGCCGTAAAACCATTTTATAACGCAGACGACTTAAAAAAGCACACACCTTCAACCTCTAATATTTCTACCTGGAAAATTGGGCAAACCATATTTGTTGCTCATACTGAAAAATCGAATTTAAAAGCTGTAGATGCCATTAAACGTGGAGCAGAACATATTCATTTCATTATTCCTTCCGAAGAAAATATTTCAATAGAACATTTAATTAAAAACATTGATACCGATAGTATTTCTATTCATTTAGAATTACAATTTTTATCAGTAAATTTCATAAAAAGCATACACACCCTTCCGGGGAAAAAGAACATCAGTATTGCCGTTGATATTATTGGAAACCTTGTAAAAACAGGGAATTGGTTTAATAACTTAACTGATGATTTTTCGAAGTTTGAAACCAGTTTTCAGTCTTCTAACTCAATAAACATCAACACTAGTCTGTATCAAAATGCAGGCGCAAATATGGTTCAGCAATTGGCCTACGCCCTAGCCCACGCCAATGAATATCTCAATCATTTAAAACTAAACCCAGAGTCTTCAGCATCTATCCAAACCATTTTCACAGTTTCGATAGGTTCTAATTACTTCTTCGAGATTGCAAAACTTAGAGCGCTTAGGCTACTTTGGAGCACGTTAGCTTCAGAATACAACATTAACACCGATTGCTATATTAATGCAGTTCCAACAAAACGCAATAAAACACTATACGATTACAACACCAATATGCTACGCACAACCACCGAGTGTATGAGTGCGATTTTAGGTGGCGCAAATAATGTATGTAATTTACCTTACGATGCCATTTACCATAAAGACAACGAATTTGGCGAACGTATTGCCAGAAACCAACTGCTTATTTTAAAGCATGAAAGCGCGTTTGATAAAGTTAAAAATGCTGCCGATGGTGCGTATTACATAGAATCGCTAATCGAGCAATTAGCAGAAAAAGCATTAGAATTATTTAAAGATATTGAACGTAATGGCGGGTTTTTAAATCAGTTAAAGTCAGGCACCATTCAACGTAAAATAAAAGAAAACGCGACCAAAGAACAAGAGCAATTTAACAGTGGTGAACGTATTTTATTAGGCACAAATAAACATAGTAACCCAAACGATAAAATGGCAGAACAATTGCAGATTTATCCTTTTGTAAAAATTAACAAAAGAAAAACTTTAATTGTTCCCATTATAGAAAAACGAATAGCAGAACAAATAGAACAAACCAGATTAAAAAATGAAAAACAAAATGAAATCGACAATTAACTTTATTTTATTTTTAGGAGCTTTAACTGTAGTAAGCTGTAAAAAAGAAAACACGTTTAACGATTACAAATTTTCAGAAAAAGGCAGCATTATTACTTGCGATAACCAAAACACGGCCTTAATAAACGAAGCTTTATTTAGCTTTGAAGCGGATATTGCAGCATTTTATGCGCAAAACGGACAAGAGAATGTACCTAATGCCTATGGGCAGTTTCTTAGAGCGGCAAGCATGAACCGTATTAAATACGAAGACATGGTTTCGCCACATACCGTAAAAGTTTTTGAAGCTTTAAAAAATGAAAATGATCTTTGGGATGCTAATAACCCTAACAGTCATTTAAACTATAAAGGCGATTTACTCGAATGTATTTCGAGCAACCTAAAAGATAAAAAACTAAAAACAACTTATGATGCTTTGGTCGCTACTAATAGCATGAAACCAGAATTATTTGGAACGCCATTAGCTAGAAATTACAGAGCAGCAGCATCGGATAAAAATTTAGCCGCTTATATTGCATTAGACTTATATTACGCTAAACTTTTTGGTATCGATTTATCGAATGTAAAAGAAAAAACTGTTGTTGAACAAAAAGTAGATTTCAATAAAAGACCAACAAAATAAGCATATACCTTGAGAAAAAACCTTCAACATATCACTTTAAAGGCAAAAACTGAAAGCTCTAATTTGGATGTCGATAAACAAGAATCGTTTATCACTTCCGAAGGCATTCCGTTTAAACCTACTTATTCTAAAGTCGATCTAGAAGGTTTAGAACATCTCGATTTTGCTGCAGGAATCCCGCCTTATTTACGCGGTCCATACAGCACTATGTATGCAAAAAGACCTTGGACTATTAGGCAATATGCAGGTTTTTCTACAGCTGAAGACAGTAATGCGTTTTACAAACGTAATTTAAAAGCTGGACAAAAAGGACTTTCGGTAGCTTTTGATTTAGCTACGCATCGTGGTTACGATTCCGATCATGAACGGGTTGTTGGTGATGTTGGAAAAGCGGGTGTTGCCATAGATTCGGTAGAAGATATGAAAATACTTTTCGACCAAATTCCGCTCGATAAAATTTCGGTTTCTATGACCATGAATGGCGCTGTTTTACCCATTATGGCCTTTTATATTGTGGCTGCAGAAGAACAAGGCGTAACACCAAATCTATTAGCAGGCACAATCCAAAACGATATTTTAAAGGAGTTTATGGTGCGTAACACCTATATCTATCCTCCAAAACCATCGATGCAGATTATTTCGGATATTTTTGAATATTCGAGCAAGCACATGCCTAAATTTAATAGTATTAGCATTTCCGGCTACCACATGCAAGAAGCTGGTGCTACCTGCGATATTGAACTGGCTTACACTTTAGCCGATGGTTTAGAATACATTAGAAAAGGTCTAGATGCAGGCTTAGATATTGATACGTTTGCACCGAGATTATCCTTTTTTTGGGGAATTGGTATGAATCATTTTATGGAAATTGCTAAAATGCGTGCCGCTCGTATATTGTGGGCCAAATTAGTAAAGCAATTCAGTCCTAAAAATCCAAAATCATTATCATTACGGACACATTGTCAAACATCAGGTTGGAGTTTAACCGAACAAGATCCATTTAACAATGTCGCTAGAACAACTATTGAAGCTACCGCTGCAGTATTTGGAGGTACGCAAAGTTTGCACACCAATGCTTTAGATGAAGCTATTGCGCTACCAACCGATTTCTCGGCACGTATTGCAAGAAACACGCAAATCTATTTACAAGCAGAAACACAAATTACAAAAACGGTAGACCCTTGGGCTGGCAGTTATTTTATTGAAAAGTTAACCGCCGATATCACAGAAAAAGCATGGACTTTAATTGAAGAAGTTGAAGCGCTTGGCGGCATGACAAAAGCCATTGAAGCGGGAATACCTAAACTTAGAATAGAAGAAGCTGCTGCTAGAAAACAAGCTAAAATAGATTCTAACCAAGATATTATTGTTGGTGTAAACCAATATGTTTTAGAGGAAGAAGCTCCAATTTCTACGCTAGAAGTCGATAATGAATCGGTTAGAAATTCTCAAATTGAACGCTTAAATACTATAAAGTCGAGCAGAAATTCTGAAAAAGTAAAAATAGCTTTAGAAAATTTATCTGAAGCGGCACGTACAGGAGAAAATAATTTATTAGCTTTAGCTATTGAAGCTGCAAGAGAACGCGCAACTTTAGGTGAAATTAGTGATGCTCTAGAAGTTCAATTCGGACGCTATAGAGCACAAACCAAATCTTTTTCTGGTGTGTATAGTAAAGCAATAAAAGACGATAAATCCTTTAAGAAAGCTCAAGAATTAGCCGATATTTTTGCTGAGCAAGATGGAAGACGCCCAAGAATTATGATTGCCAAAATGGGGCAAGATGGTCATGATCGTGGTGCTAAAGTTATAGCAACTAGCTATGCTGATATTGGTTTCGATGTAGATATTGGTCCGTTATTTCAAACACCCGCAGAAGTTGCTAAACAAGCCGTTGAAAACGATGTGCACATTTTAGGCGTATCTTCTTTAGCTGCCGGGCATAAAACCTTAGTACCACAAGTTATTGAAGCTCTAAAAAGCTATAATCGTGACGACATTATGGTTATTGTTGGCGGTGTAATACCGAAACAGGATTATCAATTTTTATTTGATGCTGGTGCTATTGCTGTTTTTGGCCCAGGAACAAAAATTAGCGAAACAGCGATAAGAATTTTGGAGATTTTAATTGATTAAAATTTAACCCAAAAACTTCAATAACATGATTGCAAATACTATTGATGAGGTTATTGAACAATTAGAATACATCATTCAAGATTCTATTGTAGAAGAAAGCACACTTGGTTATTTTGCGGCTCTATATCAAAAAGTAACGATTACCGTAAAAAACAAATTAGGCACAAATTATTTCGATGATGATATACGCATGGAGAAATTAGATGTCATTTTCGCAAATCGCTATCTAACCGCTTATGCCAATTACAAAGAAGGCAAACCTGTTTCTAAATCTTGGTTATCGGCCTTCACAACGGCAACGCAATGGCGCCCAATAGTATTGCAACATTTACTTTTAGGAATGAATGCACATATTAATTTAGACCTTGGTATCGCTGCGGCGGAAATAACAAATCCAACTACAATCAGTGATTTACAGGCCGATTTCAACAAAATTAACACCATTTTAAGTGCACTAGTTGCTGAGGTTCTAGACGATTTGTCTCAAATTTGGCCTACACTAATAAAAATATTAAAATTCACGAATAAGGTGGACGATTTTTTAATAAACTTTAGCATGACTGTAGCTAGAGATGGCGCTTGGACATTTGCCAATGCTTTAGTAAACCAACCTAATGTATTTTCGAAAGATCAGGCTATACTGCAACGCGACTTAGACATTACTGAGTTTTCAAAAACCATTACAAATCATAAATTCACAGTAAAAATGATACTTTTGGCCGCCAGAATTGGCGAACGTGGAAACGTTTCTGATAAAATTAAAACGCTGCTATAAATAGAGCATAAAAAAAGAACGACTAGCGTTCTTTATTCTTTAACATCTTTAAATACATGTTTTCTACTTTTGTACGTGCCCATGGCATTCTACGTAAAAACTTTAAACTCGATTTAACTGATGGTTTATCGGTAAAGCATTTAATTTTTATATTATAGCCCATATATTCCCAACCATAATGTTCTACCAAATCATTAATAATTTGTTCTAACTTTATACCATGTAACGGGTTATTTGGTTGCGATTCCATGTACTAATGCTTTTATTTTAACTGCTTTTTCAAAATGATCCAGTTTATGGGTTTCAATCCACCAAGTAGCGGCTTCCATTAATAATTCTGGATTATCATTCTTATTTTTAAAAAACGCATAAAAGGAAACACCAACGGCGTTTCCTTTTGCTGCTATCTTTTTATCGCAAACTTCAATAATTTTATCTTTTAAAACTTGCTGCATCATTTAATTACGTCTATCTGTATTACGTTTTGGACGTCTAGAATTGCTGCTTTTATTAGAACTTTTACTAGAGTTTCCAGATTTATTAGATGCTGGTCTAGAATTTCTATTTTGACGACCTTGCCCTTGTTTAATAGGTTGTGTAGAAGCATTTGGGTCAGGTTCAAAACCTTCCAATACTTCAACAGGAAGCTTATTACCAATAAGTTTCTCGATGTCTCTTAAAAACGTAGTTTCATCTGCACTAACAAGCGATAAAGCAACACCATTGGCTCCTGCTCTACCCGTTCTACCAATTCTATGTACGTAATCTTCTGGAATGTTAGGAATTTCAAAATTGATAACATGTGGTAATAACGGAATGTCCAATCCACGTGCAGCAATATCAGTGGCCACTAACACACGAATGCGTCCGCTTTTAAAACCTGCCAATGCTTTTGTACGTGCACCTTGACTTTTATTTCCATGAATGGCCGCAGCAGAAATACCTGCTTTATCCAATTTTTCACAAAGTTTGTTCGAGCCGTGTTTTGTACGCGCAAAAACTAAAACTTGTTTCCAATTTCCATCAGAAATTAATTTTATAATTAAAGGTGTTTTTAAACCTTTAGCCACACGATATACTTTTTGAGTAATCGCCTCTACAGCGGTATTCTCCGGAGTGGCTTCAACCTGAACCGGATGATTTAAAATACCATGAGCCAACTTTTTAATATCTTTAGAAAACGTAGCCGAGAACATTAAATTCTGACGTTTTTCTGGCATCGATTTAATAATACGTTCAATATCGCGTAAAAACCCCATATCTAGCATACGGTCCGCTTCATCTAAAACAAAAATCTCCACACGCTTAAGTGATAGTAATCCTTGATTTTGTAAATCTAATAAACGTCCCGGAGTCGCTACTAAAACATCAATACCTTGACGAAGTGTTGCTACCTGTGGTTTCTGGTTTACACCACCAAAAATAACGGCACTACGTAAATTTAAAAACTCACTATATTCTCTAACATTAGCATAAACCTGAGCCGCTAATTCACGCGTTGGCGTTAAAATTAGGGCACGTATTGGTCTATACTTTTCTTTCGGATTTTCCGATAAAATATGTAAAAGTGGTAATGTAAAACCTGCTGTTTTCCCTGTTCCTGTTTGTGCCGAAGCTAAAACATCGTGACCTTCCAAAACTGGAGGAATCGCTTTTTCTTGAATTGGACTTGGGGTAGTGTATCCTTTTTTGCTAATTGCTTTTAGCAAGGCTTCGGATAAGCCTAAAGATTGAAATGACATATAAATTGTTTAGAAAGCTCTTTTTGCGAGCCGTTGAGATGACAATTTATGTAGTAAACACCATCTCCTTTTTATTAAGCCGCAAAGGTACACTTATTTTTTTCGTTGTTAGTTTATTTCTTTTTTTTAAACCAAAACGAGTAACTTCGTAATAAATTATCAAAACATTAAATTTTATATGAAAAAGGCCCTACTACTATTAGGATGCGTAATACTTTTATTTTCAAGCTGCCAAAAAGCAAAAAAACAAACCCCTTTAATGACTTATATTGAAGAACCACACTCGTTCGCCAAACCAAATGAAGCGGTTATCACACATTTAGATTTAGATATAAAAGTCGATTTCGATACAGAAATTATTTCGGGAACAGCCTCTTATTTAATTAACAATAACGATGCATCGGAAATTATTCTTGACTCAAAATTCTTAGAGATTGAAAAGGTACAAGCCGATGGCACAGACACTAATTTCGAATTAGGAGCTTTTGATTCTCAATTAGGAACCCCTTTAAAAATAGCAATAAAACCAGAGACTAAACGTATTACTGTTTTCTACAAAACCACAGACAAAACGGAAGCATTACAATGGTTAAAACCTCAGCAAACAGCCGATAAAGAACAGCCATTTCTATTTACGCAAGGTCAAGCGATTTTAACTAGAACCTGGATCCCGATACAAGATAGTCCACAAATTAGAGTAACATACAACGCAAAAGTAGCCGTGCCAGAACAACTTATGGCGGTTATGAGTGCCGAAAACCCTAAAACAAAAACTGCAGATGGTGTTTACAACTTTAAAATGGCTCAACCTATTTCACCATATTTAATAGCCATTGCCGTTGGAGATATAGCTTATAAACCAATAAGTAGCAGAACTGGTGTTTATGCTGAAAAATCGATGCTAGATAAAGCACATTTTGAATTTTCGGATATGGAAAACATGGTTGCTTCTGCAGAAAAACTATATGGTAAATATGCTTGGGAACAATTTGATGTTATTGTGTTGCCACCAAGTTTCCCATTTGGAGGTATGGAAAATCCACGTTTAACTTTTGCTACACCAACAGTAATTGCTGGCGATAAAAGTTTAACCTCACTTATTGCACACGAATTGGCGCATTCTTGGTCTGGAAACTTAGTAACCAATGCCACTTGGGATGATTTTTGGCTTAACGAAGGTTTCACTGTTTACTTTGAAATGCGTATCATGGAAGCGCTTTACGGAAAAGATCGCGCTAATATGTTGGCGAGAATAGGTCGACAAGATTTAGAAGAAGAACTAGAAGGTTTAAAAGATTCACCGAATGATACCAAACTAAAACTTGACCTTAACGGAAGAAACCCTGACGACGGCATGAACAGTATTGCTTATGATAAAGGGTACCTCTTTTTAAGAACTTTAGAAGAAACGGTTGGTCGTGAAAAATTTGATGTATTCTTGAAAAATTATTTTGAATCTCACGCATTTTCAACTACCAATACTGAAAAATTTATCAAATATTTAAATGAAAATCTATTAGAAAAAAATGGAGTAACGTTTAACACGGAAGAATGGATTTACCAACCAGGTATTCCTGAAAACCAAGCCATTATTGTTTCTGATAAATTTGAACAAGTTGAAAGTATAGTCCAAGATTTTGTTAAAACAAACAACATCGATCAGGAAAAAACAAATAATTGGACGCCTCAAGAGTGGGTGCATTTTGTTCGTAACTTCCCTGAAGACATGAGTACTGAACAAATGCAATTACTCGATGACACGTTCAATTTAACCAACTCCAACAACTCTTACATTGCTATGGTTTGGTACGAGCAAGCTATCAATCATGATTATCATGGTAATAATGTAGATGAAAAGATTGAAACTTTTTTAACTGAAGTTGGTCGCCGTTGGTATGTTTCAACTATTTACAAAGCTTTTAAAAGAAATGATAAAACAGATGATGCATTAGTAATTTATAAAAAAGCTCGTGAAAATTATCATTCAGTAACTGTTAACACTATTGATGATATGTTGGGTTTTGTTTCTGAATAACACTCTCAAGTCATATCGACGTGAGGAGATATCACATAACAGTAAACTGAAAAACGTGTGTGATGTCTCCATGTGTCGACATGACCAACATGTAAAATTTTCAAAATAAAACCAACCTAAAAACAAAAGCCTCAAGTCATATCGACGTGAGGAGATATCGCATAACAGTGAACTAAAAAACGTGTGTGATGTCTCCATGTGTCGACATGACCAACATGTAAAATTTTCAAAATAAAACCAACCTAAAAACAAAAGCCTCAAGTCATATCGACGTGAGAAGGTATCACATAACAGTGATCTGAAAAACGTGTGTGATGTCTCCATGCGTC
>NZ_JBAKAN010000008.1:0-102045 GCF_038154905.1 Algibacter sp. TI.3.09 | reverse complement strand
GGCTCACTCAGCTCTAAAAAATATATAAACGAGACTCAAAGTGGTTTAAAAACATATTCCTAAAAACCTTACTCAACCGACTTCTGACAATTCAAAACGCAACTGTTGCGTGCGACTGACTTTACTCGTACTCGAAAAACTCTCAGTTTTCTAAATTTAACCGCATATCTTTCGTAAAATAAGTCCGACAAAAAATACCACGCATGGCAACATTGTATAAAAATAATGCTTAGTTTAGTGCTTAATCAAGAGTAAATGCGAGTTTGCTTGCTTATGATTTTCCTTCGGAAAATCCACGCACACAAACATCGCACTATTCTTATACGTAACCGTTGTGTGTAATGTAACGATTGTACTTTCCTGAAATAGGTTGACTAAAAATTAAACCATTAATTATAGTCACTTATGAAAACACAAAATGAACACTGGCGAAAAAAAAGCTATCAAAAAGCAACCTTGGAGACCAAAATTTTAGTTGTTGACCAAATCCTTAGCGGACAATTATCCAATAACCAAGCTTCAAAAAAATACGATGTCCCTAGAACAACCATTACCTATTGGTTAAGAAAATACAGTACATTAGTACAACAAAATACTGGTATGAGTAAAAACGACGAAATCAAAAAACTAAAGGAACGTATTGAAGAACTAGAGTTTCAAAAAGACTTTCAACAAGACATTATCGCTGATATGGAACTTATTACAGGAGTGGATATGTCAAAAAAGTCATTGCCCAAAACGTTAGCAAAAGAGATAGAGCAAAAGAAAAAACAGCGTATAAAAGAAAATGGCTCTATGGATGTTTTGGGATATCTAAACAAGCCTTTTACAAAAGACTCAAAACCCAACAAAAACAACAGCTAGACCATCAAAAACTAATCAAAATGGTCAAAGACTACCGTAAGCAAGTAGGCTCTAAAACTGGTGGGATTAAACTGCACAAGGAGTTAAAGCAAGACTTTATAAGCGCTGAGATCAAGATAGGTAGAGACAAGTTCTATAACTTCTTGAGACTTCATAAACTTCTAGTGCCTAAAACTAAAAATTACGTCACCACTACAAACTCTAACCATATGTACAGAAAATATAAAAACCTTGTAAAAGACCACGTACCTAATCGACCAGAACAACTCTGGGTTAGCGATATAACATACATTAAAACAGAAAATGGGCACAACTATCTAGCATTAGTCACAGACGCCTATTCTAAGCAAATAATGGGATATAAACTCGACAACCATATGAGAACATCGCTTTGCTCAGACGCGCTCGCTATGGCTATTAAAAACAGAAAATATTCTAATCAAAAACTTATTCATCATTCAGACAGAGGGTTTCAATACTGTAACCCTAAATATACAGAATTTGCTGAAAGCAATGGAATTCCCATGAGTATGACAGAACAGTACGACCCTTATGAAAACGCTGTCGCTGAAAGAATTAACAGAACACTGAAATACGAATATGGTCTAAAACAAACCATTAAGAACACAAATCTAGCTCAAAAAATGACTGAACAAGCAGTTTATATCTACAACAACTTAAGAACACATTTTAGCTTAGACTTAAGAAAACCAGCAGAAGTGCATTTAAATCCAAACATAAAATACAAATCCTATCGAAAAAATAAAGTAAATTTACCTGAACTAACGATTTAAAAACTCACCTAGTTCAAACTATTTTTTTGCTGTTCTAAACGGCTAAAAAAAATCTTTTGAACGTGGAAATATTAACAAAAAAAGAGTCAACCTATATCAGTATAATACAAAGACTCAAAACCCAACAAAAACAATAGCTAGACCATCAAAAACTAATCAAAATGGTCAAAGACTACCGTAAGCAAGTAGGCTCTAAAACTGGTGGGATTAAACTGCACAAGGAGTTAAAGCAAGACTTTATAAACGCTGAGATCAAGATAGGTAGAGACAAGTTCTATAACTTCTTGAGACTTCATAAACTTCTAGTGCCTAAAACAAAAAATTACATTACCACTACAAACTCTAATCATATGTACAAGAAATATAAGAACCTGGTCAAAGACCAAGTCCCTACTCGACCTGAACAGCTCTGGGTTAGTGATATCACTTATATTAGAACAGAAAACGGACACAACTATCTAGCATTAGTCACAGACGCTTATTCTAAACAAATTATGGGATATAAACTCGATAATCATATGAGAACATCGCTTTGTAAAGAGGCGCTCGCTATGGCCATTAAAAACAGAAAATATCCTAATCAAAAAATTATTCACCATTCAGATATAGATTTCCAATACTGCAACCCCAAATACACACAATTTGCTAAAAATAATGGAATTACAATGAGTATGACTGAACAATATGATCCTTACGAAAATGCAATAGCAGAACGCATTAACAGAACTCTTAAATACGAATACGGATTAAAACAAAACATTAAAAACACTTAATTAGCACAAAAAATGACACAACAAGCGGTGTATATTTATAACAATTTGAGAACCCATTTTAGCCTGAATCTCAGAGAACCTGCTCAAGTACATTTGAATACAAACATCAAACTGATCAACGCCTACTCAAATCATCTTTGCGTTATAAATTTTTGGTTCTGAAAAAATATTCTTCAATGGGAGACTGTGTTCTAAATCGTGTTCAAATGTAAGAATTCTGTTCAAATTAGACATAAAAAAACGGCTTAGTGTGAACTAAACCGTCTGTCTTAAAGTAATTCTACTTAGTAGCGGGAACTGGACTCGAACCAGTGACCTTCGGGTTATGAGCCCGACGAGCTACCTACTGCTCTATCCCGCGATATAATCTAGAAATAATTTACTTAGCTTTTAACTCTTGGCTCATAATACCAATCAAATTATTTCCGACTGCAAATATACAATCCTTTTTAGATATTACAAGCATTTTTTAGTGAAAAATTTACAATAATTTTTAAACAACTCATTACCTGAGTATTCCATTTAAAAATAAATTCAAACAAGCTAAATATTATATTTTTTACTTCAAATTAGACCAAAAAAAATAGCAGCTTTTTCAAGCTACTATTTAAATACTAATTATAACAACACTTTAATATACTATTCTTTTTCAATATCCATAATAGCGGTAGCACTTTGCAACACCATGTTAGATAAGTTTTGTGGCGTATTACCAGATACTGTAATGTATTCTTGATTTAAGTTATTATCGCTCACCATTAATGTATTTAATTTAGTAAGGCTAATAAACTCTATTGGTAAATTACCAGAAAAACTATTTGAAGATAACATTAATTCTTCAAGATTATGAAGTTGAGCTAATTCTACTGGAATTTCTCCGTTCATTTTATTATCCATTAAACCTAATTTTTCTAAGTTTTCTAAAGCATGGATATTTGGAGAGATTGTTCCTGTTAAATAATTACTGCTTAATAAAAGTTCTTTTAATTGAGAAAGTCCCATTAAAGATTCAGGAATATCACCTGTTAATTGATTACTATAAAGTTTAATGTATTCAATATTCTTTAATTGCCCAATACCTGAAGGTATTTGTCCTACTAATTTATTCATAAACAACTCCAAAGCTGTTAACTCGGTTAAGTTTGAAATTGAAGTAGGTATTTCACCAGAAAGTTGATTAAATCCTAAATTAAGTTTTCTTAAATCGGTTAAATCTCCTAGTTCGGTAGGTAACTCACCTTTTAAGTTATTAAATTGAAGATTAATTTCTACTATATTATTGTTTTCGATAGTAAGTCCAAACCAAGACTCTACGTCTGCTTCTAAATTCCATGACGTATTCCATTGATCTCCATTTGTTGCATTGTATAGAGCGACTAAAGCATTTTTCTGTACTTTCGATATACTAGCAAATGAATAACTTGTTACTAAACAGAAGATTAAAATGTAGTTTAAATTTTTCATGTGAATTGTATTAGGTTGTTTATTCTCTTACAAAAATAGACTTAAACAAGACGAACAACTATTTTATTCGCTCAAATACAATAAATTTTAACATTTAACCACCGATGAAATACACTATTTATCGATAAAGTGTATTTTACTTCGTAAAACGTAATCTAAAACTCTATATTTAACAAATCACCACTTATCTGTAACATTTGCATTTCGGCTATTTTTGCTAGATATTTAGCCTGATCACGACTTAATTCTGCATTCAATAGGTTGAGTTGTGCTTGTCTAAACTCTATCGAATTTATCTGTCCAAGCTTAAATTGCTCTTCTGTTCTATCAAAATTATTCTCAGCCGTTTTAATATTATGCTCCTGCAGTCTATAAACACTTAACTTATTCTCATAGTCATCCCAAGCATTATTAAAATCTCTTACTATAGATACTAATAGTTGCTCTTTAAGTATTTTTTGAGCTTCTAAATTTACCTTAGCATTTCTCACATTTGTAATAGTACTTCCTCCATCAAATAAATTCCAACTTAAACTTAATCCAGCAGAAAGTCCTGTATTAATGGAGTATGCAGCAAAAGAAGCAGCATTATTATTGTTTTTATTCCAACCGTAGCTCCCTGATAGACCAACCGTTGGTAGGTATGCCGAAGTTTCCGATTTTATTCCTAAGGCATTAATATCTATATTTTTATTAACCTGAAGAATACTAATATTATTATCTCTTGTCTTCGCTAAAAGCTCACTTTTATCATATAGATTATCAAAAGCTACTTCTGTATCAATAGTAAAATCATCGGGTATGGTATTGCCTAAAACAAAATTTAAATCACGTTTTGCATTATTAAGTTCTTGCAAGGTGTTCATTAAACTAATGCTATCATTATTAATATCGACTTCTGCATTAAGACTTGCTAGTTTATTAGCTTGACCATAATCAAATTGATATTCCGCTCTAATTAATCTTTCCTTAGAGATAGTTAATGTTTGCGAAAGAGCATCTTTATTTTCAACAAGTTCTGCTACATTATAATATATTGTAAACAATTGTACTATCGTGTTTTCAATAGTTTCGCGTGCTTGCAACTCTGTTAACTGCTTTGTTTCTTTAAATTGTTTATAATCGTAAGATCGGCCTAAACCATCAAACAACGTATAATCTAAATCCACAGATGCATTATAACTAGAACTTTCTGCTCCATTCAAAACCCTATTGGTTCCATCGGAAAAGCCTACCTCAGTATCATCTAAGTTATAATTGGCTCCTGCATTACCTGTTAAAGTTGGTAAATATCCAGAGTTTAAAATATCGGCATTATTTTCGGCTATTTCCACATCGGTTTTAGCGATTTTTATTCCGTAATTATTCTCTAAAGCTAAGCTTACCGCTTTTTCTGGCGTTATTAACTCTTGAGCAAACATTGGAGCTTGCAAAAGGAATACTATACTAAAAAAGACAAATTTAATGTTCATGCTCTTCTTTTTGTTCTTTAATGGCGCGTTCTACTTCTTCTTTCGTTACTTCTTCTCCGGTTACTAACCACTTAGAACTCTTTTTAATATTGTTACTAAATGCTAAGAATAACGGTAAGACTAATAAAGTTAGAATAGTTGCATAAGCAATACCGAAAGAAATTGAAATTGCCATAGGTTTTAAAAATTGTGCTTGTCTACTTTTTTCTAGTAATAAAGGTGCCAAACCAGCTACAGTTGTTACTGAAGTTAAGAAAATAGCTCTAAATCTAGATTTTCCAGCATCAGAAAGTGCCATATCGAAAGTCATTCCTTCTTTTAAATTAGAATTGAATTTACCAATAAGCACCAAACCATCATTCACCATAATACCTATTAAAGCGATAATACCTAAAAGTGATAATATGTTTACCGGAAAATCTAACATCCAATGTCCCCAAGCTACTGCTGTTAAACTAAAAGGCACTAATAGTATAAGTAAAATAGGTTGACTATAACTTCTGAAGGTAAACGCTATTGTGATATAAATAAGTAAAAGAATTGGAATTCCCGCTGCTTTTAATGATCGAGATAATTTTACGGCTTCTCTGTTTTGACCTTCATAAGATGTTGAAATTGTTGGATACCTAGACTGAATTTCTGGAATAACATTCAGTTTAATATCATCTATAATATCTGTAGCACTAGAACTAGGGTCTTTTAAATCTGCCGATACTTTTATTTCCCGCTGACCTTCTAAATGATTTATTGCCACATCTCCTCTTGCAATAGTATATGTTGCAATATCTTTTAACGTAACACGTTCTCCCGAAGGCGTCATAATACGCATGTCGTCTAGATTATTTATAGACTTACGGTTAGATAAATCGTAACGCACCCAAACTTTTATTTCATCTTGTCCACGTTGAAAACGCTGTGCTTGAGTTCCAAAAAACCCAGAACGTACCTGAGACATTACTGTTTGTAAATCTAAACCAAGTAAATACGCGCTTTCTTTTAATTCTAATTGAATTTCCTTTATTCCGGCCGGATCATTATCCTCTACATCTTTTAATAACGGATTGGTTTTTAAAACCTCTTTCAATTCGAGTTTGGCTGCTTTTAGCTCTTCAATATTATTACTTAATAAAGAAACCGATACAGGGCTACCTCCAAAATTACCGCCCGAACCAAAAATTAAACGCTCTGTTCCAATTACAGGTCCAACGGCTTCTCGCAATTTATTAGTTACTAAGCTGGAATTTATTTCATTCGGTCGCTCTTCACCAGGTAGCATGTTTATTTGCAATTGCGCACTAGACGAACTTGATAAAGACAGAATTGTATTTTCAAACAACTCTTTCCCGGTACCTTTTAAGTATTTATCAGATAACTCTTTATTAACTAAATAAGCCTTTTCCTGAATCATTGAAATAATAGAATCGGTAACTCTTACATTGGTGCCGTTAGGCATATCTAATTCTACTGAAACTCTATCACTGGCAACAGATGGAAATAAGGTTACACCTATTACACCTCCACCAATAGCACCAATAGTGAGTATTAAAAACCCAATAAAAAAGCTCAATGAAAGCATTTTATATTTTAAAACGAAATCTAGAGATGGACTATAAAGCTTATCACGCAAGAACACCATAAAGCGATCTCCTAGCTTATTAATAATACGCATTTTAGAGAAAAACTGTTTCATCTTAGAAGGGTTTTCCTCTTCTACCGGTTTCCGAAGCGCTTTAGAATGTGCTAAATGCGCAGGTAAAATAATTAATGCTTCAACTAAAGAAACAACTAGAGTTAATATTACAATTACAGATACTTCACTGAAAAACTCCCCAATTCTACTATCTAAAAAGAGGAATAACGAGAATGCCAACAATGTGGTAATAATTGCAGAAACTACCGGCGGAATAACTTCCATAGTACCATCGATTGCAGCTTGAACTGGCGTTTTACCTTTTTCGTAATGCTGATATATATTTTCAGCAATAACAATACCATCATCCACCAAAATACCGATAACGATAATCATTCCGAAAAGGGATAATACATTTATAGTAACATCAAATTGTGCTGCAAAAATAAACATCCCTAAAAATGAAATAGGTAATCCAAAGGCCACCCAAAAGGCTAAACGCGTATTTAAGAATAAGGATAGGAAGATCAATACCAAAATCATCCCAACAATAGCATTCTCTGTTAATAGCTGTGTTCTTTGGTTAAGTGTGATAGATAAATCTCTAACAATCGAAATTTTAACGTTATTATGACTTTGATTGTATCCTTCTATATAGGTTTTAATTTTTTCCGCAGAACTAATTAAATCTTCGCTATTTGTACTTGTTACCGTAATATTTACAGCCAATTCCCCATTAAAATAAGTCGCATTTGGAGTTTCAGAAAAGCGATCTCTAATTATAGCAACATCACTTAAACGAACAGTTTTACCATTATTAGTGGCTTTTATAATAATATTAGAAAGTTCTTTTCCGTAATAAGACCTGTTGGTTGCACGAATTAAATATTCTTCGGTGTCTGTTTTAATATTTCCACCAGTAACTAATATATTAGATGTGCTTACGGCTTTAGAAACATCTTCGAAACTAATATCGTAAGCTAATAAACTAGCTTCGTTTATTGCTATTTCAATTTCTTCTTCAGGATAGCCAGATACTTCAATTTGCGAAATACCTTCAATAGCTCTTAAATCGTTTTCAACTTGGCGACCTAATTGTTTTAGAGTAACCAATGGAATCTTATCTCCACTTAAAGCGAATGTAATAGTTTGGCGAACTTCTTCTTGCTTAGCAACAATTAAAGGTTCCATACCTGTTGGAAAAGAAGGCACACGATCTACCGCGTTCTTAACTTCCAATAACATAAAATCTATATTTTCACCCGTTTCAATTTCAACAGTAATGGTTCCGCTATTTTCTCTAGAAACCGATGTTACTCTATCTACACCGCGTAATCCTTTTAAGTTATCTTCTATTTTTAAAACAACACCTTCTTCTATTTCCTGTGGAGATGCACCGGGATAAGCAACGCTTATGGTTACTATTTTAGAATCGGTTAAAGGGAAAAACGAAGACTTAAGCGATAAGATCCCGATAGTACCGAACAATACAAATGCTAAAATAAAAATATTTACAGCAACGTGATACTTAATAAAATAAGTAATTAACTTTCTCATTATTTATCGTCCGTTTTATCTGTTGTTTCAAAAGGCTTAACAAGCATTCCGGCGTAAGCGCCTGGCACTGCCTTTTTAAGAATTACAGTACCATTTGGTACATTCTTTAAAACCACTTTTGTTTCAGAAAAATAGACAGGTTTAGCAGGCATTACATCGAGCAAACTATCTCTAACAATAAAAATCTCGTTACTTTCTGATAATAATCCTCTATCGATTTCAATAGCATCCTCCTCATCCCTAGCGTCTAGTTGCGCTTCGAGATACAAGCCTTCTTTTAAAGTATCGTCCTTAACATCAATATAAGCCGTAATGGTTTGCGTGGTAGCGTCTACGCTTCCGTTAACGCGAGACACAAGACCTGTATAAGTTTCGGTTTTATCTAAATTAGTCAGTTTCACAGTTTCGCCAACTTTAAGCATACTAGCATAACTTTTACTTAAAGCTACTTCCATTTCGTATACAGAAGGATCAATAAACTCACCTAATTTCTGTCCGCCTCTTACCAAAGAACCTTCCGTTACTAAGGCTTCAGTTAAAATACCCGAAAAAGGAGCAGAAATATTATACTTAAATAAACGCTGTTCTAAATTTTTAACATTGTAATAACTAGATACAATACCACGACCGGTAATAAAATAGTTTTCTTTATCAGAAGTCATTTTTGGTAACTCTGGTGTTGTTTTATTTAAATCGAAACTAGAAAGATAATCTTGCCATTTCTGAAAAACATCTGTAAAATCTAAACGCAAGTCTGGCATTATTGCTGCAATATCGTTATATAAATTACTTTTGGCAGATTGAACACTTGAGTAATACTCCGAAGCATCTACACGTATAAGCGTTTGCCCTTTTCTGTATTTTTGCCCTGGCTTAAAAAGAATATTAGAAGATTTAAAAATCCCTTCAACTTCCGAGTAAATTTCCACACGACGCTTAGCAACCAAACTTCCGTTTGCCGGAATTACAATCTGAATTGTGCTATTTACAACGGTATCAGTAAGAACCATTTTTACAACTTTCTCCTTAATAGGTTTAGGTTTATTCTTTTCGTCAATGAGTTTTTTAGCAAAAAAAACAGAAAACCCAATGAATAAAATTCCTATGCCGGAAAGTATAAAATTTCGCATGATAATGGTTTTGGTGGTAAGTTGTCAAAATTACCCAATAACTCATTCCGAAAAGTTAAAAAAAACATAAAAAAAACGGAAACTACACATTGGCAGTTTCCGTTAAAATTTTAAAGAAAACTAAACATTACTCTTAATTACTCACGTAAATTTAAATTCTAGATATTAAATCAGGCTTTTAACCTAAAACTTTTCAATTTCCATTTGAATATCTTCCCATTTTTGCATAAAATTCTGCAAATCAGATTTCATTTTTTGGTAATCATCAAAGAAATTTGGTTTAGATGAAACTTCTTCATAATTAATTTCAAGCTCAGCATCTATCTTTTTAATTTTGCGCTCCATCTCGCTAATTTTAGACTCAACGTTGCTTAATTTATTATTTAAAGATTTTATTTTCTTTTGATCTTCGTAAGATTGTTGATTTTTTTCCTTCGGAACTTCCTTAATAACCGTACGTTTTTCAACCTCACGTAAACTATCTACATTTCGTTTCTCTAAGTAATAATCAATATCACCCAGGTATTTCTTTATTTGTTGGTCTTTAAACTCGTAAACCGTATGTGTTAATCCTTGCAGAAAATCACGATCATGCGATACCAAAATTAACGTACCCTCAAAGCGCTTTAAAGCCTCCTTCAATACGTTTTTAGATTTAATATCTAAGTGATTGGTAGGCTCATCCATTATTAGCACGTTAAACGGTTGCAACATTAATTTTGCTAACGCCAAACGGTTACGCTCACCACCCGAAAGTACACGCACATACTTTTCAGCCTCGTCTCCTCTAAACAAAAACGAACCTAAAATATCACGAACCTTACTACGGTTCGTTTCATTTGCAGCATCAATCATAGTATCTAAAACGGTTTTGTTACCATCTAAATACTCGGCTTGGTTTTGAGCAAAATATCCAATCTGCACATTATGTCCCAATTTTAATTCACCGTCATGCTTAATATCACCAACCATTATTTTTGCAAGTGTCGATTTACCTTGTCCGTTCTGACCCACAAAAGCGGTTTTAGTATCACGTTCAATAAGTAAATCAATAGCACTTAAAACTTGGTTGTCACCATATTTTTTAGAGATTTTGTTGGTTTCAACCACTACTTTCCCTGGCGTAATAGATACCGGGAAGTTAAGCGTCATTACGCTGTTATCATCCTCATCAACTTCAATTCTATCAATTTTATCAAGCTTTTTAATAAGCGATTGAGCCATAGTAGCCTTAGATGCTTTCGCTCTAAACTTCTCAATAAGCTTCTCGGTTTGCTCAATTTGTTTTTGTTGATTTTTTTGAGAAGCCAATTGTTGCGTTCTTAATTCCTCGCGCAATACTAAAAACTTAGAATACGGTTTAGGGTAATCATATATTCTTCCTAAAGAAATTTCAATAGTTCTATTAGTAACATTATCCAAAAACATTTTATCGTGAGATACAATAGCTACGGCACCGGTATAGTTTCTTAAAAAGCTTTCTAACCAAATAATAGATTCAATATCCAAGTGATTGGTAGGCTCATCGAGTAGCAGAATATCATTATTTTGTAATAATAATTTAGCCAACTCAATACGCATACGCCACCCACCCGAAAAAGTATCGGTAAGTTTTCCAAAATCTTCACGTTTAAAACCTAAACCTTGTAAAATCTTTTCAGTATCTCCTTGGTAATTGTAACCTCCTAAAATATCGTATTGATGTTGTAAATCATTAATATCGACCATTAATTGGTGGTAACCTTCACTCTCATAATCGGTACGTTCGGCCATTTGGGTGTTAACCTCTTCCATTTTTGCCTCCAATTCCTTAATTTCAACAAAAGCCTCGTAAGCCTCTTCTAAAACCGTACGACCTAAAATAAAATCGATATCCTGTTTTAAAAAGCCAATCTTTAATTCTTTATCTGCGGCAATTTGTCCTGTATCAGGCTCCATTTCTTTCGATAAAATTTTAAGCATGGTCGATTTTCCAGCCCCATTTTTTCCAATAAGGCCTATTCTATCGCCGTTTCCAAGTTTAAATGTAATATCTTCAAACAAGTATTCGCCTTGAAATGAAACCGATAAATTATGAATGTTCATCATAGAAATGTAACTTTTATTACAAAGTTTTAGTTATAAAAATCTTATTTTTGCTTTGTAATTGCGCTTGCAAAAATACACAAATTATATGTTTAAAAAAGGATCAAAAGTATATAGTATTTTCACGGGAACTTGTCCTAAATGTCAAGAAGAATCTATGTATACCAACAAAAACCCATATGTACTTACCGAAACCTTAAGCATGCACGAAAAATGCAGTAATTGTGGTACAAAATACAAGATAGAACCATCGTTTTTCTATGGCGCCATGTACGTGAGTTACGGTGTTGGTATAGCTTTTGCCGTTGCGGCCTTTGTAATTAGTAGTTTTGTGTTCGATGCGACTTTAAATGGAATATTCATCGCTATTATTGCAACACTTATTGGTTTTATGCCGGTAATTATGAGGGTTTCTAGAAATATTTGGATCAATCTTTTTATGAGTTACGACAAAAAATTAGCAAAAAAATAAAGTTAATTTTATTTTGGGCGTTACCTTTTACAATTCTGCAAGGTTAAAAAAACCTAGCAAAATTGCAAAAGGTCGGGCTTTCACTACTCGCTACCTCCTACCGTCGGGGAGCTTAAACAAGCCGTTCAATCCCTAACGCAAACCAATCCGCTAGAGTTATCTCCGTAACTATAATCAAAAAGGATATTTACTTAAAACGAGCAATATCAATTTCAGGCTCTAAAAGCGTACCTAATTCAATAAACTCATAGAGCGCTTTAGCAACGTAAGGCCCAATCATTACGCCACGTGTTCCCAAACCGTTTAAAACATATAAGTTTTCATAATCACTATGTTTCCCTATTAAAGGACGTCTATCTTTTACAGTTGGCCTAATTCCCGCCACTTGATTTACTACAGTAAAATCGCAATTAATTACCTTTTCTAACTTATCTAAAAGCTCTTTTTTAGCCTTATCTGTAACATCGTGTGTAGTATCATGCCAATCGTAAGTAGCGCCTACGGTATATAAATCATCTCCTAACGGAATTAAAAATACACCAGCCTTTAATACAACCTCCATATTTAAGTTTGGAGCCAAAATAGTAAGCAACTCGCCTTTGGTTGGAACCATAGGTAAATGATTAAAAAACGGGTTTTTAGTCACTCCAAAACCTTCAGCAAATACTATATGCTTCGCCTCAATGTGTTTGTAGTTTACAATAGCATCATCACTTTCTAAAACATCATAATCAAAATCACTTTCAATTAAAAGACCATCTTTAAGTAAATCTGTTTTATAAGTTTCAATTAAAGTTTTGACATCGACTCTTCCAGTGATTAAAACTTCACCAAAACTAAACGGAGCATTAATAGCTTCATTTGTGTTCTTAATCAATTTAGTAGACAGGTATTGGGTTAATCTAGGCTTGTCCGATGCTGTAAACCAATCGTTCTGTTCTTCTAAAGAGGCAAACTTCCTGTAAACAGGGATTTTATAATCCAATTTCACATTAAGCCTTTTTTCTATATTTTCATAGACGTTTAAAGCTAAATCAATTTGCTCCTCACTTTTCCAAACCGATGTAAACCGCTTTAGAACAACCGGATTATACAATCCGCCTGCCACGGTAGACGATTGTTGCGATGCATTATCAAACACCACAAAACTCTTGCTATGGGCCTTTAATTGCTCACAAAAACTAATACCGGCTAAGCCAATTCCAACAATAATATAATCTACTTTCATTTATTGCGAAGATAAATATTTACAAACTTTATTTAACAAAAAAACGCCCACTTAAAAGTGAGCGTTTTACATTTTTATGAAATCTAGAATTTAATATGTCCACATATCTAATTCAAAATCTCTAATTTTATCTTTAATTCTATCAGATTCTAATAGTTGCATTAAAGCATTATCAGAAATGTATTCCGATACCGCTCTATCACCTTGTACGTTTTCTTCTTTATAAGTATAACCATGAAAACGACGTGCATTCAATATATGATCGAATGAAAATGGCATAGAACTATTTTTATCATTAAAAGATTTTGCTTCGTGTAAAACCTCACGAGCATCTGGGAAGAATACCCAAAATAATTCAACTAAGTCTGGCTCATCGTCATCAATAAAGTTAACATCTGGCGCCACTGGTGCAATACCTAATAAACGGTATTTCATTTCAGCTTGACGTTTATCAAAATACCAAAGTCCTTTAATGTGGTATTCTCTAATTTCTGCAGCTGTAATATCTCTTCTATTGATGTACTCAGCAGAAAGTTCTTCTCCAGCATTCAACTGCTCGATACCAACTCCTGTTGTATCAATTTTAGATAATGCAGATTCAATATCTTTTAACGTTCTTTTCGCATTAAAATACGAATCGTCATAGATGTTTTCAATCTTACCATTTTTAATGTTCTTCATTAGAACATCGTATAATGAACGTCTGTTACTACTAATGTTATTAGTATCTATAGGATAGTACAAAGGAAAGTTAGAACGTTCATCTAAAACAACCTTTTCCCAAGTCATTTTTGAAAATAGAATATCACGATCATCAACATAACCGTATTCTAAAGGTTTATCGTTATCTACAGCCTTTTGAGCATCTGTTCTAACACCAATTTCTTCTGGGCTTTTCGCATTTAAAATATTTGCCTGAGCAAACATACCAGATACGGTACAAACAGTTGTTACAGTTAATAAAAAACTTTTCAAATTCATGTGCTTACTATTTATTGTTTTTAATGAAACATCTAAAATAAAAATACTCATTTTATTTTAGATGCTCATCCTATAATACTTATTATTCAGTAATAACTAAACGTTATGTTTTCGTTTTTAGTTTGTAAGCTCGATAATAATTGGTGATACTTTTTTAAGTATTACACTAACACCGGTTGCTTTGGCCTGAATATCAAAAATTGTAACATCAGATCCACGCTTAGCTTTACGTAAAGCTCCTTTTGCTCTACTATCTAATTTACTACCACTTACACTTATTGTTGGTTGTCCTGGTACTTTAAATTTAAACCCAGTAACACGTAATGGTAATTCAAAATCAAAATCATCAAACTTAGCTCCAATAGTTGAAATTTCAAGACTATTACGTTGCATTTTTACAGCACCATCTTCTCCTCTTACAGTTCCTGTTGGCTTTGGTAAATCTTTAATTCTAAATGTTGCTTTATCTCCTACGTTACCACCACCGTCAGGTAATGATGCGCTTACGTTAATAGTTACTTCTCTACCTTTAATTTTAGTAGCATCCATAACATATTTACTTCCAGAAACTTTAGCTAAACCTTGAGCTTTAGCATTTACTTTATTGTCAGGCACACCTGCAAAAGAAATAGTCATTGGGTTTTTAACACCTCTATAAACTACATTCATTTTATCTGCAGAAATAGTTGCTGAATTTGGTTTTGCAACCGTTGCAAAAGATGAGTTTACAGGTACTTCAACCTCTTCTCCATCTTGAGCAAAATATAAAGCTCCTGCAATTTTATGCTCTCCAACTCCACCAGTTCCAACTTTAAGTTTCACCTTACCGCCTTCAATAGTGTATTGTTTATCGCTAAGTTTTCTACCATCTAAAGTTAATTCAACTCTACTTGGTTTTGTTGAAGCATCTGTACGACCTAAAACAATTTGTCCATCGAATTGCTCTCCATTAAAATAAGCAGATTTAGATGTTTCCATTAAAGTAGTATAGTTAGTCATAGACACCTCACTAGAAAGTGTTCCTTGTAACATATTACCTAATATCTCAGACTCTGTTGTTTTAATATCAGACTGTAATTGAGTCATTTTAGTTAAAGAAGCTACTAAAGGAAATCCTTTAAAGTTATGATCTAACCACTCTACAGTTCCTGCGCCACGCTTAACATCTTCAGTATTAAATTTGTCTTTTACAGATTTAACTACATCTTCCATGCCTTTTTGGCCTTCAATAAGTTTAAGAACGCCTTCTCTAAAGCCAACTATTTTAGCTTTAAACTCTTCGCCTTCTGCTTTTAATTTCCCACCTTTAAAGAAGTTTTGATCTAAATAATCACCCTTATCCATACTTTCGTATTCTTCAGGATTATCAACCGTTGCGGTCATTTTAGTTTTTAATTCTTCTAGGTATGCGTTAAAATCTCCTGCTAATTGATCTAAAGCTTCACCTTTAGCCTTTAAAGGCTCGTATTTCTCAGGTTGCTCTTCAGCTTTTAACTTTAAATTATCTACGAATGATTTATTTCTCAATTCTGCAGACTCGTTAGATTCAACAAGTCTCTCGTTCATTAATCCGAATGCTGAAAGTACTTCTTTCGACATATTTAATGCTAACATTGCAATAAATATGAGGTACATTAGATTAATCATTTTTTGTCTAGGTGATAAATTTCCTCCTGCCATGGTTAATTAGGTTTTTAATGGTTAATTAATAATAAGTAATTTGGGGTTATTAATTAGCCTAATTAATTATTTATTCATTGCAGATAACATACCTCCGTAAACACCATTTAATGATGATAAGTTTGAAGCTAAAGATTGCATTTGTTCTTTTAATTTCGCTGCATTTTCAACAGATTCTTCATTAATACTTGCTTGTTTACTAGCACTTTCTAATTGTACTTTGTATAAACCGTTTAATGATTCCATTTGAGATGCTGCTAAAGATAACTCTGCACCGTATTTTTTAGTTGCTTCCATAGAATCTACAGTAGACCCCATGTTTTTTGCAGCTCCTTCAAAGTTTTTAATGCTATCTCCTAAGCTTGCAATTAACTCTCCGTCAATTTTAGCTTCTTTTAGTAAACTATCTAATTTTTTAGATAACATACCTTGAGCATCATCATTTTGAGCTACTACTTCTTTTTTTGATCCCATACCACCAGCTAATTCTGGGTATACTAAAGACCAGTCTAATTCATCATCAACAGGTTCAAATGCTGATACAGCAAAAATAAGCGCTTCTGTTACTAGACCAATTGTTAAGAGTGTATTACCATTTAGTGGTCCAAACTCCATGTGTGTTATTTTGAATAATGCACCAAGGATAACAACTGCTGCTCCTAATCCATACATCATATTCATGATTTTTTTACTTCCTTTTGACTTTGCCATAATTTCTGATTTTAATTTAAGTACGAATACTTAAGTAGGTTAATTAATAAAAATTTATAATGATTTGATTTGATTTAATACAATTAGCTTAGTTACCGTTTTTTGTTACCTGTGTCCCCATATAATCTTGAACGGTTCTAAAGCCAATATAACTTCTTGCAGAATCTGCATATTCGTAATCTCTTGAACTTACTTGTAAAAAGTATGCTACATCTTTCCAAGAACCACCACGAACAATTTTACGTTTGTTATCTCTATCGTTTACACTTGGGTTAATACTTGATGTATACTCATAAGATGAAGGATCATAAGATGCATTTACCCATTCTGAAACATTTCCAGACATGTTATACAAGTTGTAATCGTTAGGCTCATAAGATTTTGCTTCTACAGTGTATAAAGCTTGATCGGCAGCATAATCTCCACGTACTGGTTTAAAGTTTGCCATAAAACAACCTCTATCACTTTTTGTGTAAGGCCCACCCCAAGGGTAAGTTGCTGCTTGCAGACCTCCACGAGCGGCATACTCCCACTCTGCTTCAGATGGTAATCTAAATGTATTTACCATTGCTGAACCTTTTTTAGATTTTTGGTAAGAGTTTTTCTGTAAAGTTCTCCACTCACAAAATGCTTTCGCTTGTTTCCAAGTCACGCCTACTACTGGATATTCTCCATAAGCATCATGCCAGAAATAATCGTTATGCATTGGTTCGTTGTAAGAATATGCGAAATCTCTAATCCAAACTGTTGTATCTGGATATATTTCTAACTCTTCCTTTTTAATAGCATCTTTACGTTCAATACCTCTGTTATTAGCAGCTTCTTGAATATCCATATAGCTATATTGGAATTTAAATTTCTTAACATCCCAAGTACGTTGACCGTTGTATGATGCCTCTAAAGGCAAATACATAGTATCCATAACCTCTGCATACCACTCATCTGGGTATTCAGCCGTATCAAATACAAGATCAACATCTTTGTTCAACTTTCTACCTTCGTAACCTGTTGGCCCTAATCCGGTATAGTTTTCGAACATGTACTTTTCGTAAACAGACATGTTAGCTGTATCTGCATCTTTAAATGCAAACTCACCAATACCTCCGTCTTCCGGAATTTTACCAATTTCATCGGCTAATACAGCAAGTTTCATTCTAACTATAGAATCTCTTACCCAATTAACAAATTGGCGATATTCACTATTTGTTATTTCAGTTGCATCCATGTAAAATGAGCGCACTGTAACAGTTTTTGCAGGTGCATCTTGCACACCAGCTAAATCATCATCGGCTTTACCCATTATAAATGCGCCACCAGGAATAAGCTCCATACCATAAGGCTTCTCTGGATGCCATTTTTTTCCTTGCACACCAACCAGTTCACCTCGGTCATTTGAGCCGCAACTTGCTAGCAATGCTACTACTGTGGTTAATAATATAAACTTCTTCATAATCATAGAAAACTCGCGGTTAATTATTTAAGCTCTAACTTGAGAGCGTAAACATATTTATATATTTTTTAAAAAACAACTTTTTACCTAAAAAAATTACATTTCGTCGTAAAAAATTAACATTTAAACGATGAAATGCGCATTTTAACCTTTTTCACTTGCTAAACACTATTTTTCCTAATGGCTTTGTACCAGCGCTCTGGCACTTTATTATTGCATGCATCTTTGTAATCTTGGTGCATGCAAGGTAATAACGTATGCCTTTTTAATTTATTATTAACTTCTGACAAAAAAGGTATTTCAATCCACCATCTTCCTGTCTTATTACTCTTATAAAAGACTAATTCTTCCGATTCTACCAAAGTAATGAATTTTTGGTAAGTATATTCATCTGAAAAATCATCATCTTTAATTCTATAATTCACACCTTCTATAAAATACCACAGCATTTGTGATACTAACATAGATGTTATTTCATCATCACTAGAAGGTTTGTATTCGTAAATACCAAAAGACGATACCTTATTACTAATACCCGCATATCTGGCTATGGCGCAAATTTCTTTACCATTTAGACCATTGGGAGATACTTTTTGATTTAAACTAACTTCAGAGCTTTTTACAGACCCCAAATCGATACTTACAATATTAGCATCCCTCAATACAGGTTCTACTATTGTAATATCGTGAGATACTTGCCCAAGTCTATAAGACTCAAAATACAAACTGTCCATCAAATCTATTTCTTCTTGCGAATTAAAATATGTTTGATAGCCTACTGTTGCGTAATTAAAAAGGTTATAGGGTTGATCTAAAATAATTTTACCTACAAAACTATTGTTCTTCATAGGTTTAGTTGAATCGCCCAGATCAAATTTGCTATCAACATTTACTATATTCACCATGGGCGCAAAACTATCATAAGCACGATAGTTTGCATAAGTAAGATCTTGCGATCCTCCCAAAATCACGGGAATTACATTTTGCTTAATTAAAGTATTTACAACTTCTTTTAAAGCAAAATAGGTATCATCTACACTTTCGCCTTTTTCAATATCACCTAAATCGGCAACACTAATACTCCAGCTACCAGGGAAAAGGCTATAAAATCCTTTACGGATTTCATCTAAGCAAAACTCTTCACCTATATAATTAATATCGTTTCTATTTTCTAAAACACCAACTATAGCAATTTGAACACCATCTAAATCTGGAATACCCTGCTGCGCTGAGTGAATTTTTATTTTTCGACCTAAAGCCTGAGCTGAAAGCAACTCATTATGAGCCAATACAAAATCTGAAACAGGAGACAGAAAGTTAAAATCCATTAAAGTGTACTAAATTATGCTGTTTTGCGTTACACAAATATCAATAAAAAAAGAAAACTAACACTATAAATGTAAAAATTTATATCACAAATAAAGGTGGTTAAATTTTCTTTTTTTATAAAATTATTTCTTTTTCGCTGTTGTTTTTTTAGTTGTCGTTTTTTTCGCTGCGGCTTTTTTAGGCGCTGCTTTTTTTCTTGCTTTTTTCTTCGGAGTTTTAGCTTCAATTAGTTTTGCAGCTTCTTCCAAAGTCATTTCTGTAACATCAACCGTTTTGGCTAATTCTACTTTTATTTTACCTTTTATAACATTGTGACGGCCCCAACGTGCTTTTTCTACACGAATACCTTCTTCTTCCCAATTATGAATAACTTTGTCGATTTCTTTTTGAACCTTAACTTCAATAAGTTCTACAATTTCATCATCGGTTAAATTATCCCAATCATATTTTTTATTCACATTAATAAACAAGTTGTTCCATTTTATATATGGTCCAAAACGCCCTTTACCTTTTTGCACAGGTAAATCTTGATACATGTAAATTGGCGCATCGGCTTTTTGTTTTTCTTTAATTAAAACAATAGCATCATCAAGCTCCACACTTAATGGGTCTGTCCCTTTCGGAAGCGATACATAAGCATCACCAAACTTTACATAAGGTCCAAAACGTCCATTATTAACAACAATTTCTTCATCTTCAAAGTTTCCTAAATTTTTAGGAAGTTGAAATAAATCCATCGCCTCTTCGAATGTTATCGAGTTTAATTGCTGATCTGGACTTAAACTTGCAAACTGTGGCTTCTCTTCATCATCCACCGTTCCTATTTGAACCATTGGTCCAAATTTACCTAAACGCACACTTACTCGTTTACCTGTTTTCGGGTCTTCTCCTAGAATACGCTCACCAGATTCTCTATCGGCGTTTTCTTTTACATCTTCTACTATCGGGTGAAAATTATCGTAAAATGATCTCATCATTTTCTTCCAATCTTCTTTTCCTTCTGCTATTTCATCAAAATCGGCTTCTACTTTTGCTGTAAAACTATAATCTAAAATAGATTCAAAGTGATTCACTAAAAAGTCAGTCACAATCATTCCAATATCTGTTGGAACTAACTTCCCTTTATCTGACCCCACTTTCTCTGATAAAGTCACATCGTTTACCGTACCATCTTGAAGTTTTAATTGAGAATAATTTCTTTCCTCACCATCTATAGTACCTTTTTCAACATAATTCCTGTTCTGAATAGTTGAAATTGTTGGCGCATATGTAGACGGACGACCAATACCTAATTCTTCTAACTTCTTAACTAAAGATGCCTCCGTATATCTAGCTGGCGGACGTGTGTAACGTTCGGTTGCTGTAATATAACTATTAAGTAATGTTTCATTAGTTTTCATAGCTGGTAACATACCATCTTGTTCATCTAAATCCTCATCATCGGTACCTTCTAAATATACTTTTAAGAAACCATCAAAAGTAATAACCTCTCCGTTTGCTGTAAAGGTTTCTTTATGTGTTGATGCACTAATTTTTACGTTAGTACGCTCTAATTCTGCTTCACTCATTTGTGATGCAATAGAACGTTTCCATATTAAATCGTATAAACGTGCTTGATCATAATCAATATCTACTGAATGTACAGCGAAATTGGTTGGACGAATCGCTTCGTGAGCTTCTTGAGCCCCTTTAGCTTTTCCTTTATAATTTCTAGATTTACTGTATTGATCGCCGTAAGCATTTCTAATTTCTGCCTCTGCTCCTTTTTTAGCTTCATCTGAAAGATTAACACTATCCGTTCTCATGTAAGTAATTAAACCGGCTTCGTAAAGGCGTTGCGCCATCGTCATGGTTTTACTTACCGAAAAGTATAATTTTCTAGAAGCTTCCTGTTGCAACGTAGATGTTGTAAACGGTGCTGCTGGAGATTTTTTAGCTGGTTTCTTTTGTAAATCGGCTACTTTAAAATCGGCCTGAGCATTTTTCTCTAAAAACTTTTGAGCTTCCTTTTTAGTTGAAAAGTTCTTCGGAAGTTTAGCCTTAAAGCTTTGTCCATCTTCATTAGAAAATTCTGCATCTATTCTATATGATGCTACAGGACTAAAACCTTGTATATCTCTTTCCTTTTCAACAATTAATCGAACTGAAACTGATTGTACACGACCGGCAGACAAACCACCTTTCACCTTTCTCCATAATACCGGAGACAGCTCGTAACCTACAATTCTATCTAATACACGTCGTGCTTGTTGGGCATCGACTAAATCGTAATCTATTCCACGTGGATTCTCAATCGCTTTTAAAATAGCAGATTTTGTAATTTCGTGAAAAACAATACGTTTTGTTTTCTCTTTATCTAATTTTAATGTTTCGGCTAAGTGCCATGCAATAGCCTCTCCCTCGCGATCCTCATCACTTGCTAGCCAAACCATTTCGGCTTTCTTAGCTAAGTCTTTCAGTTTTTTTACAACTGCTTTCTTATCTGTGGATACTTCGTATTTGGGATTAAAATCACCCTCAACATCAACCCCTAATTCCTTGGATGGTAAATCGGAAATATGTCCGAAACTAGATTCTACTTTAAAATCTTTTCCTAGAAACTTTTCAATGGTTTTTGCTTTTGCAGGTGACTCTACTATTACTAAATTCTTCGCCATAAATCATTTTTTGATCCTACAAATGTATATCAAAAAAAGTTTATCTGCCTAATTTTACGTACTATCTGTATAATTTTTACATAAAAAACCCTGCTTTTAATAGTAAAAAGCAGGGTTTTATTTTTTTATTACTCAGATAACCTTTAAATATATTTCGAAAAGCACTTATTTCAAAACACCTTTATATAAGTCTCTTATTTTTCTATTCTATAGAAGTACCTATTTCTTCAATAGCATTTGTGGTTTCATCAAACCCAACTACTTTTTTATAGATTAAATATATAGGATGCCATAAAAAGGCTTGTAAAAACAAAGATCCTAATCCGCAAGTAATCATAGAGATTACAAAAACACAAAGGTAACTTACAAGAAACAAAGCTATAGTTATACCCCATTTTTTAGTTCCTAATTTAAAACTAACTTTCACCACATCGCCTGTACTAAATTCGGGGTTAAAAGCGAAAACTAACATAAAATAAGAAACAGGAACCATAGTATATATTAATGGTATGTAACATAATAATGCCGAAGGAATAACAATACCTATAGAAATAAGCATTAATACAAAAGCTTTACTTAAATACTTACCTTTTACAAAATGAAAAAAATCGGTTGTATTAACCACTTCATTATAATCCATTCTTTTAATTATTCTGAAAAAAGAAGCTTGTAACGTTAATGAAATAGTACCAAGAACAAATATCCCTATAACTACAAACAAAATATACAATACAGACATACCGCCTAAAAATGTACTTAATGCTTCTTGATCGTTATAACCACTTTCCTGTTGCGCAACCATTAAACCAATTAAAGGCACGTACAACACTATAATTAAAGGTAACATAATAACCATAGTAAAAATTTGAAGCAAGAAACCTTGCACCCAAGTTTTTTTATACAACTCAATGGCTTCGCTAAAAATAGAGCCAAAATCGAGCTGCTTTGCATTATTAATTTTTTCTAATAGACTAGTAATTTTGTTCATATTTTAAAGTTAGGGGTTAAGTTATTTAAAGGCGTAAAAGTAATTTAATTTCTTAAAACAAAAAATTTTGTTAAATAAACTAAAATCACAATGTTAAATATTAAAAACAAACGATATACAAACCGTACTAAAAACCTGATTTATAAAACATTCTTTTAACCAAACAGACCACCATAAAACCTATAAATAAGCTTAAAAAATAAAACTGCCACTTTGTCACAAAACACAAATTAATTGTATCTTTGCATACTTATTGAACAATACCAGTTTCTAGCAAACTATGGAAAAAATTATAGACGAAAATAAACAAGGCCAATCTTTAACTCTTGAACAGAAAGAGGGCAATACACGCAAACTTTTTATTGAGAGCTACGGCTGCTCAATGAATTTTAGCGATAGTGAAATTGTAGCTTCTATCATGAAGGATCAAGGTTTTAATACCACACAAAACTTAGAAGAAGCCGATTTAGTTTTAGTAAACACCTGCTCTATTCGTGATAAAGCCGAGCAAACCGTACGTAAACGATTAGAAAAATATAACGCCGTAAAACGCGACATAAATCCAAAAATGAAAGTTGGTGTTTTGGGCTGTATGGCCGAACGCTTAAAAACAAAATTTCTTGAAGAAGAAAAAATTGTAGACTTAGTTGTTGGCCCAGATGCATACAAAGATTTACCAAACCTTTTAGCTGAAGTTGACGAAGGTAGAGACGCTATAAACGTTATTCTTTCTAAAGAAGAAACCTATGGAGATATTTCTCCAGTACGTTTAAATTCTAATGGAGTTACCGCTTTTGTTTCTATAACTCGTGGTTGCGATAACATGTGTACGTTTTGCGTGGTGCCTTTTACAAGAGGCCGTGAACGTAGTCGTGACCCACAAAGTATTTTAGAGGAAATAAACGATTTATGGAGCCGTGGTTTTAAAGAAATTACCTTACTTGGCCAAAACGTAGACAGTTACCTTTGGTATGGTGGCGGACTTAAAAAAGACTTTGTAAAAGCAACAGATATGGAGAAAGCTACTGCCGTAGACTTTTCTAAATTACTTGAGCTTTGTGCTAAAGAACAACCAAAAATGCGTATTCGTTTCTCAACGTCTAACCCTCAAGATTTAACTTTAGATGTGGTTGAAACCATGGCTAAATTCGATAATATTTGTAATCATATCCATTTACCTGTACAAAGCGGAAGTAACCGTATTTTAAAGGAAATGAATCGTTTACATACACGCGAAGAGTATTTTGAATTAATTGACAACATTCGTCGTATTATTCCAAAATGCACTATTAGCCACGATATGATTGTTGGTTTCCCAACAGAAACAGAAGAAGATTTTCAAGATACCGTTTCCTTAATGGAATACGTAAAATATAATTTTGGATACATGTTTACATATTCTGAACGCCCTGGTACCATGGCTGGAAGAAATATGGAAGACGATGTACCAGAGCCTGTTAAAAAACGTCGTTTACAAGACATTGTAGATTTACAACGTCAACACAGCGAATTTAGAACCAAAGAATACTTAGGTACAGAAATAGAGGTTTTAATTGAGAAAGAATCGAAAAAATCTACCGAACAATGGTCGGGTCGTAGCTCACAAAACATTGTTTGCGTGTTCCCTAAAGGTGATTTTAAAATTGGCGAGTTTGTAAAAGTTAAGGTTAACAATTGCACAAGTGCCACGTTAATTGGCGAAGGCATAGCATTATCAATGAATAATTAATATTTATTTGAAATTAAAACCAAGCATTTATCATTATTCACTTTTAATTTTTAATTAAGCATTATGGAATCAATCCAAGCAATTAAACAACGATTTGGTATTATTGGCAATACACCAACACTAAACCGTGCTATAGAAAAAGCCATTCAGGTTGCTCCTACCGATATTTCGGTTTTAGTAACCGGAGAAAGTGGTGTTGGAAAAGAAAGTATTCCTAAAATAATACATCAATTATCACATAGAAAACACAATAAATATATTGCCGTAAACTGTGGTGCCATACCAGAAGGCACAATAGATTCTGAGTTATTCGGACACGAAAAAGGTGCTTTTACAGGAGCAACACAAACCCGTGAAGGCTATTTTGAAGTTGCCGATGGCGGAACCATTTTTTTAGATGAAGTTGGCGAGTTACCGCTTACCACACAAGTTAGACTTTTACGTGTTTTAGAAAACGGTGAGTTTTTAAAAGTAGGTTCTAGTAAAGTTCAAAAAACCAATGTGCGTATTGTTGCAGCAACAAACGTAAACATGTTTGAAGCTATTGAAAAAGAAAAATTTAGAGAAGATTTATACTATCGTTTAAGCACTGTGGATATTAATTTACCTCCACTTCGCGAACGCCAAGACGATATTCATTTATTATTCAGAAAATTTGCTAGCGATTTTGCTTTAAAATACAAAATGCCAACTGTAAAGCTTACAGATTCGGCAGTGCAAGTTCTTACAAAACACCGATGGAATGGTAATATTAGACAGTTGCGTAACATTGCAGAACAAGTATCTGTTTTAGAACAAAACCGTACTATTAGCGCAGAAACTTTAAACGGTTATTTACCTGCTTCGACAACAAATTTACCTGCAGTAATTAAAACATCGAAATCTAAAAGTGATTTTAGTAGCGAACGCGAAATTCTCTACAAAGTACTTTTTGATATGAAAAGTGACTTAAGCGATTTAAAGAAACTCACCATGGAACTCATGAAAAATGGGAACACCAAAGATGTTGAGAAGAAAAACGAAAGCTTAATTCAGAAAATTTATGGTGACGATGATGACGATATTCATGATTTTGAAGAAAGCGTAACCAATACCGAGTTACTTTCTATTCCAGAACATACCTCAAAAATTGAAGAACCTATGAGTACGCAAGATAAGTATCACTTTGCAGAAGAAATTGAAGAGGAAGAAACCTTATCTATTCATGATAAAGAATTAGAATTAATTAAAAAATCGTTAGAACGTCACAGCGGAAAACGTAAATTAGCAGCCGCAGAACTTGGCATTAGCGAACGTACATTATACCGTAAAATTAAACAATACGATCTATAAAAACACGTTAACCTAATACACAAGTCTCTATAAAACAGATACGTATTCAAGAAAATAAAATGAAGCACGCAAAATACATTATTGCAATATTAACGATCGCAACCCTTACAAGTTGCGGTATTTACTCTTTTACAGGGACGTCTATTTCTTCTGATATAAAAACCTACCAAGTAAATCGATTTGAAAACAATGCCCTTTTAGTAGAACCAGGTTTAGAGCGAGATTTTAAATTAGCTTTAGAAGATTTAATTCAGAATCAAACCAACTTAAGTCTTGTACCATCTAATGGAGATTTAGTTTACGAAGGCGAAATTACAGGATACCGTGTTTCTCCAACAACAGCTACATCTGAAAATGTTGCAGCTCAAAACAGATTAACAATAAGTGTAAAGCTTAGGTTTTTCAACAGAAAAAAAGAGGAAGACGATTTAGAACAAAGCTTCTCTTTTTTCTATGATTACGATGGAACAGCACAACTTATTGGAACCACAAAAACCACAGCACACGAAGAAATTTTTGAGCGTTTAACTCAAGACATTTTTAATGCTACGTTAGCAAAATGGTAATAAAACCAAGCGTTAACAATCATTTTTTTAGATTAATATTAAAAATTTGGCTTAGCCAATGAATCGAACCGATTTTACATATCTACTACAAAACCCGCATGCTATAACGCATGAACAAACCGAGGCTATAAAATCTATACTAGATGAATATCCTTATTTTCAATCGGCACGCGCTATTCATTTAAAAGGATTAAAAGATCAAAGTAGTTTAGATTATAATCAAGCCTTAAAAACTACAGCTGCCTACACCACAGACCGTAGTATTTTATTCGATTTTATTACTTCGGAACATTTTATTCAGAATGAAATTTCACAATACATCAAAAAAAACATTTCACCTATAAATGATATAGAAATTGATGTTGAAGATATCACGGTTTATAAAAAAGTAACTATTGATGATACTTTAAAGCAACAAATACAGGATACTACTGGTGTTTTAGACCCTTCATTATTTGAACCTAAAGAATTTCGTCCGAAAAAAGAAACGACTCTTTCTATAATTCCTTCTGAATATATTGAAACTTCACCCGAAGAAGTTGATCAATCTCCCAAAAACACTCCAGAAGCTATATTAAATTTAGGGACACCACTTCCCTTTGATAAAAAAGAATCGCATTCTTTTAACCAATGGTTAAAACTTACACAATTTAAGCCTATTGAGCGCGAACCTGAAGTTTCAAAAAAACCTACTAAAAAGAAATCGGAAAAAGCCTTAAAAAAGGAGAAAAAATTCGATTTAATTGATAAATTCATCATTAAAAACCCAAAAATAAACCCAACAAAGCCACTTTTGCTTAAAGGAAATTTAGCTAAAGCCCAAATGATACAACCGGAAGCCTTAATGACAGAGACTTTAGCGCGTATTTATGTAGAACAAAAAAATTATTCGAAGGCTATTCAATCTTATAAAATTTTAAGTTTGAAATATCCAGAAAAAAGTGGTTTCTTTGCAAACCAAATCGAGGCAGTAAAACAATTACAAGAACAAAATAACAAGAAATAATGAGTACGTTTACAATATTTTTAGCATTAATAGTTGTGGTAGCATTTTTACTGATTGTAGTAATTATGGTGCAAAACCCTAAGGGTGGTGGATTATCTTCTTCATTTGGAGGTGGTGGAACACAGCAATTAGGCGGTGTGAAAAAGACAACCGATTTTTTAGACAAAAGCACATGGTACTTAGCTACATTTTTGCTAATATTAATTTTAGCTTCAAACATAGCTATTAACAGAGGCGATTCTACTTTAGAATCTAAAGCTTTAGATACTGATGCACCAAGCACTCAACCTTTAGCAACTCCTGCTAATACAGCAACCGATGCTGCTACAATAAAAGATAGTGTGAACTAAGATTCTCAAAAACATATTAGATTTAAAAATGCCAACTTTTACAGTTGGCATTTTTTATTTCTGCAAGTTTGTCAGTCTATTGCTCTTGGCATATTTTTAGCGTACTATTAAAGCGTTAATCATAATTCAATTAATTAAAAAATAATATAAAAATGAGCTTAAACATTAAACCATTAGCAGACCGCGTTCTTATTGAGCCTGCTGCCGCTGAAACTAAAACAGCATCAGGAATTATTATTCCAGATAACGCTAAAGAAAAACCACAAAAAGGAACTGTTGTTGCTGCCGGAAAAGGTACCAAAGACGAACCTATTACAGTAAAAGTTGGTGACACTGTTTTATATGGTAAATATGCTGGCACAGAATTAAAATTAGAAGGTACAGATTATTTAATTATGCGTGAGAGCGATATTCTTGCAATTATTTAATAATTCCTTTTTTATTTTCCGCGAAAGCGGAAACCTCATCAATTTAAACTAGATTTTCATTAAATAGATTTTCTCCTTAGTGAGAATAAAAAAATTAAACATATTATGGCAAAAGACATAAAATTTGATATTGAAGCACGCGACGGATTAAAACGTGGTGTTGATGCATTAGCAAACGCAGTAAAAGTAACGTTAGGCCCAAAAGGACGTAACGTAATTATTAGTAAAAGTTTTGGAGCACCACAAGTAACTAAAGATGGTGTGTCTGTAGCTAAAGAAATTGAATTAGAAAACCCATTAGAAAATATGGGTGCACAAATGGTTAAAGAAGTTGCTTCTAAAACTAACGATTTAGCAGGTGATGGTACTACAACTGCAACTGTATTGGCTCAAGCTATTGTAAAAGAAGGCTTAAAAAACGTTGCTGCAGGTGCTAACCCAATGGATTTAAAACGTGGTATTGACAAAGCTGTTGATGCTATTGTTGCCGATCTTGAAAAGCAAGCTAAAAAAGTAGGTAACTCATCAGAAATGATAAAACAAGTTGCTGCTATTTCTGCAAATAACGATGATACTATTGGCGAATTAATCGCTACGGCTTTTGGTAAAGTTGGTAAAGAAGGTGTTATTACTGTTGAAGAAGCTAAAGGGATGGAAACTTATGTTGACGTTGTTGAAGGTATGCAGTTTGATAGAGGTTACCTTTCTCCTTACTTTGTTACCGATGCTGATAAAATGATTGCTGATTTAGAAAATCCATACATTTTATTATTCGACAAAAAGATTTCTAACTTAAACGAAATTCTTCCAATTTTAGAGCCTGTTGCTCAATCTGGTCGTCCGTTATTAATTATTGCTGAAGATGTTGATGGACAAGCGTTAGCTACTTTAGTGGTAAACAAGTTACGTGGTGGATTAAAAATCGCAGCTGTTAAAGCGCCTGGTTTTGGTGACCGTCGTAAAGCTATGCTAGAAGATATCGCTATCTTAACTGGTGGAACTGTAATTTCTGAAGAAAGAGGTTTCACTTTAGAAAATGCAGATTTAACAATGCTTGGTACTGCTGAAACAGTAACAATTGATAAAGACAACACAACTATTGTAAATGGTTCTGGTGATGCTGAATCTATTAAAAATAGAGTAAACCAAATTAAATCTCAAATTGAAACTACAACTTCAGATTACGATAAAGAGAAACTACAAGAGCGTTTAGCTAAATTAGCTGGTGGTGTTGCTGTTCTTTACGTTGGTGCTGCAAGTGAAGTTGAAATGAAAGAGAAAAAAGACCGTGTTGATGATGCATTACACGCAACTAGAGCAGCCGTAGAAGAAGGTATTGTTGCTGGTGGTGGTGTTGCATTAGTAAGAGCTAAATCTGTTTTAGAGAAGCTTACAACAGAAAACTTAGATGAAACAACTGGTGTGCAAATTGTAGCTCGTGCTATTGAAGCGCCTTTACGTACTATTGTTGAAAATGCAGGTGGTGAAGGTAGTGTTGTTATCGCTAAAGTTTTAGAAGGTAAAAAAGATTTTGGTTTCGATGCCAAAACAGATCAATATGTTGATATGCTTAAAGCTGGTATTATCGATCCTAAAAAAGTAACACGTGTAGCATTAGAAAATGCAGCATCGGTTGCTGGAATGATTTTAACTACAGAATGTGCTTTAATTGACATTAAAGAAGATGCAGCTGCAATGCCTCCAATGGGTGGTGGCGGTATGCCAGGCATGATGTAATAACATCACTATATAGTATTAAAAAGGGGTTTTCTAAAATTTTAGATAACCCCTTTTTTTATTCTGTCTATATTTTTTAAAAAAACTACCCATTATAGAAACTGTTACAACCTCTAAACTTTGAGATAAATAAAACCAACGTGTATATAAAAAACAAAAACTCCAAGCATGACACTTGGAGTTTTTTCCTTTTAAAAAAAATAACAATAATATTAAGCTAATAATATAATCTTCCCATGTATTACTGCGACACAAAGTTGTCAGGAATACTTAATGGTAAATACCAGTTTTCTGGATTTAATAATTTTTGACCAACAGTTGCTGCTGCTCCACTTTCTCCTGCAGTTACAAACTTATTTGCAACAGCATTCGCCAATATTGTTGGATCGTTACTTCTACGTGAAAAACGAACTAAATCTTCCCATCTGTTTCCTTCAAAAGCCAACTCTAAAGCAGCCTCATTAAGAATTAACGCACCTACCTGCTCGATAGCACTAGCACTTGTTACATCGATATCTACACCTACCGGAGCCATACCTACACGACCACGAACTCCTAAGTAACCAGAAATTGGCTCATCACTAGAATTAGTTGCGTAATAGGTGTTTATATCAAAATTTAAATAAGCTTCCGCGTTTTCAAAAATAGGAGCATCAACAGGGTCTACATCAGGATTATTAAAAATACCATTTAAAATCGCTAAAGCCTGTTCTGGATGTCCTGCGTAATTAATAGCCTCTGCATATCTTAAATATACTTTAGCTGCTCTATTCCATGTAAAATAATCGTATTGATATTTTTTAATTGGAAGTAAATCACTAAAAGCATCAACTGAGCTACTAACTCTTGTATCTATTCCTTCGATCTTTGGCTCACCTTCAAACCCTACAGATTGATCTGCCCAATTATATATAATTGATAATGAAGCCGATAATTGATCTGTCACTACCGTAAAGCTATTGTTAGGCTGTCTATATTGTTCACTAAAACCAACATAATTGATAACCTCACTGGTTCTAACGGTTTCTCCAAATATGTTTAACCAACGGCTTACCGAACTGTAAGATTCCCCCGATTTTGTAACTGTCACCGAATTAGATCCAGATAAATATAAAACACCTTGTAAAGCCTCTTTATCTAAAAATGCTTTATATCTCGTTGCTGCTAGAGCATTGTTTCCTTTCCATAAATGTAAGTCTCCCAAAAGAATATCTTGATCAGGAATCATGTCAAAAATTGAAAACCCTAAAGAGCCTGCATATTTAGTTACATTCTCTACACCTTCAACCTCGGCTAGATTAGAAATTAATTGATCCAAAGCTTGATCTACTGATAATAAAGGATAAGTATCATCCAGTTCATCACTCGTTCTAATTGGTTTTGTAATGTATGGTAACTTTCCATAATTAATTAGAATTTGCATTTGCGCCCATGTTCTAATTCTTAAAATAGAAGCATAATCATCTAATAATTGATTTTCGTAAGCATCCGTATCAATACCTTCTAAAGCAAAATTACAGTTATTGATAATAGAAAACATAGTCGTTAAATCTGCATAACTATTATCTTCACTTATGTTGTGGTTGTTAACTTCTTGAAGCTCATCAATAGAGTTTGCGTTTACATTTACTAAATCTGCACGTAACTCGCCTAGCACTACATATTGCCCTACAACGCCTTGCAATTGAGAAAGCACTCCAAACAATGCCGATCTAGCATCTATTTGATCGTCGCCAAGGTAATCCTCGGCAAGCAATACTTCTTCAGGTTCTACTTCTAACAAACTCTCGCAAGAGGTTAAAAGTGTTAATCCGAAAAGTATGCTGAACGTAATATTTCTATATTGTTTCATTTATATCTATTTTTTTATTTTGAATCTATTATACAAAAATTATAGTCCTACTCTAACTCCAACTAAAACTGAAGTGTATTGTGGTGTTAAACCTGCATCGATACCTTGTAAATAACTTGTTTGAGACGAGCTTACTTCTGGATCAAACCCTAAATAATCTGTAATTGTAAATAAGTTATTTGCTGTAAGGAAAACTGTTGCATTAAAAAAGTCTGGACTATAAGATAATGATAAGGTTTTTAAACGAATGTAAGATCCATCTTCTATCCAACGGTCTGAAAACCTTGAATTACCAACAGCATCTCCATAAACCGCACGAGGTATATTCGTGTTTTGGTTTGCTACGGTCCAACGGTTTGCAACCGCTTCACTTTGGTTAGCTAAACCAGACATAGATTCTGTTTGCCAGCGTTGTGCATTGTAAACATCGTTTCCTTGACTGAATGAAAAGATAGCCGATAAGGATACATTTTTATATGTAAATGTATTGTAAACCATACCTGTAAAATCCGGATTAGGATTACCAATTACTACACGATCGTCTTCATTAATCACGTTATCAGAAGCATCACTGTTAACAAAGCGAACATCACCTGCTGCAAATGGTTGTTCGAACCCTGCAAAATCCACCCAGTTTAAACCTTCGGTTGAAGCTTCTGTAGCATTGTTATAAATACCATCTGTTTTGTAACCGTAAAATAAACCTAACGCACTGCCTTCTTTATTAATGATTGTGGCGTTTATACCAGCGATTTCATATATCTGTTGATCTCCAGGTAATGAGATAATCTTGTTTTTATATTGAGAAATATTTCCTCCAACATCCCAAGTAAAATTATCTGTATTAATAACACGTGCATTAATCCCTAATTCGAAACCTCTATTTTTAAGTTTTCCATCGTTAGACAAGAACCCTTCACTACCAAAAACTGGGCTTATACTAGTTTGGTTTAATAAACCATCTGTAACATTGTTAAAATAATCTAAGTTTACAGATACGCGTTCGTTTAACAATCCTAAATCTAAACCTATGTTAGCTTTAGTTGTTTCTTCCCAACGTATAGAACTTTTAGCAATGTTACCATTAATAAGTCCTGTTCCTTCTAAAAATCTAGTAGACACAAAATAAGATTCTGCATTGTAGTTTCCAATACCATCGTTACCTGTTAAACCATAACTTGCTCTAAGTTTTAATTTATCGATAAGATTATTGTTAGCCATAAAGTTTTCTGAAGAAATTAACCACCCCACTCCTAAACCAGGAAAAATACCGGTAGATTTAGCATCTCCAAAACGAGATGAACTATCGAAAGCTAAATTGTAACTCACAAAATACTTATTTAAAAACGAATAATCTGCATTAGCATAAAGTGATGCATATTTCCAGTTCCCAATATTACCAGAAGTAACAAACGTATCTCTATTACCATTATTAAGTGATGTAAATTGATCGTCTCCAGAGTTACCACTAATAGAGTATGAATTCTCATAATCATTTTGGTTGTAACGCACTCCTAAGTTTATTGAGAAATCGTGAATATTATCAACGTTTAATTTATAATTTAATCGTGTATCGTTAAAAACAGAAAATAAACTCTCTACACTTACTTTTGATGTACGATAAAAAGCATCACCAAAATCGTTAGTTTCTTCAGACAATCCTAAATCTGGTAAGAAAACATTTTGTCTGTTTTTAATATAATTAACACCAGATAAAGAACTCAACGTTAATTTATCTGAAATTTTATAACCGAAGTTTAATTGTCCGTAAAGATTATAATCTTTTGCAACAAACGTTGCAACATCTGTAATAACTACAGGGTTACTAAAGCCACCAATATCATCAACATCTTGATAAACATCGGTTACTACACCATCTGCATTCTCTGTATAAGGTGCCAAAAATGGCGATTTATTAAGCGCTGAAAATATTGGAGATGTGCTTAACAAACCATCGTCATACAAACTTCTATCTGTATAACTTACACTTAAGTTTGTAGATAAAGATAATCTATCTGTAATGTTTGTATCGGCATTAAAACGTGTTGTAAAACGCTCGAAATCTGAATTAGAAATTACACCTCCGTTAGTAGAATAACCAACAGATAAACCATATTTAGCAATCTCATCACCTCCGGTTACTTTTAAATAGTACTCATTAACATAGTTATCATCGAATACTTGTTTTTGCCAATCAGTAGAATTATGATATTTTTCATAATCTTGAAAAGATGTACTTTCATTAAAATAAGGTAAATTACTTATTTCACTATTAGTATAAAGTCCCGAATTATTTAATTGGTTAGATAAATACGTTTTGTATTGATCTGCATTCATCATTCTAATATTATCCGGAGAAATATTTAAACCTGCTTGCGCATAGAAATCTATTTTAGTTGTAACATCATCCGTTTTATTAGTTTCAATAAGTATTACACCATTTGCAGCTCTAGATCCGTAGATTGAAGCCGCATCTTTAATTACTGTAATATTTGCAATATCCTTTGGGTTTATATCTGATAAAGGATCGTAACTATACCCTCTAATAATAGAATTATTATTAAACGTATTTGTTTCAATCATCATACCATCTACAACTATTAAAGGCTGTGTAGAACTGTTTAAAGTATTGTACCCTCTAATAAAGTTATTAGAACCAATACCCGGAATTCCAGAACGCATAATACTCCGCATACCGCTTACTTCGTTACCTGTAATCATATTTGCTGCAGACTCACGTGCTGTAGCAATACTGCCCTCTCTTACAGAAATAGCTCCTACTACAGATGAGTTACTTTTAGCTCTAAGAGGTGTGTTTACGTCTGTATAATACGTATTGAAATCCTTTTTATTAATTTTAATTTCAATTTTAGATCTTCCTCTTAAGGCAACCTCTTTATCTTGAAATTCTTGGCTACTTAATATAAGTGTAGCTCTACCATCTGGAACTTTTATCGAGAATGTGCCTTTTTCGTCTGTAAGTACAGAGGAAAAATTACCCGCTCGTACATTAACGCCAGCCAAAGGCTCTTTATTAGTAGCGTTAAGGACCGTTCCCGTAACTATTTTATTCGATTTTTCTTGTCCTTGCGATGCAAAAATAATTCCGAAAAATAGAATGAAAAGCAGGGAATATGTATTTTTTATTTTCATCATAATCAGATAATTCATGTTTATTTTTTAGTTAAAATACTTACTCTACTGGCGTTAGTGCTATAAAATCTAGACCAAACTTACGATCGTACAACAGTAGTTCTGGTTCACTCACATCTACAATAACTTTAAGCTTCACAAAGTACTCATTATCAACCTCCTCATTAACAAACACAGGAATATCATAAGTATCACCAATGGTAACAACACCATCTTCAAGGTTACTTACTACTAATGGGCCAATTTCGTTTACAATTACATTTTTATCAGCATCTGTGTAGCTAAACTCAAACCTCAACTTAGTATCTTGAGATGCTCCTACGGGAGTAAATCGTAATTGAATATTATAACTTGCAGATAACACATTACTAAATGCTACTTCAAAATAATTATTACTATTACTCGCATCTGGATTTGCTAATAAGCTTACTGTATTAGTAAATGATCCTGATGCTGTTCTATCAAAATTTTGAACTACTGTAAAGTCTGACAAATCGCCTATAGTTCTTCTTTTATTATCTTCTACCTCATATCCAATAATTTTATACATAACATTTTCTGGAGTATAATTTAAATCACTAACTAAAATCACATTGCCATTACTTAATGCTTCATTACCCGTTATAGAACTAGCGTCTAGCGTTACAAAATTACCAACCGTATTTAAAAGCAACGATCCGTCTAAATCTGCTTGTTCAAAAGCTGGAAATGTTAAGTTGCTAAATATTGTTCTGTCTGTATTACTCTTTACAGAATCTTCAATTGGAAATTTATAATACTCTTTAAAACGATCGTAAATCCCTGTATAAGCATCATCGGTTAAACCTATAAAAGTAAAACGATCTTCTTCAGAACTTAGATCTCCTATTGTTTTAAATTGTGTATTTGATGCGCTAAAAATAGAATCGTAAACCGTTTGGCCTAATGTATTGGTGCCTGTTTTAACACTTTTTGCTTCATCAAAAAGAACTTCGTTATACTGAGAAAAGTATTCCATTAAAACCGGAAATTCTTCTACATTGTCATTAAGGAATCCCCAAATATTTGGTTTTACACTTAACACGCTTGACACCTTATGTAGGATACCGTTTGATGTTAGCAAATCTGCTTCTAACAAATCAACATCAGCAAAAGTAACTTGCCCATCTACATTAGAAAACTCGATATATTTATCGTTAAGCATTTTTACAAATACAGGGTTTTCATTTATGGTTGAGCCGTAAGAGAATCTAGAAATATGATTTCCTATTAATTGTGTTAATGCATCTGGATCGCTTAATACATCGGCAGATACCAATGCTAAAGCTTCGTTACTTGGTGCCCATACTGTAAAAGCTTGCGATGAGCTAAGTAACTCTTCAAAACCTGTTTGTTTTACCAGTTCTAAAAAGGTTGAATAGTTAGCATCGGTAGCTAACGTCTCTAAAATACTAGATTCTAACCTTTGATCTTGTTGTCCATAATGGTCGTCCAAGGCATCTTCCTTACAGCTAAATGCTACAAGGATAACAAGAACGGCACATATGCGACCTAGATTAATTATGAAATTATGTTTATTATTCATTATAAGTTCTTTATTATTTATTTTTATTAATCAACCGGTACAAACTCAATATAATCAATAGGAATACCTCCTGATCGTATTGTTTCAAAACGCAATACGTGACTTTGTTGTTCTGGCATAAGTAAATCATCAATTACAATAAACCTTGCCCAGTTCGCTAAATCGTAAGCAGAGTTACCGCTATTATCAAAAATATCAGCACGTCCTCTTACATAACCACGCTCTCTTAACTCTAGAGAATCTTCATCTGGCCATCCTATACCTAATTCACTTGGGTTAGATCTCATATCCCATTGCGACCCTATAGGTTGTCCATCCCAATAGGTTTGGAATATTGGCCTACCATTATTTCCTTGGTTTCCACATACTCTAAGCTCATATTTCCCTTTAGGAAGTACTGGCGTATCAAACTCAATCCATGTTACAGAACCTAAATTCAATACAGTTCCTGCATCATAAGCAGCATTTCTACTTTGTCTTAAAATTCTAATTCGTGTTGCTGGAAAAACTCGAAGCGATTCGAATTCTGTAGAATCAAACCATGAATTAAAACCAATTTTACCAGCTTGTACTTCTGGTAAACCTGTTCCAAAATCGAAGATTACATGTTTTGCTTTAGGAATAAATATGGTTAATAATTTATCTACGGTATGATATACTCCATTTTTCGCTGGAAAATTACTGTCTTCAGAAATTAAAGACGTCCATGTATCATCTACACCCGTTTCTGTTTCGTTAATTCTAAGCTCTTTATCTGTTTTAAAAGATTTTATAGCATTTTTAGGAAGTATTGTACTAATAAAAGAGTTTTCTGGAAAATCTGCAGAATACAAGAAACTCTCTGTTGCATGATAAGCCATGAACCTATTTAACTCATTTAGCTCGTCTGTATAATTTACATTTCCTGGAGAGATATAATCTGCCAAATCTTGAAAAGAATTAATACCGGCTTCAGCATAAACAGCATCTGATTCTGCTAAAATTGTAAAATTATTTTTTGATCCTGTTTCACTAAAGTATTGAGAAAACATATCATAATATCCGGTTTGCTTTAAAGCTTCAATAAATATAGTATGCTTACCAGCCTTTTCCATTACAACAGTAACGGGATCAATAAAAGGGTTTAAAACTCCTGTAAGCGCATGTATAGTTCCATTATTTGTACGAATATCGTATTGATCTAAACCAACTTCTTTATTAATCTGCACATTAGCAATACCACCTCCTAATAAGTAAGACGTTGTAAGATAATCTCCAGTATAAGTTGTATCGGCCAATCGCCCTTCTATAAAACTACTTGTGGTTCTACTCGTTGGTAGCGTATGAAACTTAACTAATATTTTTAAAAATTCTATTTGCTCTTCCGAAGTTAACTCTGCAACAGTACTTACATTAAAGCGCTCTTCTAAGAATGCCTTTATAGCCGTATTGGTAGGTGCTAAACACGTATAACTTCCATAACTTCTTAATGCGGTGTAAAATTCTGTTTTTTGAAGAATTTCAACATACATAGAAAATTTGTCTGGGTTAGCTTCTAATACCTCTGAAATTGTCATATCAGTAGTTTCACCATCTGTTGTAAAAAAGGTGGTTCCATCAAGAGGATCATTACAGCTATTTAATATTAGCATAAACATGCAAAGCCCTCCAAGCCAATTAATTATTTTTTTAGTTTTCATAAGTTTAGTTTTAGTTTTCGTAAAATGGATTCTGCACTAAATTATCATTCAAATTAATTTCATTTTGATAAATTGGTAAAAAGTATGAATCTGGATCTGAGTAATAACTCAAAATCTGCTCATAATCATCTGCACCAGCTTTAAAATCGACTAAACTTAAAATAAGTTCTTGATTTGCAAAGTTATCACGACGTGCAAAACGCAGTAAATCGTACCAGCGCTTTCCTTCGAATGCAAACTCTTTTTGGCGTTCTAATAATAATGCATTTAATAAACTAGACTCGTCTCTAGAAACATCTAAAGGTGCAGAAACTGCACGCATATGCACATCGTTAATAAGTTGATAAGCCATATCTAAATTCTTTTTATCAGCAGATAAAATATAAGCTTCAGCTTGCATAAGTAAAACATCGGCATAACGATAGAATATAAAATTGTTATAATACTCATCACTACCACGGTATTCACCAGTTTCATCTACACCTGCATATTTAAAAACTGCAAAATTCTCTCTATCATACGTTCCTAAATGCGCACGAATATCATCTGGAAACTCTCTATACAATTCGTTAATTCCTTGATATGCTACATAATTAAGATTACTTACTTGGAATGAGTTTCTTAGCGTTGCTGAAATATCGCTAAACTGAAGTTCGAAAATACCTTCATCTGAGTTGCCTTCAAAAAAGATACTATTAAACCACTCTTCACCATTAACTAAACTATAGCGACCTAAATCTATTAATTCTTGTGCGGCGTCAATACACTCAGTGTACTGTTCATTCCATAAATAAGCATCTGCAAGAATAGCAAGCGCTGCTCCTTTTGTAATTCTCCCTTTATCATGAGCTGCAGATTGTGCATACCCTAAGTTTAAATCTTCTACTGCTAAAGTTAAATCATTGATAATTTGAGTAAGAATTTCTTCTTCTGTATTTTTTGCTGGATAAAAATCGATTTGGTTTGTTGATGTTGCTGTTAATACTAACGGCACCTCCTTAAAGTTTTTAACCAAAATTAAATATGCTAAAGAACGAATAGTAATAGCTTCTGCTTTAAATGTATTTAATTCTTCTATAGAAAACGTTTTATCTTGCTCCTGAGCGCCATCGGCAAACTCTAAAACTAAATTACAGTAGTTAATAGTAGCATAGAAGTTACTCCAGTTTGTTAATCCATCTGAAGGAATCATATAATTTCTCATTATATTCTCTAAACCTCCACTACCAGAAACCATCATTTCTGCTCTAAGTTCTCCCCACTTTAATACTCTATCGGTAAACCCAGATTGATTCATAGAGGCATAACACCCAGCTACTGCAGAACTTACTTGCTCTTTATTATTCCAAAATTCTTGTTGAATTAAGTTGTCTTTTGGTTCTAGATCTAGATAATCGCTACACGATGATAGTGTTGCAAAAATCATCGGAACCATTATAAATATTTTAATTATGTGTCTTTTCATAATACCTTAACTTTAATGCTATTTAAAATGATAGATTTATACCTACGGTTATTTGTTTCGATCTTGGAGTTTGTTCCGCATCGTAACCTAACTCTTGCCAATCGTTACTAATTCCTCCTTCAGGATCTACTCCCGAATACTTGGTAAAAGTTAATAAATTGGTTCCTGTAACATAAACTGAAGCATTTGTAAAATTCAACTTGTTAATAAAAGGCTTTGGTAAATTATACCTAAGTGTAATGTATTTCATTCTTAAGAATGAAGCATCTTCCATAAACCTATCAGACCCTAAAGTATTAACAGGGCTATTCAAAATAGCTCTTGGTATATCTGTTTCATCACCTTCAAATCTCCAACGTCTTAAAACCGCTGTACTTTGATTATCAAAATCGTCCATACTTTCCGTATTCATACGTGCAATATTCATTAATTTCTGATCATATCTAAAGTTGAAAAATGCATTAAGTTGAAAGTTTTTATAACGAATATTAGGTCCAAACCCACCAAATAATAACGGATTTGCATTTCCTAAGTATACTACATCTAGTTCGTTGATATTTCCATCTTTATTAACATCTTCATACATGGCTTCACCTGGCTGAAACTCTTTACCATTATTAAAAACTAAGTTTTTAGGCTCTCCATTAAGATCGTAAATAATATCTCCATTACCATCACGTGCTACTAAATCTTCTTGAGAACTAAATACGCCTAAATAACGGTAGCCATAAAAAGAACCAATAGGGTTACCTTCTTGAATTCGTTTTAAATACCCTCCAGGTCCAGTTGTTAAAGGGTTTCCTGCTTCTGCTACTTGAGCTTCTGTAATACGCTTAACTACGTTTCTATTACGAGCTACGTTAAAATTAAAATCTAATCCAAAATCTTCATTATCTATAATTTTGGTTCTTACACTAAACTCAATACCTTGGTTACTAATATCACCTAAGTTTAAATAAGGTATTCTAGAAAAACCAGAAGTTGTTGGTATAGCTGTGTTTTTAGTTAATAAATCTTTGGTGTCTTTTTGATAGAATTCTAAGTCACCACTAACTCTACGATTAAAAAATGAATAGGTTACACCTAAGTTCTTCTGAATAACAGTTTCCCAACGTAAATCTGTTAATTCCATACTACTTGGTATTACAGCAGGCTCATCTAAATATGTATAGTTATACGTTGTGTATGTATTGTACGAACCGTAGTTTGTACCTGGCGAATTACCGTTTACACCATAACTAGCACGAATACCTATTTCGTCTACAAAATCTGCACTTTCCATAAAAGGCTCTGAAGATAAAATCCATTTTGCAGCAACACTTGGGAAGGTACCATTTCTATAATTGCTACCAAATTTAGAGTTTCCTTCCGATCTAATACCACCACTTAAAATATAACGATCTAAATACTGATAGTTAAAAGCAAAGTTGGCTGCAAGCGTTGTGTTTTGCTCAAATGTAGATTCTAAAGAATTTCCAGAACCTTCAATTCTAATATTTGCAATAGGTGTTTGTATATCACTTGTTGGACTATTACTAGCAACAGATACATATCCTTGACTTGTTTTTTCGAATGTTTGAAAAGAAAAACTTGATAAAAACGAATGTTTCTCACCTAATTCTGGCATCCAAATTAATTTATTATCTGTACGCATTACAAAAAACTCACCATCATCAAAAGTTGATCTATTTGCTCCTGAATTTGTCCATGCTGCTCCAATAGCTTCTTCTGGTACAAATTGAGATTTTTTATCAACATTAATATCAAATGAAATAATAGATCTAAAATCGAAATGCTTATTAGGTTTATAACTAAATCTAAAAACCGGTGTAATTCTATTATTTTCTGTATTGTTTCTAGACAACCTCGCCATTGCAACTGGGTTGTAATAAGTAACACCATTACCTTGAAAAGAATTTTCTGGTGTAAAATACTGATCGGTTAAATTACCATTTTCGTCAACTTGATAAATAGATTGATTTGGCATTTTTACCAATGCTAAAGATCTTAAGTTAGCTTGTCCCAAACTATTATCTTTTGCATAAGAACGATCTAATGATCCGTGGCTATAAGAAAGCTCGGAAGCAATAGTAATTTTATCTGAAATATTATAATCTAAAATAGCACGTGTTGTAAATAATTTGAAAGCACTACCAACTGTTGTCCCTAATTGATTTTTATAACTTCCAGATACACGGTATGATGATTTTTCTCCACCACCAGATACACTTAAGAAATGCTCATTAGTGTGCCCTCTTTGTGTAATTTCATCTAGCCAATTAACATTTTTATTATACAACTCATATAACTCGTAATCTGGGTTGTATGCTATTGGGTTACTATCTGCTAAATTAGTATTAGTTGCAATTAATTCATCTTTAATTAATGTAGAGTATTGATCTCCATTTAACATTGGTATTCCGTCTGGTTGCTTAGATGTACTTCCTTTATAACTATAAGAAAATCTAGCTTTACCTTTTGCCCCACGTTTTGTTTTAATAAGTAAAACACCGTTTGCTGCACGCGACCCATATTGCGCCGTTGCTGCTGCATCTTTTAAAACTGAAATTTCAGAAATATCATCTGGAGATACCCCAATCATTGATGCATATTGATCTTCATCGGCTGTAGAAAAATCGAACCCAGTATCAATTTGTGTTTCGAAAGGCACACCGTTAATAACAATTAATGGTTCTGAAGAAGCATTTAATGATGATGTACCACGAATACGGATAGATAAACCGGCTCCTGGATCTCCAGAATTAGCTACAATATCTACACCACTTAATCGACCTTGTAATTGATCTACAATACCCGATGATGCTGTTTCACTAATTTCTTTGGTAGAGATAGTTTCCATGGCTGTAGCAATTCTTCGCTTATCCATTTCAAACTCACCAGTAAATACTTTTTTTGTTCCTCTTACAATAATAGCATCTAACTCTGCTACATCTTCTTTTAATCCTATATCAATTGTTGTTCTACCTCCAACTGTAATTTCCTTAGTAATAAAACCAATATAAGAAAAGGTTAACACGTTATTAGCATCATGCATTTTAATAGCGTAATTACCATTAAAATCGGCTACAACACCATTAATAATACGATTATTTTTATCTTTCTCTGCAATGGTTGCACCTGTTAATGGCTGACCATCTGATTCTGAGATTACGGTTCCTGATACGCTTATTTGCGTTTGTGCCGACAGACTGAACGCCGAAAACAATACACAAACTACCATTAAGACATATGAATATGACCTATATTTATCCTTCATATTAAAAACTTTTAGTTTTATTATTTTATATAATTATTCGTTTCGTGTATTATAATTCTCTTTGATAATATATTTGTCATACTACCAGTTGTTACAGTATCTCCTGTTTCTTCGTTTGTAATAGAAACAGATGTTGTTGTATTTACAACAGAAAACTGATCGTAAACTGGAGCAAAATCGACAATTTTACTAAAATACATAGAAGGAAAAGTTCCTGTGATTTTACCGTCGGTAGGTAACGATTGTTGTATAAAGTGCTTTTTAGCAAAGTTTAAAAGATCTCTTTTTGCTATAGCCTTATCTAAATCATCCAACCCGTTTACTATGCTAGGGTCTACAATAACACCATCACTAATAGCTTGTGCAACAGCACTGTTGTTAGGCGCAAATAATGTAAACGTTCTTTGTAAGTTTAAGAAGTTAATTAATTTATCTTCCGAACCTACAATGGTAATTAAAGCATCTGCACTTTCTAATACCTCTATAAAAGATGAAAAGCTCGCAGAGTTCTCTACTAAAGTACCGTAAGTGAAATTTAACGGCATATCTATAATAGCACTCATTTCATAAAAGTTTCCATTATCTGTAACTTGGATATTCTCTACCTGAGCAGATTCCATATCTTGAATATCTCCACCTCCTTGTGCTAAATTACCAGCAGATGCGTAGATAAACTCGCCACTTCTTGCTTGGTAGTAATTGTTAGCATTAAAATCTATATCCTCATCGACAATTTGATTAAGAACAATATCAGCTATTGTTTTTCTAACATAAGCTATATCTGCTGCACTTGGAGACGTTGCATCTGGATCTGGATACGTACGGTTATTAGCTCCTACAGGATCACCTTCTACCTTCATATAAATTACAGACACATCAGTGGGATCATAAGAATCAAGATCTGTACGTACTGTAATTCTTCGAGTTGCACTGTTTGGATCTGCAATATCTTCAAACTGATCGTTTCTTACTCCTAAAATAGAGAAACGGACTGCATTACTTTGTAAAGCCGTATCAATTCTAAGATCCTGAACAGCTTGAAGCATTATAGAGTAATTAGGGTCTAATAATAAAGGCCCCATTATTGTTCCAAAACTATTATTTGTATACACTGTATTTACCCCTACAAAGAAACCATTGCTACAAAACTTTTTATCGACAACATCTTCCGCCTTATAATCTACTAAACCTAAGCTTGTATCATAACTTTGACCAAAATAACTTGGGCATATATCCCAATAATCATTAAAGAAAAAAGGTGATATAAATTTCCCTAAAACATCTAAAGGCATTTCATCATAAGAGCTATAAAACTCTCCCAAAATACTATTACCAGTTAAATAACTTTCTAAAGCTTCGTTTGTTGGTACTAATAAACCCCAAGCTTGTGCTAGAGTTCCATCGATATTAGTTGCATAATTCTCGTCTGCAACATTAAAGGGTAGATAATCATTTTCTATTCCTGTTGAAAATACAAATCTGTAAATTTGCTCTGTTTCCCCTGTTTCCTCATTTAGCTCGTCTCTGTTGTATCTCAAATAAGCAAAACGTTCCAATATTCTTTTAAAACCAGAATACTTATCGCCATACTCCGGAGAAGAAAGGTTTTCGTACATGCTCTTTTTAGGCTCAAATACTTTATCTAAAGCATAAATTATCCCATTTTCTGCTACAATATTTTGTTCTGTAACATTAGCACCAAATACTTTCATTTCGCCATCATTGAAAGTTTCATCTGGAAACATAAACTCGTAATCAGAATGCTGAACATCCCAAGTATCTAAATAAGATTGAATAAAATAATTGGTTGTTTTTAATCTACCATTATTTTCTTCTACCACATATTGACCAGGTTCTAACTTATCCCAATCTAATATATGCTGTAAAGTATCGGTATTATACGTTCTATTAGGTCTTTGGTATTGCGTTCTACGTCTAAAACTTTGACCTAAATAAAATCGATTTGGAAAATAAGTTAACGTTGTAGTATTCCAACCATCAATTATAATTGAATACTCTACGATATCTAATATTTTTTCTGGTGAAATAGATTCTATACTAGATATTCCTTCAATTGCCATATAAGCCTCGAAAGCCTCATCTGTTGGAGCAAAAACTGTCCAAGAACCACCTTTCACCAATGGTTCTTTGTAAGCCGTTTGATCTAATGCCTGTAAGTAATAAGTAAAATTCCCCATGGACTCTAATTGTTGGTAAATTGTACCAGCCAAATTGTCGGGACGTGCATACTCAAGCGGGTCGGGCTTACACCCAAAAGTGGCCATAATTATAAATAATATAATTATACCATTTCTATGCTTCATTTTTTGTACCATATTAATTGTAGTTAATTTAGAATTATTGTTTAGTTATTTAATTAGGTTCGGTTAATAAATTTAAACTTGGTTTTAGCTTAAATTAAAGAGAAACAGCAATTAAAGAGCAAATACTAAAATTTGTTAATTAATGTTAACTATTTGTTAATGCAAACTTATAAAACAATGCCCTTTAAGTATATAAATTATAGCTATTTAGAGATAAATTATTGCTCATTTATGCCGTTTTACCCCTATAAACACTAGGATTTATGTAAAATCCTACAGTATTATTTTCACCACATTAACCTATTCTTAAAAAACCATAAGCATAATTATCAAATTAACAGAATTCCGTATTTAATTTTGCTTAAACGTTTAACAAACTAATAAAACACTCAAATTTTAGCATTACAGATCATATAAAACAATGAGCAATTACCTCACTTTTCACCCCTAATATAAGTAAGAATATTCTATTGTTTTTAACAAAAAAAATCTCAGATTAAAACTTAATCTGAGATTTCACATTATTAATTTATAAATTCGAAACGCTTACATTTCTCCTTCTTTTTCCTTTTGTTCGATAAACTGACTAGGAGTTACATCAAACAATTCTTTAAAAGTTTTACTAAAATATGCCGTAGAATTAAAGCCAGACATATGCGATACCTCTTTGATGGAATAATTATTTTTAACCAACAACTCTGCAGCATAACGCAATCGTATTGTCCTGATAAAGTTACTTGGGTTACTTCCTGTTAAAGTATTTATTTTTTTATAGAACTGAGATCGACCAATACCCATTTCTGCCAGTAAATCGCCTTGTTTAAAGTCTATATCACTTATATTTTCAATAATAACTTTGGTGGCTTTATCAAGAAACGCTTCATCTAAATTATTAGAGGTTACTTCACTAGACGGGAATATACCTCCAATTTCAGAAAAACGTTGTCGCAATCTTTTCTTAGCCTCAAGCAAGTTACTAATTCTAGCTTTCAATACGTCGGTAACAAAAGGTTTTGATATATAGCCATCTGCACCATGCTCATAACCTTCTATTCTATCTTCAACTAAAGTTTTAGCAGTTAATAAGATAACAGGAATGTGGCAGGTCTCTAAATCGGTTTTTATAGAATTACACATTTCAAAACCATCCATTTTAGGCATCATAACATCACTTATCACTAAATCTGGCAAATATTTATGTACTTTCTTTAATCCATCCACACCATTAACAGCCTCCTTAATAATATACTGATCTCTTAAATCACTACTTAAATGAACACGTAGCTCCTTATTATCTTCAACTATAAGAAGTATTGGTTTATTAGAATCGTCACCATCATAATCGTCTATAGAGTCTTGTTTTACATTTGGTAAATGATCGTTCGAGATTAACATATCATACTCTACAGCCTTCATTGAGTTTATTAAAAACTCATTCTTAACATTCTCAACATCATCTGGCTTAGCATCAATATTTAAAGGTAGCTTAACAATAAATTTTGTTCCTTTTTTATGTTTGCTCTCCACATCTATCTCACCACCATGCAACTCAACCAAACCTTTGGTAAAGTTTAAGCCAATACCTGTACCTGCTTTTGAAGCATCTAAATTATAAAACCTTGAAAAAATACGGCGCATTTGCTCTTTATCTAAGCCTACACCAGTATCTTCAACTATAATTTCGACATACTCGTTAGATTTCGCTTTTCCTAATTTCAAAAAATTAGAATTACTACTACCTGTGTTAATTTTATTAATTGTTATGGTTATATCTCCTCCACTATTGGTGAATTTTATAGCATTCGAAATTAAGTTTGTAATTATTTTTTCAACTTTATCAAAATCGAAAAGTGAAACAATTTTATCTGAAGTACTTATAAAGTTATAATTAATCTCCTTTTTGAAAGCTAAATCTTTAAAAAGCGAAAAAATATCTTCACTAAACTTAACAACATCTCCTTTTTCTAATTGAAGCGGTGCCATACCAACATCCATTTTACGATAATCTAACAACTGATTTACCAAGTGAAGTAATCGTCTAGCACTTCGTTGAATAGACAATGCCGATGTTTTTACAACCTCAGGGTTATCACTAAAATTCGCTAATATTTTATCTACCGGATTCAGGATTAATGTTAATGGCGTTCTAAACTCGTGAGATACATTTACAAAGAACTGTAGTTTCATTTGATCTAGTTCGTGTTCTTGTTCTTCTTGTACTTTAAGCTCATAATAATACATTAAGAAACGAATAATTAACGCTCCAATAATAATATAAATAAGGTAAGCCCACCAACTACGCCACATAGGTGGTAAAATTTTTATATTTAGAAAGGTTGTTTTAGCAGTATCCCATTGCCCATTAATAGTCGCTTTTACTTCAAATTTATAGGTCCCAGATTCTAAGTTCGATAGGTTTACTACACGGTTAGAGCCCAAATTAATAAAGTCGCTATCTAGACCCTGCATACGGTAAGCATATTTAACCTGCTCCGGATTATCAAAATAAAGCGCAACAAACTCCAACGAAACATAATTCTCCTTGTACTTTAAGGTTAAGTCTTTAGTTTCAGAAATACCTTTGTTTAATAAAACTCTTTTGTGAATTGAATCGCCTGCAAAAACAACTTTATTATTTAACTTTAATTTACTTATTTGTGGTTTTAAATCTACAGCTGCAGGAATAGCAATATCGTTCGGGTTAAAAATATTAAAACCATTTAAACCACCAACAATAATACGTCCATCAATGGTTTTCTCGATAGATTGCGTTTGAAATTCTGCGCCTTGTAAACCATCGTGCGTATTGTAATTTACAATTTGGTGTGTATCGGGATTTAGTAACGATAATCCACTTTTTGTAGTAATCCAAATATTGAAATTATCATCTTCTTTAATACCTACAACCAAATTGTTTGGCAATCCATTTTGCGAAGAATACGACTGTACCAAATTTAAACTAGAATCAAGCTTATAAACGCCACTGTCCGATCCTACCCAAATATTATTATCATGATCTTCTGTAATAGTACTAACCCTAACCTCCACTAATCCGGAAACGTTAACAGGTATAAAATCAATATCATTCGGAATAAAACCATCTAAGGCATTCAATTTAACTACATTTAACCCCAGTTCTGTACCTATAAACAAGCGTTTTTTTGAGTCTATAAACGTACTAATTATAGAGTTACTAAGTAAAGAGTTGCCAGAATCGTAGGTGCTTTTATAATTTTTAAATTGTTTAGTTTTCGGGTTATAAAGGCTTAATCCCTCGTTTCTTAAAGCGAACCAAATTCTATGTTCAGTATCTTCCACTCCGCTCCAAACAGAACTCTGCCCAATAGACTTAGCATTATTAGCGTCATGCAAAAACACCTCACTTTTGCCCGTTTCCGGATTAAATTTATTAACGCCACCATCTAAGGTACAAACCCAAATAAAACCTGCATGATCTTCAAAAGTATATAATATTTTATTAGAGCTAAGCGCACTTATATCATTAGAAAAACTACTAAAATGCTCAAATGAGTTCTCTTTTTCATTAAACAAGTTTAAGCCGCCATTGTATGCACTTATCCAAATTCTCCCTTTGGAATCTTGCAAAACAGATTGTATTGTTTTTTGACTTAAACCATCGGCCTTATTGGCTTTATAGTAATAATGCTGAAAGGAATAACTAGATGGATCTAACTTACTAACACCAACATCATAACTGCCTATCCAGAAAATACCTTTTCTGTCTTCAAATATTTTAGTAGGTTTATTATTAGGTAATGAAAACGGATCGGAAAAATTATTTACAATATGGCGTTGCATTTCTACATCGTCATTTTCTTTTTTGAATAAATACAAACCAAAAACATCGGTAGACACCCAAAACAAACCTGTTTTATCTTGATAAATATCGTAAATAGGCACACTTTTATCTACTAAAGATACGTGCTTAAAAGTATTACTTTTGGTATTCCAAAGTATGAGGTTAGATAAATCGTTACCAATCCAAAAATCGCCATCGGCATCAATAAATACTTTTTTAGTAATGTGGTTTAACTCGTAAGATTCCTTTTTATCAATTAAAACACGATCGAAGTTATCGTTTTTTCTATTATATCTGTTTAAATGCTGTCCATTAGTTCCAGCCCAAATCGTATTATCTTTATCTTTTAAAAGAACATTAACCTTATTATTATCAATAGATTTTAAATTACTTTGATCGCTTATGTAATATGAAAACTTAAAATTATCTTCATTAGTATTATAATCATAAAGCTGAATTTTTATAACACCAATATTAGTAGCGACCCAAAGTGTATTATTAATACTGTCGTACAGCAAATCATTAATAATTTTTTGCGAACTATTTGATAAAGAAAGCTGCTTATACAGTTTTATTCTAATAAACTTATTAGTCTGTTTATTAAATAAATTAAGCCCATTATTGGTTCCAACCCACAAATTACCTTCGTTATCTTCTTCAATGGCATTAATTCTATTATTACTAATAGATGTGTTATCATTTAAAACAGATCTAAAAATCTCAAATTCATAACCATTATACCTATTAAGTCCATCAATAGTTCCAAACCACAAAAAACCAGCTTTATCCTGAAATATTTCGGTACACGTACTGCTTGAAAGTCCACTAAATGTATCTAAATTTTCAAACTTTATATTATTCTTCTGGCCAACAATAATATTTGTTAGTAAACAGAATAAAGCAATAAAATAATTTTTAAAATTCATTTTTATTTGAAATTTCAACAACTAAATGTTATTAATTTATTGAATACAAAACTTTTACTAATTCGTATTCAAGCTAAAATAAAGTATGGAGGTTATTTACCCGAAACTGTGCAGGCCAGCGCAATCTAAAATGCTCATTATAATGAGAACACAAAACCAAACGGAAATCATTTTAAAATAAAGTGATTACGTCGTTTTTAGATATTAGCAAAAAGCAAAGTTTTTTACTAATATAAAAAACTTTGCTTTACTAATATTATTTTTAACTAATGTCTCGAAAGATTAAAGATAGATCTCTAATAAATCGGCTTGAGAGGCAGTAATTTTAACAGCATTAACCGTGGCTGGCAACAATATAGTTTCTCCTGTATTTAAGGTATAAGTATCATCGGCATGGCTAATTTCTAAACTTCCGCTAACGCACATATAAATTACAAAAGAATCTAGGTTAGAATAATCTTTCTCTAACTCGTTTTCAACTTTAATAAAGTTTGTTTTAAAATAAGGAGAATGCACTAATTTGTTAGCCGTATTCGCCTTAGTTTCATAACTTGTTTTAAACTCGCTATGGTAAGTAAAATCTATAGCATCTAAAGCTTGATCGTTGTGTAACTCACGCTCTTTACCCGTTGTAGCATCTACTCTATTATAATCGTAAATACGGTAAGTAACATCCGAGGTTTGTTGAATTTCAGCTAATAAAACACCAGATCCAATAGCATGAATTCTTCCCGTAGGAATGTAAAACGTATCGCCTTTTGCAACCGTTTCGTGATGCATAACATTTAAAATGGTATCATCTTCTAAATGTTTTTGGTATTCTTCTTTATCAATTTCTTTTTCGAAACCAACAATAAGTTCTGCATCTTTATCAGCTTGCATAACATACCACATTTCGTTTTTCCCGAATGAGTTATGACGCTCTTTTGCTAACTCATTACTTGGGTGTACTTGTATAGACAACGGTGTTTTTGCATCAATAAATTTAATAAGTAACGGGAAATCTTCACCAAAAGCTTCATAAACAGCTTCACCAACAAAATCACCTTTATAAGTATTAATTAATTGTTTAAGTGTTTGCCCTTTAAGCTCGCCATTTAGCACCTGAGTTTCATCGCCTTTTACATCCGAAATTTCCCAAGATTCACCAATACTACTTTCTGTATACTCTTTATTAAGTTGTGTTTTTAATTTTTCGCCACCCCATAATCTGTATTTGTATAGCGGTTCGAATTTTAATGGATATAGTTTCATTATAGTTGTGTTTAAAAGTTATTTTTTAGATGAATTTCTTTCTATTAAATGAGTATCTATTAATATGGTTTGTCCCTTTTGTGGTGTTTCTTTAGTTAAAATTTGCTTCAGTATTAACTCCGAAGCTACTTTCCCTATTTCAAAACCAGATTGATCTATCGTGGTTAACGATGGTTCAATAACACTAGAAACAGGCTCGTTACTAAAACCAACAAAAGCGATAGCATCGGGTATTTTAATTTGCAACTCCTTGGTATGTTTCATGGCACCAATAGCCGATAAATCGTTAGCACAAAACACGGCATCAATAGGCAGTTTTTTTGCTAGTAATTTTTGCATACTAATATAACCATCTTGCTCCATAAGTCGAGAGCTAATAACATATTCTTCTTTAAAGGTTAAATTATTTTTCTTTAAAGCTGCTTTATAGCCTTCAAATCTATTTTTATAAATTTCCAACTCCTGCGGTCCTGACAGATGAGCAATATGCTTACAGCCCTTTGATATTAAATGCTGTGTAGCATCGTAACCGCCTTTAAAATCATCAATTAGCACATTACTAAAGCCAGGAATATCACAATGCCTATCGAAAAATATAAGCGGAATATTACTATTTTTTAAAGCTTCTAAATGGTCGTAATTCATGGTTTCCATAGACACCGAAATTAATAAACCATCTACCCTATTTGCAAGTAAACCGCCAACTATTTTTTTCTCGCGCTCTAATTGTTCTAAAGATTGACAAATAATAACATTATAACCAGCTAAATACGCTGTTTCTTCAATACCCTGAATGGCCGATGAAAAAAAGTGTCGAGATATTCTTGGCACCACAACACCAATAGTGTTAGTAATGTTTTTTCGCAAATTAGACGCCAACATATTACGTTGGTATCCTAATTCTTCAGCTTTAGCTAAAATTTTATCTTTTGTAGCACGAGTTACTCGTGGACTATCATTTAAGGCTCGTGATACGGTAGAACTATCAATTCCTAGAGCCTTGGCAATGTCGTGTATGGTGGGTTTGTTATTCAATAGTAAATTGAAAAATTAAGTTTAGCGTTCACAAATATAACAAAATCCAATCGATTGTATTTGGATTTTATTTATTATATTTACATCGTTAAAAAAAATTATACAATCATATATAAAAACTAAATACCATGAAAACCAATTATGAAGTACGCTACGCAGCATCACCACAAGATGTTAAATCGTATGATACTACTAGACTAAGAGACGAATTTTTAATTGATAACTTAATGTCTCCAGATGAAGTAAACTTGGTGTACTCTCACTATGATAGATTTATTTCTGGAAGTGCTGTTCCTGTAAAAGAAGCTTTAACGTTAGAAGCTATCGATCCGTTAAAGGCCGATTACTTTTTAGAACGTCGCGAATTAGGAATCATTAACATTGGTGGTTCTGGTACTGTTACCGTAGACGGAACTGTTTACGAATTAGATAACCGCGAAGCATTATATGTTGGTAAAGGTAACAAAGAGGTTGTTTTTGCTAGCAAATCGGCTAACGAACCTGCTTTATTTTACTTAAACTCTACACCTGCTCACAAAGCATATCCAAACAAAAAAATTGGAATTAACGATGTAGAAGTTGTACAATTAGGTGCACCTGAAACTGCAAATGCAAGAACACTTAGAAAGTATATTGTAAACAGCGTTGTAGATGTTTGCCAATTACAAATGGGAATGACCGAATTAAAACCAGGATCTGTTTGGAATACTATGCCTGCACACGTGCATGACAGACGTATGGAAGTTTATTTCTATTTTGATGTACCTGCAGAACAATCTGTATGTCACTTTATGGGACAACCACAAGAAACGCGTCATATCTGGATGCAAAATAACCAAGCCGTTATTTCTCCAGCATGGTCTGTACACTCTGGATCTGGAACTAGTAACTACACTTTTATTTGGGGAATGGCTGGTGAAAACTTAGACTACGGAGATATGGATCACTGTAAAATAACTGAATTAAAATAATAAAAATGTCTATAAACTTATTCGATTTAACAGGAAAAGTAGCCCTTATTACAGGTGGTACTCACGGCTTAGGACAAGCCATGGCTGAAGGTTTAGGTAACGCTGGTGCCACTTTGGTAATCAACGGTGCATCATCGCAAGACAAACTAAATACAGCTGTAGAACATTATAAATCTCTAGGCATTAATGCTTCTGGATATCTTTTTGATGTTACAGATGAAGCTCAAGTTATTAAAAACATTGCAGCTATAGAAAAAGAAGTTGGTAACATTGATATTCTTGTAAACAATGCAGGTATTATTAAAAGAACGCCTCTTGAAGAAATGGAAGTTGCAGATTTTGAAGCTGTAATTAAAGTAGATTTAGTAAGTCCGTTTATTATGTCTAAACATGTTGTAAGAGGCATGATTAAACGTAAAGAAGGAAAAATAATCAACATTTGCTCCATGATGAGTGAACTTGGTAGAAGTACTGTTGGTGCTTATGCAGCTGCAAAAGGTGGTTTAAAAATGCTAACGCAAAACATGGCTACCGAATGGGCTAAACACAACATACAAACTAACGGTATTGGACCAGGTTATTTTGCAACTACGCAAACCGCTCCAATTCGTGTAGATGGTCATCCATTTAACGATTTCATTATTAACCGTACACCTGCTGCACGTTGGGGAGACCCAAAAGATTTACAAGGTGCTGCTATATTTCTAAGCTCAAAAGCTAGTGATTTTGTTAACGGACAAGTGGTTTATGTTGATGGTGGTATTTTAGCGACTATCGGAAAACCTTCAAACGAAGATTAATTTAAATTCAGTATTTATGAAAAGAAATAAAATATTAGCCGGTATTTTTTGTGCCGCTATACTTTCTTCATGTAATCAAAAAGAAGAAATAAAATCTATTGTTGTTAAAAACACTTTAGATTTTGAAAAAACTTTTGAAACTGTTGAATTATCAAAAGCATTTTTAAGCGTTACCGATCTTACAACGGTTGGAATTCGTGATGCCAAAGATGGAACTTTACAAGTAACGCAAACGGTAGATAATGATGGCGACGGCACAATGGACGAGATTTTATTTCAACCTAAAATAGCTGCAAATTCAGAAAAAACGTTTGAAATTGTTACCATTACAGAAGCTGAACAACCAAAAGCTGAAGAACTTTGTTATTCTCGTTTTGTACCAGAACGTACAGACGATTATACTTGGGAAAACAATAAAGTAGCCTTCCGTGTTTATGGGCCTGTTGCTCAAAAAATGATTGAAGACGGCACACCTGGAGGCACACTTTCTAGTGGTGTAGATGCTTGGTTAAAAAAAGTAGAATATCCAATTATAAATAATTGGTATAAAAAGAATTCTATTAAACCTGGCGCTTATCATGAAGCTTCTCCGGAAGGTCGCGATAATTTCCATGTAGGTGTTAGTAGAGGTGTTGGTGGTATTGCTGTAAAAGCAGATACAACTTACTATTTCTCTAAAAACTACACACAATGGCGCACCATTACTACGGGGCCACTTAGAACTAGTTTTCACTTAGAATATGCAAATTGGGATGCTAACGGAAAGTTGATAAAAGAATCTAAAACTATTAGTTTAGATTTAGGAAACAACTTCTCGAAATTCACAACAAGCATTGAAGGAGCCGATACTATTTATGCTGGCTTAACGCTACATGAAAAAGATGGTAAAGTTACCGGAAGCGATGATAATGGATGGGTAAGCTACTGGCAACCACACTTTGAAACCGAATTAGCAACAGCTATTGTAGCGCCTAAAGGAACATTTCTAGGTTACGAAACTTATGATACCGAACAAACGGATTTAAGTAACGCTTACGCGGAATTAAAAGTAACTAATAACGAAGTAGTTTATTACGCTGGATTTACTTGGAGCGAAAGCAACCAATTTAAAAATAGCCAAGAATGGGAAGCTTATTTAGATATGTTTTCTAAACAAATTAACACTCCTTTAGAAGTTGTTTTGAATAAATAAATTCAACACTATTTCTAAATCATTTTATTAAAGTGATTGTTTCTACTCTTTTATTAAAAGAATGAAACAATCACTTTTTTTTATGAAGCATTTCCTAATAAAATATAAATAGCAACCGTTACTACGCAAAGCATAATAGCCATTGGTTTTGTATACTTCCAAGTTTTCATTTCTACAAACACAATATTGTCTTGCTGCATTTCTTGGGTTGGTGGATAAAAGTACGATACCGCAAACATCACTACCAGATTTAAAACAAACTCTATTCCCCAAATATGCACAAAATGAATATCTACTTTAAAGATAAACGTTGTTAGAATATAAAATGTTAAGCCTACAAACAAAGCCACCTTTGCTCCCATAGCCGAAATACTCTTCAGAAAAAAACCGGCTAACATAATAGAAGCAATCGGGATAAAGAAAATACCATTAAGTTGTTGCAATAATTGATACAAGCCATCTGGTGCATTAGCGACCATTGGAGCTACCAAAATTGCGAAAATTGCTAATATTAAAGAGGTAAGCTTCCCTACTTTTACCAATTTTCTATCACTACAATTTTTACCAAAATGACGCTTAAAAACATCAATACTAAAAATAGTAGCCGCACTATTTAAAACACTATTAAAGGTACTTAAAACAGCTCCCATAACAATAGCAGCAAATATACCTACTAGGCCTACTGGTAATACTTTTTTAATTAATTCTGGGTAAATCATATCTTGGTTTTCATACATAGAATCTCCAAAATAATAAAACCCAATAACGCCTGGTAGAATAATGATAATTGGCACTAAAATTTTCAAAACACCTGTATATAAAAGTCCTTTTTGGGCTTCAACTAAATTCTTCGCCCCTAAGGCACGCTGAATTATAGTTTGATTCATACTCCAAAAATACAGCTGATTGATAATTAATCCAGTAAACAACACTTCGAATGGTAAAACCGAATCTTTAGCACCAATTACATTAAATTTTTCAGGGCTATGGTTATAGACCTTAGTTAATCCGGCTAATGGATTCCCATCACCAATACTAACTAAAGCAATTAACGGAATAGCCAAACCGCCAATAAGTAGTCCGTAACCATTAATAGTATCAGAAACCGCTACAGCTTTTAAACCACCAAAAATGGCATAAATAGAACCTAAAATCCCCACGGCAACTACAGTAATCCAAAGACCTTCTTTTTTAGAAACTTCTAATACTTCCGATACGTTAAAAATACTTTCTAAATTTATAGCGCCTGTATACAAAACAATAGGTAACAAGGTTACAATAAAGGAAATCATTAAAAACAATGCGACTAACGTTCTCGTGGTACTATCAAATCGTTTTTCTAAATATTCGGGTATGGTTGTTAAGCCCATTTTTAAATATTTGGGCACAAAATAAATGGCTGCAACCACTAAGGCTAAAGCCGAAGTTACTTCCCAAGCAATTATAATAAATCCATTTTTGTATGATGATCCATTCATACCTATCAAATGCTCTGTTGAGATATTGGTAAGCAACATAGAACCCGCAATAACGACTCCTGTTAGGCTTCTTCCGCCAAGGAAATAGCCATCTTTTGAGTTTAATTTTTCTTTCCGAAGTTTATACCAAGAATAAAAGGCAACAAAGAGCGTAAAGCCTATAAACGTAAGCGCAGTATACATAAAGTTAGTTTAGTGGTTAGTTGGTGTTGAAGTTTAACAAGCGCTAATTTCAACAAAAATTAATTTGCCAAATTGTTGATGCATTATCACAATCCGACAAATTAATTATAAACGCTAATCTCACTTAGCGTTTGGTTGGTTTTAGTTTTAAAAGTTACTAGAACTTTAAGGTCTCAGGTAAATATTTTGATACCAAATCTTTATAATATGGTAAAAGTTCTTCTGCATTTGGTGGTACAGGAGCTTTAGAATACAAATCGTATGGGTTAAATGCTTTTACCCATTCAAACATTTCCACATCTTTTTCATTCATTAAATGCGTATAACCATTCTCTCTATGTTGCGAGTAAAATGAATGATAGCGTATAATATACAATGCCGGATCTGGTAAATAATCTTTCATTATTTGATACAAATACTCGTCGTGTCCCCAACTCATTTTCACGTTGTCTAGCCCACAATTAGGTGTATAAACACCGTATTTAGTATTGAAACGCGTATTTGAATAATCTGGATTTGCTTTAAAAAATTCTGGATAAACAATTTTATCTGAATACGCACAACCTACCGGAAACGTATCTCCAACAACCGCCCATTGTGGTTCTCCAAAAAGACATAGAATCTTACCTAAATCGTGAATAAAACCTGTAAGCACAAACCAATCGGGATGACCATCGGCTCGAATAGCTTCTGAGGTTTGTAAAAGGTGTTGTAATTGATCTAAATCGATATCAGGATCACTATCATCAACCAAAGTATTTAAAAAATCTACGGCACCCCAAATAGACATTTCCTTTCTATCGAACTTTAAAAACTCCGCTTCCTTCTTACAAACAAAATCGTAAGTTTGAAGTTCATGATTAATTTTATAAAATTCGCGTACGGTATCTAATCTTTCAGAATCTACATAATTCCTAAATTCTTCTTTCTCTTTTTTAGGTTCTTCCGGATCGGGATATCTATCTATTAAGTTCTCTTCCCAATCGTCAATATTCTCCATTGGATTTTGGAGATTTTTGTTCAAAGATTCTTTCATTGCTATAATGTGAATTAGTTTAATTTACTAATCGCAATTTAAAAGATAATGAATGGATTTAAATGGATTTATAAATCAAAAACATGGAGATATTAAAGCAAAAAGTCTATTTAAGCAGCTTACTTGGCGGATAACCAAACTGTTTCTTAAAGCAACGACTAAAGTACAACGGGTCGTTAAACCCAATTAAATCAGTCACTTCCGATACATTATGTTTTTTTGTTTTAAGTAATTGTACCGATTTTTTTAAACGAATGGTTCTAATAAACTCATTCGGGGCTAAATCTGTCAATTCTTTAATTTTTCGATATAATTTAGAAGAACTCACACCTAATTCTTCACATAAAAAACTAGTGGTTAAATCGGGTTTGCTAATATTATCTTCTATCAGTTTGGAGATTTTCTCCATTAAAACTTCATCTACCGGTGAGTGTGTTAGCAAACCAATTTCGCTATCAGCATCATCAGAAAACTTGGTCTTTAATTCAAGTCTAGATTTTATAATGTTAACCATTATAGATTTTAATAACGACGGATCAAAAGGTTTTACCAAATATCCATCCGCACCAACATTATACCCTTTTACTTTATCTTCATTTTCCGAAAGCGCAGTTAATAAAATTACAGGAATATGACTTATAAACTCATCATTTTTAAGCTCTTCGCAAAATTCAATACCATTCTTTACCGGCATCATAACATCGGCCACACATAGTATAGGTTTTACTTGTCGGCAAATTTGTAAACCTTCTTCCCCATTTTCTGCCTCGTAAACTTTGTAATAGTTAGATAGATAATCAATTAAATATTTTCGGAGTTCGGTATTATCTTCAACAACCAATATTTTCTCTTTAATCTCTGTATTTGTTGTTGTTTTTTTCAATGGAACCTTCGGAATTTGCTCCTGTTCTTCAATATTAGTCACAAATTCAAAAACTTCATTCTTACTATAAAGTTCTCTACTTATTGGGATTTCAAAAGAAAATACACTCCCTTTATTTGGCGTACTTTGCACAGATATAGTTCCTTTATGCAAATCGACCAAAGCTTTAACAAGCGATAAACCAATACCCGAACCCGTATTGTTTTCCTTACTATTTGTGGCTTGGTAAAAGCGCTTAAATATTTTTTCCTGACTTTTTTGTGGAATCCCAATACCATCATCACTAACCTCAACCACTAAATAGTCGCTGCTATCACTTTTTAAACGTACAAATAAATCGACATGCCCATATTTATTGGTAAACTTGATAGCGTTAGATAAAAGATTGTATAAAATTTTATCATACTTATCACGATCAATCCATCCGAAAAGCACCTCGTTTTCCGAATTAAAATTAAGTTGAATGTCTTTATTATAAGCAAACTCCTTAAAGGAATCAAAGGTGTTTTGTGTGTATTGTAAAATATCTGTACTCGATACTTTCAGCTTTAATTCTCCCGTTTGTGCTTTTCTAAAATCGAGTACTTGGTTTACTAAATTTAAAAGTCGACTTGCATTTTGATGAATTAAGTGATAACGACTTTTTTGATAGTCGCTACTATATTCCTTACTCTCTTCAATAAGTTGTTTTACCGGACCAATAATAAGCGTTAAAGGTGTTCTTAACTCGTGAGATATGTTGGTGAAAAATCTTAATTTCTCATTGTTTAATTTAATATCACGCTCTCTATTTACCTTCTCGGTCACCAATTCTTGCTTTAAACGCATACGGTTTTTAAAATCGCGCCTCACGAAATAAAGCACCAAACCTAAAAACAAAACAACCAAAAACAAAGCCTGATAGGTAAGCCAAAATGGACGTCCTATTTTAATTTTGTACGATACAATTGGGCTCCAATGCCCGTCACTATTGCACGATTTCATTTTAAAAACGTAATCGCCCGGAAATAAATTGGTGTATTGTACCGTTCGAGAATTACTATTTGTAGAAATCCATTTTTTATCGAAACCTTCTAACTGATACTCAAACTTATTTAGTTTTTCATTAGCATAAGATGGTGAAGAAAACTCAAGTGAAAAATTCCTGTTATTATAATTTAAGTCAATACTTTTTATTTGATTAAAATCTTCTTTCAAAGGGACTTCCTTATTGATTTCCATGCCTGGAACCAATATTTCATTTTGTATTTTAATTTCGGTTATTATAGGTTCGGGAGACAATTTATTCTCTTTAATGGTATAAGGTGAAAAATAAATAACGCCATTTTTTCCTCCTAAATAAATATTAGAATCTCTAAATTTATAAAAACCTCTAGAGCTAAAATAATCTAACCTATTACCACTATTTACGTGGTATATATTATAATCTAAACTACTAACATTTACTCTTGCAACACTGTTATTATTTACATTTAACCATAAATCGCCGTTGGTATCTACAAGTAAATCCGTTACCCATTTACCAGCTAATTCTTCAGGTTGTTTTAAAGGATAAAAGTCATTTTTTTCATTATCAAAATAACAAATTCCATTACGCGTAGCTGCCCAAAGTTTACCCGATTTATCGAAAACAATATCACTCACATTATCGTGAGCTAAACCTTTTCCTGTATCTAAAGATGATTTATAAATGGTTTGAGTGCCATTTTTTGCATTGTATTTTACAGCGCCTGTTTCTGTTGCAAACCAAATAACATCATCTTCACCTTTTATAATCTCGTTAATCTCACTACCAACTAATAATTTGGGTTGTTGAGTACTTAAAGCAATATTTTCAGTATCTAAAATTAATGCACCCTCACCAAACGAGCCAACAACCAGCTTGTTATTGCCTAAGTTTTCGAAAGTGACTATCGGAGATTCTTCAAAACCGATATATACCTCTTTTGAAGTCTTCTTTTCAAAATCGTAAATCAATATTTTACCATTCCATAACCCACAATAGAACACTTTCCCGTCCGGGGAATAAATACTAGCAATATCTATTTGATCTATTTCTAAAGGTATAAAACGATCTTCTTTTGATATGAAGAGCCCGTTATGTCGGGTGGCAACAATAATTTCATCGGTATATGTTTTTGAAAAACCACGGATTCTAGGCGCCTGATTCCCTATATATTCCGAAATATCTTTATTTAAGTTAAATTGATTTTCATAAGGATCGTACTTATCCAAACCATCTTCGGTACCAATCCACAAAATTCCAGAAGCATCAAAATATAAGGCAGAAACCAAATTATCTACTAAAGATGTTTGATCTGTTAAAACAGAATAATAGCGTTTAAAATCGCCTTGTGCAATGGCCTCTAGACTATCACAAACAATTAAACCTCCAAGGGTAGCAACCCAATATTTACCATCGGGACCTTGCACTACCGATAAAAAATAAGGTCCTAGCGCTTCTCTTGTTTCTTTGTTTTCAATATATAAATTTTCAAACTTATCTAGAGTCTTGTCAAGTTTATAAAGGCCTTTTCTTGTCCCAACAAAAATATCGTTTTTGGCATCTTCATATATAAAATACACATATGGGTTGGTTTCTATAGAATTAGGTATAGGCAATAAAAAAGTACTTATTTGCTGAATATTACCAACAGAATCTAAATTAATTTTTGCTATAGATGCCGTACCGTAACTACCAATCCAGATATGACCTTCAGAATCTTCAAAAATCTCTTTTACATAATTAAAATTCGGAAGGTTTACTTTTTCGAACCGCTCCTCGTCTGCATAAAACAAGAATACGCCATTGTCTTTTGTACCCACCCAAACACGATCGAAATTATCTACATAAATAGATCGAATTTCTTCGTCTTGTAAACTATTTGGGTTGTTGTCATCCTTTAAAAAAGTGGTGAATTTTTGAGTATCACAATCGAATAAAGTCAGTCCTTTTCGTGTACCAATCCAGATATTCCGCTCTTTCTCATCTAATTTTAAGGCTGTAATATCATTATCATTAATTTTATTTTCACCTTCAGAAGTGCTTAAATAAGACTGAAACTCGTAACCATCAAATCTATTTAATCCAGAAAAGGTACCAATCCATAAAAACCCACTTTTATCTTGAACCACATGGCGCACAGAATTATGAGACAACCCATCGTTATCATTATAATGTTCAAATTTGATGTTTTGAGCAAAACTGCTTAAAACAAACAAAAAAGAAAGGGGAAATATAATAAAACGTTTAATCATTAAATGGGTATTGTTTTAAGATTTATGGAGTAATATTTTTTATGGTATGGACTTCTAAATTTATTCTGAAATGATTGGAAGGTGCGCCTTTTCTACTTTTTTCAAAAATACGCAACCACAACTTCAGTTTTTCATCTGTAACATCTTTTAACTCTTCACAAATAAATTGATATGCCTTTAATCGATTTTCACCAATATCAGCGAAAGCTAATTGATCCGCGCTTCTCAATTTATAAAAATCGTTAACCATATCAAAACCTGTCCACGTTTCAAAAGCTTCCAGGGTTAAGTTGTTAGCTAATAAATGGGCGTTTAGTAATTCGGTTGATGTACTATTTTTTAATAACAAATCTTTTCCCGAAGTGGTTAAAAAACTATCAGCGAAAGCCTTAGGCCAATCGCTTGGCAAAAACCGAAGACGTACTAATTCTTTCAAGTGAAATTTAGTGAAATCTTTATAATTTTCGGTCGTTAATATGCCTTTATTCCATATTGTAGAAGAATCTGTTTCGCTCAAATAAGCGTATTCTTGCTCGTACAAAGGAAACAAACTATTAAAGTTTTTAGCTTTATTAATAATTACAGTTTTCACATCAAAATCAGTTTTCGATAGTATCGTTAACACTTTATATCCCGGAACGTATGCCGCTAATGATGGTGTTTGTATATTAAACAACGTATTGCCGTTTTTACTAGTTCGCACACCAGTATCGTTAATATGCATATGGCCTCCAAAATGTATTTGAATGCCTGCATCGACAAAAACCTCAGCAACATTGGCTTTAGGAACGCGATGCAGTTGCATTTTATTTTCTCCAAAAAAACTTTTCATCTCGTCGGAAGCATCATCGTTAAACTCAACCATAGGATAATGACTAAAAGCGATTAAAACCTTGCCTTTTTCTTTGGCTTGTGCTGCTACTTTTTTCACCCAAGCTATTAAATGTGTTTTCTGTAAAAGCACGTTATTGTAACCAATACTTGCTCCAGAAAAATCGTTTGGATTGGTTGATGACCCCGATAATTCTTTATTTGGCACATACACATTGGCATCGATTGCTAAAAGCCAAACACCATCGGTTGGCTCTACTAAATAACTAGCATCCGGATGCGCATTATATGCATCAATTTGATAGGTTCTTTTGTTTAAACCCGAAGCTTCTTCGGCTTTTTCAAAACTATATTCGTCGTAAGCATATTTAGAAAATGGCGTTTCCCAATACACATATTCTTTCTGAGGATAAAACCCGAATAAAGACATTTCATTCAAAATATCTTTATAACCCCATTTTTTTATTTCTGAAGTTATTATAGGTTCCAACTGACCCTCCGCAGTGTCTTTTAAATTTTTAACCGAACTTATTATAATTTGTTCCTGACCGCCTACGCCTAAAAAATCAGTTTTCCCCGCTTCTTGAGTAAATGGTTTTACCGGATCGTGATTTCCGGTAGTTGCAAAGAATAAAAGGCCATGCTTTTTAGAATAACTGTCCAATATTTTTCGCAATCCTTTGACGTGAACCGGTTGCCCATCGTCACTAAAATCACCTGGTAAAGCCACATATTTAATACCTCTCGCAACAATATCATCAAGAGCTTCTATAAATGCAAAGTAGTTTTCGTTGAATATTCTAGTGGATTGCAATTGCGCTTGCATAGTCCTGATATTAACAAAATTTCCTGTTTCCGGATTCTCGATACCTTTATAATTGGCATCTTCAAAATGGGCATAAATATCTTGAAAATGGGCATCGGCAATAAATGCTATTTGAATTGGAGCCGACTCACTTTTTATTTTTTTCTCACAAGAAAACAACAATGCTACAAGCAGAATACAAATACACTGATTATACAATTTATTCAAAATCCCAATTATTTTTTAACGGTTTCCTTCGGAAAAGCATAACTGGCTTTCCATCCTCCTAAATCTATTAACACCTGATCTATCATAACTCCCGGATCTACCATCCAAATTTTTAAAGTATGCATTCCTGCTTTATTTACTATTTGCTTCGCTTCTTTTACGGTGGCATTTTTAAGCACATTTTCTTTCCATGCATCACTACGGCCTTGAGTTTGAAAATCTACAATTACAGGCTCAGCATCATCAATAGCAACTGCACAACGGACACCAATACCTGCATGTGGCGCATGTGTTGGCACTGCTTGTAAATTCACTTGAGCTTCTCCGAAATTAAAAGTATAAAAATCATATTCTAAAACCGGACTATTCGCTTTTATTTCTTCAATATTAACATTTGGCTTCGCCGTTCGTGGTAAAGCTGTAATCACTTTATTGGTATAGCCCATACCTTCAAACAATTCCCATTTAGCTTCTTTTCCTGCATTTTTCCTTGTGAAATTTTCAGCATTTATAGACACATAGCCTTTATCTTCAACAAAGCCGTTGTAGTTTTTTAAAACTTCTAATTTAGGGTTATAAACTGAAACTCCTATTGTTGTTGTTTTTCCTTCGGAAATAAAATCGATGGCACTATTCATCTTAAAACTTGGTGGAATTAACTGAAAATCGTGTCCCAACGGTGCTTCTTTTTTGTTCTCGCCTTTTGGTACTTTATCCCAATCGATACTAACCCAAATTCTTTTTTCTACTTGACCTGAAGTAGTCTTTAAAACACCTTTTACTTCAGATAATTTTATCCAATCTACCTTTGGCTTAGCTTCCCAGTTTAGAGTTCCGTTGCCTTCGACAAAAACATCAATAAAATAACTGCTATTTGTGTATCTATTAAACACAGGCAACACATCTGCATAACTGTTTATAATTTCATCATTCACTTCCATTTGGTAACCTTCTAAAGCCAAACCTAACTTAGCTTTTTCTTCGGTTTGGACATTAGACGTCGCCGGTTGAGCAAAGACCGGTAAAAAACGAGGTGCCATCGTCATGATATGATTCCACTTCCCGTTTTGAAGTTTTGTATTGTAATATGATGTTTCCTTTTCAATACGATTAAAAGCATCTTTTGATAAAGCACCAAAGGCATTTGCACTCTGTCTACCTTGCCTGGCCGTAAATTTATTTTTGAAGCTATACAACCATTTCTGATTTAATTTTGAAGCGCCAATCACAGGATAATACACCAATTGATAGAATGCATCTTTTCTGTGTTCCGGTATACCATCATATAAATGTTCTGTAGTTTCAATGATGCTTTGATAGCTATTGATACGTTCTGAAACCTCATCACCATAATGATACTGAGTTAATTCGGTTTCGCCTTCTTTGGTAACCGGTTCCACTTGGCTCCAAGCCATAAACTCTGGTCGTCTAATATAGGCTAAGCGGTTATTTTCAAATAAAACATCGGTGATTTCAGAAGCAAATTCTTTTCCAAATTCACGTGCTGCCCAAGCGGTTGTATGTGTTTTTACAGCCGTACTTTTTTCAAAATCATCCATATCCCAAGCCATATCTAAAAATAGCTCGATGTTATATTCATGTGGTTTAATATCTCCGCAATTTAGAATCCAAATATCACGGGACTGAAACTCGTAAGCCTTAGACATTTCTTCCCACATTAAAACAGGATTAGTGGAGTTTAACCATAAATAGTCATGCGGTCTTCCCCAATATGAGGTATGGTAATACACACCTGCGCCACCTGGTCTAGTTTGTTCTTTTGGATTGCTTAATTGACGCATATAGCCGTAGTTATCATCCGTCCAAACAAGTGTAATATCTTCTGGTAATTTTAGTCCGCTTTGGTAATAATTCAATACTTCTTTGTAGGGTACAAAAGCTTGTGGAACCTCTGTTGGATTCTTTTTTGTTTCCTTTTTCAATATGGCACGTTGGTCTGTAATAACACGTTCTAATAAATGAACTTGCGCATCGGTATCATCTTCACCTACAATCATAGGCGAATCGTGCTCTCCACGCATGCCAACCGTATAAATACCATCGTATTTCGCGGTTTCTTTGGCTCGTTTAGTGAATAGATTTTTTATGGTTTCTGAATTGGTGTCATAACGATATTCGCCCATGGTATCATGTTTCCATTCCGTATTGATGTTACTCAACATAGGCTCTGCATGCGACGTTCCTATGACAATAGCATAATCATCTGCAACAAATTTATTTTCAGGATACGAGTAAAACGGTTTGGTACTCGAATGCATAGCAGGCCAAATCGTATTGGCTCTTAAACGCAATAATAACTCAAACACCTTAGCGTAAGTTTTCGGACCAATATCACTAGTTTCTGGTTCAAAATTTAATGCTGCCCAACGTTGCAATCCCCAATCTTCATCATTTAAAAAGATACCTCTGTATTTTACTGAAGGACTTTTGGATACCGTATTTTCAACTGTAATCTTTAACTCTTTTCTTTTTTCCGGAGTTACATCGGCCCACCATTCCCATGGAGATACACCAATTTCTCTAGACAATTCTAAAACACCATAAGCCGTACCTCTACGATCACTTCCCGCGATAACTAAAGCTTTATCGATACCTTTTATGGGGTTTTCTATAACTTGAATAGCATAACGTTCCCAATCATTTTTAAACTCAGTAACGTTTAATTTACCCGAAGCTATTAATTTGTCTATTATCGTATTTTCCCCAATAGTTCCTGCGATTATTACAGAAGAAGCTGTACTCGCTTTCGAAATTACTAAGGGCTTTGATCCTGTGATATTAAAAACATCATTTGCAAAAATATCCGAAGCTATAGATACCACTTTAGCATCTTTTTTATCAATTAAAACCGATATGGCATTACCGCCTTTTACAATTGAAAACTCCGAAATCTTACCATCTTGTGCTGTTAACACTAACACTTGAAAACAAGCCAAAAACAATCCTAAATATTTAAACATGCTTTTATATTTTAATTTTTTCATAAGTTCTTTTTCAACATATATTTAGATTTCAATTCAAATAAAGTTGACGCCATAAAAACTTATCAAAATAATCTGTTCTATAAAAGCTTGCCCGCTTTAGAACTTCTTATTTTTTGATTGTTTTTAAAAAAGCTTCCGCGTAGCGTTTGCCTAATAACCTCTGACTTTCTGAATTGAAATGTACAGCATCGCCTTTATCGACCAAATCATCGGTTTTAATAACCCACATATATTGATCTTCTTTAGCGTGCTCGTTTATAACAGAATTCATTTGCGACCATAGCGCATCTTTTTTGGAGTAGCTACCAAGTTCACCAACCAAAATAGGCAGCTTTTTATTCCCAACAGATTTTCTAAAGGTTTTAAAAAGTGCTGTTAAGTTTTCATCATGTTGAGGGATTTTTTTTGGATTAGCATCACTCTCACCTTGATGCCACAAGATGCCTTTTACCTTACCGTACTTTTTTGCTAGAGCAACTTTTTCTTTAAAATTTGATAATAATTTTACATCACGATGACTAACATCTCCAAGCCATTGACTTATCGAGCTTCCGCCAACAGCAGTTGGTATTAATAATACAGATGTGTTTTCTGGAATTTCTTCTAAAAGGTTTTTAGCAAAAGACAAACCGCTATCTAAACCTCCCATTTTTGGTTCGTAAAAATGAAGCGGCTCTTTAGCCAAAACGATTTCATTATTTTTATTTATAGTCAGCACACGGCTCGATGCTATAGTATCTTGCGGTTCTACATAACCACGACCAGCCATATTAGATTGTCCCGCCATTATAAAAACCCAAACATCTTTCTTTTTAGGAAGCGCTTTTGGTTTAACCTCAGCTTTCGGAAAATTATAGGTTCTGTCTTGCTTTGCTTTTTTAGCAGGCTTTGCGATATTCTTCAACCATTTTTCGGCTAATTTTGGCCAGATTTCGCCAGCTACATTTCCTTTACGTAAACCATAACCATGACCACCTTCTGGATAAACATGTAACTCTACTGGCGTTTTGTTATCGCGTAAAGCTTGCCCCATAACAAAACCACTATTGCCGTATTGATCATCTGCTGTTCCGAATATAAAAAACGGTGGTGTATTTTTATTTAAAGAAAAATCGGGATTTATTGTTTTATTTTCACCTTTATCTAAATAAGCTGGATAAATAAGCATGGTGAAATTAGACTTGCTCGATAAGTTATCTATAGCATCTTGAGGCTCATAAAAACTAGTGGTATCATTGGTTGAAGCTAAAGCAGACAAGTGTGCACCTGCTGAAAAACCAATAAGTCCAATTTTGTTGGTATCTAAATCAAATTCCGAAGCTTTACTTCTCACCACTTTTATAGCCCGTTGAATATCTTGAGAAGCTCCTTTTTGGTTTTTAGGAACTCGATATTGCAACACAAACGCAGTGTAACCTAAATTATTTAACCATTCGGCTATCTCGTAACCTTCCTTATCGATAGCCAAGATACCGTAACCGCCACCAGGGCAAACAATAATACCTGACTGAGATCCATTGGAATGTTTTGGTTTAAATACTGTAAGCGTTGGGTTGGTAACATCCGTTAACCTTATAACATTATTACTCGTGTTGTCCGTTTGCCTTGGTAATTGTTTTGGCCTCGACTCGTTGGGTACTTTATCAGGCCACAACGTAATAATGTCTTCCGTTTGAGCTGAAAGCAAACAAGTAAAAAAAAGACTAATAGTTAATAAGGCAAACTTCATAATGCAAAAGGGTTTTTATGGTTTTAAACGAAAACTTTTTTGCTGCTTAATGTCTTGAGACGATCCACCAATCATAAACTGATATTCGCCACTTGCAAAAGCCCACTGTTTCGTTTTTACATCCCAAAATTGCAATTCTTTTTTCGAAACTTCAAATTCTATCTGAGTTGATTTTCCTTTAGGCAAAAAAGCTCTTTTAAAACCGACTAATTTCTTCAAAGGTCTTTTAATTGAAGCCTTAGGTGCTTTGAAATATAATTGAGCCACCTCATCACCATCATAATCTCCAATATTCTCAACAGCCGTCGTGATTGTTAATGTGTCGTCTTTCTGCTTTATCTTCATGCCTTTGTATTCAAATTCAGAATAACTTAAACCATAACCAAACGGATAAAGCGCTTCACCTTCAAAATACATATAAGTTCTACCGTTAGAAACCTCATAATCGTCCATTGGAGGTAAATCTGCGATTGATTTATAAAAAGTAAACGGCAATCTTCCGGCAGGATTATAATCACCAAAAAGCACATCGGCAATGGCTTTTCCGCCAGATTCTCCTGGATACCATGCATCTATAATGGCAGGAATATTATCGTCCATCCAGTTAATAGCCAAAGAACTTCCTGCAACCAAAACAACTATAACATTCTTATTTTCGGCATAAATCTCTTTTAAGTAATTAACCTGATCTTCGGGTAATTTTAAATCTGTTCTATCTCGACCTTCTTTTTCTATAGACTTATTAATTCCCATAACAGCAATCACGTAATCACTTGCTCGGGCAACGGCTTTATCTTCCGCATATAAATCATCGGTTAAAGTTGGAACTTCCCATAATAACTGACAAATAGCATCGCCACCATTATCAAAATACTCTAATTTAATAGCGTATTTTTCACCAGCTTCCATTGTTATTTCAACTTGATCGGTAGTCATTCCGCGATTATGCCATTCGTCTACAACAAGTTTATTGTTTAGCCACAGTCGAACACCATCATCTGAATTAACACCTATTTTGTAAGTTCCCGAAAAGTTAGGCGTTATGTAGCCCGTCCATCTTATTGATTTATGTCTGTAATTGGTATACGGATCTGGCGGATTGTTTACAGGGTCGAAATTAACCACCTTATCTACGCGAGTTTGCGGCGTACCTTCTAGGAATTTATCATCATAATATTCTCCAAACAAGCCAGCTTCATCATTATCATCATTGCGTAAATTTTCAGCTTCAATAAGGTTTAAATTTCTAGCGGCGGTTTTCCATTTCACATACGTAACTTCAGCTTTATTACCAACCTTTTCCATTATCCCTTCCAACGGAGATATAGGTTTAATAACCGGCAAGCCACTATAATCGCCAAAAACAACCTGATTGGCATTGAAACCAACCACTGCTATTTTTTTAATAGCATTTACATCTAAAGGCAAAATGTTATTCTCATTTTTAAGAAGCACCATAGATTCTCTTGACGCCTCTAAAGCTAAATCTTGATGCTTATTTGAACCAATAACATCTGGTGAAATTTTGGTATAGGGATTGTTTTCTGTACTATCGAAAATCCCTAATTTAAAACGTGCGGTTAAGACTCTAGCCGTTGCTTTATTTATATTTTCTTCGGAAACTAAACCTTTTTTATAAGCCGAAAGTAAATATTTTGCATAAATATCATTCCCGCATTCTAGGTCTAAACCAGCTTCTATTGCTGCTTTTGCTGCGAGTTCTTTAGTATCTACATATTTATGCGATTTCACTAAATACGTCGGTGCTCCACAATCGCTTACCACATAACCTTTAAAACCCCATTCATCTCTTAAAACCGTATTTAGCAACCAATTATTTGCAGTACTTGGCACGCCATTAATAGCGTTGTAAGCACTCATTATAGATTGTGCATTGCCTTCTTGAACAGCTGCTTTGTAAGCTGGGAAATAATACTCTCGCAGTGCTCTTTCAGAAATATTAGCATTGTAAGCAAACCGATTATCTTCTTGATTATTGGCTACAAAATGTTTGGGAGTAGACACTACTTTTAAATAGTTCTCGTCATTTCCCTGCAACCCTTTTACAAAAGCAACCCCTATTTCACTAGTTAAATAAGGATCTTCACCGTACGTTTCTGGAGTTCTTCCCCACCGCGGATCTCGCGCCATATTGATAGTAGGCGACCAAAAGGTAAGTAAATCGCTGTATACATTTTTTTGATCTTTACCTTGGTTATAAAAGTTCCATTTTGCTCGGGCTTCATCTGAAATAGCTGAAGACACGTTATAAATTAAATCGGAATTCCAAGTCGCTGCTAAAGCTACAGCTTGCGGAAACACTGTAAAGCGCCCGCCTTTTACAACACCATGTAAAGCTTCGTTACCGTGATAATATTTTTCGACATCTAAACGTGGAATCGCTTCTGCGGTAGACACCAGCATCGATATTTTTTCTTCAACAGTTAATTGTTCCAACAAATCTTGAACACGCGTTTCAATAGGTAAGTCTTGATTTTGAAACGTATATTTAGTTTGGCCAAAACCTAGAATAGGCATAACAGACAAAACAAATATTATAACTCTTTTTAATACCATTTGAAAAATGAAATTATATGGATGTTTATTATTTTAACTCAATTTTAAATCCTGTAATAGGAATTTCAGCAGCAGTATAAACCGGCATTTTAATGCTTAATCCTGTTTTAGTTTGCTTCCATTTTACTTTATCGGTAGTATTTAATCGTGTTATCAATTTTATCTTATCGCCGTTCCCTAAAGCCAATGCTTTGATAACAACGTCCTTATCGGTAACACTGCACACGTAAGCATAAACAGCTCCGTCTTTTGAAGTAAACCTAACCTCTGGAAAAATAACTTTCGATGTGCCATCGTGTTCGTTATCTTTCATCGTGTTTTTTTCTTCGGAAAACTTAACCTTTCCGTTCTCTTTTGGTGTATCAACAAGACGTTCTCCTTGCACTTTCCAGGGTTTAGAACCGTAGATTCCTTCTGAATTTTGCTTAATCCACCCTCCCATTTCTGCCAAGCGTTCTTGAGCTAAATCTGTAATTTCTCCTTTTGCAGTTGGTCCGTTATTCAATAATAAATTCCCGCCTTTACTTACTATTTCTAAGAACTGACGCGTCATTAATTCTGAAGATTTATAAATGGTATCATATTCAATATACCCCCAGTTTTTCCCCATGGTAATACAAGCTTCCCAAGGTTCTACTTCCAGGCCATCAACAATTTCTTGCTCTGTCACTTTATAATCCCCAAAACCATGTTTAATTCGGCTATTTATAATACATTCCGGCTGAAGTTCAAGAATCAGTTCTCGTAATTCTTTACTTTCTTCTGGGCTAATTAATTCTGGTGTATCAAACCAAATCACATCAATTTTACCATATTGGGTAAGCAACTCTTTTATTTGCGGTTTCACCTTTCTTTCAAAATAACGGCTATAGACTTTAATATCTTCATCTGGATAATCTACTAGATTACTTCTACCACCTTTAAAAGGCCAATCGGTAGCCACATCTGGATCTTCCCAATCGCGACCCAATGAGTAATAAAACCCGAATTTCATGTCGTGTTTATGGCAAGCCGCAACGAGTTCCGTCATAGGGTCTTTGGCGTATGGTGTTTTTGTTTTTATATTATAATCGTTGGATGGTGAATCGAACATAGCAAAACCATCGTGATGTTTTGAGGTGATAATAATATACTTCATACCTGCCGCTTTAGCAGTAAGCACCCATTTTTCGGCATCGTAATTAACCGGATTAAAATCATCAGCTATAGTCGCATATTCTTTTAAAGATATTTTTTCATGAATCATGAAATGCTCATTTCCTTTTGCCACATGCCCTTTCCAGTACCCTGCGGTTTGAGAATACAATCCCCAATGCATAAACATACCAAATTTGGCATCTTTCCACCAATCCATTTTATCGGATGATTGTGCGAAGGCATTCGTTATAAAAACAAGTAAAAAACCTACACTGTAATAAAAATTTCTTCGGAATGGGCTCTGCTTCATTTTATGATAATTTGGATATTTTCTAACAATAAATACTTACTTAGTAATAAATTCTACGTTGGTTAACTTCACCACCACCGGGTTTGGCCAAATTTTATCGTTGTAAAGCCTTTGTGCTCTACTTATAGATATTTCGAGTAAATCTTCATGCTGAATAAATCGCGACGTTGGCGTGTTTTCTGGCCAATATTCCACCACTAAATCACTTTGTCCAAGCACCGAAATTGTGGTATTTTTAGTTGACCGCATGTTTTTCAAAAGAAAGTTTCGTCTAAAGCCTTTAAACCAGTTTTCTTGCCCTGTGATAAAAACATAAGCAGTGCTATCCTCTTTACCTTTTGTAAACCACATATCGCCATCTTTTACAATGGTTGGCACGGTTCTAACATTTTTAACGCCTTCTTCATTTACATACATCCATAACGCAATTTCGCGCAAACGCTCTTCTTGCTCTATCGGAATTTCTCCGTTAGGTTTCGGACCAATATTCATTAGAAAGTTACCGCCTTTTGCTCGGATTTCAATCAGTTTTTCTATTAATTCAGAGCCATCTTTATAATCTTCATTTGTAGGTTTGTATTGCCATTGCGTACCCATCGTCATACAAGTTTCCCATGGTCCCGGCATGGCGCCACCTGGAATTTTTTGTTCTGGTGTATTCATCTCACCACGAGTAACTACAATATCTGGTGCAATTTCATGAACATATTGCGCCATAGGCTTCGCCTGAAAGGCATCGAAAAACATAACATCTATAGGTCCGTAATTATCAATAATCTCTTTAACTTGAGTTTTATCGTATTCAAAAAGTTCTTTGTTAGCCGTTACTTGTGTCATTGGGCCTTTTCTAGAAATTAAATGCCCTTGTTTATGGATAAAACTGAAATCTTCTGGAGAAAAATAGATCCCCACTTTTAAATCGAATTTACGCAACGCTTTTACCAATTCCCCAACAATATCCTTTCCGTAAGGCGTATTCATAATATTGAAATCGGTAGTTTTAGTATCCCACATACAAAAACCATTATGGTGTTTTGCTGTAAAAACAACATACTCGGCTCCTGCTACTTTAAACAGACGTGCCCATTCTTCAGCATCAAATTTATTGGGATAAAATGTTTTAGGAAGTTCGTTAAAATATTTATTTACATAATCGTCTGAAGCCCCAACCAACGAATGACTAATAACACTCCCCAATTGAGAATCCATGCTCCAATGCACAAATATACCGAAGCCCATATCCATGAAATCTTCATTAAGTTCGGGCTTGTTTTTAAGTTGTGAAAAGGCTGAAAACGTTGTTAGTAAAATGAGTAGTATAGAAAATTTCAACTTCATAATTATAAATATTATTATTTAGAAACGTTAGACATTTCTAAAATTAATTCGCCACCGTTTAATAGATCTTGATGAGAAATACTATAATTTTCAATTGGCTTATTATTCAAATTCACTTTACTAACATAAACATTGGCTTCGCTATTATTATGCGCTTTTATGCTGAATGATTTATTTGAATAATAATCTGGATTTAATTTGATAGTAACCTCATCGAATATAGGACTTCCTATTTGATATTCTGGGTTGGTTTCTGTTCCTCCATTCATTTGAAATAATCCAATTTTCATAAGAACTGAAAGACTTCCCATTAACCCTTGATCTTCATCACCATTAAAACCAGTAGATGGAGACAAGCCTGCAAAAGCTTTATTAATAACGGCACGAGACCAATATTGAGACAAATCGTTTCGCCCTAATTTATTAAATACAAAAGCCGTTTGCATAGATGGTTGATTACCATAGTTTACAGGAATTCTACTATACTCTGGGTGTAATTCTTGTGAATGCGAATTTCCTGCTGTAAATCCAATTTCTTGGGCTGTTTTAAATTGTTGATTAAGTTTTTCAACTGCCCTATCATTTCCGCCCATTAATGTTGCTAAACCTTCTAAATCGTGAGGTACAAACCATGTAGATTGCGCTCCATTAGACTCTATAAAACCATTTTCGGCTTGGTAAGGATCGAAATCTTCTTTCCATACACCTGCTAAGTTTTTAGGACGCATCCAAGTTGATTCAGCATCAAACACATTTTTATAATTGTTAGATCGTTTTATAAAATAATTATAATCGTCATTATGGTTTAACTTTTTAGCCAACTGCGCTAAAGTCCAATCTTGATACGCATACTCCATGGTCATGCTTGCTCCATCTTGATGACCTCCAAAAATACCATCTGGAATTGGGTAAGGCACATAGCCATTTTCAATATAATATTTTAAACCGCCACCTAAGCTTGTATCATGCTCGTAACCGGCTTTCCCCATAATACCATTAAGCATGTGGTTCTTTTTTAAAGCCTGATAAATACCTTCTAAATCTTCTGTAATTATTCCTTTTTGAATAGCACTTACCATAAATGGTGTAGAAGATGCTCCCGTCATCACGTAAGTGTAATTTCCTCCAGAAGGCCCACGTGGTACTAAACCACCATCTTTATAATATTGCATTAATGAATGTGCAAAATCGGCCATGATTTCAGGATAAGCAATTCCCCAAAGTGTATTTATTGTCCATTGCGCACCCCAAAATGAATCGGAATTAAAATGATTAAATTTCGGTTTACCATTTTCATCTAGCGGTAATTGACCAATTCTAAATGCCGCTCCCGTATTATCAGGATATGCACCATTAGCATCATTTATAATTCTACGGCCTTGCAGTGCGTGCCATAAATCGGTATAAAAACGCCTTTGTGCTTGTTCTGTATTTCCTTTTACATCAATTCGCCCAAGTAACTCATTCCATTCACTCTTAGAATCATTTACAATTTGGTCGAAATCCCAATTTGGTAATTCTTCATTTATATTAAGATTTGCATTTTCCACGGAAGTGTACGATATACCAACCTTCATTAAAACGCTCTTTTTATCTTCTTTTAAACTGACGAGGTAATTACCCGTTTCTTCATCTTTTTCTAAAGCTTCAATTTCAGTATTCAACTTCACTTTAAAATAAACCGTTAACGGTTTTGGTCGGCGATGTGTTGGTTCCATAACCAAATGCCCCGAAAGTTCGTTTTTATTATTTTGTTCTAAAACCCCATTCGAATTTTCACAAGGTCCCAAAATGGTATTCAAATTAAAAAGAACGGCTGCATTTTTATTTTCAGGAAACGTAAATTGATGTAAACCCACGCGTTTTGTACTTGTAAGTTTAGTTTCTATTTGGTAGCGCTCCAATTCTAGGCTATGAAAACCAGGTGTTATTTGCTCTTTATCATGACTGAATTTTGAATAAAAATCTTTAAAAATATTACTTTTATTCTCTTCGGAAACAGTAACTGGCATAACAGAAATACCAGACATTTGCCAAGCATGTATATGGCTAAACCCTTTAATAGTATCTGTTTTAAAACGATAGCCACTACCCCAAGCACCTCCAATTTGTGTATCTGGACTTAAATTAACCATCCCAAATGGGCGATTAGCCGACGAGAAGAAAAACCAACGTGAATTTTCGGTATCTAATAACGGGTATACTTTTGCGGTATAGTCTACAGTAGATTCCGTATTTGTTTTTAAATCCTGATTTGCCTCTTGTTTACAAGAAAACATGGCAACACATACAACACTTAAAATGTAAAATCTGTTCTTAAGGAGGGGGTATAACTTCATTATTATAGGTTTTTAAGGCGTAATTTTATTTAAGTTTTCTTCAATAGCCGATAACATATCGTTAGTAGGAAAACCATTGTTTTGTCTTCTATTTTTTATAGCGTACCAATCTTTCCATTTATCATCTAAATCGCCTGATGCTCTGCGCTTGTAAATAGTTTCTAATTGTTTTTTAGCTGAAGGAAGCAATGCTTTAGCTTCATTTAAAAACGTTACATTTTTAGATTCTTCGAACTGGTTTTTAAGTTTTGTCATACTATGAAGCGTAGTTTCAAAAGCAATTAAATCATTATACAATTGTACAGGTAACAAAATATAAGCATGATAGAAATCGGTCGCTTCAATTTGATAACCTTGCTCTGCTTCCGTTAAGGCTTTTTGTACGTTTTTAGCAACATGTTCCGTAGTTTCATAATCACCTATAACCCGGTTATAATCGAAAGGAATTGGCGTTTTCCCTGGCCTTCTAATTGGTGCGTTTGATAAATATGAAACCGCTTCGCGAATTTCCCATAAATGCTCTACATAACCTTTACGCCCTTCTTGCGCTTCATGCAAATATTTCATGGAAGCTATAGCGTGATTTGATACGCTTTCTGAAAAATATCTAGATGTCCAGCTCTTGTAAAATTCATCTCCGTTAAACGTTTCTGGATTATTACACATAGCGCTATAAGCCTCTAGATTTAATAAAAAGGGTCTGAAATTTTGTCCGTTTACCAAACAAAATTTATCAGCATTATATGTTTCAAACATCTCCTTCATTATCGTTTCGACCTTGTTTGGGTATGGATTATGAACCGTATGGTTTAACCAATATCCTGCATGCATGTAAGTCCCAAACTCATAATTATCGGTTGTATTTGGTAGATGTTCGAAATCGCCAAAACCATGATCGGACCAAAGTACCGTCCAGTTTGTTGGTGGTCTAAAACCTTCGTTCCACATTTCCATCCCATCAGAATAACACACCAAAACTTTTGAAGCATTAGGTTTATATTCGTCTATTAATTTTCCGAATTCAACATAAACTTCATTAAATACATCTATTTTACTCTCGCCACAAGTACTCTCGTATTTCCAATCCCAAACTTGATGACGCGGACGCAGAATAAAAATATCGGTTTTCGCCAGTGGTGTTTTCTCTAAATAGTAACGCCAAGCACTTATCCAATCATCTTTATAAGTTTTCCAACAATCGGCTTTATCTGCCGACATAGGATGAATTTGGTAGCCTAACTCAAAATCTATAGCCACTTTCATGCCTTTTAATTGGGCATAATCGATCATTTTATCTATAAAATTAATATCGACTTGATAATCTGGTTTTAGTTTTTTGTACTCTGGACGAACATAGAATTCTGGTCGTCCCAACATATCGAATAACTGTATGGCGTTGTAGCGCATGCGCACTAAGGCATCTATTAATTCAGTATAAGTTTCCCAATCGTACTCTAGTAATTTACCTCGGTAATTTGCTAGCTCGTCCACATCGTTTTCAAAATAGGCTAAAACGGGAACTTTTGGTGGTGCTATAGTTTTTGCTGTGAAGTTAAAGATGGCTTCGTTATCTATTTTACTCGCTGTTTTACCTGTCCAATATTCTAAAGGATCTATACCTAAAACGTCTTTTGAATAATCGTAAATGGCATACTGCAAGCCTTGCACGTCTGAGCCTCCAATTACAATCGTGTTTTTATAATTTTTGTGATTTACTTTTGCCCAAATCCCACCGCGACTTCCGGGTATTTCAATGGACAAATTAATGTTTTTTTGAATGGCTAATTCTTGGATTAACGCATTTGAAGTTGGTGTTCCTAGAATGAAAACTGTGCCGTTTTCTGGAAAAGCTTCTTTTTCTGAAACAATTTTAACTTCGGAAGTAATTACTTTTTGTAAATCTGTTTTTAAATCATTTATAGTGTTTAATTCTACTTTGGATACATTATCGCCAACCACTAAATAGAACGATTTATCTACTGTTTGTGTACATGAAAAGCATAAAACAACTATTAATAGAATACTTAAAATGTAATTTTTTTTCATATTTAAAATGGGCTTCAAAATTGATTGTATCTATAATTTAGAGTAAACGTATTTAACAGTTTCTATTTACCAAAATGAAATGGCTCTTAATTAATAAAAATATAGGCAGACATATTCTCGCCTGCCTATATAAACTAACTTAAAACAACTAAATCTTTTAATTTGCTATTAATTAATAATTTGGGTTTTGAGTCATTGTTTCTGGAGAAATCTCTATTTCCTTAATTGGAATTGGACGTAATAAATGTTTTGAAGCATCGAAAGTTCCGTGATTAAAATAATGCGGGTTATTAGCAAGTTTCTCTTCTAATTTACCCATACGTTTTAGTACTGCCCATCTATTAGACTCACCAATTAATTCTAAAGCGCGCTCTACTAAAATATTATCTAAATCTACTGTTGTGTAATGGTCTGCAACACCTGTAGCACGCTCCCTTACCCTATTTAAATGAAATAAAGCTTGCGTTGTATTTCCGGCACCTAAAAAGGCTTCGGCTGCTATAAGATGTGTTTCTGCAATTCTAAAAATGAATGTATCTCTAGCTCCACTAGTTTCTGCTGCAAAAATTTCATCATCAAACTTTTTCATGATTGGGAAATTGATAAATGAAGGATTTAAAGAATACTTATAGTTTACACCATCAATATCTGCAGGAACTCCAAATAAATACTGATCTGGTTGATATACCCAGTAACGGTCTAAACGATCTTTAAGCTCGTCTATATCTAGCGTGTTTTTTGGAAAATAAACTAAAGTATCACCAGGATTAATAATGTCATCTGCAAGTCCACTTGCCTCATCGGCCATAATAGTTCTATGGATTGTTACATTTTCTCTACTATCATTATCCTCAAATAAAGAATAAAAATATGGTGTTGGCATTAAACTGTTACCCTTTGTACCATAAGGATTTGCACGACTTACTCCTGGCAAATCGAACACTTGATACATAAAAAGAGAATGCTTGTTATTATTACTATCTTCTGAAATACCTGTATCACTCCATTGTCCTGCAAAAAGGATCTCATCATTTACTTGATTATCATAAGCAAACACATCTTCAAAAGACTGACTTCTAATATCGTAAGAACCAATAGCTGCAACTGCTAAATCGGCAGCTGTTTGAAAATCTGTGCTTTCACTAAAATCTGAATATGCACGCGTTAAATATACTTCTGATAAAACATGTTGTGCCGCTCTTTTAGAAAAACGTCCTGTCTCTGGGCTATCAAGTAAATCTGGTATTGAAGCTTCTAACTCTTCAATGATTAAAGTGTAAGTTTCTTGCTCTGTCGATCTTGTATAATTGTTACGAATACTTTGTGGCTCATCTAAATCTAAAACAACTCCACCATATTGTTGCGCCAAATTAAAGAAGGCTAACGCTCTTAAAGCTCTTGCTTGAGCTATACCATAAGCTTTTTCACCTAATTTAGCATCACTCCAATTTATTTGAGTTTCATATCGATTAATAGCCGTATTAGCTTTAGAAATCACATCGTAGTTTGCACTCCAAACACCATTTGTTTGCGGCGCGTTAAAACCAACATAATCATTGGTACTTGAAGTCGAAAAAATTTCTCCTTGAGTTGTAAAAATATCGGTTCCTTCAAATTTATAACCATAATTTTGATAAACTGATCTTGTAGAAGTATAAAGCCCTACTATAAATTGATCTGCTGTACTTTCATCAATAAAGTTCTCACTTGTTATTTGTGTGTATATATCTTCTTCTATAAAGTCGTTACAACCACTAAGCAAAAGCGATCCACCTAATACAAGTGCAAAGTATTTTATATTTTTTATTGTTTTCATCTTTAATAAAATTTTAAATTAGTAAGATAACTTAAGTCCGAATAATATCGTTTTTGTTAAATAACCTGAATTATAAGAATTCTGTAATCCTGTTTCAGGATCTGGACCTTTATAATCTGTGAATACAAATGGGTTTTGTATATCTAAAGTTAATCTTAAACTAGACATTCTTAATTTTTCTAAAACATCATCAGTAAACTGATAGCCTAAACCGATATTACCGATTTTAACAAAACTTAAATCTTCGTAATACCATTCTCCTGGGTGACCATATTCTGGTGCAGGATACTTAGCATCTGTATTATTAGGAGTCCAATAATCTAATTTTATTTTGTTAAATGTAGCATCATCACCATTATACGGTGCAAAGTGAGAGTAAAACTCTGAGTGACCGAAAGAACCTTGTCTTGTATAAACCTGTACAGATAAGTCTAAGTTTTTATAAGTAAAGGTGTTCGTCATACCTCCAATCCAGTCTGGAGATACTTGACCTAAAACCATTTTATCTTCAGCACCAATAGTACCGCTATTATCAACATCTCTATATCTATATTGACCAGGAAAAGCACCATAAACGGCAGCTGCTGCTGCTTCGTCTAATTGCCAAATACCATCTACTTGGTAGCTATAAATAGCATCTACAGGTTGCCCTACTTCTAACACACCATGTGTTCCGTAAGTTTCTTTATCTAGATCACCATCTAACTCAAGAATCTGGTTTTTATTTTTTGCAAAATTGATACTTGTAGACCATTTAAAATCTTCTGTTTTCACATTCACAGTGTTTAAAGTAATCTCGATACCTTTATTTTCTACTGAACCATAATTCCCTGTTGCAGTTGAATATCCTGTTATGTTAGACAATGTTTTATCCAAGATAGCATCTATCGTTTTCTTTCTATATAATTCTAAACCTAAAGTTATTCTGTTTTGTAGAACACCAAAATTTAAACCTATATTCACCTCTTTAGAACGCTCCCATGTTAATTCATAGTTAGGTAAACCTGCTACGCCAACACCATTGGTATGCGTATCTCCAAACACATAATCTGAGCCAGATAAAAAGGCTAATGAGCTATACGAACTAACTGGACTATCATTACCAGATTCACCATAACTTAAACGCATTTTTAAATTACTTAACCAATCTACGTCTTGTAAAAAATCTTCATCACTCGCTTTCCATGCAAATGCTGCCGATGGGAAAAATGCCCATTTATTGTTAACTGCTAATTTTGAAGACCCATCATAACGTCCCGTGAAAGTAAATAAATACTTGTCAGCAATGCTATAATTTAAACGACCTGCAAATGATGATAAAGTTTCTTTTCTATAGTTAGTATCGTAATCTCTAACATCTAATCCTGCTGCTGTATTATAAAATGAGTAAGAATCGGTATCAAAATCTCGTGTTTCAATATTACTCCACTCTAATTGATTGTAGTATACAGAAGAAATTAATGTTGCTTTTAAGTTTTGAGTTTCTGTTATGTCGAAATCAAAATTTACAATATTATCCCATGTATAAGATGTTTTAAAAGAAGAATCATAATGAGATTGTATTCTAGCTGGTTCATTTCTTGCAGCTTTTGTATACAGACCTCTATATTCACCAAATCTAGTATTCTTAATATTTGGAGCAAATTGTGTTTTAAAACTTAACCATTCTGTTGGTGCGTAATTTAAAAATACATTAGCAATTACATCTAAAGACTTCGTATTCGTTTTCCAAGCACCTTGCGCATCGTAATAAGGATTGGTAAAACGTCCATCTTGATCGTCTGGAAACAAAATTACATTTCCATCAGGATCGAAAGAATTAACTGTTGGCGCTAAACGCAATGTACTTCTAAATAATTCTCTACTTCCTTCTTCTCTTTCAGATAAAGCTAAATATGCTTTTACACCTGCTGTAAATTGATCAGATACTTTTTTAGTTATAGACGCACTTAAGTTGTAACGATCGTAACCTTCTATACCTACAACACCTTCATCACTTAAATATCCTATAGAACCACTATAAGTTAAACCATTTTCACCACCAGACATACCTAAATTATGACTTGTTTGTATTCCCGCATGACGGTAATCTCCAGCCCAATCTGTATATCTACCATTTGCAGCATTACTTGCTTCTTCATTGGTAGTTCTTAATTCTCTACTTAAATCTACAGCAACATTATTATAATCTTCTACTGTAGGAACATTTCCATTTTGAAAAAGACCTTTCCAAGCAGTACTTCTTAATGCTTTATCAACAAAATCTACATACTCATCACCATTATACATATCAGGTACATTAGTTGCAGAACGAACACCTAAAGTAGCCTCGTAAGTAAATACTGTTTTTCCTTCAATACCGTTTTTAGTTGTAATAATCACAACACCATTAGCACCTCTTGCACCATATATTGCTGTTGCAGAAGCATCCTTTAAAACATCCATTTGTTGAATATCGGCAGGATTTAAAATATTGATATCATCGAAAAAGATACCATCTACTACATATAAAGGCTTAGATAAATCGTCTGCAGCACTATCACTAACACCATCACGACCCCCATCGGTATTTTTAATTACCGTATTCCCTCTAATATCAATAGATAATGGAGCTCCAGGCTTGTTACTTAAAGTTCTAACATCTACACCCGCAATTCTACCTTGCATGGCCTGACCAATATCTGTTTTCTTTTGTTCTGTAAGCGCTTTAGTATCTAAAGACTCAACCGCACCTGTTAAATCGGTACGTTTCACAGAACCATACCCAATAACAACTACTTCATCAAGTTGAGCGGCGTCTTCTTCTAACTTCACATTTAATGTTCCTTGTCCTTTATATGTAAGTTCTTTAGTTACAAACCCTATAAAAGAGAAAGTAATTACATCTCCACTTTTCGCATTAAGTTGATAATTCCCATCGAAATCTGTGGCGGCTCCATTCGATGTTCCTTTTATAATGACGTTCACTCCCGGAATAGGCACATTTTGACCATCGGTTACTACGCCTGACACTTTTGATTGCGACCAAGAGGCACTCGCATAACCTATCAATAAGGTTACTAATAAGAGTTTTAGTTTTTCCATATTATTATTTAGTATTAGTTATACCGCTAATTTATAGTTAAACATTTGTTAATAGATGGACTTATTGATCCAAATTATGGATACAATCATCAAATAAAAAAGAAGTTAAAACTTAAAAATCCCAATATATACGGGAGACAAAACATGTTTTAATATGATTAATACGTCCATTAGACTGAATAAAGTGTCCATTTAACATTAATGAAAAAAAGGTATCTTAGTAGAATAATAACCAAGCTTAATTAAAATGAAAAAGACCCTTTTTTATAGCAAAGTATTTCTTGTTGCTATAGTATCTGTATTATTTAGTTGTAAAGAAACGCCAACAGACACCACACCTTGGCAACCCTTATTTGATGGAGAAACCCTTAATGGATGGCATCAATTAGGAGGTACAGCAGTATACACCGTTCGGGACCAATCTATTGTTGGAACTACGGTACACAACACACCAAATTCTTTTTTAACTTCAGATAAAATGTATGGAGATTTTATTCTAGAATTAGATTACAAAGTAGATTCTACAATGAATTCGGGTATTCAAATTAGAAGTAATAGCATACCTACTTATAGAGACGGACGTGTTCACGGTTATCAAGTTGAAATCGACCCATCTAAAAGAGCTTGGAGTGCTGGTATTTACGACGAGTCTCGTCGTGGCTGGTTAAACACTATGGAAAACAACCCTGAAGCTCAAAAAGCTTTCAAACAAAACGACTGGAATCACTACCGTATTGAAGCTATTGGTGATACTTTAAAAACATGGATAAACGATGTTCCTGCATCTTATTTAATAGATGATAAAACAGCAAGCGGATTTATTTGCTTACAAGTACATGGAATTCATGCTGATAAAAAGGAAGGCACAGAAATTGTTTGGAAAAACATTAAAATATTAACTGATAACCTTAGTGAGTATTCTAAAAAATCTTCTCTAGAACCTATTGTTACTAAAAACAAACTAACTATAGATGAAAAGAAAAAAGGATGGAAATTACTTTGGGATGGAAAAACTACTAACGGATGGCGCGGTGCAAAACTTGAAGAATTCCCTAAAAATGGTTGGCAAATTGAAGATGGCGTTTTAAGTGTATTATCTTCTGGAGGAGCCGAATCTAATGCTGGTGGCGATATTGTAACCACAGAACAATTTGGTGATTTTGAATTAACAGTAGATTTTAAATTAACACCTGGTGCAAACAGTGGTATTAAATATTATGTAGACACTAACATGAATAAAGGAGCAGGTTCTTCAATTGGTTTAGAATATCAAATTTTAGACGATGCTTTACATCCTGATGCTAAATTAGGCAATCATGATGGTAGTAGAACCGTAAGTTCTTTATACGATTTAATTCAAGCAGACGTAAACAAACCTATTCACGCAATTGGCGAATGGAATACAGCATATATTATTTCTAAAAACAACCACGTAGAACATTGGTTAAACGGAACAAAGGTTTTAGAATACGAAAGAAAAAGCGATGACTACAAAAAGTTAGTATCGGAAAGTAAATATGCCAAATGGCCTAATTTTGGAGAGTTAGATAAAGGAGAAATATTACTTCAAGATCACGGAGATTTAGTATCCTTTAAAAATGTAAAAATTCGTCCTATCAACTAAATTTAAACCACCACAACAAAACATTATGAGTTCTAATAGAAGAGATTTCTTAAAAAAAACAGCTTTAGGTGCCGTTGGAGTAACATTGGCCTCTAACAGTATAAATGCCATGTCGGCAAAAAGTTATTCAAAAATCATTGGTTCTAACGACCGTATCAATGTAGCGATACAAGGTTTAGGTCGTCGCTATGGTGCATACATGTCTGCCATTGCAGATAAAAATAATAATATTGAGTTGAGCTATTTATGCGACGTCATGAAAAGCCAACGTGATAAAGCAGCCATTGAAGTATCTAAAAAACTAGGTAAAACACCTAAATTAGAAAACGACATCCGTAAAATCTTAAATGATAAAGATGTAGATGCTGTTTTTATGGCCACTCCAGATCACTGGCACGCACCTGGTGCTTGTATGGCTATGCAAGCAGGTAAAGATGTTTACTTAGAAAAGCCTTGTAGTCACAACCCAAAAGAGGGTGAGTTACTTGTTGCTTATCAGCAAAAATATAATAAAATTGTGCAAATGGGGAACCAACAACGTTCGTCTTCACAATCACAAGAAGTCATAAAAGCCATTCACGAAGGTGTTATTGGCGATGTGTACAATGCCATTGCTTTTTACACAAGTAAACGTGGGCCAGTACCTCATCAGAAAAAAACGGCTCCGCCAGAAGGTTTAGACTGGGATTTATTTCAAGGTCCAGCTCCAAGAAGAGAGTATACAGATGATACGTGGAACTACAACTGGCATTGGTACGGTTGGGATTATGGAACTGCAGAAATGGGAAATAATGCCACACACGAACTAGATATTGCACGTTGGGCACTAGATGTTAAGTACCCAGAGCATGTAGATGTAAAATCTGGTAAATTCCATTATAAAGATGATGGTTGGGAAATGTACGATACTATGGAAGCTACATTTCGTTTCGCTGGCAATCGTTCTATCCAATGGGATGGCCGCAGTAGAAATGGTTACGACAAATACGGAGCAGGTCGTGGTACACTAGTTTACGGTTCTAACGGTTCTGCTTTTATAGATCGTGATGGTTATAAACTATTTGATATTAAAGGAAAAGAGCAAAAAAACAATATAGTAACAGGTATAGAAGATGGAAACGCACTAGGTGGTGGCGGACAACTTTCTAAAGCACATACGGTTAACTTTTTTGATGCTATTAGAGGTAAAGCCCCATTAACATCACCTATAGAGCAAGGCGCTATTAGCCAGATGTTAACGCACTACGCAAATATTGCACATAGAATTGATGATGCTTTTGAAGTTGATGAAACTACCGGACGTATTTATAATAGAGAAGCTATGAAACTTTGGTCTAGAACTTACGAACCAGGTTGGGATATTAAACCAGTTTAATTAAAAAAATAAAACCTCGGGATTCATGTCTCGAGGTTTCTGCTTAAATTACCGTTTCTGTGGAAACAGGAATTTAAAAAATATTGAAATGAAAAGAAGAGATTTTATAATCAAAGGAGCAATGGCTTCTGCTGCAGTTACTACTTCGGCCGCAGCCATGACCAATGTATTTGATTTTAAACACGCAAACGACACCTTAAACATAGGGATTATTGGCACCGGAGATCGAGGCACTGGTCTTTCGGCTAACATTAATTCTATCAAGAATTTTAATATCCTTGGCTGCTGTGACACCTTGCCTTTTAGATTAGAAAATGGTTTAAAAGCAGCAAAAGGAACAGCTAAGGGTTACACCGATTATCGTAAACTTTTAGATAACAAAGATATTGATGCTATTTTGGTTTCTACTCCATTTAGCACACATTCCAAAATTGCTATGGATGCTTTAGATGCTGGCAAACATGTGTATTGTGAGAAAACTATGGCCAAAGGTTTTGGAGGCATTCAAGATTTGGTAAATAAAGTCGATCAATCCAATCACGTATTTCAAACTGGACATCAATACCACAGTTCTAGACTTTACACCCATGTTGTAGATTTAATAAAAGCAGGTAAAATAGGAAAAATTTCAGCTTTTGAATGCCAATGGAACCGACACGGAAACTGGAGACGCCCTGTACCAAGTCCTGAATTAGAAAAACAAATTAACTGGCGTATGTATCGCGAGTTTTCTGGTGGTTTAGTAGCCGAGCTTTGCTCGCATCAAATAGATTTCGCAAACTGGGTTTTAGGTGAAACACCAAACCAAGTTATGGGTACCGGTGGTATAGATTACTATAAAGATGGTAGAGAAACTTACGATAATATTCATTTAATATACAATTACCCAAGCGGTGTAAAAGCTAAATTTACTTGCCTTACCAGCAATGCTAAAGATGGTTACCAAATAAAAGTAATGGGCGATAAAGGCACCATTATTTTAAGCTACACCAAAGCATGGTTTTTCCCAGAAGGTGGTAAGAAAAAAGAATTAGGTATTGTAGATGGCGTATCTGGCGCCACTGTAAAATGGGAAAAAGGATTAGGGATTCCTATTACTGTAGACCATAAAGAGCCTAGTTTACAAGCTTTAATCGATTTTAAAGATAGTATTACAAACAACAGCAAACCTATTTCCGATATTAAAACCGGTGCTAATACAGCTATCTCTGTTCAAATGGGCTTAGAAGCAATGTACACCAACAGCATTATTAAACAAGATGAATTTAAAGGCTTTAAATTTTATGAATAAATATATATTATGTCTATTTACCCTAGTGGCTTTTTCAAGCTTAGGCGCTCAAACTTCTACTAAGGATCTCGATTTAGAGACCTCTTTAATCGAACCACAACAGATTATTAAAATCAGTGATTCTCACTATTTTATTGACTTCGGAAAGGCCTTTTTTGGGAATGTAGAGATTACATCAAACGTGAGTCAAAACGATTCTTTAATTATTCATTTAGGTGAAAAGTTAGATGGCGAATTTCATATTGATAGAGATCCCGGAAAAAACATTCGCTACAGATCCTCGAAGTTAAACACATTAGTAGCAAACCAAGCTATAACTCCAGAAATACAAGCGTATAAAAGAAATACAACAGGCGCTGCAATTATGTTACCAGAAGATATTGGAGCCATTATTCCGTTTCGTTATTGCGAAATTGAAAATCTAAAAGTTCCTATTGAGTCTATTGAAATCATGCAAAAAGCACTTCATTTTAAATTTAATGATGATGCCAGCGCTTTCTCTTCATCAGACCCTATTATGGATTCTATTTGGGAACTTTGTAAACATACCATAAAAGCTACAAGCTTTACCGGGTATTACGTTGATGGAGATCGGGAGCGCATTCCTTACGAGGCCGATGCTTATATCAATCAACTAAGTCATTATAGCGTGGATAACGAGTATTCTATGGCGCGCCGCACAAATGCTTATTTTATAGACAATCCTACTTGGCCAACCGAATGGTTGTTACACACTGTACTTATGTTTCATGCCGATTACATGTACACAGGAGATATTGAGCCACTTAAACAAAACTACGAGAATTTAAAGCTTAAAACTTTAATGGATTTAGAACGTGCCGATGGTTTAATAAGCTCTAAATCGCCCAACCTAACCAAAGATTTAATGTCGAAATTAGGTTTCAAAAAAGCAAATGATAAGCTTAAAGATATTATAGATTGGCCACCTGCACAAAAAGATACCGGTTGGAAACTTGCAACACCAGAAGGTGAACGCGATGGTTACGAAATTGTAGATGTAAATACTGCTGTAAATGCGTTTTACTATTATAATTTAAAATTAATGACTGAAATTGCAACCGTACTTAATAAAACTGAAGATGCTGAATTCTATAAGAAGAAAGCCAAACTTGTAAAAGCAACTATAAACAGCAAACTATTCGATGCTGAAAAAGGTTATTATATCGACGGTGAAGGCTCTACACACTCGGCTTTGCACGCCAACATGTTACCATTGGCTTTCGATTTAGTACCAGAAGAACACGTAGCAACAGTTGCTGAGTTTGTAAAATCTCGTGGTATGGCTTGTAGCGTTTATGGTGCTCAATATTTATTGGAAGGTTTATACAAAAATAACGAGGCGGAATACGCATCAAGTTTAATATCAAACACTGAAGGTGATAGAAACTGGTGGAACATGATACAGGTAGGCTCTACAATGACTTTGGAAGCTTGGGATGTAAAATACAAACCCAATGCCGATTGGAATCACGCTTGGGGAACTGCACCGCTTAATGCTATTACGAGATACATGTGGGGTATTAAACCAAAAACAGCTGGTTTTAAAGTTGCTGACATTAATCCACAATTAGCTGGCTTAACTTTTACGTCTATTAAAGTGCCTACCAAACAAGGTTTTATTTTAGCTGAATACAAACAAGAATCTAACAAAAATGATGTTTATACCGTGACGATTCCGGAAAATATGACGGCAGAATTCACACTTCCTAAAAACTTAAAAAAGGTTTCTTTAGATAACAAAAAAGTAAAAGAAAAATCTTTATTTTTAACACTTGAAAGCGGAACACATCATATAAACATAGCTTACTAAGCATCTTATGAAATTAAAGAAACATCTATTTATTCCTTTTTTATTATTAGCATTTTTTCAATTTACAATAAGCTTTTCGCAAGAGTTAAAACCTGCTAGCTTATTTTCAGACGGTATGGTTTTACAACGCGACATTCCAGTTCCTGTTTGGGGTACAGCAAAACCTAACTCAAAAATCACGGTGACTTTTGCTAACCAAAAACAGAAAACAAAAGCTGATAATAACGGAAAATGGATGTTAAAACTAGATCCATTAAAAGCATCTAAAATAGCCAGAGACTTAGTAATCTCTGGTGATTCTAAAGTGACTATATCTAACATTTTAGTTGGAGAAGTATGGATTTGCTCAGGCCAATCTAACATGCAGTTTAATGTGAATAATGTTCCTGAAATAAAATCACTTATTCCGTTTACAAAAAATATTAGAACCTTTCAGGTAAAAAATATAGTATCACTAGAAGAACAAGATGACGTTACCGGAACATGGGAAGTAACCAACCCGAGTAGCGCTGTTGCTTTCGGTTTTGCTTACTTTTTAGAAAGTATTGGTGATGTGCCTGTTGGTATTATTTTATCGTCTTGGGGAAGTTCTTCTCTAGAAGCCTGGATGCCAAGAAGTATGACCGCAGAATTACCGTATTTCAAAACCATAATGGACGATTTTGATAAAGATACAGTAACTCAAAACAGACTTAACAAGGCTATAAACTCACCAAAAGGCTGGAACATAAAAGAAGATATTTTTATGAGACGCCAACCTAATGTGGTATATAATGCTATGATGAAGCCTCTAGCGCCTTACGCATGTCGTGGACTCGTTTGGTATCAAGGTGAGCGTAACACACGTTATATTTCGGGTGTACCAGAAGTTACCGAAGCCAATTGGTTTCATAAGGTTGCCGGCATGAAAGAGTATGGCGATATTTTAAAACTTTGGATTCAGAATTACAGAAAAACATGGCAAAACAATAACATGCACTTCGCTGTAGTAATGTTGCCTGGTTATGGAAAAGGGACACATGCTAATCCAAATATTGACTCTAAAAGCCCTACTGCAGAATCTTGGGCATGGATGCGCGAATCTCAATTAAAAGTTTTAGAATTAGCTAATACAAGTGTTACAAACACCATAGATTTAGGTAGTGAAACCAATATACATCCTACTGATAAATTTCCTATTGGGCAACGTTTAGCACTTTCAGCCGCTAAACATACATTAAATCAAAATATAGTTGCAGAAGGCCCTGTTTTGGATCAAGTTGAAATAGAAAACAATAGCTTAATAGTTCATTTTAAAAACAGTAAAGGTTTAAAAACCAACAATAGAAAAGCACCTGAAGGTTTTTGGATTGCAGACGAATCTTTAAACTGGAAAATGGCAGACGCTAAAATAGAAGGTGAAACGGTTATTCTTCAAAATAAAGGGATTAACAATCCTGAATTTATCAGGTATGCTTTCGCAGGAAAACCAGATGTAAACTTAGTTAATGGTGCTAATTTACCTGCTTATCCATTTAGAACAGATGCTGATTTGAAATAACTAAAATTTTAAAACCAATTTTCGATAATTGCTTTTTCAGTATTTGGATTTGCTTTATGAATAAACTCATTTTTAATGGCGTTATAATCATAATCTTTACTCCAAGCCTCATGGTTTTTCGAAACCTGATCAATAGCATCACAAATAAAAATAACCTCAGCGTTTGTTAAGGTTGGATGGATAGACATTCTAATCCAACCTGGACGTTCCATTAAACAGCCTTCCAAAATTTTTACTTCTATAGATTTTGATGTGCTTTCATCTACATTTAATAAATAATGCCCATAAGTTCCGGCACAAGAGCAACCTCCTCTAGTTTGTACACCAAAGCGATCATTTAAAAGTTTTACAATTAAATTATAGTGTGCCTTTTCAATATAAAAAGAAAACACCCCTAGCCTATCGGTATGTTCTGGCGCAAGAATTTTCAGGTTTTCTATAGAAGAAAGTTTATCGAAAATTATAGCATTGAGTTCATGCTCGCGATCCAAAATATTTTGAACCCCCATTTTTTCCTTCAACTGAATAGAAAAAGCAATTTTTATGGTTTGCAAAAAGCCAGGAGTTCCTCCATCTTCTCGCGTTTCTATATCGTCAATATAATCATGATCGCCCCAAGGATTAGTATAACTCACCGTTCCTCCACCAGGATTATCTGGCACTAAGTTTTTATAAAGTTTTTTATTGAAAATCAATACTCCGGAAGTTCCTGGGCCACCCAGAAATTTATGAGGAGAAAAGGTAATGGCATCTAGATATTGTTCCTCATCTTCGGGATGCATATCAATATCAACATAAGGTGCCGAACATGCAAAATCTACAAAGCATAGCCCATTGTTTTGATGCATAATTTTAGCAACATCATAATACGGAGTTCGTATACCTGTAACATTAGAACAGCCTGTAATAGCTGCAATTTTTACGGGAACATGGCTATATTCTACCAACAACCTCTTTAAGCCCTCTAAACATGGTAAACCGTTGGCATTAGAAGGAATTACTTTTACACGAGCAATAGTCTCTAACCATGAAGTTTGATTGGAATGATGCTCCATATGCGACACAAAAATTATTGGTCGTTTTTCTTCTGGAACTTCCGTACTATCCTTTAAATTCTCGTTTAATTTAATACCTAAAATACGCTGAAACTTATTGATAGCACCCGTCATTCCTGTTCCAACCGTAATCAAAACATCGTCTTTAGAGGCATTAACATGTTTTTTTATGATAGCTCTAGCATCGTGATAAGCATGCGTCATTACGCTACCTGCTATAGAGGTTTCGGTATGTGTGTTGGCCACAAAAGGCCCAATATCATTTAATAATTTTTCTTCAATAGGTCGGTATAATCGTCCGCTTGCTGTCCAATCGGCATAAATTATTTTTTTCTTACCGTAAGGAGAATCAAAATGCAAATCGACACCAACAACATTATTTCTAAATTGCTCAAAATATGCTTCTAAATTACTGTGTTGATCTTTGGTTTTGAAAACACTTTTTAAGACACCCATTGCTGAAAATTAAAATGATTTAGATTGAAATATTTTAAACTCTAGAAATTTATATATCTAAAGAATTAAACAGCGCTTTTAATTGTGGGTTCGATGGTCTTGGCGCATCGGCCTTAACAACGTTACCTTGTGGATCGATTAATATAAACCTTGGAATACCAGTTACATTATAAGCCGTTACAAAAGAACGATCGTCTTTAGCAAATAACTGCACACCGCCTAATTCTTTTTCTTCAATCATAGTACGCCATTTGCTGTGTGCTTTTTCATCATCTACAGAAATGCTTACAAACTCAATATTTTTACCATGATATTCTTTTTCAACAGCTTTTAACGATGGAATCTCTGCTAAACAAGGGCCACACCACGTTGCCCATAAATCGATATAAACATATTTTCCTTTTAAATCGTCTAAAGATGTGTTGCCTCCATTGTAGTTTTCGTAATCCACAAATTTAGGAGACTCCTTACCGTTTAAACTCATTAAGCCTTGTTTTTGCTTATACATGCTATGCAATTGTTTTTCTAAACTTATCGCATCGTTTTGCTCACTTACTACAAATAACGAATCTAAATCTCCTGCTTTATCAAGTAAATCTTTAAACGTTTTGTTACTTTCTTTTACTTTTTCATTAAAGGCAGCTTCATCTAACTCAAACCAAGTTTCAATATCAAAAACCTCTTCCATAAGCAATGCTTTTTCAGCTAAATAATTACTAGCCTCTGCTCCTGTTCCTTCAAATTTAATGGTTTCATCGAAAGCTTTAGTATCTAACTTCATCTTTAAATCGTAACCATTTTTTAAATATACACGTGCTTGTTCTGCTCCATCATAAACTAAGAACACACCAGGCTCTACTTTTAAAGTATCCGAGAATGTTCCATCGGGTTTCACCTGAATAATTTTTGAAACCGTACGGCTTCTTACTAATAAAGAATCGGAATTTTGATTTGAAATTGTTCCGGAAAATGTAACATAATTTTTTGGCGCTTCTTCTTTACATGCTGTAAATACTAAACCTATTAATAATACGTAAATAAAATTCTTCATATGTTATTTTTTAAATTTTGAAATTCCTGTTTCTAGCCAGTTATGATAATCTTCTACATTTGGAGTATAACTTACCGGATCTAATAAATTGTCTTCATTATGATCCATTAACACGTAAAAAGGCTGTGTATTGGCTTTGTATTTTATAGTTTGTAGTTCGCTCCATTTCTGGCCAATGTACTTTAATTTTTTGCCGGGTTTTAATTTTGAATCAACCACATCTCCAGCTTCCAACGGACGTTTATCATCAACATACAAGGATATTAATACCACATCGTTTTTTAAAATGTTTAAAACTTCTGGTTTAGGCCAAACGTTTTGTTCCATTTTTCGGCAATTTACACAAGCCCAACCTGTAAAATCTATCATTACTGGTTTCCCTACTTTTTTAGCATAAGCCAAACCGGTATCATAATCATTAAAAGCTAAAATATCGTGTGGAGCTAATAAATGTGCTCCTTCTGGCAAATCTCCATGATCGTTAAGAGCCGCAGATCCGTTACCCGATCTTGTATAGCCAACACCGTATGGCGATTCGCTATAATCTTGTGGTGGTGGAAAAGCACTTATTAAATTTAATGGTGCACCCCAAAGCCCTGGAATCATGTAAATAGTAAAAGTTAAAACCACTAAACCTAAACTCAACCTACCAACTGAAATGTGTGGCAATGGCGAATCGTGTGGTAATTGAATTTTTCCGAAAAGATATAAGGCTAATGTTCCAAAAATGGCAATCCAAATTGCTATAAATACTTCGCGCTCTAATAAATGACCTTGCATTACTAAATCGGCTTGCGATAAAAATTTAAAGGCTAAAGCCAACTCCAAAAACCCTAAAACCACTTTTACGGTGTTTAACCAACCACCGGATTTTGGTAAAGAATTTAACCACCCTGGAAATGCTGCAAATAAAGCAAAAGGTAATGCAATGGCTAACGAGAACCCGAACATACCAACTATTGGCGCTAAACCACCTTTAGATGCTGCTTCTACTAACAAGGTTCCAACAATGGGTCCCGTACAAGAGAACGACACGATAGCTAAAGCTAAAGCCATAAAGAATATACCTATTAGTCCGCCACGATCGGCTTGCGAATCTACTTTATTCGCCCAAGAATTCGGTAACATAATTTCGAACGCTCCTAAAAACGACGTTGCAAACACCACTAATAATATAAAGAAGATAATATTAAACCATACGTTGGTAGCTAATGCGTTTAAAGCATCGGCACCAAAAATACCGGTTACGGCAGTACCAAGTAAAACGTAAATTACAATAATACAGATACCATAGATAATGGCGTTTTTAATTCCAACGGCCTTATTTTTACTTTGTTTAGTGAAGAAACTCACCGTCATAGGAATCATTGGGAAAACGCAGGGCGTTAACAAGGCTGCAAACCCTGATAGAAAAGCTATAAAAAAGATACCCCAAAGTCCTTGCTTAGAACTAGACTCGGTAGATTTAATAGCATTATTCTGAACGTTCTCTGCGGTTTTAGCAGCTGCATTTTCTGAAATTATAAAATTTAAATCGACTTCTGTTGGAGGCAAACAACGAGAATCGTCGCAAACCATAAATTCCACAAAAGCATTTATTGTAGAAACACCTTCGGCAACTTTTACTTTTTGCTTAAATGTTGCTGTTTTTTCAAAGAATTTAATTTCCATTTGAAAAACAGGGTCGTCGATAGTATGGCCTTCTTCTTCAAAAGTATTTCCTATTATTTTGAATTGTCCTTCGCTATCATCATAAGTAAACGTTGTTGGTATGGGACCATCTTGAGGTACCGTTTGAGAATACAAATGCCATCCATCGTCTATAGTTGCTTTGGAAATTAATTGATATTCGGTATCAGACAATTTTTCAACAGAAGTTTCCCATTTAACAGGCTCTAAAACCTGAGCTTGCCCAAATAAAAAGGATATTAGTGCTAAAAATAAAATTACGTTCTTCATTCCTCAAATTTATTATTAATTATGTAATAGTCTCTAGTTTTTGTATTTCTTTCAAAAAAGCATCAATATTAAACCATTTACCTCGTTTTATACCGTACTATTTTTAAGCTACAAAAACTACATGTGCTATAATGACCAGAAAACACGTCATTACCCTTAGTTAAATTCTGTTAAAATTTAAAAATTGGATTACATTAAGATATCATTACATCTATTTCCGGTCGAAATTTACAACATATTTTAAATGAAGTTTCAAAGATTATAAAACTTTAACACCCGCAACATCTAAACTGTGCCATACATAGATTTTTAGCAGTAAAACCAAGCTATAATTAAAACTTAAAACAAAAAAAACGTTCACTTAAACAGTGAACGTTTTAAAAGATCTCGAATTAAATAACTAATAAAATTAAGAGATAATATTGAATGTTAATGGATACGTTGGATTTTCACCACGACTTGCTCTTAATGCATTTACTATTGGTAAAATAATTGAAAGAAGTCCTAATGCTGCAAAACCTAGTAAACCTAAGCCAAAGAACAGTATTAATGGTACGCAGATGATAAACCAAACAATAAGACTTAACTGGAAGTTGATAATGCTTTTTCCATGGATATCCATTTGATTTACTCGCCCTCTATTGGCTAGCCATAAAATTAATGGCAACAATAAACTACCAAAGCCGGTTACTAAAGATATTAACTGACTTAAATGTGTAATAACTAATAATTGTTTATCGTTTCTCATGGTTTTGATATATTTTGATTGATGTATTAATATGACGCCGAGCTCTTTAATTTGTTACATAGACTACCATTAATTATTTATAAATTAAATGCTCTAGAATATTTTTCATGTTGTATTTTTGGCACAATAAATGATTAATGCCACGTTATAACATAAAACCAAACACATATATGATGCGTTTTACCCTACTTATAGCTTTATTTTTTTCGGTTGCCTTACAGGCACAAAATAATGCCATTGCCCCAGATGAAAAATTAGTTTACACGGCCTCTTACAACATGTCTGGTATTCTAAACGATATCGCCCAAGTTACCATGTCTACAGCAAAAGTGAACACTTCTAAAGCCACACTAATGCGTTTAAAAGTTACAGCTTTAACCTATAGCAAATGGGATAACTTTTTTAAAATTAGAGATTTATACGAAAGTTATGTAAGTCCAAAAACATTAACACCTTATTTATACAAGCGTGATATTAATGAAGGCGGTTATTACAAAGCCATGAAATACACCTTTAGCCATAAAACCAATACGGTTAAAACGGTGCAAACCAAAAAGAATAATTACGTAGAAAACAAAACAGTTTCTATAAACAAAGGGACAAAAGATATTGTTTCGGCTTTATATTATATTCGTTTGTTTGATTATGCTAGCATGAGCAAAGGCAGTAGCAAGAGCTTAAATATTATTTTCGATAGAAAAGAATTTAACGGTAAAGTAACCTATTTGGGTAAAGAAACCATTTCTACAGCCATTGGTACTAAGGAATGCTACAAACTATCTATTGGTGCAGATAGCTCTAGCGGCCTACAAGGCTCTAGTAACTTTTTATGGTTAACAGCCGATGAAAATAAAATTCCGGTTTACGGAAAGTTTAAAATTCCTGTTGGAAATGGTGAGTTAAAAATAAAATCGGCTTCTGGTTTAAAAAACTAAACCCGTTTTTTTAATGACTAACTTTATAACTCCCTTTATTGAATAAAAACACAAACTCATGAAAAAGATTTTCACCATACTCGCCGTAATAGCATCTGTTTTTGCAATCATTTTTTCGGTATTACCAATTTCTAACTTAGCCATTATTCCAGCGGTAGCAGCGCTTATTTTTGGTTTAATCGCTTTTTACTTATCTAAAAAAACAGGCGAAATTAAAAAAACCATTCAGTTTTCGTTTTTCTTAACCATTGCCGCTTTAGCTATTGTAACTTATAAATCTGTTTTTACAGCAACCGAAATTGCGAACACAGAGTTTATTGATGCTAAAGAAATGGAATCTGAAGAAGCTGCTTTAGACGATTTGGAAGACTTAGAAATAGAAGATCTAGAAATTGATGATGCTGATTTAGAATTTGATACCTCGGAATTAGAAATTGACGCACAAGAATTGGAAATAGAAGCTCCAGCATTGGAGGTTGAACCAGAAGCTTTAGAAATTAACGAAGCCGATTTAGAAAGCTTTGATGAGAACATAGAAATAGACGAATCGGATTTAGAAGATATTGAATTCTAACAAATAACTCTTTTCATATTAAGCTTTTCCTTAAAATAGAAAGCACAACTACAGCCCAAGTTAAATTATTTAGCTTGGGCTGTGTTCATTTTTAATTTTGTAATATCTTAGCAGATAAATTCTATCTCTTATGAAAAATCACCTTCCACTATGCTTAGTGGCCTTTACATTAATGGCTTGCAGTAGTTCTCAAAACAAATCTAAAACCACTGCTAACGCCGAAACTTACGCTAAAACAATTACAGCTGCAGAATTAAAAGACATGCTTTACACCTATGCCTCTGATGATTTTGAAGGTAGAAAAACAGGCGAACCAGGCCAAAAAAAAGCCATTGAGTTTATTAAGCAAGGTTACGTAGCAAACGGTATTCCTTCGCCTATTGCAGAAGGCGATTACTTTCAAGAAATTCCTGCTTCATTTTTTAAAGGCGATACCAAAGCTTCAGAAAATGTATTAGCTTATATAAAAGGATCGGAAAAGCCAGATGAAATTATTATTGTTTCGGCACATTTAGATCATATTGGAATCTCAAAAAATGGAGATATTAACAACGGAGCCGATGATGATGGTTCTGGAACGGTTGCCGTAATGGAAATTGCTGAAGCTTTTAAACAAGCTGCCGATAAAGGTTTTGGACCAAAGCGTTCTATTCTGTTTTTACACGTTACAGGTGAAGAAATTGGACTATATGGCTCACGTTATTATGCAGACGAAGATCCTGTTTTTCCTTTAGCAAACACTGTAGCTAATTTAAATATTGATATGATTGGACGTGTAGATCCTAAACACGAAAACAACGAGAACTACCTTTATTTAATTGGTGCAGATAAATTGAGTAAAGAATTACACGAAATCTCAGAATCTATAAATAAACAATACACTAAAATAGATTTCGATTACACTTATAATGATGAAAACGACCCGAATCGTTTCTATTACAGATCGGATCATTACAACTTTGCTAAAAACAATATTCCTGTAATATTTTATTTTAATGGTACGCATGCCGATTACCATAAACCAAGTGATACTCCAGATAAAATTAGATACGATTTATTAGAAACTCGTGCGAGACTTGTATTTTACACTGCTTGGGAACTTGCTAATCGCGATGAGCGCTTAAAACTAGATTAAACAAACTTATAAAATTTAAAAAAATGGGAGCCGTAGATCAATCTATTATAAAGAATATAGCTGAAGATTTAGACTGCGGCTGCACCTGTTTTTATAATATCAAAACTAAAGAAATTATAGCCATTCCCAGTTTTATGGATGGTTTTGATGATTTCGATGATGATGAATTTAAACCACCCACTGGAGATGATTTTATCAAAATCAATCCCTTAGAAGGTTCCGATTCCTTTAAAATAATGGAATCATTTGTACAGCAACTCCCTGAAAACGCTTTGCAGCAAGAACTAGAACATACCTTACGCAACAAAAAACCTTTTCAGAACTTCAAGTATTTAATTGAAGCTTCAGAGTTGAGAGTGTCTTGGTTTAACTTTAAGCAAAAAGAAATTGAAAAGTATGTGGTAATTCAATTGAATAAAGGTTGAATGGAATTAATCTTATACCGTAGTTGTAGTACATTTGAAATCATCATCAATCAATGAAAAAATATTTACCAATAATTCTAGTTTTATCCATTATCAAACTATTAATTCAATGGTTTGGAAATCGGAATTATGGCTTCCATCGTGATGAATTACTTCATTTATCAGTAAGTGAACATTTTGATTGGGGATTTATGGAATTCCCCCCTTTTATTGCTCTTCTCGGAAAATTATCTTATTGGTTTTTTGATTATTCACTTTTAGGAGTTAGGTTTTTTCCAACATTAGCAGGTATTGGAATTCTAATCCTATGTTGTTTAATAGCAAAAGAACTTGGCGGAAAATCAAAGGCTATTTTACTATCTGGAATATGTATCCTAGCATTTCTACCCTTTTACCGAAATCATACTTTATTCCAACCTGTTGCATTCGACCAATTATTCTGGACATTAGGATTTTATTTCATAATCAAGTTTATAAACTCACAGAACAAAAAGTTTCTAATTTTATTGGGAATTACTTTAGGATTAGGTTTAATGAACAAGTACACAATACTAATCTGGGCTTTTGGGCTTTTTATTGGTCTATTTTTCTACGAAAAAGGAACTATTTATAAAAATAAATGGCTGTACATTTCTGCGTCTATTTCACTAATTATTTTTCTGCCAAATATTATCTGGCAAACGCAAAATGACTTTCCTCTTTTAAAACATTTACAGGCTTTAAACGAAAACCAACTAAATGACACAAATCCAATGGACTTTGGTATAGAACAGTTAAACTTTCCCTTTACTTTAATTGTCAGCATTTTTGGATTAATATCACTTTTGGTTTGGGGTAAACTAAAAAAGTATCGCGTAATTGGAATAGCAACTATTATTATTTTTAGTACAATGTGGCTCTTAAATTCAAAAGCCTATTATGTGTTTGCTATTTATCCAGTTTTATTTGCAAGTGGTTCAGTCGTATTAGAATCATTACTTAAGAAAAAGCCAATTTTAATTTATGTAGTTGCAACCATTGTTTTAATTCCATCAATTTATTTTATTCCTGAACTTACACCAATTTTACCAATTGAAAAGTATGTTGAATATGCCGATTTAAAACAAGAAAATGGGCGAATAGAGCTAACTGGAGATTATGCCGATATGTTTGGATGGGAAGAACAAGTGAAATTAGTGGATAGTGTCTATAAAACATTGACACCTAAAGAGAAAGAGAACTGTGTCCTTTGGGCAGAAAATTATGGAGAGGCAGGAGCTCTGAAAATATTAGGAAAAAAGTATAATCTTCCAAATCCAATTAGCAGACACGGAAGTTTTTGGCAATGGGGTTTTGATAATAAAGAGGCAACTGTTTGGATAAGTTTGGGAAATGAAAAACCATCTGTAGAATATGTTTTTGAGAATATAGAATTAGTAAAAGTGATAACTCATAAATATGCCATTGGTGAAGAAAACGGAATACCATTGTACATCTGTAGAAATCCTAAAGTTGATATAGAAAAATGGTGGAAAGACTATGAAGAACATATATTTGACTGAAAGAAAAACGTACTACAACAACATGTATAATCAATTGCTTTGATTATCGCCTACTTGGAAATTCCTTCGGAATTTCCTCTGGTTCGTTTTTGTTTACTAACTTAGTCCTAGCCAACGAAACTGAACCATACACAAGACCGTTGTGGTGCATTTACTCAACTAACTCAAAAGATTGAAATTAAAGAAGATATGGAACGGAATTTTGTAAAAATATTTGAATGTTTCAATATTACTGGACTCGGACTTTTGACAGAATTGCAACATTATGAAAACGGAATTCCACCGAATACTCAAATAATTGACTCAAATACTGACGAAACTTGGATTGTAAAAAAAAGAGTTCATCACGGAATTTTAATTTTAGATAAATCCGAAAAGTATTTTGAATGCGAAATTGAATCGATGCACGTGGATAGCGTTTTCAAAACTCAATCGGAAAGGAAAATAGTAGTAGATAAAGAATTAGATAAACGAAAGAATGGTGTTTATATGTATTTAATAAAAGCTGAAAAGAAAAAACAGAAATCAAAACCTGAAATCGGAACTGAATTAAAAATAAAAAAACGACACCACAACAAAGTACTGTGCTAAAAAACAAGTAAAATCTTATTAATTTTTCACTAGCGTACTTTTATATTCCTTGTCAAATATTAAACCCGATTTTGCAATAGCAAAAGCTTGTTTTAGTAGCTTATTA
>NZ_JBAKAN010000007.1:0-141297 GCF_038154905.1 Algibacter sp. TI.3.09 | reverse complement strand
ATTACCAAACAATATACTTATGAACTTTCTAGCTAACTACGTTGCCGTTTTTAGCGGCTGCAAACTTACAACCTTTTCTGAAACTCACAATGTTTTTTTGACTCTTTTTTTAAAAGTTTTTTACCGCTTTTAAAATCTTAATCAATCAACTTGTTTATGAACGTTACGCCTTTAAAGTTTTACCTTTTTTAGCGGGGTGCAAATATAGATCCCTTTTTGGTTCTGACAACCTTTTTTATGAAGTATTTTTGAAGTTTATTTTAACCAAATGTTTACCAGCGATTTACATAACAACTTTCTTTTGATATTACGCTTGTATTTATCGTTATTGTTAATTAACGCGTTTACGCTACTCTGTTTATATCATATTTTAGGGTAAATTTAATTTAACTGTCTCTTTTTTTAATACAATTGACAGTGATATAACATCGCTTTATATGGTGATACACTCATTTCAACCATTTATTTAGTTTTATAATTATGGTTTTTGATGTGTTACTGTATTTTTTGTTTGTTTTTTAAGGTTAGTTAAAACTAAAAGGGTTCTCATTTTTTTAAATTTCAGGTAAACAATAATGATGACTTAATTCATCCTTATATATAGAGACATGTGTTTATTTTAGTTTTGATATTATTTACTACCTTATATATAGGTATAACTATTTTATTGTTTCTCTTTTTATGTCTACCTATATATAATAGGTATCTAATGATTCGATAGTACTTCTCCCCTAATTTTAGTTTACACCTATATACATAACATTATACGCTTTGTAAACTAAAACTATATTTTGGTTTAAAAAGTGATTCTGCAAACTAGCACTGCGTTAGGGATTGAACGGCATGTTTGAGCTCTTTTTGTGTGGTTACGTCTATGCAACACAAAAAAGCGAGTAGTGAAAGCCCGACTCTAGCTATACCACTAGAAGGTATAGCTAGAGTAACGCCCAAACAACAACCTAACTCAACCAATTTATTCTTTTTTTACAGTTTTTCTTTAAAACTTAAATTTTAATTACGAAAACGCACAAAAAGATGATTAAAACACAACATTTTATGACAAACTCAAAATATTCAATTATCAATTTACCCAGATTAGAGGTTTAAATTTAAAAACACATAATTTATGGTAGCTTAAATTTTTGAAGTGATAATTTAAACAAGGCTCTGCCTGAAAACCTTTTAATTTTTTGAGCTATAGTCTATATTTAAAGGATACGAACCTTTATTTATAGAACATGCGAATAGGTATTATTATTGGTAGAATTGGCGGCGTGGACGGTGTTGCGCTAGAAACTGAGAAATGGATTGATGTATTAAAAAAATTGGGACATGAGGTGTTTATTATGTCTGGAGAATTTGAGTCGTGGACTATGGATTACGACCATGATTACTTGTTTCCTGCTTTATCTTTTTTTTCGGTAGAGGCTGAATGGGGACAACGCAAAGCTTTTTATGAACCGGATAAAGATCCTGGACCATTGTTGGAACATGTTGAGAGTGCTTCGAACATGATTCATGATGCCATGGTTAAATGGGTGGGTGACAAAAAGATTGAGGTTTTACTTTCTGAAAACGCATCGGCACTACCCTGCCACCTCTCTATGGGTGTTGCCATTAAAAAACTGATTAAAACTACAGGCCTGCCTATTGTAACTCATGATCATGATTTTCACTGGGAACGTGGTGAGCGCTATGTATCGGCTCATCCGGAAATTAACCAATATGTAGATGATAATTTTCCGTTGTTATTACCTGACGTAAAACATGCCGTTATTAATACGTTTGGTGTAGAAACGTTTAAAAACAGATTTGACATAGACGCTACTTTGGTACCGAATGTTATGGATTTTAATCGCATTTACGGTGTGCCAACTCCAGAAAATCAGTTTTTCCTTAAAGACTTAGGTATTACCGAAGATGAAATTGCCCTTTTGCAAGTTACCCGTATTGTGAGACGTAAGGGTATTGAGACTGCCATTTCTTTAATTGATAAACTAGATGATAAAAAGCTAAAACTTGTTATTACTGGTAATAATAATGATGATGAAAATAAGGAATATTATAATGAATTAATAGACCAGATACATCAACTTAATTTATCGAGTCAAATAATATTTGCTGCAGATAAGGTTTTAGATCATAAAGACCTATCGGACGTTTATGCCCACGGTAGAGCTGCAACTTATTTTAGTACCTACGAAGGTTTTGGGAATGCTTTTGTAGAAACTGTACTTGCCAAAAAACCAATTTTTGTCAATAACTACAAACCGGTTTACATGCAAGATATTGGTAATAAAGGTTTTGAAACCGTAATGATTGAAGATGGCAACCTAACTGCAGAAAGCGTGCAACAGATGTCTAACATTATATACAACCCACAACGTTGTCTAGAAATTGGTGAATATAACTTTGAGATAGGAAAAAAGTATTTTTCTTATGATGTACTAGAAGAGAAATTAAGCAGTCTATTTAAATTTTAAAAACAAATAATGATTAATAATAAAACAGCGAAAATACCTAACATATTAAATACATTAAGAAATGAAAAAATAAATACTTGGTTTGACCTCGGTTTATTTATTGATAAATTTAAAGAACAAAATTTAGCATCGGCCTTTAAAGGAAAGGCTTCTACTTTCGATGCTGAAATTGAAAAAGGTGGTGTTGCGTTTCTTACCTTTTACTTTACCATAGATGGTATTACGGTAGAAACGGAAAAATATGCCAAAATCTTTAAAAATATTTATCCCGATATACCCATCCACTTTATTGCTGGAGATATAAAGGATGAAGCAGATGAGCTAATCCCAAGTAGTGCTTTTAAAAAAGTAATTCCAGAAATGGAAGCCTTTGATGCTTGGCCGCTATACGAAGACTTCTTTAATATAAAAATGGAACGTGGCAGTGAAGCTTACAATGCACTTATTGGGAAATTTTGGAAAGAGGTTTTAGTTTTAGTCGAAAAACTGGGTAGCTACATTGAGGAAAACGATATTTCGCTGTTGTATCTCATTAATGTTTGCTCCAACCCAGGAAATGTTTCACTGGCACTTGCCACAGTTTTAATTTCGGAATATTTAGGTATTCCTGTAATAAACAACAATCATGACTTTTATTGGGAAGGCGGTAATAGAAAGGAAGACATTGCAAAGAAAGGCTTAAAAAAAGGCCCGAGAGATTTCTTTTTTCATAATGCACATATTGGCGAATTTTTCTCTGTTATAGAAATGGTTTACCCATGGGAAAGTCGTTCTTGGATGAATGTGAATATTAATAAAATGCAGCAAGAGCATCTTATTAATATTAATGGTCATAACCCAGCAAATGTAGCCTTACTCGGGACTGCTGTAGATACCAAAATGCACCAAATGAGTAAACGTGATATTATAAAAGCGTTTATGCAAGTATCTACCATTTTTGCTAATGAAAAAGACACCATTACCGTACATACTGCTGCGCACCATAAAGACAGTGAACGCTCGCTAAAACCAATACTTTTAGGACATAAAACTATTAAAAATTTCGATTTTGTAAACAACAACATCGTATTTCTACAACCTACACGAGTAATTAGCAGAAAATCTATTGAGCTTAACTTTAAGCTTATTAAACGTTTGTTTTCTTACGACTCATTTGCTGAGAAATTTTCTACTAATCCGCAGTTAAAATTATCACTCATAGTTTCTGGTCCTATTCCTCATGGCCAGCAAAATTACTATCGCGATTTAAAAGGAGATTTTACAAATTTCCTTAAGGAACTTCCAAAGGAATATAAATCTCGTGTATTACTCGGCTTTCTATTTAGTGAATTTGATAAAAACGAGTTTAAGAAAAAATATAAGAAACCTTTAAATATTGAACAACTATACGATGTTGCTTCTCTAATTTTATTACCAAGCCAAACCGAAGGACGTGGCTTACCTATTATAGAAGCCGCAGCCTGCGGCACACCTATATTTTGTAGACAGTATGAACCAAGAGAAGTTTACGACCAGGTTATTGGCAGACACTTAGATGAATCTCTACGTTTAAACGTTTTAGAGTTTAAAGGTTCTAAAGTCCCTAAATTACTAGCCGAAAAAATATGTGATCATGTGTTTTATCCTCAAAACCGAATGGTAGATGTTACACATAACCGAAGCGTGATTAACAAACGCTACAGCATAGAATCTTTAGAAAAAAACATGCGATATATTATTGAGCGCATGTGTTTACAACTTGATGCCTTAGGTAGTGAAGATAATACGCAAGTTGTTACCTTATTAAAGGAGTATAAAAAATCGGTTGATTTTGAAAATGAAGATTTAAATGCTATCCTGAATAAAAAAACAAGACATTATTTACCAGGATATGGCCGTTTATCTTTTATGCTGTATTTGAAATCTTTAATAGACCCTAGCTTTTTTAGAGTTGAAGAGCAGCTTGTAAAAGGAAAAGTAATGCGTTATGCCAGAATGATGGAAAACGATATTCCTGATTTAGTAAACACAAATTTGCAACAGATCCATAAATACTACAATGCTATTGATGATATTTTTAAATATGTAGATGGTGAAATTTCAACGAGACATGATCATGCATTAACGTATAGACATAGAAATAAAAAATCTTTCGCATATCAGGCTTTTACCTATCAAGAAGTAACAGGTTTAGTGAATATGATTTATAATGATATTTTTAAACCTCAGCATTTAGCCGATTTAACTTTGGCTCCACAGTTTTTTGCAGATTGGGAATTGGCTCTTTTTCAATTAACCAACAGTAAATACTTAGGTATTGATGATCGAAAAATATTAACCACCAATTTAAAGAAGAATGTTCCAAAAGGATACTTCCCGGGACGATACATTAAACATGAGTTAGAGTATTTTGTTTTGCAGCCCATTCGTGCTCAATTAAAATTAACTATAGAAGAAGAACTTACAGAAGAAGTGCTACAAAGTAGCGTAGATTCTCTAGAAAAGATATACATATTTATTCATGAGCCGAGAATAACCAAGTGGTTCTCTAGTGCCAACATTAAAGAATATTTAGAAAGTGGTAAAGAACCAGAGTTGGGTTTACTATATAAAGCAGGCGTTGTTCAAATAGTTGAAACAAAACAATGGTCGGAAGGTGTACATTTTCCGCAAATGGGACCAAAAGCCATCAAAATTTTAAGAGATATCAAAGAAGCAAATGGTTTTTTAATAACCAATGGTGAATATTCTGCTATGATGACTGATATTATAGAAATTGATCACTTCCACATTGGTAAGGTTTTATATGAAATGACTGCCAAAATTATGGGTATACCAAAAGATAGTGGTTTTATTCAATTTGTACCAGCAGCTGTTCGAACCACTTTAGCATACCCTACTCCAATTCAAACAGCAAAAGATTTCGATCTAGCTCTAAAGAGTGATGATTTTAACGCACTGAAAAATACTATTGGAGAAAAAGAGCTACTCAAAATAATTTCTGCTGATGCCATAGAAAACGGAACGCCAATTGTTAAACTTCTTGAACAGATAAAAGAAGGTCTTAAAGAAACGAAAACCGTTGAAAAAGTAAAATCTTCTTTCGCTGGAGGGGTTTATAGCGATGGTTTACCATGGAGTGGTGTATTAGCAGAAATTGACACCAAAAAATATAAATGGAAATTTGCGGCACACATTGCAAATAAAGAACCTAAGAATGTACCTGCTCTAATCAAGGAATATAAACAAAAAAGCAAAAATAATAATAAAATAGAACTCGCTTGGAATGGTGGTTATATTTTAAATCCTGAGTTAGTAGGCAAACTTGGCCTACCAGAAACCTATATTGGTTCTCCTTTAGGTTTATTGATTATGAACAATAAGGTGTTTTGTCCGCCACTATTTAATAAACCTGCATTTATTATTTATAAAAATGGCGATGTTGATATCAGGAAAGTAAACTGTGAAGCTGGTTTAATTGTAAAAGGCAAGCAAAAAAACATTATTTTCAGTTCGAATAACTATAACAAGCATAGCGATTCCGAAGCTTGCTTTTACGATTTATCTTATTCCGAAGAAACCTTTAAAGGAAATGGAAATTTTATTATCAGAATTGCAGGAAATACTGTAAAACAAATTATTAAAACGAAAGCGGGTGAATCTGTTCCTGCTATTTCCGTAGGTATCACGTTATCTGTTCCTTCTGAAATTTTCTCTGACGCGATGTTCAAAGAAGGCATGCCTTTAGATATTCAATTATTAGAACCAGAAAACAATCCTTTTAAATGGGATGAGATTTCATATGCTATTGAAGCTGGCCCTATGCTAATTGATGGCGGAAAGCAAATTTTAAATATGGAAGATGAAGGTTGGAAAACCTCTAACTCTATTAAAACACAAGCCGCTAGGTTAGATTTCACAGATATGCGCGGACCAAAAATTGCCGTAGGGATTACTAAAGAAGGTAAACTTATGGTGCTTATGGTTAATGGAAGAATTAGAGAATCGGTTGGAGCTACTCATTTTGATATGGTTGATATTCTTTTAAAATATGGTATGGATAAAGCTATGGGCTTTGATCCAGGAGGAAGTAGCACCTTAGTAGTGGATGGAAATATTATGAATATCTCTCCTTACAATAAAAACTACGAGAAAGATATTTACTCGTTACCGCCAGAACCTAGATTTGTAGCTAATGCTATTATGGGTTGGATTGATGAATAGTTTTTTGAAAAATATTGATCACTATTTAGAAAAAACTGCATGTATAATTACTAAATAATCATAATAGATTAATTATTTCTGCTTAAACGTTTAACGACATAATAGTATTTCTAATTTTAAGCTATGTATATAAATTAAAAATTTCTGTTTTTTCTCCTAATTTTAAGTTTCTAAAACACAAAAGCCAGACAAGTAAACTTGTCTGGCTTTTGAAATAAAAATATTTTTAGCTTATAATAAACAGCTGTTTTTTTTAGATTTTATTAATAATTAAACTATTAAAATTAAAAGAAGGACTTCTATACAATACTTTTATTTTGTGAATACCTACTTCTAGTTGCACATCATTCGCAGATGACTGTTCTGTATAACTACCCCAATTTCCTGTCCCAACAACATCAATAGCTGTTAATTCAATATCATCTACAAAAATAGCTAATTGACCAACAGGCGTTCCGGAACTTTGGCTTGATGATACTGAACCAACAACACTATACGTGCCAGATTCTTGTACATCTACTGTATAAAGCAACCATTCTCCATCGCCGGACCATCCAATATTAAAATTACCTGTTGGACCAGCGCTTATATCCACACCTTCCGTTCTAAATGAATTCCCTCTATTTGCAGGTTCGCTATCATGATATCCAAAACCTTCTCCTCCTACATTATAATGCTCAGCTTCAATAGTTCCTGGAATCTCTAATACCCCATCATAGGTCCCTGTAATATTTACTATTTTACTTGTGCTTTCTACAATAATATCATAAAGTCCATCATTTAAACTCAATTTTATATTATCATTTCCATCATCACTTGCACTCATATAGTCAGGAACTGTAGCGAAGTAAGAAAAACCATATTGCACTTCTGAATCTAAATCGGCATCTTTAAATGCTCTCATAACATCATTAGCTTTTAATGTGACACCCTCTCCTAGATAACGACCTGGTTCTAAAGCAGAAAGCGTTATAAAAGAAGAGTTATCCCACCCAATAGATTCCACTAATAAAAAAATAGGGTCTAACGAATAATCAGTTGGTACAAATGTTATTTCTCCAGACAGAGGTGTTGTATCTAAAATAATTTTATTATCCACTTTTGGGCTAAAAACCATTTTATATTTAACGGTATACGTTTTATCGACATCTAAGTTAGGAACATCAATAATCACCCTACCTTCTGCAACCTCATTACTAATATTGGCGGGGTCAATGGAAATCGAGTTACCAGCATCATCGATAAGCGTAAATTCAAGTCCATCCTTGTATTTCATAACATCATTATCCAAAGCTGTCCAACTAAACGTTAAACTATTTACATTAACACCGTCTGACGGTAATATCTGTGGATTAGAAATAAACATATTTTTGCTTATCCAATCTTCTGAAACGGGGTACAAATCTGCATATAGTTTTATAGACTGGTTATCATCTTTATCCACACTAAAAACCTGAAAATTATAAGTATCTCCAGAATTTAGTCCAGATACTACTATAGTATCAATTACAGTTTCTGAAATAATGCTATCTGTTGCACTATATTTTATAACCATTCTTTCGGCTTTTGCATCGGTTGGTGCGTCCCAAGCTAAATATACTTTTTCGACACCTATATAAGTTCTTAAACTATCTGCCTTTCCCGGGTATACAGTTTCAGTCAGGTACTGTCTATAGTTCTCATCTTGCTCTTCGCAAGAAAAGCAGAGCACCAACAATAGTGCTACTACTATTAAGTTATTAATTTTCATAATCTTATATTTTTTTTATATTATTATATATAACATAGTATTTTATTTTAAATCTTTTAGTTAGGATTCCCATAAATAGAAATCTCTGAGGCATTACAAACAGTAGTCCCCCCGTCAAAACGCTTAAGTCCTCTATACTCTATGTATCTAAACGGTTTTGTAAACTTAGGGGCTTCAGGATACGCAATAAAATGATGCCCGTCAATAGCTTCTTGTTTAGCTTCAACTTCATCAAATGGCTTAACAATGTTTGCTCTTCGTACACGTTCCCAATTTTCTTTATCGTTACTAATCCATAATTCAAAGATTTCAACATTTTCAGACTTATAGGCATTCCCGGATTGATCATTTCCAGTTGCCCTAGAATCCCAATCACGTTGCCAAACTCTAAATCGACTCATTTGCACTTCTTGACCTAAATCAATATAGTATGAAAACGGTATAGATCCATTTGCTCCTGTACTAAAAAAGTTTTTATTTCTTAAAACGCCATCATCTACTATACCGTCCCAAAAAAGTTGAATAAAACCATCTAAACTACGCTCTTCTGCATTCCAATTATCTTCGGTTCCATCTATACCTTTATATCCGCCTTCTTTTTCTGCACGAGAAAGTGTTCTTGTCATAGTTACTTCTTGACCTGTTTCATCTAATTCAAGCCAAGTTTCCGTCATTGAGTCAGGTAAGAATTCATCTCTTAAAAAAGTAAATTTTGACTTATCTAATAACTCGTCACTAAAAGGTGTAACATCGTTATACTCTTTTGGATCTGTTACATTTTCAAAATCGTCTGCAATATCAACAGTGAAATTATACGATTTAATATCTAAATCATCAATTAAAAAGTTATCCTTCAAATCATTACTAGCATACTTAGTAACTATAGAATGGCCATCTACTTCATAAGTAATCCCAATAACTATATTCTTTCTTTGAGGATTTTCCCACGATATAAAAACACTTGAAAAGGACGGTATTACTATTAAACTAGATAAAACAATATCTGTAGTTGGCTCCAAAGGTGTTATTTCTTGAATTACCGGCTTAGACTCATTGCCCGTTCTATCTACAGAAACCAATTCTACTTTATATGGTTTTACGGATCCTAAACCTTCTATGCTCAACGAATCTGCATAAAAACTAGATGCTTTATAAATTGTTTTTTCACTATCTAGCGTATAAACAGCTTTTACAAACAATATGTCCTCGTCTTCTGGAACTTTATAAAAAAATGTACCACCACCATTTTCTGGCTTAAACGTTACATTATCTACTTGCACAGGAGGTGTTACATCTCCATTTCCATCATTATCACTATTACATGAGCTGAACATAAATACTAAGCTTACACAAACAAGCGTGAAAAAATGAAGAGTATTTATTTTATAATTTAATATATTTATTTTCATCTTTATATTTTATTAGTTAACTAAATTATCTATCCCAACCTGGATTTTGGATTAACTTAGGGTTTAATCTCAATTCGTTTAATTCTAAAGGAAATAAATAATCCCGAGGTGTTATCCATTGACGTGTTTGCTTAGTTTGTAACGAATAAAATTCTGTAGTTAAACTTTTAAAGACATCCCAACCAAGAATTGGAAGTGTAAAAAACTCAGAAGCTCGTTTCCAACGTCTAATATCATCATAACGATGCCCTTCAAAACTTAACTCAATAAGTCTTTCTTGTTGAATAATAGATCTCAATCCAGATTTATCTAGATGCTTACCTACGGTATTTACAATTCCTGCATTACTATAAACGATTTCAACATCAGGAAGTCCTGCACGTCTTCTAATAACATTTAAATCACTGTATACCTGTTGAGAAGGCCCGTTATATTCATTACGTGCTTCTGCTCGCATTAGATAAAGTTCTGCTAACCTCATAATTGGTTTAGCATAGTGTATTACTGTTGTCCAACTATTTGATGTTGTTTCTGGATGAACAAACTTTTTTATACCAATACCAGTCCAATAAAAATCTGTTGCATGCGCTTTTCCCCCTGGGGATTCTGCGTTTCTCATTTTTAAATTATTACGCGTATCCTGTGCTCTCCATACCCCTCTATCTGTAGCTAACCAGGCGTAAAAGCGAGGTTCCCTATCTAAATGCAAATTAACAGTTCGCTCTAAAGGTTGTAAAAACCCTCTATAATAATCCTCTTCTTCTGGTATAACCGTAATAGCTAATCTATTTTGATAATCAAAAGTTATATCTTCTTCTAAAGGCACACCGTTTTTAGTATAAAATGTTTCTGTCATGCGGTAACTAGCGCCTAACCATTGCCATGCATTTCTAGTATTTCCTGGATCGGTTACACTACGCATATTAGTAGCAACTTGAAAACCACTACCCGATCTATCGTTTATGTTAGAATACCCCCAAACAAGTTCACTATTCCATTCTTCTACAATAGAATATTTATTATCATACACATGTTTCATAACTCCAGAAACCTCTAAATCAGCTGCATCAAAATCACTAATTGGATGGGTGTACGTATACAACTTTTTCCCTTGAGATAATGCTTGCGCAATAGCCTCTTCTGTAGCGTCTAATGCGAGTTTCCATTTTTCAGGATCCGCTTGCAAATTAAAGTATGGTTGGCCATTTTCATCTAGAAAAGAACCATAAAATTCTGTATTTCCATTATATAATGGACTAGCCGCATACATAAGAACCTTTGCTTTAACACTCATAGCAATGGTTTTATCTATTTGTCCAAGAAATGAAATAGACCTACCTTCTGAAATACCCGCAATAGATTCGTCCAAAAGGTTAACAATATAATCGAAACAAACATCTACAGGTTGCCTAAGTTGTCTTACCTCATCTATACCGTCCGATGCTTCTACATTTTCATCTGCAAGTATAATTGGTCCATATTTATTTAATAAATAAAAATGATAATATGCTTTAAGGAATTTTACTTGGGCAGTCCAATCAGACTTATCTGCTTCCGTCATGTCTGGTACATTGTCAATATTTTCTAAAAAGGTATTACACACCCTTATACCATCATAAAGCCCACTTCCACCATTTCTACCACTCCAAAAATTCATTAGAGGATCATTAGCGGTTTGCCAACCGCCTCTCATTATTTTCGACCCTCTTAGTCGACCTGCATTACCGCCGTAATCCGCATCTAGCCTACCAAGATATTCATCTCCAGCCAAAAGCATATTGCTATTTACGTCGTCATTATATGGAAGAAACGAATAACAAGCCGCTAAAGCATTATAAGCTTTTATTTCAGTTTCAAACAAATGCTCTACTTCTACTGTATTATCAGGCACAACATCCAAATAATCCGAACAAGAGCTACATAACAAAAGGACTGTTAAAACCTTTATGTATTTTATAAATTTTATCATATTCTTATTTTTTACTTAATTTAATATAATGCTGAATTACAATGAAACTTGTAGTCCCAAATTAATTACACGTTGAACCGGGTAACCTAATCCATTACCTCCCATTTCTATATCCCATAAATCAAAATCAGTGATAGTAAATAAATTAGAGGCATTTACATAAAATCTAAACTTTTCTAGATTCAGTTTAGTTAATACATCATCAGGTAAAGAGTACCCTAACTCTACACTTTTAAGCCTTAAAAAATCACCATCTCTTAGCCACCAAGTTGATTGTTGTGCATTATTATCGACTACAGTTGTAGATAGTCTTGGCCAAAAAGCTTCTGGGTTTGGATTATTTAAATTCCAATAATCATTTGCCACAATGTCTAATGCATTACGTCTACCAACAAATGGGGCCACAGCTTCTGAATCAATGAAAAAAGAAGACATAGCAGAGCCTTGAAAAAAGAAAGAAAAATCAACTTGTTTATACCCAGTAGATATACCAAAACCATAAATTAGCTCTGGGCTCGTTGGGTCTCCAATAGCAACTTGATCATTATCATTTACCAGACCATCTCCATTAATATCTTTATATTTAATATCCCCTGGTTGGTAAACACCAAATTCTTGTTTTGGAGAATTATCAATTTCTGCTTGATCTACAAATAAACGTTCCGCAACTAAGCCCCAACTTTGGGATAAAGATTGTCCTTTACGATCTTGATAATCATAAATAAATTGTTTTTCATCTTCAACTACTTCGCTAGTTGCATATGTAAAAGTAGAGCGTCCGCTTACCCAAAAGTCTGGAGAAAAAGAATGATTAAAATCCAATGAACCATCGATACCTTTTGATGTTGCCTTGCCAATATTTCCAAAAATATCAGCACTTAATCCAACAGAATTAGGTATAAAATCACGAGGTAAATAAATATCAGATCTATTTTCTTTAAAGAAGTCTACTTGAAAATTGATAGACTTAGCTATTTTCATTTCAAATCCTAAATTAATTTTTTCTGCAACTTCCCAAGTTATTAAATTATTAGCATATCGCTCTACATTATATCCACTATAACCTGTTTGATAATTACCTCCCCATATATATCCGTTTCCATTGTTATTAACTTGAGATAGAAAGAAAAAACGGTCTGATTCTGATGCAATAGCATCATTTCCAACTAACCCATAAGTAAACTTCACCTTCATAGTATTAATAACATCTTCTAGACCTTTCCAATATTTTTCATTAGACATTACATAACCAAATCCAATTGCTGGAAAAAACCCGTAACGTTCTTTTTCTGAAAATTTCTCGGACCCATTATATCCAAAATTGGCTTCGAACAAATATCTAGAATCGTAACCGTAAGTAAGCCTTCCTGAGACACCATTGTTACGAGATGGCAACGTAGCATAGATACCAGACCCTGTGCCTTGATTCATTTTCTCTTCAGCACGCCCAACAAGCAAACCACTAACAGCGTGTTTATCATCAAAGGTTTTATTATATAATATACGTGCCTCAAAATAATTACGAGAATTTGAATTACGAGACACAACCGGATCACCCAAAGCATCTGACCCATTATCATTAATTTGTTCTAAAGTATAGGTACCTGATACTTGATCATAGTCTTTCCAGTTATAGTAAAAAGGGCTATACGTTCTTTGAGACGAGAACTCACCAAACGATTGTATTGTAGCATTAGCAGAAAATGTTAAATTTTTATTTATTTCAGACTTTAATGTTATTTGCGACAGTACCGTTGCCGAAAAATAATCTTTAAATCCTTTTACACTTTCTGCATACGGATTCACAAAAAGATCGTCTTGATTTCCTGAATTACCAAATAAAATATGTGTTGTAAAAGCGTTCGCATCATCTGGAGCGTAATACTTCGGGAATTCTACTGGATTTATATCCATGACACTATTAAAAATAGCTGTTCCACTAGAAGTAGGCGTATTAGATCTATTAAAATCTGAACTAATTTTTAATCCTACCGACGTTTTAGGACTTAACTTAATATTTAAATTTGAACGGAGATTATAATTGTTTATTTGAATGTTAGAATTAAAATTATTCTTTTTATCAACTTTCAACAGTCCGTTATCCCTAGTAAAAGAACCTGCTAAATAATAGGTTGCAACCTTACCTCCTCCGGTTACATTAATATTATACCTTGTATTTACTGCTTGAGTTTTAAATAACTCATCATACCAATCTACATTAGGATATGCATATGGATTAAGTTCATTTATTGTGTTTTCAATACGTTGCACATTATAAAACTTAGGCAATAAAGGATCATCATTAAACTGTGCTTGATTATATAATTGCATATACTCGACCCCTCCAATAACTTGAGGTATTTGAGTTGGTTGAGAAAAAGAAGACTCATATCTTAAAGAAATTACAGCTTTACCTTCTTTACCTTCTTTTGTGGTAATTAATATAACACCATTTGCTCCTCTTGCTCCATAAAGCGATGTTGCTGTAGCATCTTTCATTACCGAAAAACTAGCAATATCATCGGGTTGAACTCTTGAAAGCTCATTAGCAGAAATTTCAAATCCATCTAAAAGAATTAATGGACTACTCGCGTATCCAAAAGTAGAAATACCACGAACAAAAAACTGAGCATTATCTGCACCAGGCTCTCCACTACGTTGGTAAGATATTAATCCTGAAACACGCCCCGCTAAGGCTGTTGTTAAATTACTAGAAGGTATTTTAAGCTCACTAGGTTTAATGGTTGTTATGGATGCTACAACACTTTCCTTCTTCTGTTCACCAAAAGCAACTACAACTACCTCATCTAAAGCGGCTGCATCTTCTTTTAATGTTAAATTAATAGTATCATTTTCTCCAACAGTAACACTCTGCGACTGCATGCCAACGAAGCTAAACTCTATAACTTCGCCTTCATTCGCATTTATAGAATATTCCCCATCAAAATCGGTTTGAGTTCCACGTTTTGTTCCGGCAACCAAAATATTAACCCCAGGAACAGGAACTCCTCCTTCATCAATAATTTTTCCTTTAATTGTTTTCGTTTGTACTACGACTGTATTAGATAACTGAGGGGTTTTATTATCTTTTTTATGAATTACAACTTGCCTGTCGTTGATGGTGTATGTAAATTTATCTACACTTAAAATTTTATCAAGTACCTCTACGATATTTTCATTTTTCGCATTAAAATTTCTTACTCTTTTATTTAATAAGCCCCAAACTTCATCATCATAGATAATAACAAAGTCACTTTGGTTTTCAATTTCTGAAATAACCTTTTTCAAGGAAACATTTTCAAATTGAATATTAAATGTTTTATTCTGTGAGTGTGTATCTGTAAATGCATAACAGACGTTAATTAAGAGAAACAACGAGAAACATCTCACTGTTTTTTTAATATTATCCCTAATTTTGTATTCAAAATTAAAACTGAATAATTTTTTTTTCATAAATCTTATTGGTTTAGTTTAGTTAAGGTTTTGTATTTGTTAACTATTAACAAATACAGTATGAAGGCGTTGTTAAATCTTCATACTTTTTTTTACTCCATTATATATTCATTTTTATTTAGTTTTTTTATTTTAAGCATAGAAGTGAGCGCCAGGTTTTTTAGAGTGGTGTCTAAACTATCGTTAAGATCTAATTTTCCTGTTACCTTTTTTTGTCTATTTGTTTGGTCTTGAATATTTATCGATACATTATAATATCGATTTAACACTTTTAAAATTTTATTTAAAGGATCTCTATTGAACGAAAGGTATCCATGTGTCCATGCTGAGTAGAAATCGGGATCAACATCATATAATTGAATATCATCATGTTTTTTATTCCAATGTGCTAATTGTCCAGGTTTCAAGAAAGTTTCCGATGTAGTAAAAATATTCTCCTTCTTTAAAATTTTTACAGAACCTTCTTTTAAAACTGTTTGAATAATATTTTCTGAGGCATAGGCAGTAATATTAAATTTTGTACCTAAAACATTAATCTCATAATCGTCATTTATAGTTTTAACCACAAATGGCTTTAATTTATTTGTAGTTACCTCAAAATAAGCTTCACCTTCTAAGAAAACTGTTCTATTCTTTTTATCAGAAAAATTAGAGGGAAAAATAAACTTACTACCAGCATTTAAGTAAACAATGGTATTGTCTTCCAAAACAATTTTACTCCTTTTACCATAAGGCACCAACAACTGATTAAATTCATCCTTTTGATTCGATGTTTTTGCTGTCTCTTTATTATCTACTACAATATTACCATCATTTTTATATTGTACTTTAGAGTCTTTAGAGTCTATAACTACGGCATCTTTATTACCTAAAATTAATTGAGTATTGGAAATAGTATCTAGTCTAACTACTTTAGTATCGTCATACCCCGAGTACAGCTCGCTATTACTAAAGAACCAAAAACTTGCTATACCTAATAGAATAATAAAAATAGCTGCATATTTATAAATTGTGGTAAACAATAATTGCCTATCCCTTTTCCTCGAATTCTCTCTAACTTTTGCTTTTATAGCTGCAAAAACTTCTTCTTTATAATCTGGTATATTTATTTTGTTCTCAGCATCTATTGCTAATAGTATTTTTTTAAGGTCATGTATTAAGTTTTCATCTTCTGGATGCGTCAACAAAAAATCTTCCATCCATTTGGAATTTTCTTCGTTTGGATGATATACCCAGTTAATAAAGTCTGAATTATTTAAATATTTTTTCATTTTTATAGATCTAACTAACCTATAGATACATGAGAAGTATTTATGTGGACGCTTTTTATGACTTATTTTAAGATAATTTTAAAATAAACAACAAAAAACAAGCTATAAACTAATTTAAAACACTTTAAATGCTAATTTGATAATTTCAATTTATATGTAAAACAGAATAATTTTGTGTTAAATACTTTAAATTTCAGCAGGTTTCGCTATAAAATTTTTATGTTTAGGAAAGAAATAACAACTATTTAAAATCGAGTTATTTTATTTTAGGATAGTTATTTTATTTTTTCAAGAAAGAAGGAATCATCATTAAAATAATATCGATAGATTTAGAAAAATCATCACTACTGCGTATTTTTTTTATTGCTCTATAAACTTGCTTTCTTACAGAGCTTTTATCAATACCCAATAAATCTCCTATTTCTTGATAATCAAAACCACGAGAAAATCTTAAGAACAAAATTTCTTGTTGCTTTTTAGAGAGATTTCGAATTAAAACCGAAAGAACTTCTTTGTTACGGTCTTCCTCTTCGTTGTTGTAAGTTTCGCTCTCAATTATATATTTAGACTTATCAAGTTTTAAATCTCTATATTTCTTTTCGCGTTCTAACTTTCGGTATGCACAGTTTCGAACAGATTGGTATAAATAGTTTCTTAGATTATTAGGTTTTGATAGTGACAATCTTCGTTCGTACAAATTAACAAATACATCTTGCACACAGTCTTTCGCAAAATCTTCATCGGGATAGATTTTAAAACTATAAGTATATAATTCATCAAAGTAAGACGTATAGAACTGTTGAAAAGCTCCTACTTTGCCTGATACAAACTCATCCCAAAACTTATCATTCAACATGCTATCTCCCAACGTAATCAAGTTATTTTGTAAAAAATATTAGTTTCGATTAATCATATAATTATAAAACTGGTTGATAATAAAACCTAACGGAAAGGGAAACATTTATACTAAACTCATTTTGAAGAGTTCTCGTTTTTTTCACAACGCAAACCAAACTGATTAAGAGATCTTTTTTTAAAATTACAAAAAGAAAGTTACCAATAGCAAATTACAAAACCAAATATAATCAAAAATCGATTTAAGAAATTCTTTAATCTAAAAATGATTTATTTTCTTCCATAAAGAGCAATAAAACAGGTGTTTTCGAAGTTTATTTTGATAATCCGCTATTCTAAACTAAGAATATTACTCTTTTCATTTATGTAAAAGCTTAAACATAAGAAGTGATTACCAATTCTCAACAACCTAAACCGCTTCAATATATTTACGGGTGGCTCTTTTTAAGTTTTCAGATAATGATTTTAACCAAATAAGTTGATTTGGTATTAAATAAGCTTCCTGTAAGTGGTGCATATCTCTGGTACTAATTTCAGTATTTCCTTTTTTAATATTTTTATCTCTTTTATGAGAAAGATGCTGAAACGTTTTCAATAGTACATCTTCTGCTTCTTTAATCGCCTCCGCATCAATTTGTTTGATAATAGGCTTACCCTCTAATAAAGCACAAGACATTTGTAATGTATCTGCTATTTTAAGAACCATAACATCAAATTCTTTAGAGGCTGAAGTCGTTTTATGATTAACAATAAAACTACCTATAGAGGCTGTAGCCGAAACCATAGTTTGATTTAGAGTGACTAAACTATATATAAGTTGAAATTCCCTTTGTTTAGATTTAGGATCTTGTGTTAACCTTTGAAAAGCTGCATTTAAATTACTTATTGCTAAAAAAGCATCTTTTCTGGCGACTTTATAAGCCAATTGATTCTGTTTTTTAGCGTGGTATAAATCTTTTGTAGCAAGTAAATAACTTGTGTTTTTCTTTACTGCATCATGAAGTACATCTTTTAAATTGTTAACCTCCCAACTTGGCCATAATAAATAGTTCGCTACTATAGCAATAATTGCTCCTATAATAGTATCTATAACACGATATTGTATAACCTCGAAAGCATTAGGGTTTATAAGCGAATAAACAAAAATAACATTGATTGTAATTAACGCCGCCGCAAATTTATAATTCTCCTGAATTAATGCAAATGCAAAAATGAGTGATACAATAGCTAATGTGGCGTAAACAATAACATTTTGTGTTAATAGCACAATACTAATTGCAACAGTGGCTCCTATAAGTGTTCCAATAATCCGATCTTTAGAGCGCTCTTTGGTTAAACCATAATTCGGGCGCATAATTACCAAAATGGTCAAAACTATCCAATACGTATTATGGATTTCTAAAACAGTACCTAGTATAAAAGCAAACAACACTGCTACGGTAAAACGCAGGGCATGCCGAAATAAATTAGAACTAAAACTAAGGTTTTGAATAATAACATTTAATCTATATTCTTGCAGCGTTAAAAACTGACTAGCATCTTGTCTTTTTAAAGATACCTTAGAAGCCTCCCTTACATTGGCCATAACACGACGAATAGCTCTTACTTCTTCTAGTAATAATTCTTGATAATCATATAGATTTTTTAAAACTAATGCACCTTCCCTTGCTTTTGGAAGTGTAACATCGTCTACATAATCGGAAATTGCATCATTAGCTTTAGCTAGTGCCTCTAACAAAACATTCTTATTAGGAATTTTTCGTTTTTGAATAAGCAAATCTGATAATTTTATTAAATGATTGCCCAACACTTTATTCAAATTCTTAGATGCTTTCAGAAAGTCTTTCTTATCAATAAATAACCTATCAATTTCATTATAATCTAAATGCTTTGCTTCAATGAGCTCGAATATATTTATGGTCGATATAAATATTAATAGTTGCTTTTCATCATAGTGAGAACGACCAGATTTCTTTCTTTCAACGTAGAGAACCTCTCTTAAAGTTTCATGTTTTTCGTTAATCTGTGTTTGCAGTACTAAGGCTTCTTTTATAAGCGTTTCACGTTTGTTTTTCTTGGTTAATAATCGCGCTCTTAATTTTAAATATTCTCCAATAAGCGCTAGCGTATCCGATAGTAATTGATTGTTATCTTTTTTAGGTGCTAATTTCTGAAAGGTGAACGATACCAATAAGTACCAAAGCCCACCAATGCCCATAAGCCCGATATGATTAAAAATCTCTTGAGGACTTTCCTTTTGAACAGCAAGCGCTAGCACCATGGATAATAACCCGGAAAAAGAAACTAACGAAGCCCTAAAACCATACACCGATATAAGAGAAACCACAAAAGATATAATAGTGATAGCAATGAGTAAAGCCACTAAGTAAGGCTTAAAAAACAGTATTGTGCAAGTAACCAACATGGTTAAACCAATACTAATTAAAATGGCATTAATTTTCCTTTTTAAACTCCCAGGAATATCTCCAGGCGCATTTAAAAATACACCAACAACAATAGAAGGAGCCAACTCGCCATACCCTAAAAAGTATAAAATCAACAAAGGTGTAACCACAGCAGTAGTTAGCCTAATGCCACGGTATAAATTGGAGCCTTTTAAAAATAACTCTATGGTATTTAAGTGTCTATTCAAGATACGTGTTCTTACTAACAAAGATACTTTAATTCAAGCAATAGTCTTTGCTATAAATAAAACTCAAACAGTTACTTTCATTAATTATACGTCTTTAATTATTCCAATTCAACCCTTCCTTACTCACATCAACCAATACCTCAGCGCCAACAGGTTTTTGTTCATCATTATGAATTACAGAAATATCACCTGTACTTTCAAAAATAACAGCTTTCACCTCATTAAAGTTGTGCACATTTGCCTCTCTCAGTTTCGCTATTAAATCGTCTTCACCAACATTACACGCTTTCAGTTTTTTATGAAGAATTTTACCATTCCACATAATAATTTGAGGCTTATTTGTAAATAGATTTTTAAAGAAATCTATTTTTCTAACCAGATAAGAGAACAAGGTTTGAAAACCAATAATAGCGATTAATGCAACAGCTCCTTTACCTAAAGAATAATTACTATTCATTATAATGGAGGCTAAAATAGATCCAACTGCAATGGTTGATGCAAAGTCGAAACTAGACATTTTAGCAAAAGTTCTTAAACCGAAAATTCTAGTTATAATAATTATTATTGAAAAAACACCTAATACGGAAAGTACTAAATTAATATAGTCTTGTAAAGTCATAAAATTTATTTAATGGTTTGTGCCTCAAATATATTTCAGAACTCCATAATCGATTAATGCTATTGATTTAATTTGTAACCGATATCATTTTAACGATAAAAACTTTAGATTCTTAATAATTTTTCAATGTTTTTATTTTGAAGAAATTCAGAACAAAACTTTCAATAAAAATAAAACTAGCAATCGTGATACGCTTCAGCAAAGACCAACTTCTTACCTGTTAGCTTTTCAATTTGTTCGGCATAAGCATCAAAAAATGAACATGCTTGATTAAAAATTGCATAATTATGCTTTCCGTTATTAAGTACAATTTCAAGATACGCACCTCCACTACCTTTTGCAGGTAGCACGTTCTGCACACAAAACGATTCTATTTCGTTTGTGCTAAATACTTGAGCAAATTCATTAGAAGAAAAACCTATCTTTTCATTTTCTCTATCTACCCAAATTACAGCACTTTCATTAAACACTTCACTAATTTTCTTTGGTCTACGCTTTATCCTTACATGGCGTTTATAATCTATAGGTATTCCTACTTTTTTATCAAACACTAACGCTTCAGAAATTGTTAAACGTTTTTCATAATCGATATCTAATAATAATTCGGGATATTCCCTTCTATTTTCAATAGATAAAGAGGTATAACCACCATTAAATAGCCAATCGCTATCGTAAGTATAGCAAATAGACAAATTAATTCCTTTTAAGTCGAAGTGGATGTTTTTTTGATCGTCTCTTTCATAACCATAATTTTTATCATCAAAGTTTAGATCTCTTTTTAAAGTTTCTTTCAAATCATTATAACTTCTATCCGTTCCTAGGTTATCAAAACAGTGAGTGTAGAAGTTTAAAACAGCAACGTCTTTTCGCTTATTATCAAAATAAGAGCCAAAATCGTTAAGTAGAATATTACCGATACGAATTGGATATTTAAATTTCAGTATGTTCTGGTTATAAGGTGATTTTTGAAAAAAGACATGTTCACTTTTCTCGAGTTCACTATACGTGGTGTTCCAGTTTATAAATTGCTTCCTGGGAGATTGAATCTCAAACCCAACTGCATAATCATTATAGCCTGTTGCTAGAATTTGATATGTAGGACTCTGTTGCTTCCTCCATATTACTTTTTTAAATTTCTCCTTTTTGTTGATATTTTCAAAAAACGCAGCATCATCAAACTTAAACCTACTCGATAATGTTTCATAAACTTTTTTAAATCCTTTATAATTTACCGGAATATAATTTTGATGATAATCAAAAAGGAAAAGGCTCACCAAATTGTTCTGCCCTATAACAATGTAAGCGTATTGCAGATCATTTAAATTCACCTCACAGCTATATATACCATGGTTCCCATCGCTAATAATTTTATCATTTTCAATAGTTACAATACCATCATCACCTTCTTTTGGAAAAACATTATCATTCCCTAATTGATTTTTAAAAAGTTTATTGAAAAGATCCATTATTTGAATTGTGATAAATTATTGATTCTATTTTTACTAAGGTTTTCAAAAAATAAATTTCAATAGAAAACCCACGCAAAAATTACTTCAACATTATTATGTTTTGAAGTAAAAATATAAATATTTCTTGCAGATTGAATCTATTGCGGTAATTGTTTTCTAAAGCCATTCTTGATTAAACAACGTACTTACCTATAAATAAAACCGTTAAACAAACAAAAACGAGAAAAAACATCATAAAACCGTAAGTTAAAGCTTCATTATCCTTAATAAATAGTTAAATTTGTTTCCCCTAAATACCGAACTAACTTTTATAATTATGATTAAACTCAAAAAAAACATGAGTAATTTCGATAGACTCGTAAGGTTTATTGTGGCCATACTCTTGTTATCTTTATTTTTTTTAGGTGAAATTAGAGGTATTATTGGCATTATCCTTATTGCGATTTCATTTATGTTTGCCTTTGCTAGTATAACTGCTTTTTGCCCTTTTTACAAAAGCGTCAATTTTAATACAAATAACAAAGACGATTATATTTAAGTATTACGAGACCTTTTTAAATTTACTCGCTCTCATTTTATCTTTTTTCAACTTACATTCCCTGTTTAAATACATCTTTTAAGTTTTTCGGTAATTTTAACCGAACTAACTTAGAGCATAGCGTGCTCTTTTCAGAAAACAAAAAACACGTACATAATACTCTTACTAACAAGCTATAATTTTTCGCTAAAACTCAGGATAATATTTCCTAGCGGTATTAGTTATTCTTAAATTTGAAAATCAGCAATGTGTTTTATTTTTAAATTATGAAGAAAATTGATTCCTCTAGAAACCTTCTAGCCTATTTTGTGTTTTGTTTGGCTCCCATTTTAATGAACGGACAAACTTCAAAAAAAATTACAGATCAATGGATTGATAAAGATGAAGATGAAAACTATACTGCACGACACGAATGCTCTTTTGTGCAAGCCGGTGATAACTTTATACTTTTTGGAGGAAGAGAATCTGCCCAAACTTTAGAATTATACAATTTTAAAAATAACACCTGGAAAAAGGCAACCACTAAAGCGCCAAAAGAGTTTAACCACTTTCAAGCGACCTTATATCAAGGTTTTGTTTGGGTTATTGGTGCATTTAAAACCAACGCTTTTCCTAAAGAAACACCTGAAGAGGCTATTTGGCTATACCATCCACCAACCGATAAATGGATAAAAGGTCCTGAAATTCCAGAAAACCGAAGACGTGGAGGTGCAGGTTTAGTTGTTTACAACAATGCATTTTATTTAATTGGAGGGAATACCATAGGCCATGATGGTGGTTACGTAAATTGGTTTGACACCTATAATCCCAAAACAAACACCTGGACGGTTTTACAAAATGCATCTCAACAAAGAGATCACTTTCATGCCGCAGTTATCGGTAATACACTCTATGCTGCTGGAGGTAGAAAGTCTGGTGGAGAAGGCGGCGTCTTTTCTCCATTAATTGATGTTGTGGATACTTATAATTTTGACACCAAAACATGGTCTACTTTAAAAAATAATTTACCAACGCCTAGAGCTGCGCCAGGCATCATGGCTTTTAACAACGAGTTGTATGTTATGGGTGGCGAAGGCGAAAAGAAAGGTCCTGCTTTTAAAATTGTGGAAGCCTATAATCCCGAAACCGGAATTTGGACAAATAAATCACCAATGCTTTACCCAAGACATGGATCTCAAGCCATTTTATCTGGTGAAGGTATTTATATTGCAGCCGGATCTCCAAAGCGAGCTGGTGGCAGACAACTTAATATGGAGGTTTATAATAAAGACAAACCTAAAGGAAAAACCCTAATTGCTTCGGAACTCGTTACTCCTAAACAAGTAAAAATTCAAACAAACGGCAATACATCTATTTCCGTTAAAAATAAAAAGGGTAATACAGGTAGTTTTATTAGTGCTATTAAAATAATAGGTACAGGAAAAGATAATTATAAAATAGAATCTAAAACTGAGCAATTTTTAGTAGATGCTAACTCCACATTTAACATTGAAGTTAAACACCTTGGAAAACCATCTAATGAAAAAGCATTGATAGAAATTATTTATAATGGTGATTTAATTAAAACGATTGCTTTAATAACGAAATAACTTGAGCTTATCTTATTTTCGAGATAACCTCTACTCCAACCAGTTTTTAAAATCTTTTACACGTTCGCGTGCCACAATAACATCTTGCTCGTTATAAGACTGTAACTTAATTTGTAACCTCGAATTGGTGTAACTCACCATATCTTTTATGGCATTAATGTTTACAAAGAATTTTCGATTTATTCGGAAGAAGGTTTGTGGCTCTAGCTCGTCTTCTAATTGATCTAGCGTACTATCCAACAAGTAGTTTCTGCCTTCTGTAGTATATGCATACGTGCCTTTGTTTTCGCTATAAAAACACTCGATATCGTCTATATTAATAAGTTTTAAGTGCTGCCCTACTTTTATAGAGAAGCGCTTTTTATAAACGCGATCTATTGGGTTAACAAGCAATTTTTTAATATCATCGAAATCTAAGGTAACGCCTTGTTTTTGCGGTGTACGTTCTTGATATTTTTTTACGGCAACCTCCAAATCGTCGTCGTCAATAGGTTTTAATAAGTAATCAATACTGTTTAATTTAAAGGCTTGCAGAGCATACTCATCATAAGCTGTAGTGAAAATTACAGCGCTTTTAATTTCTACAGTTTCAAAGATTTCGAATGAAAGTCCGTCGCTTAATTGAATATCTAAAAATATTAAATCGGGATGTGGATTATTTTGAAACCATTCAATCGATTCTTCTACGGAATGAAGCATAGTTTCGGCTTCGATGTTTAATACTTTTAGTTGACGCTGAAGTCGGCGTGCCGATGGTTTTTCGTCTTCTATAATGATAACTGTCATAGGTTGATTTTTATTTTCTAAATAATGTTATGTAATTTCTTCTTACCTCGAAATGACGGCGGAACACATCTTTACAAACATTCAATAATTTCAATTGATACTTTACTTTGTTAATTGGCCCGCGTTAGGGATTGATGCGGCATCCTTTTTTGGTGTTTTAAAACGATACTTACTTTAAAAACAAGACTTCTGTTTTGAGTCACCAACTCTTTATTAAAACCCTAACCCAAAAAAGATATAGCAGAAAGCCCGACCCTTGGGTAACGCTCAAATTAATTAAACCATCTGAGCTTTTTAAATACTATTCCCATTTGGTTTCATCCTTTTGCATGTATTCTCGAACTTTACGTTCTTCCCAACTTTTACTGAATAAGGCATTTTTACCAAACACACCTAAAGCATGAAAAGATAAGCCAATACCCCAGAAAAAAGCAGTGCTAAAGGTTCCAAAACTCCATAAATCGCTCCCTGAATTAAAGGCTACCATGCCTATTAAAAACAAGTTAATTACAACGTAGAAAAAGGCATGCGAGTAAAAGCCTTTAAGTTCTTTTATTCGTTTTTCGGCACGCAGGTAAGCGTCTTCTTTTTCAAAATCGGTATTGTTATTATTGTCTATTCTTTCCATGATGTTTTGTTTAAAGGTTTGTAAAAAACTAAATTCTAGTTCCATTTATTTTGCTCGTTGCGCATAAACTCGTCCATTTTGCGCTTTTCCCAGTTTCTACCAAAAAGGCCATTCTTCACGAATACTCTGTAGGCATGAATACATAAACCTATACCCCAACCAAACATAGGAAACCAGAACCACTGTACGTTCCAGAAGGTTTTATAATTTACAAATACTAAAAAAGGAATTACCAAACAGTAGGATAAAAGGCTGTAATAAAAACTTTTTAACTCGTCTACATGGTTGCGTGCGCGTAAATATTGATCGTTTATTTGTGTTTTATGTGTGTGCATGATTGTTGTTTTTTTTGTGAGCATCGGGATGCTTACCGCAAAGGTGCTCGCTTGTTGGTTAATGTGTATTGTTTTACTAGTTAAGAGTTTGTAGCGCTGTTTAATATTATTTAAACCTACGCCTGTACTCTTTTTTACTATTTGTTTGGGTTGTAGATTATTTTCTACTACCAGGTTACCGTTGCTTTCGTAAATTTTAATATGCAATGGTTTACTACTTGTTACCATGTTATGCTTTACCGCGTTTTCTAATAATAGTTGCAGAGATAGTGGTACCACTTTACTTTCTGGGTTTTGAGCTGTTTCGGGCATTGTGAAAACGATACTGTCTTCAAAACGCATTTTAAGCAGCAACATATAGGTTTTCGCAAATTTAAGTTCTTCATTAACAGTTACTAATTCTTTACTTTTTTGCTCTAAAACATAACGGTATACTTTAGATAATGAAGTTGTAAACTTTTGAGCATTTACCGGGTTTTCTTCTATTAAACTGCTTAATACATTTAAACTATTAAACAGAAAATGTGGATCTAATTGATTTTTTAAAGCATCGAACTTTGCGCTTGCTGTACCTGCGATTACCTTTTGCTCTTTTATTCGGTTTTGCTGATAGCGGTTGTAAAAAAACACCACGTGAAACCCAATAACAATGGTTAATGTGATCCATAAACCAAACTGATAATTTTGCCATTTTTGATTGGCTAAAAAAACACTAAAGGTGTTTCCGAAATAAAAAACGTTTGTTACCGCACGCATAATAAAGAGACCAACTAGTGTTATTACTGTAGATCCGGCAATACCAATACCTATACGTTTTAGATAATCCGCTCGTTTCCAGTTTTTCTGTTCGAGGTAATCGAAAAAGAACATATTTGAATAACCTAAAACAAAAGCATATAGCTGATAAAAAACAAAACTGGTTAGTAAATCGCTAAAAGTTTTATACTCGAACCCATTGTATAAATAACTTCCTATTAAAAACACCAAACACCCTAAGATAAAAGTGATTAAAATATATTTTATTGATTTTGTCATGCTTTGTTTTTAATAGATTGGTTTGCTTAAATTTTATTAATCAGTTTTAAATCGCTGCCTCTAATTTTAATAATACTTTGTTCCATAATTGTTCGTGTTTTAATTATTGATACTACAAATATCGAACAGAACTATGAGTTTTTTAAAATTGAATTACCCAACTGTATTTTTTTTATGCTGAATTGTAATTTACAAAAAAAAAGCAGCCTAAAAAATATTTTAGACTGCTTGACTATAACTTGATGACTTTTATTATTAGCCCTCGTATTTAAAGAATATTGGCACGGCATAAGCTACTTTTACTGGTTTGCCACGTTGTTTACCTGGTTGCATTTTTGGTAACTTACCAATAATACGCTCCGCCTCAGTTTCTAAAATTCTATCCGGACCTCTAGAACGAATATTAGTAGTAACACCTTTAGAATCTATAATAAAGATGACTGATACACGACCTTGAATTCCCATATCTAATGCTGCTTGTGGATAAGTAAAGTTTTTAACCACGTGCTCTTGCATTTTTTTCTGAAAACAATCTTTAGTTTTTTGTTTGTCTAAACCTTCGCACCCAGGAAAAATAGGTACATCTTCAATTACAGCAAAGGCAACCTCTACTTCTTCTTCTATTTTCTCTACAATAACATCGCCTACTGCAACAATGTGTTCTGAGATGGCATCATCTTGTCCTGTTTCTGTACTTTCGAAAACAGTTTCTTCAATATCTACTAAGTCTTCTACTACCTCAATCGTTTGCGTAATTACAACCGGAGCTGCTGCTGGAGGAGGAGGTGTAGCTGCTTTTACAATAGGAATATCGTCCTCATAGATTACTTCCATGTCTAAAACATCCATTGCAATTTCATCTTGCGCATCGTAAGTCTTAAATTCTAAGGCTTGCCAAGACAAGAATAACATCAAATTAAGTCCGATAGCAAAATATAAACTGCTATTACGACCAATTTCTAATTGTGGGTTCTTTTTAACTTCCATGACTACTTATTTTGATACTATAAAATTATTGTAATTAGCAAAAATCAACTATGATAATTATCATATTCTCTCAATACCCTTCAAATAATTAAGAAATCCAATAAATTAATTCGCCTTAGAAACAAAAAAAGGCCACTCCAAAGAGCAGCCAATTAGCATTTTATATTATAAATAAGTATTCTTATTTTATTTCATTCAGAATAAAAACCAACATTATCTAGTTAAACGTCCCGATGTGTTTCCTCCTAAAATCCCCATCACTTCTTTTACTGTTGCTAAATTTACATCACCTTCATATGTATGTTTTAAAGCACAGGCAGCACTTGCAAACTCAATGGCTTTATAATCATCGTCCAGTTTTTGTAAACCATAAATAAGTCCGGCTGCAAAAGCATCTCCTGTACCTATTCTATCTACAACGTGTGTAATATCTAAATCTTCGGTTTCTCTAAATTCAACACCATTCCACATTCTAGCACGTATTTTATGCCAAGATGCGTTTACGGAAGTCCTAATTTTATCAAAAACTTTTTCTATGGAAGGAAATTCTTTTATTAATTGTTTACTCGCTTCAATAAAAGCTTCGTTAGAGTAATTATATTCAGTACCTAAAACTTCATTTATTTCATTTATACCGCCTATAAAAATAGTAGAATAATGAAGTAATTCTGTTAAAGCTTCTTTTGGATCTTTATCATATTTCCATAAACCGCTTCTATATGTAGGGTCGGCAGAAATAGTAAGTCCTTTTTCTTTCGCTAAAATTAAACCTTGTTTTAAGGTATCAAAACTTCCTTGTGTTAATGCAGGTGTAATTCCCGTCCAATGAAACCATTTTCCATCGTCTAAGGCGCGTTCCCAATTCACCATAGATGGTAAAATCTCTGAGAACGAAGAATGTGAACGATTATACGAAATATTACTTGGGCGCATTACCGCCCCTACTTCAAAGAAATAAACACCTAACGGACGTTTAGATAAACTTATAGACGAGGTATCTACACCAAACTTATTAATATAAGATAATGCCGTTTCTCCAATAAAATCGTCAGATACCGCACTAATATGTCTCACATTACCTCCAAAATTAGCAATGGAAATCCCCACGTTTAACTCGGTACCTCCAAAATAAAATTCAACCATGTTAGATTGAATAAATTTTTTGTGTCCACGAGGTGAAATACGCATTAAAACTTCTCCAAAGGTGATTACTTGACTCATAAATATACATGTAAAGTTATTCGAACAAATTTAACATTTGATTTTGGTAATACTCAGTAAACCCATGATTATTTTGACTTAATTACATAAATCGCACCTAATTTGTAAGCTTATTAAAATTAGAGTAAATTCGTAACGCATCTACTAACAAAACATAAATTCGTTTTATTAATTATGAAAATTATTGCCACCAACCTTGCCAAACCAACAACAATAATTTGGAACAAAAAGGAAGTCGTTACTGGTATTTATAAAACACCAACGGTCTCTCCTATTTTTCTTGGAAAAACCGATGTGGATAACGATGAAGTAACCGATAGAAAATATCATGGTGGTTTATTTAAAGCTTGTTACCTTTTTTCTGAAAAACATTATGATTATTGGAAAAAACACTATCCCGATTTAGAATGGAATTGGGGTATGTTTGGAGAAAACTTAACCGTTTCTAATTTCGATGAATCGGAAATTTATGTAGGCAATATATATAAAATAGGAGACGCTTTAGTACAAATAACGCAACCTCGTGAACCTTGTTTTAAATTGGGTGTAAAATTTAATGACCAAAACATACTTAAAGCATTTATAGACCATGGATTTCCAGGCTCTTATATTAGAATACTAAAAGAAGGTTTTGTAAAAACAGGAGACCGCATGGTTTTACAAGAAGAAGCTAAAAACTCCTTAACCATAGCCCAAATGTATCAATTGCTATACGCTAAAGAAAAAGACCAAGATTTACTGAAACGCGCTATAGAAAATGATGCCCTTCCGGAGAAAAAAAGAAACAAATTAGCTGCATATTTAAAATAAGCTGAAGCGGTTTATAGTATCTTTGTAGCAAATTATTAATACATGTCATTTAAAGACTTACAATTAAATCGCCCAATTTTAAGAGCCGTTGCCGAAGCAGGTTACGATAATCCAACCTTGGTACAAGAAAAAACCATTCCTTTGGTTTTAGAAGGAAAAGACGTCATTGTTTCTGCACAAACAGGAACAGGAAAAACGGCTGCGTTTGCGCTCCCTATTTTACAGCGCTTATTTAATAACCAAGAAGCTCCTAAAAAAGGTAAAAAAATTAAGGCTTTAATTATTAGTCCTACTCGCGAGTTGGCTATTCAAATAGAGAATAACTTTAAAACCTATAGCACATATACAAACTTAACAACCTCTGTTATTTTTGGCGGTGCACCTATCGAACCTCAAAAGGACGTGTTAAAAAAAGGTATAGACATTCTAATTGCTACACCTGGACGTTTACTCGATTTACATAAACAAGATGCTTTAAATTTAGATTATGTAGAAACACTTGTTTTAGATGAAGCCGATTTAATGCTAGACATGGGCTTTATTGACGATGTTAAAAAAGTAGCGCGCCTTTGCACCAGCGAAAAACAAATTTTATTGTTTTCTGCAACTATCCCTTATAAGGTAGAGCAATTGGCAAACACGATATTAAACGAGCCAGAACGTGTAGAAGTTGCACAAAACTCTTCTACTTCAAAAAACGTAAACCAACTACTCTACTTTGTACCAAAACAAAATAAAATAGAATTAGGTTTACACCTACTACGCAATACTATTAAAGGAAACATCATCATTTTTAGACGTACTAAATTTGGTGTAGAAAAACTTGAACAAACCTTATCTAAAAATGGTTATAAAGTAGAAAGTCTTCATGGCGATAAAAGCCAAACTGCTCGACAAGATGCCTTATTACGTTTTAAGAAAGGCGAAGTAAATATTTTAATTGCTACAGATGTTGCTGCCCGTGGTATTGATATTAGCGATTTAGATGCTGTTGTAAATTTCGACTTACCCAATATACCAGAAACTTATGTACACCGCATTGGCAGAACGGCTAGAGCAGGAAAAGCAGGTATGGCATATTCTTTATGTTCTGCCGATGAAAAAAGCTATGTACTCGCTATACAACAACTTATACAAATGCAACTTGATGTTATAGACGATCATCCTTACCCTTTAGATCCAAAAGCAAAGCCAATAGTGCATAAGTCTCAAAAAACAGGAGGCAGCAAGCATAAAAAAGGTAGAAAAAGTGAAGCTTCTAAAAAGAAGAAAAAACGCTGGTACTAACAAAGTGTAAAATAAATAAGCTACATATAATTATATATGTACATATTAATATTTCTAAAAAAAGTACTATTCTTTTAAAAGAGTTGACAATTAATAAATTAAAATCAGGGTCTTAAAAAGAAACTTTTTTATAGATTTGTTATATACTCCCTTAATTATGAAAAACTTAGCAATATTATGCATCGCATTTTTGTTTTCTCTAAACAATTATGCCCAAGTTGGTATAAATAACACAGATCCCAAGGCTTCCTTAGATATAACTGCAACGTCAGTATCTGTTCCAAATGCGAATGATGGATTATTAATTCCAAGAATTGACGTATTTCCATCTACAAATCCAGATGGAAACCAAAACTCAATGATGGTATATTTAAATAATGACTTAACTTCAGTCAATATTACTGGTACTGCCAAGAATTACGATTCTGGCTTTTATTATTGGGATAATGCCCAAACCGACTGGATTAGATTTTTACAATATAATAGATGGGATATTAGCGGTAATAACAACATTGATGATAGCGTAAACTTTTTAGGAACTACAAACGATCAAGATGCTGTTTTCAAAAGAAATAACGTCCTTTCCGGAATATTAGATGCTACAAACACTTCTTTTGGAACTAGTAGTCTAGAAGCCAATAGTACGGGTATAGAAAATACAGCAATAGGTGTCGATGCCTTAAAAAACAACTTAGGAGGTAGAAACACAGCCATAGGCTATCGCGCTGGTGACTTTAATACTAATGGTGACTATAACATATTTATAGGTATAAACGCAGATGCAACAAATAACGATCTCCAATCGGCAATAGCAATAGGTAATGCGGCAAAAGTAGGTGAAACAGCCACTATTTCAATTGGGAATAGTGCTACTACAACAGAACAAGACGCCATTGCTATAGGGAGATTTTCAAACGCCTCCGGAACAAGATCTATTTCTATAGGAAGAAACGCTTCAAGTAATGACTCTTTTTCCACTGCTATTGGTCAAGAGAGTGACGCAAGCTTATCTCATGCTACCGCCGTAGGCTCAGTCTCTCAAGCAACGGCTATTAGGTCTACAGCATTAGGCTATAATACCAGCGCTACTAATAATGATACTGTGGCAATAGGGAGTAATAGTACTGCATCAGGAACTAACTCTGTTGCTATTGGTTCTGGTTCTGAAACACCTCAAACAGATTCTGTTGCCATAGGAAACTCAGCCACTGCAACAGCTGGGAACTCTGTAGCAATAGGGAGTTCTACAGTAGCATCTGGAGACCGATCAACAAGTCTTGGAGAGCAAGCTGTAGCAAGCGCTCAAGAAGCTTTAGCTTTTGGAAGTGGCACCACAGCAACAGGTATAAGAAGTTTATCATTAGGAAGAATTGCAGAAGCCAGTGGAACAGATGCAACAGCTATTGGAGAAAATGCTATTTCTAGAGGTGTAGAAAGTATGGCGATAGGTTCTGATGCTATAGCTACTGAAACTTCATCATTAGCCATAGGAAACAACGCAAAGAGTGAATCTGAAGACGGAACAGCAATTGGAGTTGATACTCAAGTTCTAGGGAATTCAACTGCTTCTTTAGCCATCGGGCACGATTCCCAAGTGTCTGGAGCTTCTTTAAATTCCTTAATTATAGGGAATACCTCGACAATTAATGGAAGTTCAGAAAACAGCATAGCACTAGGAAACAACATTACTATTAGTGGGTTAACCAACTCAATCGGTATTGGAAACCAAGCTTCCCCAACAGTTTCTAATGAAATAAGATTAGGAAACACAGCCATTACATCGGTTGTTACCTCTGGTATAGTAACAGCAAAAAGCTACATAGCTACAAATGGTGGTTTTACTTCAGGCTATGCCGATTATGTTTTTGAAAAGTTTTTTAACGGTGAATCTAAAATTAATTCGGAATATAAATTTAAGTCGATTGAAGAAACCGAAGCTTTTGCAAAAAAACACAATCATCTTCCGGGCGTAAAATCTTATGAAGAGATTAAAAACAATGGATTTCAAATTGATTTAAGTGAATTATCATTGTCTTCTCTTGAAAAATTAGAAGAACAATTTCTCTTCATTACACAATTAAACAAAAAAATAAAGTCTCAAAATGAAATTATTAAATCCCAAGACGACAAAATAAAATCTTTAGAAGAACGATTAAAACGTATTGAAAACCTATTACACAAATAGAGCTTCAACCTCTCTAATAAAATAAAAAAGCAGTGTTTTAAAACCCCTTGATTGAGGTCAATAAAACACTGCCTTTTTTATATGAATAAACTAAAATCTACTTACTCGCGAATAACTTAACATCCTGCTCGCTAACCTCAGCACCACCAAGAATAATAAGGCGTTCTACTACATTACGCAGTTCACGAATATTACCCGTCCAGTCGTATTCTTGTAATAATTTAACCGCTTTTTCGGTAAACTTCTTTTCGTTTGTACCTTGCTCACCAGATATTTTAGATGAAAAATGTTTTATCAATAACGGAATATCACCACGTCTTTCATTTAAAGCCGGTACTTTAATTAAAATTACCGCTAACCTATGGTATAAATCTTCTCTAAAATTACCGTCTTCAATCTCTTTCTTAAGGTTTTTATTGGTTGCTGCAACTACACGTACATTAACTTTAATATCCTTATCACTTCCTACACGTTGAATTCTGCTTTCTTGTAAAGCACGTAATACTTTGGCTTGCGCCGAAAGACTCATATCTCCAATTTCATCTAAGAAAATGGTTCCACCATTAGCCGCTTCAAATTTACCTGCACGATCTTTATTTGCACTTGTAAAAGCACCTTTTACATGTCCGAATAATTCACTTTCGATTAATTCGCTAGGTATGGCAGCACAATTCACTTCAATTAAATTTCCTTTTGCTCGATCACTCTTTTCGTGTAACCAATGAGCAACAAGCTCTTTTCCTGTTCCGTTTGGTCCTGTAATCAGCACACGTGCATCGGTTGGTGCTACCTTATCTATAATATCTTTTATTTGAGAGATTTCATCACTCTCACCTATCATTTCGTATTTCTTACTTACTTTTTTCTTCAGAATTTTGTTTTCTACAAACAACTCTTTTCTGTCTAAAGCATTACGAACCGTGTTTAATAAACGATTTAAATCTGGCGGTTTAGAAATATAATCAAAAGCACCTAAACGCATTGTATTTACAGCCGTATCAAGATCTCCGTGCCCGGAAATCATAACCATTGGTATTTCTGGCTTTATTTTTTTAGTAGCTTCTAATACTTCAACACCATCCATTTTTGGCATTTTAATATCACAAAGCACTAAATCGTAATCTTCGTTTTTTATCTTTTCAATACCAATTAATCCATCTTCTGCTTCTTCAACTTGATAGGTATCATTTTCTTCCGAAAGGATTTTTATAAGCACACGTCTAATTGCTGCTTCATCTTCTATTACTAGTATTTTTGGCATCTTTATATTTTAAATTTTAGTCCGCTTCTTAAATAGAACGCGTTAATATCGTCTAATTTAAAAATTTCATCTCTATTATTACTTCTAATTACATTATTTAATCTCACGGTATATCCGGTGTACAAATATGCCGCTAGATGTTTAGTAAAGCAATATTCGTACCCTAATCCGCTTACGGCAACAGATAATGATATATGCTCAGCCACTTTTTCGTTAATCACTAAAGGTTTTTGTAAATGCGCCAAGTAACCATCGAGACCTGTAAATACTTGTAAATTATTTTTAGGGTTGAAATGATACTTTAAATTCGATTTTGGAATTCCGGCCGTATAGCTCCAATTCTCATCAATTTTCCTATAATAACTCACAAATGGCAACGGAAAAGGTAAACCGGTTGTAGCATTATAAGTTAATCCTAAAATTAATCGACTGTCTTTTTTTACCTCGTCACTAGCTGTTCTTTTATTAATAAAAAACACGCCACCATTCATAAAGAAATCATCAGAATTTAATTTATGTGTAAGTGTGGATGCTATTCTTGGATTGAATTTAACTCCAAAACGCCATTTTTCATTCCACTTAAACGTATAAGCTAAGTTTAAATCTATAATATGGATTTTACTTAAACCAGAAGTTTCAAAATCGTACTCATCTTCTAAGTTTAATAAAATTCGATTATACTCTCCTCCCACAATAAAATAAGAATCGTTTTTAAGTTCTATAGGGTAATTTAAAAGCGCTCTTAATCGTGTGTATTGATCTTCGGAATTACTCTTAGGAATAAATGAATATTCTAAGCGCGCCAAATCTGTCAATTGTGCATGTGCCATATAAAAACCGACCATGAACAATAAAATTAACACCTTTTTAAATTCCTGTTTTTTTATCACAATTTAGCAAGTATCTATTGTTTAATAATATGAATATCTCTTTGAGGAAAAGGGATTGAAACCTTATTTTCTCTAAATAAACGATCTATTTCAAAGCGAATTTCACTTTTAGGAATAGCCCCTTGAAAACTATCGTTTATAGTGAATACCAATTTAAATTCTAAAGCACTATCCCCAAAGTTTGTAAAAAACACATAAGGTGCTGGATGTTGCATTACCGACTCATGATTGGTTGCTGCTTCTAAAAGTAACTTTTTTACAAGTTGTACATCACTACCGTATGCCACACCAACCTCAACAGCTTCTCTAGTAGACGATCCGTTTTGGGTCCAGTTATACAAGCTATTCGCTAAATATAAATGGTTAGGTATTATTAACACTCTATTATCTATAGTTACAGCTCGTGTTGTGCGGAGTTTTATTTCTTCTACGCGCCCAACCTTACCTTCTATTTCTATAATATCACCAACATGTACCGATTGATCTATTAATATAAAAATTCCTGAAATAATATCTTGAAACAATGTTTGAAGCGCCAAACCAACACCTATCAATAAAGCTGCCGAAGCCGCAAATATTGCCGTAACATTAATACCAATAGAATCCATGGCAATAAGCAATACAACTAAATATATGAGCCAACGTGCAAATGAAAAAACCGTAAAGAATTTGGTTTTATCATCTTCCGACATTTTACGCGTCATTAAATTTCGCGCAAAACGTAAAAAATAAGTGGTTAATATTAAAATGATAAGCACCAGCAAAACGGACTTTACTTTTAGCACGCCTGTTTCTATGCCACTACCATCTTTTATGGTGTAGGTATAAATATTATAATTTAAAAACTCCATGAACTGTTCCCAAATGGAACTATTACCGATGGTGTCTTCTATTTGATCTATAACCTTGTCTTGCATTTTAATATTTCATCCATTTAATTAACTCTTTGTATGTCGGTTTTTTACCATACATTAAAATACCAACACGGTATATTTTTGCAGCAAACCAAACGGTAAGCATAAATGTGCCCACCAAAATTGAAAACGATAATACTTGTTGCCAAATTGGAACTCCAAACGGAATACGCATTAACATAACCACTGGCGACGTTAAAGGTATAAACGAAAAAACTGTCGATACGGTTCCGTGTGGATCTTCTACCACTGTAAATATACCAATATAAACTGCTAAAACTAGAGGCATTATTATAGGCATCATAAATTGCTGCGTATCTGTTTCATTATCCACAGCCGCACCAATAGCAGCGTAAAAAGAACTATAAAGCAAATAGCCTCCAATAAAAAACAGTATAAATGCCAACACTAAATTGAACAATGGCAAATTATAAAATGCCGTTAATACATCTTGAATTCGCATATTAAGCTCTGGGTTTTCCATAGCCTGTTGCATCATTTGTTGCTGCGGCGTTTGTACTTGTGCCAAATCGATCCCGAACACAGCGGAAAGCACAAACATTAAAATGAAACCTAAAATAGTCCAAATTAAAAACTGTGTTATTCCTGCTAAAGAGGTTCCAAAAATTTTACCCAACATAAGTTGTACGGGCTTTACGGAAGAAATAATAACCTCTATAATTCGGCTCGTTTTTTCTTCTATTACACTTCGCATAATCATATTTCCATAAATAATGATAAACATAAAAAGCAAATACCCTAAAGCGCCACCAAAAGCAATTTTGATAACACTATCTATTTTTGATGTTTTCTGTCCGTCAAAACTTTCTTGTGCAATCTCTACGCTAATTTTAGAAGCATTAATCATATCTACATCTACACCATTTTGTAGAAGTTTCATGTTGGTTAATTTAGCTTCTATCTGATTTTCTAAATCTGAAATAGTGTTTATCGATGGGGATTCTTCAGAATAAAACGTGATATGCTTAGATAAGTTTTTTAAATCTTGCATTTTATCTACATGCAATAACCCATAAGCCTCTGTTTCTTTAGATAAATCTTTAGCATCGTTTAAAGACATCTCTCCCAAAACATGATAAGTAGTATGCTCTGAATCTTTAAAAGTATCTTTTACTAATCCAGATTCGTCCAACACAGATATTAAACGAATTTTATCATTGTTTAATTGTGTTAAGTATGCAACAACACCAATAAGTGCCATAAAAATAATGGGACTTAAAAACGTCATAATTATAAACGATTTATTTCTAACTTTATTTAGATACTCTCGTTTTATAATAAGTGGTAAATGATTCATAAAAATTAATTATTCTTTACTGTTTGAATAAAAATATCGTTAACGCTTGGTATTAACTCTACAAAATGAGAGACTTCGCCTTTACTTGCCAAGAAGCCTAATAAATCATTAGATTTTTGGGCATCTTGAAGTTTAATATTTAGTTTTAACTCGTTTTCTAAAGTTTTAAAATAAGCGTCGGAAACATCGAATTTTTGAGCTAATTCTTGTTTTAATCCCGGTTGATTATTTGATCGAATTCCAACTTCAAAAGTATTTGATTTAAATTGACGTTTTACATCAACCAATTTCCCTTCTAATATTTTATTCGATTTATGAATTAGTGCAATATCATCACATAATTCTTCTACAGATTCCATTCTATGCGTAGAAAAAATAATGGTCGCGCCTTGATCTCTTAAATGTAAAATTTCATCTTTAATAATATCGGCATTTATAGGATCGAACCCTGAAAATGGCTCATCAAAAATCAACAATTTAGGTTCGTGCAAAACCGTTACCACAAATTGAATTTTTTGTGCCATCCCTTTTGAAAGCTCCTGGATTTTTTTATTCCACCAATCGCCAATATCCAACCGATCGAACCAATATTTCAAACGTGCTTTAGCTTCAGTTTTACTTAAGCCTTTAAGTTGTGCTAAATAAAGAGCCTGCTCGCCTACTTTCATGGTTTTGTACAACCCACGCTCTTCTGGTAAATAACCAATATCTCTAATATGATTTTCGCGTAAGGCTTCGCCATCTAAAATAACAGATCCTGAATCGGGCATTGTTATTTGATTGATAACGCGAATTAAGGTTGTTTTCCCTGCTCCATTAGGTCCTAAAAGTCCAAAAATACTCCCTTTAGGTACTGATAGAGACACTTTATTTAGTGCGGTAAAGTCTCCGAAATTTTTAGAAACTTCGTTAACTTCTAATAAATTACTCATTAATTTTTTAGTTGACTTGTTTGCCGTAAATATATTAAATGTTTCGTTGTTAGCTTAAGTTGAACGGATGCTTTCTTAAAAAATTAGTTTTAATATTTACGCTCAAAATTAAGACATTCTAAAAGCAGTAAACTCTTTAAATTATTTAGAGCCCGATTCTATTGTTTTACACAAACTGATAGCGTTTTTACGTGCTCTATAATGCTTTAAAAACAAAACCCACCCTTAAAAAATTAAGGATGGGAAAAAAATTGCTATGAAAAAGAAAAATTATCACTAAAATAAATTAGTGATACATCAAATATAACTTTTTTTTAACAATTATTAACATTTCGCTTGAGTTAATTTTCAGTGCAAACAAAAAAAATCCGCTAAAAAAGCGGATTTTTGATTTTGACTTATATTTTTGGTTATGAGAACATATCCTTTACTTTTTCAAAAAAAGATTTATCAGATTTTTCCGGTTTTGGAGAAAAATGATCATCGTCTCTCATAGCTTCAAAAAATTCTTTTTGTTGCTTGTTTAGCGTTTTTGGTGTCCAAACATTTACGTGTACTAACAAATCTCCGGTTCCGTATCCATTGATACTCGGGATTCCCTTTCCGCGTAAGCGTAAAATTTTACCAGATTGAACTCCTGCTTCTACTTTAATACGCACTTTACCTGTTACGGTATCTATTTCTTTAGATGTACCCAATACAGCATCTGGCAAGCTAATATACATATCGTAATGTAAATTATCGCCTTCACGTTGTAAAGTCTCATGTTCTGCTTCTTCTATAGCAACTAGTAAATCTCCCGAAACGCCATTACCTGGTGCTTCGTTACCTTTTCCAGATACTTTAAGTTGCATACCATCTACTACTCCTGCAGGGATTTTAATAGTAACTGTTTCTTCAGACACTTTTAAACCTTGTGCATCAGCATCAGCTGGTTTTTTATCAATAGTTTGTCCCGCTCCACCACAAACATTACATGGTGCAGAGGTTTGCATACGACCTAAAATAGTGTTAGCGATACGTGTTACTTGCCCGCTACCATTACAAGTAGAACAAGTTTTGTAAGTAGTACCATCGGCCTGTACTTTACGTTTTACTTTTATTTTCTTTTCTACACCGTTAGCAATTTCTTCTAAGGTTAATTTTACACGAATACGTAGGTTACTTCCTTTAACACGGCGTTGGCCTCCGCCACCACCAAAACCAGAAAATCCGCCACCTCCGAAGCCGCCACCGCCGCCTCCGAAGATATCTCCGAACTGACTGAATATGTCGTCCATATTCATGCCGCCGCCGCCAAAACCGCCGCCACCGCCGCCGTTTTCAAAAGCTTGATGACCAAACTGATCATAACGTGCTTTTTTATTCTCGTCGCTTAAAATTTCATATGCTTCGGCTGCTTCTTTAAATTTACCTTCAGCACTTTTATCATCTGGATTTTTATCTGGATGAAACTCAATTGCCTTTTTTCGGTAAGCTTTTTTAATTTCGGCTGCCGTTGCTCCTTTGCTAATGCCTAATATTTCGTAATAATCTCTCTTTGCCATTGCTGTGTAAACCCTTCCGGAAAGGAAGCATTTGTTTTAATTAATAATACCTTCTTATTGTCCGATAACTACTTTCGGGAAACGAATTACTTTTTCGCCAAGTTTATAGCCTTTTTCAACTACATCAATAATTTTACCTTTCATATCATCTGTTGGCGCAGGAATTTGAGTAATTGCTTCGTGATTATCGGCGTTAAAAACTTCACCTTGCTCTACCACAACTGCTTTTAACCCTTTTTGCTCTAGTGTGTTTACCAGTTTTTGGTAAATTAAAAGTACACCTTTACGCAATTCTTCAGCTTCTTTATCGTCTTCAATATGACTTAAAGCACGCTCAAAATCGTCCAAAATTGGCAGTAATGTTTTCATTACATCTTCACTAGCTGTAGAAAACAACTCAATACGCTCTCTAGAGGTACGTTTTTTGTAGTTTTCAAACTCTGCGAAAAGTCTTAAAAACTTATCTTTTTCTTGCTTTACTTCAGCTTGTAATTTTTCTTCAACCGTCAGTTCTTCAACCTCTTGCTCTTCTACTGCAACGTTTTCTGCTTGGTTTGCTTCAACTTGCTCGTTCTCTATATCTTTGTTATCTTTATCACTCATTGTAATTTCAATTTTGCAATTCTTAAAATTAGTTGGCAAAAGTACTGCCAATATTATTAAAATGCCATAATGTCATTAATTTATTTTGTACTAAATTCCTTTATATTGAATTCCCTTTTGTGTAATTTTACACCATAAACTTTTAAAAAAACTATAACGATGAAAACAAAATTTGTAAATATTTTATTTATTACAGCTTTAAGCCTTTCTGTATTTAGCTGTAAAGACAAAGCAAAAGAAGCAACAACTACAGAAGCTGAAACTCCTGCTGTAACCGAAGCTGTTAATGCTGAAATTTACACTGTAGATAAAACTGCATCTACTATTGCATGGACAGGTTTTAAACCAACAGGTTCGCATAACGGAACCATTGCTTTAGAAAGCGGTGCAATTAATGTTGCTAATGGAAAAGTTGTTGGTGGATCTTTTATTATTGATATGGCATCGATAACTGTTTTAGATATTCCTGCTGATGATAAAGGAAATGCTAAATTAGTAGGTCACTTAACAAATGCTGACTTTTTTGATGTAGAGAAATACCCAAGTGCTGTTTTTACAATTACTGAGGTTACTGATGCTGAAGGGAAAACAATGCTTTCTGGTAACTTAACACTTAAAGAGGCTAAAAACAATGTAACTTTCCCTGTTACTATAGCTAACGAAGGTGGTGCTGTTACTATTACTAGTGAAGCATTTTCTATCGATAGAACAAAATGGAACGTACAATACGGATCTAAATCTGTGTTTGATAATTTAGGTGATAAATTTATCAATGATGATATTGAATTAAAAATTACAGTTAAAGCTGCGAAGTCTTAATTATAATATACATTTTATTGAAAAGCCACCTTGTGAAAACTTGGTGGCTTTTTTATTTTATAAAAGAACGTAAACACTAGGCGTTCTCCATTGTAAAACACGACTTAAAACTTAACTTTGTAAAAAAACTATGAAAATAAAAATTAATTTAATCCTTAGCGCTTTTACTGTCTTCGCTTTAGCATCTTGCAAAAATGAAGCAAAAGAAAACAAAGCAGAAACACCTATTGATAAGGTTGTAGAACAAAAACAAGAATTTCAAAATCAGGCTCACGAATTAGTGTACCAAATGACACAAAAAGTTGGGAACTACAGTAAACTTGCCAGCAAAAAAGATGTAGTCTATACTTACACCTACCGTATACCAGATGGTAAAACCGATATTATTACAGAAAAGTATATTTTTAATGGAGAACTATCTTACGGAGCATATCAAAAACACGAGCGCACACTTGCCGATTTGGATGGTTTAATAGAACAAGGTTACGATGGTAATGAATTTTGGATAAAACATAACGGAGCGCCATTAAACGATGCCGCTGCTTTAAAGAAGGTTGCTTTTAACAGACCTACAAATTTTTATTGGTTTGCCATGATGCAGAAATTGCTAGATCCAGGTTTACAATATGAATACTTAAAGGAACAAACTATTAACGATACCGCCTATGATGTTATTAAGGTTTCTTTTAACACCAGTAAACCATCAGATATTTATCAATTGTATATTAATAAAGAAACTAAATTGGTCGATCAGTTTTTATTTACCGTTATGGATTTTGGTAGAACCGAACCTATGTTAATGATAATGGAATATAAACAAGTTGAGGACTTACTAATACCAACAAAACGTAAATACAAAAAATCTAATTGGGACGCAGAAGTAACCGAAGAACCTTGGATACTTGTAAACTGGACCGATATAAAATTTAATAACGGTTTAACGAAAGCCGATTTTAAAAAATAAAACATTCTGAAAAGTGGCTCTTAATTTAAGAGTCACTTTTTTTTTGCAGAACCGCTTAACCTAGTAAATTATCTAAAGCCGGTTGTAAATGATGAAATTTAAAATCGTAGCCAGCATCTTCTATTTTTTTAGAACTTACACGCTGACTTTCAAACAACAAAAGATGCATTTCGCCAAGCACTAATTTCATGACAAACTTTGGCACATTAGGCATAAAAAAGGGACGATCTAAAGTTGTGGCTATCGTTTTAGTTAACTCGTAATTAGTTGTTGGGTTTGGAGCAACGGCGTTATAAACACCACTTAGTTTTTCTTGTAATGCGAGCATAAAAATCTGAGACAAATCTTCTATATGAATCCAAGATTGCCATTGTTTACCACTACCAAAAGCAGATCCTAAACCTAATTTTACAGGCTTTACCATTTCGGTTAATGCACCGCCATCTTCAGCTAAAACTAAACCAATTCTAATTTTAGCGACTTCTATATTTAATTCTGAAAAACGATCTACAGCAGCTTCCCAAACATTTACAACTTCACTTAAAAAAGAATCGCAACTACTAATTTTAAAATCTTCGGTGTAATAATTGGTTAAAGAATCGGGATATAAACCAATAGCGCTAGCCGATACCATTTGCGTTACCTGATGCTCTATTTTTTTAAGACTCTCAAAAAGTAAATGAGCCGTATCTTCTCGACTCGATAATATTATTTTTTTATATGAAGCCGTCCAACGTTTTGAAATAGTAGCACCTGCCAAGTTAATAATAGCATCTACATTTTTAAAACAATCTAAATCTATCTCTTTAGTTTTAGGTTGCCAGTAAAAACCTTGATAGTTTTCGGTGTTTTCAAGTTTAGATTTACTTGTAGTTAAATAGTTAACCTGAATATTTTGAGCATGACAGCGACTAACAATTTCTTGTCCAATTAATCCCGTAGCTCCTGTTATTAAAACTCGCATCTACTTTTTATTTAAAGTTACAAAATAGCCACTTTATTTACTACTCTTTTAGGGAAGGTTTAACACAATATTAATGATGCGCTTAATCTTTCTTCATTTTTAATAAAATAAAGAATAACGCTCTAAAATTATTGATATATTATAATGAATGAACTAGTAAGAATCTTTACTATTTAGTACCACGCAACATTTCGCGTTTTCCAGGAGGACCTTCTAAACGCTCCACAGTAAATCCAACGGCTTGCATAGCACGACGCACACTACCTTTTGCTGCATAGGTTACCAAAACACCACCAGGTTTTAACGCTTTATACATGGTTTTAAAAACAGGCTCTGTCCATAATTCCGGCTGAACGCGCGCACCAAAAGCATCAAAGTAGATGATATTAAAAGCTTGCTCGTCTTTAATTTCGGCAAAAAACTTCTTTTGCTTTTCAATTGAAAAGCTAGAGGTTAAAGCATGTTTTTCGTTCCAATCAACGTCATGGAGCGCTTTAAAAACAGATTCGTTATTTTCAGCTTTAAGCTCCTTAGCGTAGTTTAACAAACGTATTTCTTCCGTGGAAACGGGATACGCTTCTACTCCAACATAATCTATTTTTAATTTTAGTTTATCAGCTTCTAGAAAAGTGATAAAAGCATTTAAGCCTGTACCAAAACCAATTTCAAGAATGGCTACTTCTTCACCTTCCGCTTTTATGTTTTCAGAATAAAAATATTGCAGACCATGTTTTATAAATACATGGTAAGCTTCTTGTATGGCACCATGTTTAGAATGATATTGCTCGTCCCAATCTGGTAAATGTATGGTTGAAGAACCATCGGCTGTAATTACAACTTCTCTTTTCAAATTTATTGTTTTAAGAGTACACCATCAGCCTCAAAAGAAAATGTTCTTTTAGGTGCAATAATTTGCTCTATTTCTTCTTTAGTTTTTCCTGCATCTGCGGCATAATGACGTTGCTCATCAACTGAAACTTCAGAAACAAAAGCATTACCATTAATAATAACTTCTTGACCGGTGATATCTTTTGGCATAAAAAAACCATAATCTTTAAATTTCACCATAACCTCGTTACCATCTTCCAAATCTAAACGCATCCAACAGCCTTTTGCCTGACAAACACTATTAACTTTTGCTTTTATTTTTGAAGGAATACTGTCGCCCACATTCATAGATTTATAATGCGAAGCCATAGACGTTGCCGGAATAGCATCATCGGCTATAATTTTATTTCCGAAGGAAGCATAACTAACCGTTTCTGTTTTAGTAGGTTCTGCCTGTTGCACATCTGCTTTCTTTTTACATGATATCATAAAAAAAACGCAAATAAAAGTGAGAAAAAGAGATTTCATTTGATGAATGTTTAGATTTTATACAATTTCTGTAAATATACCCAAATTTTAAAAACGAATTTACTTAAATTTACAATCTAAATAAGAACAATATGAGTGCTATAATCAACAACATCGAGATTATAAAAGCAAAATCGACAAAAATTAATGATGTAGATTTTGACAATTTAAAGTTTGGAAGTGTTTTTTCAGACCACATGTTAGTGTGCAACTATGAAAACGGTAAGTGGCAAGCCCCTAAGGTTACGCCTTACGAACCGATTACTTTAGACCCATCGGCTAAGATTTTCCATTACGGTCAATCGATTTTCGAGGGAATGAAAGCATATAAAGATGCCGATGAGAAAGTCTGGTTATTCCGTCCTTTAGATAATTTTAATCGATTAAATATTTCTGCAAAACGTTTAGCAATTCCTGAATTACCTGAAAATTATTTCATGGAAGGTTTAAAAGCGCTTTTAGAAGTTGATAGCGATTGGATTCCTAAAAATGAAGGAAGCTCTTTATATATACGTCCTTTTATTTTTGCTTCAGGAAATGGTTTTCACGCCTCACCTGCCGATGCTTATAAATTTATAATTTGTACAGCACCATCGGGAGCTTATTTCTCAGGAAAAGTAAAGGTTTTAATTGAAGAAAAATACTCTCGTTCTGCCAATGGTGGTGTAGGTTTCGCAAAAGCTGGAGGTAATTATGCTGGGCAATTTTACCCAACACAATTAGCGATAGAAAAAGGTTACCAACAAGTAATTTGGACTGACGATAATACCCACGAATATATTGAAGAAGCTGGCGCTATGAATATTTTTGTACGTATAAACGATACATTAATTACAGGCCCAACTAGTGATAGAATTTTAGATGGTATTACTCGTAAAAGTATTATTCAATTAGCTGAAGCTGAAAACATACCTGTTGAAGTTAGAAAAATAACAGTAAAAGAAGTTGTGGAAGCTGCTAAGAACGGATCGTTAAAAGAAATGTTTGGTGCTGGAACTGCTGCTGTAATTTCTCCTATTTCTGGATTTGGATTTAAAGATGAAGATTTTGATTTACCAGAATTGGAAGACACATACGCTAGCTATTTAAAAAAGCGTATTACTGATATTCAAACGAACAAAACAGAAGACCCTTTTGCTTGGAGATACGAAGTAAAATAATTTTACCTACCTCCCTATCAAAAATGATAAATAAAAAAAAGAGAGAAATCTAAATTAGATTTCTCTCTTTTTTTATGAAACAAATTTAATGTTTTAGCTTCTACTTGCTTTTATTGGGCATCCAATAGCTTTTGTAATTTCTGGGCTTGGTTTTGTTCCGTTCTCTAAAGCCCTGATAGCATTTTCAAGAAATTTCACTTTAACATCTTCCGCAGATTTTGCATTATCATCAATAGTACCTATATATTGTACTTTACGATCTGCATCTAATAAAAACACATGAGGTGTTCTAACAGCTCCGTATTGTGGATATATTTTTTGTCCTTCATCTACGAGGTAAGCAAAAGGAAACCCTTTTTCCTTAGCACGAGCTTGCATAGCAGCATAACCTTCTTTTTCATTCTCAGGACTATTTGGGTTAATAGCTATTACAGGGTAACCTTTAGGCGCATACTCATTATGCAATGCTATTAAACGATCTTCGTACATTTTTGCAAACGGACACTCGTTACAAGTAAACGTTACAATGTAACCTTTAGCATTATCATAACTTGCGAGGGACACCATAGAACCATCAACATTTTTAAGATTGAAGTCGGTAGCTTGTTCTCCTATTTTATAACCGCCAATTTCTTCTAAGCTTTTAGTTTGTTCTGGAGAACCTCCTTTAGGCGGCCCTTTTCTATCACCTCCATGTGGTGGAGGCCCTGGCCTATCTCCATCATGAGGAGGTCCTTTTCGGTCTCCATCGTGCGGATGATCTTTATGATCGCTTTGGTGATTTTCCGCAGATACTTCACTGTTTTTCTGAGAACCATCTTTACACGATACTAAAACCGCAAGAGACAATGTTAATGTAGCTATTAATACACTTATTCTTTTCATTTTGAATTCTATTTATTTATTAAAATTTTTACTAATTTCAATTTCGATATCTTGTAAATCATCAAAAGAACGCTCGTAATAAAAACGTTTTTCGCTATTAAACATAATAGTAAACGGTATAGCGCCAGACCATTCAGGATTTATTTTGTTTATCCATGAATTAGCATCCGGATCGTCTAACAGAACCACTTTAGTCGTTATATTATTTTTCTTTAAGAAGGGTTTCAGCTTTGTTTCGATGTCCTTTGGAAAGTCCATACTAACCAAAACAACTTCTACATCGGGATTTTTTTGAGCATATTCTTGAATATACGGCAACTCCTCTACACATGGTAAACACCACATGGCCCAAAAATTTATTAAATATGTTTTATTGTTCTGAGTATAAAGCAAAGGCTCTAAGCCTTCAAAGTCGTAAATCGGAATATCTTGAGATATTATAGCTTCACTTTTATCTACCTTAATAGCTTCGTTTTTATTGTCTATACAGCTTACTAAAAAACATAGAGCCAAAGTAAAACTAACAAATACACCTTTCTTCTTCATTCAAAAAATAACTTAATCTTAATTAGACATCTTTATTTACAAAAGGTTTAATCTTAATAATAAATATTCAGAAAAGTTATTTCTTTAAAATATCTGCAATATTAGGTTGAAAATAATTTGGGCCTTTTAATACCTTACCATCTTCTCTATAAATAGGCTCTCCATCTTCACCTAACTTACTCATATTACTACGTTGAATTTCTTCAAATACTTCTTCAATTTTGTGCTGCATACCATGCTCTATAATAGTACCGCATAAAATATATAGCATATCGCCTAAAGCATCAGCAACCTCTACAAGATCGTTATTATTAGCAGCTTCTAGATACTCTTCATTCTCCTCTTTCATTAGATTGAAACGCAATGTATTTTTCGCATCACCTAAATCTGCCTTTGGAGTTTCTCTATATCCAATTTTATATGCCGTATGAAAGGCTTTTACTGCTTCTATCTTATTCTTCATAAATTATATTTTTAAACTTCTACAACCGTAGAAATCTCGTAAGTATTAATTAAATTTGCATAAAAATAGGGATATGTTTAGTAATGGTCAAATGATTTTCGGAGTAATATTTTTTATTGTTTTTGCCATTATTATTGGTTTCACCTACCGAAAAGACCTTAAACTACACAAGCGTTTTTACAGTGGAAGTATTTGGGTTTTAGTTGGCTTTATTGGCTTTATACTCTCTATTGTTGCTATTAAATTCTTTTTTAAATAATTCGTTTTTTCAAACTACCTCTTCCTGTAATTTACAAACGGGATTAATCCGTCATTTTTATAACAATCTTCAATAAAGAATACATTTTCTGTCTTATCAGGAATGCTCCTTTGGAAATTATAATATTAAAAACAAGCACCGCTTACTTATAAATTAGATATTTTTTAATTCTCTTTTAAGTATTTAGCAAGCATATTTGGGGTATTTATAAAAATTTCCAACTTTACCACGCAACCTTTTTTAAAACCGTGCATCTACCTAACAGCTATTAAACTAAATTGAAAATGAAACTACTAATTATTATCGGTGTACTCATCTTATTAAATTTAATTCTATTAACGTTTAGTGTAAACAAAAAAACAGAACCCTGAATAAAGGTTCTGTTTTTTTTATTTACAATTAACTGAGTAATTAGTTAACTTCAGGAAGAAAACTAAAATGCTTACTATACGTTAACATTTGATCTACAAAAGACTCAGGATACTCTACATTTACTTTAGTTATTTCGCCTGCATCATTAGTTTCTGGAACTAAAACGGGGTTAATATAACCTGTATAAGGCGCTGAATTAAATTGCTTATTACGCTCTAAAACATTTGCATGAATATCTTGGTCTACTTTTACACCATAACCTTCAACTAAAGCTTCTACAGCTTTATAATCACCTTCAGATTTTATACGTTGCGTTTCTTTTAATAATTCACCAAAAAGATCGTGTAATTTCGCATAATCATTGATATTAAAATATGTTTTACCATCACGAGTTACTTTTTCAATAACGTTATCTGCTTTTCCTTTTTCAAAAGCCCAAGCCGATACCCATTGTCTGTTTCTCATGTGCGCTTCTTCAACGTTATCACCTAAATTCAAACGAATTAATTGCGTCATTAAACCATTTCTAATGTAACCGTCGTAAGCTGTTTTACCAATCTTTTCCCAATCGGTTACTAAACCTAGTTCTTGTAATTTAGGGTTGTATAAATAATACAAACCAACTAAATCCGCACGACCTTCTTCTAAAGTAGATGCGTAGTTTTTAAGCGTTTCTTTAGTTTCACCAACACCAGGATTTAACTTTCCAGAAGCGTGACCAATAACTTCATGCAAAGCAGTATGTAATTTATCGGCTAATTGCCCATACTCTTCTTCTAAAAGTAATTCTTCTTCATCATGAACAAATTCTTTTAAACGCCCAGTAGTTCCTGCATTGTTTGATGCATTTACAATATTCCCTAAGGATACAGATTTACTACCAACAGCTGCACGAATCCAGTTTGCATTTGGTAAATTAACACCAATTGGAGTGCTTGGAGATGCATCACCAGCCTCACCTGCGACATTAACAACTTTGTAAGTTACACCAACAACATTCTCTTTTTTATGTTCTGCCATTAATGGAGAATTATCTTCGAACCATTGTGCATTATCTGATAATACTTTCATTTTTTGAGACATATCAAAATCATTAATTTGAATGATACTCTCGTAAGATCCACGGTATCCTAATGGATCGTTATACACCTCAATAAAACTATTTATGTAATCTATATTTCCTGCAGTAGCACCAGTCCAAGCTACATTATAATCATCCCAAGTTTGTAAATCTCCCGTTTTGTAATATTCAATTAAAAGACCTAAAGCATGACCTTGGGCTTCATTTTCTGCAACACCTTTAGCCAACTCTAACCATTTAACAATTTCGTCTATAGCTTCACCGTAAAGTCCGCCTGATTTATAAACACGTTCTTTTAAAACACCATCCTCTTTTACTAATTGCGAGTTTAACCCAAAAGACAAAGGTTTATCTGCATTTGGAGATTGCTTAGCTTTATAGAAACTTTCAACATCGGCATTTGTAACATTTGGTCCGTAAAAATTAACAGCCGAAAGCGCCACATTATCAACACCTTTTCCTTGGTTCACTTTTTTAGCATCCGCATCATTAAATATAGCATCAAAAGCATCAGCGTCTAAAGTTGTATTAGTTGCAGCCAGTAATTCTTTTAGATAATCTGCAGAAAACTCAGGAGTTAATTTATCTGTAGAATAGTGATGGTGTATACCATTACTAAACCAAACACGTTTTAAATAACTCTCAAAACTTGCCCAATCTTTAGCCTTTTTATCACCAGAATAGCTTGTGTAAACTTGCTCTAAAGCCTTTCTAATTTTTAAATTATAACGGTAATTTTGATCCCACATAATATCGCGACCAGACAAACCCGCTTGAGTTAAATAGTAAACTAACTTTTGCTCTTTTAAAGTTAATTTATCCCAACCCGGAATTTGATACTTTAATATTTTAATATCAGCAAATTGATCTACATTATAATTAAATGCAACAACCTCTTTTACCTCTTCAATAACCTGACTATCACTTTTTTCATTACCACATGAAAACAGCATTAGGTTTATTATTGCAACACCTACAATTGATTTTAGTTTCATAATTTAAATTATTATTATTTTTTAACTTACAAAAACAACGCTTTAAAACGACTTACTATTCTTATTTTCATAAAATTAGAACATTTCGCTATTAAAACGTTATTATTAATTCAACAAATGTAATAATTTATTAAACGAATTTTAAAATTGATTATCTTTGAGTTAAATATTCTCTCTCTAAACCATATACAATGAAAGCTTTTAAGTATATTTTATTTCTTTTACTTATTACAATTATAGGCTCATCTATATATATTGCGGTGCAGCCCAACACGTATACGTTTTCTAGAAGTAGAATAATTGAGGCTCCAAGTACTGTGGTTTTTAATGAAGTGAATAATTATAAAAACTGGCCAAACTTCTCTCCATGGCTTGAACAAGAACCACAAGCAACACTTACTTATTTAGATAAAACCATTGGTATTGATGCAGGTTACGCCTGGAACGGAGACATTTTAGGAGAAGGCAGCATGAAGACTTTAGCTGTTGAAGAAAACAAATCTATAACACAACAAATTAATTTTGTAACACCTTTTGAAAGCCAATCGGATATTAGTTGGTCTTTTGAGCCTGAAAACAATGGTACAAAAGTAACTTGGACCATGAGTGGGAAGCAAGATTTTATGACTAAAATGTATACCGCTTTTTCCGGACCTATTGAAGAATCTGTTGGTCCCGATTTTGATCGTGGCTTATTTAAACTAGATAGCGTTGCCGTTGCTAGCATGAAAAAATACAGCATCAATGTTGTTGGAGTTACTCAACACGGTGGTGGCTACTATTTATACAACACCGCTTCTTGTAAAATAAATGAACTTTCTACAAAAATGCAGAATATGCTACCTAAAGTTATAGCTTACGCTGATAATAATAACATACAAACCGCAGGTAAACCTTTTGTAAATTACCATCAATGGGATGAAGAGAATAACGCCGTTATGTTTTCATGTTGTGTACCAACAACCGAAAAAGTAATATCTAATGATAGCGATATATTAACGGGACAATTACTACCATTTAAAGCTGTAAAAACGGTTTTAAAAGGAAATTACACCAACTTAAAAGAAGCATGGGAAAAAGGCATGAATTATATTCCTGAAAATGAATTAGAAGCTTTAGAAAACGGACCGACTATAGAAGTGTATAGCAATCTAGCCGAAAACAACCCAAACCCTGCAGAATGGCTAACCGAAATATACATTGCCATAAAACCACTAGACGATTAATTTTTAAATGAAACAACTTGTATTCGTTTTTCTGGGTGGTGGTTTTGGTAGCGTACTGCGCTATCTAATTGGTAAACTTTTAAACAACACAGAAAACGGAATACCTTACGGCACCTTTGTAGCCAATATTTTGGGCAGTCTGCTTATTGGCATTGTTTTAGGTCTAGCTGCTAAACACGATTCGCTTTCACAAAATCAAACATTACTTTTAGCTACTGGTTTCTGCGGTGGTTTTACAACTTTTTCTACCTTTGCTTACGAAAACCACATGTTTTTAAAATCTGGAGATTTCACCAGTTTTGCAATTTATACTATTGCTAGTTTTGTGGTTGGATTTTTAGCAGTATTCTTTGGCATGTATTTAGCCAAATAACTAAAACGGTCAATAAAAGCGTGTATCAAATTATTCAATATTTTAAATTTCTTTTAAAATCGACCAATGAGCACGGTGTGCACTCCCCTTTTGTGTACGATTTAATTACCAAATGCTTTTACGATAAAACAAACTACCCAGATTATAAAACAATAATTGATTATAAAGCAGCGCTTCTAAAGAATAATAACCTTATACAAGTAACCGATTTAGGCGCAGGTTCTCAGGTTATGAAACAAGAAAAACGCAGCATTTCTAAAATGGCTAAAAACGCGGGGTCTACCAATAAGCGCGCAAAACTACTATATAGATTATCAAAATACATTAAACCCGAAAACAGCTTAGAATTAGGAACCTCTTTAGGCATAGCTACAACAGCTTTACATTTGGGAAATCCCGAAGCTAACATTACAACTATTGAAGGCTGCCCTAATATTTCCACCTTATCTAAATCTAATTTTGAAGCTTTTAAGCTAAAAAACATTGAAGTGATAACGGGTAATTTTAATGATGAAATTGAACAACTTAAAACCAATAGTTACGATTTAATTTTCTTTGATGGTAACCATAAAAAGCAAGCCACTTTAGATTATTTTGAAGCGCTTTTAGAAACGGCTCACAACGATTCTGTTTTTATATTTGATGATATTTACTGGTCTAAAGGCATGACGGAAGCATGGGAAATAATAAAAAAACATCCGAAAGTAAAAGTTACTATAGATACTTTTTTCTGGGGATTTGTATTCTTTAGGAAAGAGCAAGTTCGTGAAGATTTTGTGATTCGTGTTTAACTAAAATCTCACGTCACTTTTCCTTCATTGTAAAAAATCATAAAAAACAAAAAAGCCTCAGAGTTATTAAACTCTGAGGCTTTTGTTTAGATAAAAACTATCTAAATATTATTAAGTTGAAATTACTTAACTAAGTTAATTTCTACTCTTCTGTTATCAGCTCTACCAGCAGATGTTGCATTAGTAGCAATTGGTCTAGTTTCACCAAAACCAATAGCAGATAATCTAAACTCATCTACACCATTTTTAACTAAATAAGTTTTTACAGCATTTGCTCTAGCATCTGATAGTCTTTGGTTTAAAGTATCTCCTCCAGAACTATCTGTATGACCTTCAATAGAAAATTTAGCATCAGGATATTCACCTAAAATGTTTACAATTTCAGCTAACACTTTATTAGATTCTGTTTTAATAGAAGATTTTCCAGAGTTAAACAAAATAGTTTTAGCGTAAGCATTTAAAGTCGCTTGCACCTCTACTGTAGGTACAATTACTTCAGGACAACCTTTGTTTGCTACTGTACCAGCAACGTCTACACATTCGTCAAATTTATCTGCTACACCATCGTTATCTGTATCTTTCCATGGGCAACCACTGTTTTCTACAGGACCTACAACTTTAGGACAAATATCAACATTGTCTAAAACACCATCGTTATCTGTATCTCCCCAAGGACAACCTTTATTTTCTTTAGGACCGGCAACTTCTGGACAATTATCTTCATTATCCATAACACCATCTACATCACTATCTAACCATGGACAACCGTTGTTTTCAGCTGGTCCTGCTTCTTTAGGACAACCATCTAACTTATCGATAATACCATCATTATCTCTATCTTTTGGCTTACCTTGATATACTGGCACTTTTAAACCTGCATAAACATCGGCACCTTTTGTATTATCACCCGCTAAAGCAGTAATTACAGATCCAGAACCAATGTATAAAGGTCCAGCTCTAAATCCTGCTCCTGCTTGAAACCCATTATATTGTACTAAACTTACTGGAACATAAAAACTAAACCATTTACTCTCAAAACGAGGAGTTAATGATACCATGTTTGCAATACGACTCGCTTTTTCTTTTCCTTTAGCAATAAGAGAAAAATCAGTATTTAAGTTTAAAAAGAAACGCTTAGTAAAGCTATAATCTGCATTTAAATGAACAGCCGTTGGCAACTTTACTTTGTAACCATTAGTTACTGTACCAATACCGTAAATATTTTCTAAAGCATCTGCAAAATCGTCACCATTATCAAAATCGTCTTCATTAATGTTTGCACCGTTAATATCAAAAACTTCTTGAGTTCCCTCTTTGTAGTTAATTTGACCGATATCTGTAATAGAAAGACCTAATTTTAATTTGTATTTGTTTTCGTATTTATGACCATATGTATCACCATCTGCATTAGTTGTTTGGTAGTCTCTATAATCTGGTCTCCATTCGTAAACAAAACCTAAATCTGCACCAAAACCGGAAGCATCTGGAAGTTCGTAATCATAATCATCATTATCGAAATTATCATAATAACCGTAAGTTAACTCACCTGTAGTATCTAAACTTCCTGTAGTTGGATTTGTACCATCGGCATCATAATCTACAGTTACATTTTTACCATAAGCATAAGCAGTACCACCACCTTGTAAATACTTTACGGTAAGACCACCTTTTAAAAAGTGTTCTTCTTTGTTCATTAAAACTCTAGCATAAGTTACACCTACTTCTGCCCAAGCTTGAGCAAAGGTTGTAAAATCACCTTCGTTTACAATAAAATCATCGGTAGTGTCATCATCAACATTATCAATAGTTTCTCCATTAATTTCGGTTACATTAACCATAGAGCGTGCTCTAGTAAAAATAGCTAAAGAGCTAGTTTCGGTTAAATTAAACATAAATGCTGGCCCCATAACATCTAAATTAATAGCTGCATTATTATCTGTAGATGGCGATTTTTTGGCATCTAAATCAAAATCGTAATCATCTTTAAGTGCATCCAAAAGGTTAACGCCATAATAGTCGTTACCTGCAAAAGCACTAACACCTACAATGTTAATATCTGTTTTAAAACGAGAATCTGTAATATTAGCAGGGTTAGCAATAACGCTATTTACACCGCTGTAATTATCTGTAAGAAACCCTACGTAAGACTGTGCCTTAGCACCGAAGGAACCTACAAGTAATAATACTACTAATGAGATTTTTTTCATAATTAAGTTTTATTTTTTTATGTTGTTTTGTGCAAAAATAATAGTTTTACTTTTAATCTATAAGTGATAATTAACTTACAAGCAATTATTACAAAGTTTCTTTTAATTACCCCCTTTTTAAAACAGTATTATTAGCAATACTCATAATTCCTTAAAGAATTGTTAAATAATTATTCACAGAATAAAATTGTCGGTTTAAAAAACTATAAATGAAATACTTCTAACAAGCACTTCTATTTTTACAGTAATCTTTTTTGAAATTTCCTTTTTTAACAATTACCTTTAACCTATGAAAATTTACACTAAAACAGGCGACAACGGTACCACGGCATTATTTGGAGGTACTCGTGTACCAAAGCACCATATCCGTATAGAAAGTTACGGCACTGTAGATGAGTTAAACTCTCATTTGGGTTTAATTCGCGATCAGGATATTAACGAGGGTTACAAGGAATTACTAACCGAAATTCAGCATAAATTATTTACGGTTGGCGCTATTTTGGCTACCGATCCAGAAAAAGCTGTTTTAAAAAACGGCAAAGACCGGCTTAATATCGAAAAGATATCGATTAAGGATATTGAGCGTTTAGAGCTTGCTATGGACAGCATGAACGAGGCTTTACCAGAAATGACGCATTTTGTGCTTCCGGGCGGCCATCAAACCGTGTCATTTTGTCACATAGCGCGCTGTGTATGCCGTAGAGCCGAGCGTTTAGCAACAGCACTTAACGACTTAGAACCTTTTGAAGCGAATGCTTTAAAGTATTTAAATAGACTTTCGGACTATCTTTTTGTATTGGCACGAAAGTTGTCTTTAGACTTGCAAGCAAATGAAATTAAATGGATTCCTGAAAAATATTAAATTATTTATTGGAAGTTTAAATTAAAAAGCTATATTTTGAATTAGAAAGCGAAACCGCGTTAGGGATCGAACGGCATGTTTAAGCTCCCCGACCAACGGAAGGGAACGAGTAGAGAAATTTTTATATTAATGAGTTCTTTAATATAAAATAGAAATCAACGAATAAAGCCCGCCCCTTGTAGTAACGCCAAAACAAAAATAAAGCAAAAGTATTGCTACAATTATTAACTATGCAATAATAAATTTCAACTGTTTAGAGTACAAAAGGATACGTTCTTAAAATTAATGATTAAATAATTCATTTTTTACTTGTGTGTTTAAACTAAAAATTTATTTTTGCAAAAAATTAAACGCATTAACACATGTATTGGACTTTAGAATTAGCATCTTATTTAAGTGATGCGCCTTGGCCTGCAACCAAAGACGAATTGATAGATTACGCCATTAGAACTGGTGCACCTTTAGAGGTTGTAGAAAATTTACAGTCGATTGAGGACGAAGGTGATTCGTACGATTCGATTGAGGAAATATGGTCGGATTACCCTACAGATGAAGATTATCTGTGGAATGAAGATGAATATTAAAAATATAAGCATAAAGAATAGTTAAAAAGTCTCGAATTGAGACTTTTTTTTTGTTCTAAAAGGTATCTTTGGTATTAATATAAGCATGGCTTACCCTATGCGTTTAATAGCTTATAGAACGGCTTATTTTAGTATTATATTTTAACTGAAAAACACCTAGGATTGTCCTAGAAAACATATTTATATAAAATTAATAACATGACATTTTTAGATTCTATACTAAAGGTATTTGTTGGCGATAAATCGAAACAAGATGTAAAAGCCATTACGCCTATAGTTAAACAAATTACTACATACGAGGCGGCTTTAGAAGCATTATCGCACGATCAATTAAGAGCAAAAACAGCCGAATTTAAAGCTAAAATTGCCGAAGCCACTCAAGCTACCAATGACACTATTTCGAGCTTAGTTAACGAAGCAGAATCTACAGAAGATATTGACCGTCGTGAAGATATTTATCAAGAAATTGATAAATTGAAAGACGAGGCTTATAAAATTACCGAAGATGTTTTAAATACTATTTTACCAGAAGCTTTTGCTGTGGTTAAAGAAACAGCAAAACGTTTTACAAAAAACACACAAATTTCTGTTACCGCTAGTGAGTTCGATAGATCTATTTCTACTGATAAAGCTTATGTTAGTCTAGAAGGCGACCAAGCTACTTGGGCAAACTCTTGGGATGCTGCAGGAAAAGCTATTACTTGGGATATGGTGCATTATGATGTGCAACTTATTGGTGGTATTGCTATGCACCAAGGTAAAATTGCAGAAATGCAAACGGGTGAAGGTAAAACATTAGTTGCAACCTTACCTGTTTACTTAAATGCACTTGCTGGTAAAGGTGTGCATTTAGTAACGGTGAACGATTACTTAGCAAAACGTGATAGCGCATGGATGGCTCCAATTTTTGAGTTCCATGGTTTAAGCGTTGCTTGTATAGATTATTTTAAACCAAACTCGCCAGAACGTAAAGCGGCTTACAATGCCGATATTACTTATGGTACTAATAACGAATTTGGTTTCGATTACTTACGTGATAACATGGCACATTCGCCAGACGATTTAGTACAACGCCCACATCACTACGCTATTGTAGATGAGGTGGATTCGGTTTTAGTTGATGATGCGCGTACGCCGTTAATTATTTCTGGTCCAATACCACAAGGTGAGCGTCACGAATTTACAGAGCTTAAGCCAAAGGTTGACGATATTGTAACGGTACAACGTAAGTATTTAACAGGTGTTTTAGCAGAAGCTAAAAAACTTATTAAAGATGGAGATACTAAAGAAGGTGGTTTAAAATTACTACGTGTTTATCGTGGTATTCCAAAAAACAAAGCCCTTATTAAGTTTTTATCTGAAGAAGGTGTTAAGCAATTATTACAAAAAACCGAAAACTATTTCATGGCAGATAACAACCGTGAAATGCCAAAGGTTGATGAGGAATTGTACTATGTAATTGAAGAGAAAAACAATCAGGTTGAATTAACAGATAAAGGTGTTGAGTATATTTCTGGAAAGGATAACCCAGATTTCTTCATCTTACCAGAAATTGGACTTGAAATTGCTAAAATTGAAAGTCAAGGTCTTTCTAAAGAAGACGAGGCTGAACAAAAAGAGGATTTATATAAAGATTTTGGTGTAAAATCCGAACGTATTCATACCTTAAATCAGCTTTTAAAAGCTTATGCTTTATTTGAAAAAGACACCCAATATGTGGTGATGGAAAATAAAGTAATGATTGTAGATGAGCAAACGGGGCGTATTATGGATGGCCGTCGTTACTCTGATGGGTTACACCAAGCGATTGAAGCTAAAGAAAATGTAAAAATTGAAGATGCTACCCAAACTTTTGCAACGGTAACACTACAAAATTACTTTAGAATGTACCGCAAACTAAGTGGTATGACGGGTACAGCAGTTACAGAAGCTGGTGAGTTCTGGGAAATTTACGAATTGGATGTTGTAGAAATACCAACCAACCGCCCTATTGCTCGTGATGATAAAGAAGATTTAGTTTATAAAACTAAGCGTGAAAAATATAATGCGGTTATTGATGATGTTACCAAATTAGCAGAAGCTGGACGCCCAGTTTTAATTGGTACAACATCGGTAGAAATTAGTGAATTGCTTGGTAAAATGCTTAGCATTCGTAAAATACCACACAATGTATTAAACGCGAAACAACATAAAAAAGAGGCTGATATTGTAGATCAGGCTGGTAAATCTGGACAAGTAACTATTGCAACCAATATGGCTGGTCGTGGTACCGATATTAAATTATCTGCCGAGGTTAAAGCTGCTGGAGGTTTAGCAATTGTTGGTACAGAACGTCACGATTCGCGTCGTGTAGATAGACAGTTACGTGGTCGTGCTGGTCGTCAAGGAGATCCAGGAAGTTCTCAATTTTACGTATCTCTAGAAGATAATTTAATGAGATTATTTGGTAGTGAGCGTATTGCCAAAATGATGGATAAAATGGGATTACAGGAAGGTGAAGTCATTCAGCATTCTATGATTTCTAAGTCTATTGAGCGTGCACAGAAAAAAGTTGAAGAAAATCAATTTGGAGTTCGTAAGCGTTTATTAGAATATGATGATGTTATGAACGCGCAACGTGAGGTGGTTTACAAACGCCGTCACCATGCATTATTTGGAGAACGTCTACGTGTAGATTTGGCAAATATGATTTTCGATACATCGGAAGGTATTGTTGAAACGAACAAAGCTGCTAGCGATTTTAAAAATTTCGAATTCGAATTAATTCGTTATTTCTCAATGAGCTCTCCAGTAACCGAAGCTGAATTTGGAAAACTTGCTGCTCAAGATATTACTGCTAAAATTTACAAAGCTGCTTTCGAGAATTACAAACAAAAAATGACACGTAATGCTGAAAGTGCATTCCCTGTTATTAAGAATGTATTCGAAACACAAGGCGATAAATTTAAACGTATTGTAGTGCCTTTTACAGATGGTATTAAAACATTAAACGTTGTTACCGATCTAGAAAAAGCATACGAAACTCAAGGTAAACAATTAATTACCGATTTTGAAAAGAACATTACTTTAGCCATTATTGACGATGCTTGGAAAACGCATTTACGCAAAATGGATGAGCTTAAGCAATCAGTACAATTAGCGGTACACGAGCAAAAAGACCCGTTACTTATATACAAATTTGAAGCTTTCGAATTGTTTAAAGCAATGATTGATGAAGTGAATAAAGATGTAATTTCATTCTTATTTAAAGGTGAATTGCCTCAGGAAACACAAAACACCATTCAAGAAGCTCGCGATAGAAAACAGGAAAACTTAAATACTCAAAAAGAGGAAATTCCTAATTTAGATGAACGTTCTGCACAAAGCAGAGCTGCCGGAAACACACAATCGCAACAACAGCAGGTTACGGAAACGATAGTGCGTGATCAACCAAAAATTGGTAGAAACGATCGTGTTACTATTAAAAACGTAATGAACGGTGAAAATAAAACGGTGAAGTTTAAACAAGCTGAACCTTTATTAGCCAAAGGTGAATGGGTTATTGTTGAAGAATAATCTCAATTCCTAAAAAAAGAATCCTATAATATTAAAAATCCCAACAGAAAACTGTTGGGATTTTTTTTGTTTTAAACATATAATTTGATCATACAACTAAAAGAAAACTAAAAAATTAACCGTTTAGAACCTATCATATAAAAATGAAATTGAATATTGACATTGTAAGAAAAAAAGCATACGTTTGTATACGTGTGGATTACGTGCCCTAAACGAAATTCCATATGCACTTTAGAATTAATAACTTCATATATATTTAATATGACACTACGCCGCCTTATCTACTCTAGTCAAGCTGTAGAGCAATTCACAAAGCGCCAGTTACTAGATCTACTGCATGACTCTCGGGGCTTTAATTCAATTGATAATATTAGCGGCGTTTTAATGCATAAACATGGTTATTTTCTTCAAATAATAGAAGGCGAACATGGAGTAATAGATGATCTTTTGGTTCGTTTACGCAGAGATACCCGTCATAAAGATTTAAAAATTATTCACGATAGCACAACGGAAGATCGTCTTTTTACTAATTGGGCTATGGGTTGCGTTGACTTTGATGATGCCGAATTGAGTATGTTACCAGGTTTTAGAACCGACTTAACCGACCCTGAAGTAATTGAAGAATTAATTAAACATCTACCTGAAGTTGCAACACTTTTACGCGAGAATTTTGTGGATGAATAAGTTATGTTTTGGAAGGTTATAAATTAAGTATCAATTTTGGGTCCGGACAATTACTCTCATAAAACGTCAAATCCGTTTTAGAACAAACTCCCGGGTAATCACCTTTAAAATCTTGAATATCTTTTATAATCTGAAAATGTAAGTGCGGTGGATAATCACCATTTATAGAAGCATCACCCAATTCGGCTATTTTATCAGCTTGCTTGAAACGCTGTCCAACTTCAAGATTGTCTATGGAAGCTAAACTTAAATGACCATAGAGCGTATAGAAATCTACACCCGAAATACTATGCTTTAAAATAATAGTTGGTCCATAATCGCCAAAATTCTCATTATTATTAAAGCTATGCACTACGGAATTAAAAGGTGCAAAAATAGGCGTTCCAGCAGAACACCACAAATCGACGCCTAAGTGGATATTACGTTCTTCTTCAGCTTGATTGCTAAAATGCGTACTACGCTTATAAATGTTTCTCACCTCTAAATAACCTCCATAAGCTACTTCAGCATTATGGTTTTTAAGATGAGTGTTTACAAAATCAGCTAATATATTAGAAGATGATACATCTATAGAGTTAAGTGCCTCATTAAATTCAGATAAACTGATATGGACGTATTTACTTTTAGGAATACCTTTTCCTAATACTGGAAACGCAACATCCGTAAGGTTTTTAATTAATGTTGAAAATTTATTTGAATTCATAATTGCTGAAAAAATAGAGTATCTAAAAATATTAAACTAATTCCTAATTTAAAAATATTGTACCTTGAACTTCTGCAATTAAAATTTTCAACTAGATGAAACAAATAGTTATAGCATTCACCACAATATTTCTTCTTTTTTCTTGTAATAAAAGCACTAAATCAGAAGACAACATGCTTTACGTAAAAAACGAAACTGCGCTAAAAAAAGCTATTGAACAAGTAAAACCTGGAGACGAAATTGTTTTAGCAAATGGCACTTGGACCGATATAAAAATTGATTTCTACGGCGAAGGAAATAAAGACAACCCAATAGTTTTACGGGCCGAAACACCTGGAGAAGTTTTTATTGAGGGTCAATCTTACTTACATTTAGGAGGCGAGTATCTTATTATAAAAGATTTATATTTTAAAAATGGATACTCACCGTCTTCTAGTATTATTCGTTATAAAATAGGAAAAGACACAACTGCTTTTAACACAAGAGTTACTAATTGCGTTATAGAAAACTTTACAAAACCAAGTCGCTTAACCAATGACAAATGGATTGAGTTCTACGGAAAGCATAACACCTTAGAAAACTGCTATATTACAGGAAAATCTAACGATGGAGAAACATTAAGAGTCTTTCATGACGGGAATGAACATACCAGTAATTACCACCAAATAGTAAATAATTATTTTGGGCCTCGCCCTCGAAAAGGTGGACCGCGAGGAGAAACTATACGTATTGGTGATAGCAAAACATCTATGTCGTCTGGTTTTGTAAATGTGTCAAATAATTACTTCGAAGCTTGTAATGGCGAAGTTGAAATTATATCAGACAAAACCAATTTCAATAGTTTTAGAAACAATATTTTTTATAAATCTGAAGGTTCCCTTGTATTGCGCCATGGTAGTTTTTCTACAGTTGATAGCAACATTTTTATAGGTGGAGACGATTCTGATTTTTATGGAGGTATACGTCTTGTAAGTACAGGCCATTGGATTACAAATAATTATTTTTATAAAATAAAAGGCGAACAATTCAGAAGTCCACTTGCTGTAATGAATGGTATCCCTATGTCTTCATTAAACCGCTATAAACAAGTTACCGATGTTGTTATTGCATTTAATACTTGGATCGATTGTAAATCACCTTGGCAATTAGGTGTTGGTCAAAATTTAAACAGTATCGATGTACTTCCTGCTAGTGAAATACGCTCGGCACCACCAATTCGATCGATAATAGCAAACAATATAATATTTAATAATACCCCAGATAAAACACCCGTTTTTAATCACGATAATATTGATGGTATACAGTTTACCAATAATATTTTAGATAATAATGAGAGCTCCTTTTCAGACAAAAATATATTAGAAAATAAAACGATTAAAATGAAGCAAATTAATACGTGGTTGTTTGCTCCAGAAAATGCTCAAGGTACTTTAACCGATAGCGTTTATTATGGCTATAATTTTGATAAAATAAAAACGGATTTATTCGGAAGTTCTAGAACAAATCAAAATAGTATTGGTGCAATTTGCGACATAAGTAACGCGGAAAAATTTAGTATCGATACGAGCAAATATGGTCCTCAATGGTTTTCATTAGAAAGCAAAAAAGTAGAACCGAGTATTATTGAAGCTTCCCAAGCTAATCTTCTTGAAAAAATTGAACAGGCTAAGAGTGGCGATATTATAGAATTAGCTGATGAAGCATATACTTTTAATGATCCAATAGTAATTAATAAAAAGATAATTATCCGTTCTAAGAACAAAACAAAACTTATTTTCAACAGTACTAAAAACCAACCTGCTTTTGAAATGCATCCTTATGGTTTTCTATATTTAGATAATATTGTTTTAGAAGGAAAAAACAATCAATCTGCATTTAAACCATTAGACGAAAACATGTCTGCCTCTTATAATTTGAATATAAATAATTCAACAATTGAAGGTTTTGGCTATATTTTAAAAGCAACAAAAGGATCATTTGCCGACTACATTACATTTAAAAACAGTACGATACAAAATTGTGATAACGGCATTATTTTGGCTGCTGAAGAAAAAGGAGATTACAATGCCGAAATGCTTACTATCACTAATTGTAACTTTAATAATGTAGAGAACAACGTTATCAACTTTTTTAGAGGCGGATACGACGAATCTACCATTGGAGGTGTTTTAACCGTTAATAATTCTTCATTTACCGATTGTGCGAAAAATGAAAAAACAAACGTTCTCCTTAAAACGAAAGGTATTATCAATGTCGATTTAAGCTACAATCGTTTTAAAAACAATCCCGTTGAATATGTTGCCATATTATGGGGGGAGAAAAACAATAAGCACAAAGAAAACATAATAACTAATTCTGGTAAAATAAAAGAAGAAGCACAACAGAAGCTAGAAATTTTATACTAATTCCTGGGCTTCTGTTGTGCTTCTAATTCTATTAACCCTATATAAAGTAGTCGGTTCTTAAACGACTACTTCAGCATATAAATCAAAATCTTCTGCTTCTGTTACTTTTACAGTTGCAAATTCACCTGTTTTTAAATAACATTTAGATGCATCGATTAATACTTCGTTATCTACATCTGGAGAATCAAACTCGGTACGACCAACAAAATAATTACCTTCTTTTCTATCGATAACTACTTTAAAAGTCTCTCCTATTTTATGTTGATTCAGTTCCCAAGAAATTTGAGATTGAATTTCCATAATTTGGTTTGCTCTATCAACTTTAACCTCTTCTGGCACATCGTCCTCTAAGGTATAAGCATGAGTGTTTTCCTCGTGAGAATAAGTAAAACAACCTAAACGCTCAAAACGCATATCGCTAACCCATTGTTTTAACTCTTGGAAATTCTCTTCTGTTTCACCAGGATATCCAACAATTAACGTTGTTCTAATAGTCATTTCTGGCACAGCTTCTCTAAACTGACCAATTAACTTAGTCGTTTTTGCTTTATTAGTACCACGGCGCATACTTTTTAAAACAGAGTCTGAAATATGCTGCAACGGAATATCTAAGTAATTACAAACTTTAGGTTCACGGTTCATTACATCAAGCACATCTAACGGGAAACCTGTTGGAAATGCGTAATGTAAACGGATCCACTCTATACCTTCTACTTTTACCAAAGCTTCTAAAAGCTCTGCTAAGTTTCGTTTTTTATAAATATCAAGTCCGTAATACGTTAAATCTTGAGCAATTAAAATCAATTCTTTAACACCTTTAGCTGCTAGTTTTTCAGCTTCTATAACCAAGTTTTCAATAGGTGTACTTTTATGTTTTCCACGCATTAAAGGAATGGCACAAAAACTACACGGTCTATCACAACCTTCAGCAATTTTTAAATAAGCGTAGTTTTTAGGCGTTGTTGTTAAACGCTCACCAATTAATTCGTGTCGGTAATCCGCACCCAAAGCTTTTAGTAATCCTGGCAACTCTGTAGTTCCAAAATACTCATCTACATTAGGAATTTCTTTTATTAAATCTGGCTTATAACGTTCACTTAAACAACCGGTAACAAAGACTTTATCAACTTCGCCATCGTTTTTCTTCTGTACGTATTCAAGAATAGTATTCACACTTTCTTCTTTGGCGTTATTGATAAAACCACATGTGTTTATCACTACAATATTACCTTCTTCCTCATGTACAACATCTTTTCCGCTGGCTTTAAGTTGCCCCATAAGCACTTCGCTATCGTAAACATTTTTACTACAGCCCAGTGTTACTACGTTGATTTTGTTCTTTTTAAGTGTCTTCGTTCTCATACTAAAATTTAAGTGTGCAAAGATACGCAAAGCGGATTGATTTACTAGGAATGATTGAAGAATAACACCATTAGAAATTTAGATTAAACCAATAGTCCGTTTTACAGTCTAAATTATTAAATTTACTTAAATGAAGTCTTTCTACTATATACATCTGTTTTTTACGCTATTTCTTTTAAGTTGTTCTTCTGAAAACAAATCCATTACAGAAGAAGAACACACTACCGAATCGACTTACTTCCCCTCTATAAACTCTGATGTTTGGGAAACAAAATCTATAAACGATTTAAACTGGAACGCTAACGAACTACAACCACTACTCGATTACTTAGAAGAAAAAAATAGTAAAAGCTTTATCATTTTACATGATGGTAAGCTTGTAGTTGAGCATTACATGAACGACCATAGCAGCACAAAATCTTGGTACTGGGCAAGTGCAGGAAAAACGTTGACCGCAGCAACCGCAGGAATAGCGCAAGACCAAGGCTTTTTAAATATAAACATTAAAGTATCTGACTATTTAGGAACCGGATGGACTAGTGCTACAATAGAAAAAGAAAACCTGATAACAAGTAAAAACTTACTATCCATGAATTCTGGTTTGGACGATAGTTTAGGAGACGATGTAACTCCTGAAAACCTACAATATATAGCCGATCCAAACTCCCGCTGGGCATACCACAATGTTTATATAAAAACACAAGATGTAGTCGCCGCAGCAACCAGCCAAAACTGGGACACTTATTTCAGTGAAAACCTTAAGGATAAAATAGGTATGAGTGGTCAATGGATTTCTCTCAACAATTTAAGTGTTTATTGGAGCAACACACGAAGTATGGCACGCTTTGGACTTTTAATGTATGCCAAAGGAACATGGGATGAAACACAAATTATATCTGAAGCTTTTTTAAATGAAGCGACTAATACCTCGCAAAACATTAATGAGGCTTATGGCTATTTATGGTGGCTTAACGGAAAATCGAGCTACCATTTACCCCAAAGTCAATTAGAGTTTAATGGAAAACTAATACCGAATGCCCCTGATGATATGTATGCCGCTTTAGGTAAAAACGATCAGAAAATTTATGTTGTACCAAGTAAAAAACTAGTAATTATACGAATGGGCAACGCAGCCGATAGCGAAAATTTCGCCTTATCTAGTTTTGATAACGAGTTATGGTCTAAAATCAATGCTTTAATTGAGTAAGCTTTACCTATCTTCTTCATATTAAAAATAAAACGAACACTGTCATTTATCTAAACAGTCTAATTAATACAATTGACAAATACTTACTAGCAACATCAATGAGCCTCTATTAAAACTTTAAACGCAAGTTTTTCTTCTAAAACACATCTAAACGTTATTACTAAATCAACGTATTAAAAAGTAAAGTATTAGTAAAACTTTGTTATTAATACTTCCTGCTGAAAAACTCGTTTAAAGAAAAGACTTTGCAAAAGAAACATTTATTCTCTCTACTTACAATATTCTGTATTTACATCCAATCCCACGCGCAATTATGTGAAGGTAGCTTAGGCGACCCTATTGTAGAAATCGACTTCGGATCGGGCTCAAATAGAGGAAGCGCATTAGGTTCGGCCATTACAGCCTTTACTTATAGAGCAAGTGGTGAGCTAGATGAAGGCGAATACACCATCGTAAATTCTTCCAGCGGATTAAAAGCCAATGCCTGGCATGTAACTAACGACCACACTGGGAACTCAAATGGATATATGATGGTAATTAACAGTGCCGTAATAGCAAATGAAGGTGTGTTTTACACTAAAACAGTTTCAGGACTTTGCCCGAATACTACTTATGAATTTTCAGCATGGTTAATAAATTTATTGAACCCCAACGCAGGACTTACCGATCAATATAGCCCGAATGTAACCTTTAGAATTAGTGACACTTCCGGTAATGTTTTAGGGTTTTATAGCACAGGAGATATTAACCAAGCGTCTTCACCAACGTGGTTACAATATGGCTTCTTTTTTACATCGGGAGCTGATGCGGAAGTTGTTATTAGTATTTTAAATTCTGCCCCTAGCGCACATCCTGGTAACGATATCGCATTAGATGACATAAGTTTTAGACCTTGCGGCCCGACTATAATTAATTCTATTGATAATAACGCTGCAACCGCTTTATCTATTTGCCAAAACGAAAATGTAAACTATACTTTTCAAGCAGATGTTTCTTCCGGATATACCAATCCACGATATCAATGGCAACTTTCTGATGATAATGGTGATACTTGGCTAGATATTACAAGCGAAACCACTCCAAACTATCTGTTTTCCGACACGAACACCCCCGGAACATTTCTATATAGATTAACTGTTGCCAACGGTAGTAATATCAATTCTGCTTTTTGTAGAATTGCTTCAGATAATTTTGAAGTGGAAATTATTACAACTCCAGAGGCCCTAACCGGTGAAGCGGAACAGTTATTTTGCACTACACAAAACCCAACTATAGCGAATATTGAAGTTAGCGCAACTGCCATTTGGTATGATGCCCAAATAGGAGGAAATATTTTACCAGATGAAACAAGTTTAAATAACGGAGTTACTTACTACGCCGCAAAAGAAACTATTAATGGTTGTGAAAGTGATGATAGATTTGCGGTATTAGCAACCATAGTATCGCCCACACTCACCATAAATAACATCTCAATTGTGATCTGTGATAATTTAAATGATGATGAAGAAGTTATTGATTTTACAATTTACGAATCTCTATTAACCAACTGTAGTGATTGTAATTTCAATTTCTTCACATCTCAATCGGGAGCAGAAAACTATTATGAAGATGAACATATTACAGAACCAACTAGTTATAATTGGTCTATAGATAACCCTATAATTTACGCTCGAATTGATTCCACTGATCATTGTTATCAAATAGCGGAAATATCCGTCTCATTACAAGCGACACCAATAATTGATATTCCGGACTTTATAGGTATGTGTGAAGGTGATAATGAAATAACGGTAGATGCAGGAAATGGTTTTAATAGTTACCTATGGTCTACCGGAGAAACAACACAAACCATAAATATTCTAACTTCAAATATTGGCAGTTACTCCATAACAGTAACTAAAGATTATGCTACCTACACCTGCTCTACCACTAAAAATTTCGAAGTTGTGCTATCTAACGAAGCGGTTATTCAGAATATTAAAATTGAAGATTGGACCGATACTAATAATTCAATAACCGTTAATCTATCTAACCAAAGTATTGGAGATTATGAGTTCTCTCTAAACGACACAACCTACCAAGATGAAAATGTATTTACAAGACTAACAATTGGGAAATACACTGTTTATGTAAAAGATAAAAATGGTTGTGGTACTATTACAGAAAACGTTTACATATTAAACGCTCCGAAATATTTTACACCAAATGGAGATGGATTTCATGACACGTGGTCTATTAAGTACTCTGAAACAGAAGAGACCTTAGATATCAAAATATACGATAGATATGGAAAACTACTTAAAACCTTAGATAAAAACACATCATGGGATGGCAGTTATAACGGAAAAAACATGCCAACTTCAGATTATTGGTTTGTAGTGACACGTTCCAATAGCAAAAGTTACACCGGACACTTTACATTAAAAAGATAATTTCTATTTAAAAAATGAATCTACAAATTCAAATTTATTAAACACTTGTAAATCTTCGATACCTTCACCAACACCGATATATTTTACAGGAATTTTAAATTGATCGGAAATACCAATAACAACACCACCTTTTGCTGTACCATCTAGTTTGGTAACTGCTAAAGACGTAACCTCTGTAGCCGCAGTAAACTGCTTAGCTTGCTCAAAAGCATTTTGCCCTGTAGAGCCATCTAAAACCAAAAGAACATCGTGAGGAGCATCTACAACAACTTTTTGCATCACACGCTTTACCTTGGTAAGCTCATTCATTAAGTTTATTTTGTTGTGTAAACGTCCCGCTGTATCAATAATAATAACATCGGCATCTTGATTAACACCAGACTTTAATGCGTCGAACGCTACAGAAGCAGGATCACTACCCATTTCCTGACGAATCATTGGTACATCTACACGATCTGCCCAAACTTGTAATTGATCTATAGCTGCCGCACGGAAAGTATCTGCTGCACCTAAAACCACATTTAGACCTTGTTTTTTAAATTGATAAGCCAACTTACCAATAGTGGTTGTTTTACCAACACCATTAACACCAACGACCATTAGCACATAAGGTGTTTTTTTACCATTCTCTTGTTTTGGTAAAGTAGGTATGGTATAATCTGTATCTTCTCCAGAATTTGTTTCGCTTAATAAGGCAGCAATTTCTTCTCGAAGTATTTTATTAAGCTCATCAGTACCAAGGTATTTGTCCTTTGCAACGCGTTCTTCAATACGCTCTATAACTTTAAGCGTGGTATTTACACCAACATCACTAGACACAAGAACTTCTTCAAGGTTATCTAAAACCTCGTCGTCTACTTTAGATTTTCCGGCTACCGCTTTACTTAGTTTTCCAAAAAAACTAGATTTAGTTTTTTCTAATCCTTTATCAAGGGTTTCCTTTTTATCCGACGAAAATATTTTTTTAAAAAAGCTCATTTTCTTGTTAGTTGTTAGTTATAGAGTGGTTATGCTCTTTATATTTCTACTTTAATTGTTAGGTTCGTTATCATAAATTAAACAAAGTTACTTTTACATAAATGTCTTTTTTGTAGAACGTTCCTAATTACTCTTGTCAAAATCCTTACCACATTTTTTTACTGCTAATGTGTCAGTTAAATTAACATATTCAAATATAAAAATAAAAAAGCTGCTTTCGAAAACGAAAGCAGCTTTTAATATTGTATAACACTGTAAATTACTTTTTAGCTAAAAAGTCACTTACTTGTTCTGGATTCATAATAGATTCAACAAACATGTAAGCTCCAGTTTTAGGAGACTTTACCATTTTTATTGCTTTTGTTAATCTTTTAGATCCTGTTTGTAATGATGCTACGGATTTCTTTGCCATGACCTATATATTTTTAAGGTATTTGAAATTTTATAAATAAAATTCCTAATTATTTAATTTCTTTATGAACTGTCATACGCTTAAGAATTGGATTAAATTTCTTAATCTCCATTCTATCTGGCGTGTTCTTTTTATTCTTAGTAGTAATGTAACGAGAAGTTCCCGCTTGACCAGATTCTTTATGCTCTGTACATTCTAAAATTACCTGTATTCTATTGCCTCTTTTTGCCATTTCTTTATATTTTTAATACAGCGAATTACTTCGTTAAAAATCCTTTAGATTTTGCATCTTTAATTGCTGCAGAAATACCTATTTTATTAATTGTTTTTAAAGCAGATGTTGAAACCTTTAAAGTTATCCAGCTGTCTTCTTCTGGAAGGTAAAAACGTTTCTTTACTAAATTCGCATTGAATTTGCGTTTAGTTCTGTTTAATGCATGAGACACGTTGTTTCCAACCATCGCCTTCTTTCCTGTAAGTTCACAAACTCTTGACATTCTATATAACTTTAATTTTGTTGCTTAAAATCGAGGTGCAAATATATAAAATCTTTACGGTATGACAATCAATTTTTTATCAATTTTTAAAAATTTCTTTCAATAACATTTCAAAAGCCTTGTTAGCCCCTTTATTTATTACTTTTAATCTCAAATCACCTAACATAAATTTTTCTGAATAAACTCCGGTTTTTGTCGCGATTGCAATAAAAACTGTTCCAACCTCAACATCAGAATCTCCTTTTGTTGGTCCTGCATTACCCGTTGTAGCAATTGCAAAATCCGTGTCAAACAATTCTAAAACTTGTTTCGCCATAGATTCTGCTACTTTTGCACTCACCACAGAATCGGTGTCTATAGCCTCTTTTGAAACACCTAAAATATTAATTTTAGATTCGGTTGCATAGCTCACTACACTTCCTTTAAAATATGCCGAAGCACCAGAATTTGCCGTAAAACGTTCGGCAATCTTACCTCCTGTACAACTTTCTGCTGTAGCTACAGTTTTACCTATTTTGGTAAGTTGTTTTCCAATTATAGCTTCAATCGAAGCATCATCCTCCTCAAAACCTACAAATTCCTCTTTAATTAAAGGAATAAGGGTATCAATTTGTTTCTGCACCTCACTTATTACTTTACTCTTATCAAAACCTTTAGATGATAATCGTAAGCGCATATTCCCTAAACTTGGTAAGTATGCTAATTTAATTTCAGGAGGCAGTGCATCTTCCCAATCTTCAATTCTGGCAGCTAAAGTGCTTTCACCTAAACCAAAAATTAAAAGGGTACGATGTAAAATATAAGGACAATCAAATTTATCTCTAACGCGTGGTACCACTTCGCGGTCTATTAAGCCTTCCATTTCAAAAGGTACACCAGGTAACGAAACAAAAACTTTGTTATTTCTCTCCATCCACATACCGGGCGCTGTACCCAAAGTATTCATTAAAACTGTAGCTTTAGATGGCACTAACGCCTGATCTAAATTAACTTGTAATAATGTTTGGCGCACGTATTTATGCCAAAGGTCTTGTATGTTTTTCTCTACCGAATCATCTCTAATTAAAGTATCATTAAAATACTCGGCAATTGTTTTTTTGGTAATATCGTCTTTTGTTGGCCCTAAACCACCGGTAATTATTATAACATCTACGCGGCTTTCAGCATCTTTAAAGGCCTGAAGAATATGGGTCTTATCATCTTGAATAGATGTAATTTGGTACACCGAAACTCCAATTTTATTAAGTTGCTTGCCAATATAAGCAGAATTAGTATCTATTACTTGCCCAATAAGTAGCTCATCTCCAATGGTAATAATTTCTGCTAACATAAGCTATAAATTAAAATCTGCCTTAATTTCAGCTACGGCACTATCTACAGCAGTAATCACGGTATTAAGCTGCCCGGTAACATCCAGTTCTTTTTTAGTGAATTTCCCCCAATCTTGCACTTCAATTAAGGTATCTAGTACACCTAATTCAAATAAATCAATTGTTGGTTTCATTTTATGTGCTGCCTGATAAGCTTCTTGATAATTTTTATCGGCAACCGCTTTTTTTAAGCGTTCTGCATCTTCTGGTACTTCTTCCAAAAATGCTTCGGCAAGCGCCGCAATAAAACTTTCGTCGTTGTCTGCCAGCTCTCTTACTCTAAATAACTTGTAGTGTTGTTCCATTTATTTAACTGTTATTGAAAATAATTCTTTATTTTCTATAAATCCTTTTAGTTTGTCGTTTGCATTCACTTTTCCTACACCAGCAGGCGTTCCCGTAAATATAATATCTCCTATCTTTAAAGTAAAATATTTAGACACATATTCTATTAATTCATCAATTTTCCACAACATAAGGCTCGTATTTCCATTTTGTACAATAAAATCGTTCTTTTTTAAAGAAAAATTTATGTCATCTACGTTTTCAACCTCTTCAACCGGAATCCAATCACCAATAACAGCCGCACCATCAAAACTTTTTGCTTTCTCCCAAGGCAAGCCTTTCGCTTTTAATTTTGCTTGTAAATCGCGTGCTGTAAAATCTATACCCAATCCAATTTCTTGGTAATACTTGTGTGCAAATTTTCTATCAATATGCTTCCCTACACGGTTTATTTTAACCAAAACCTCAACCTCATAATGTACATCATCAGAAAAATCAGGAATAAAAAATGGCTGTTTTTTTAATAAAATTGCCGTGTCTGGTTTTAAAAACACCACCGGATCTGTTGGCTTTTCATTATTCAACTCCTCAATATGTTCAGTGTAATTACGGCCTATGCAAATAAGTTTCATGCTTAATAAATTTTAATTTGGGCGTTACCCTAGCGGGTCGGGCTTTACGTTACAAGTCCTCACACCTCCTTTGTCGGGCTGTGGGCTTTTCTCTGCAATCCCTAACGCGGTATTCAGTAATTCAATTTTAAGTCACAGTTTTCCGTGAGCAAGATTCTTAATAAAGTATTCAAAAGTACCCCCTCGATTACCTAAATATTATTTCCAATTCTACCTTTTCACAATATAAACTTCAGTCTCTCTTCTAAACTCCAACTTCTAGTACCTTCCTTTTTTAAAGCTTCGTATTTAAACTACGTAACTTAATTCCGGTAAGCACTTTTTTAGTGTACAACGGAAAATCGGCATTTAACAACCAACCAAAATAACCTGGCTCCTGCTCTAAAACATCGGTTACTAATTTTCCTTTATGCTTTCCGAAAGAAAAACACTCTACACCATCTTTATTATAGTTTATAAAACCTGCAAAATCGGCAAATTTATTTCTAGAGCTAAATTCAGCTAAAAACTTAGTACTGTTTTCTAACTCGTCATATCGATCTAATTGTGCTTTTAAAATTTCGTAAGTCGCATTAGTATCTGCTTCGGCACTATGTGCACCTTCCAAATCTTCATTACAATAAAACTTGTAAGCAGCGCTTAAAGTACGTTGTTCCATTTTATGAAAAATAGTTTGCACATCTACAGCCAGGCTACTTTTCATATCGAAATCGATATCGGCACGCAACAGTTCTTCAGCTAATAAAGGGATATCAAATCTATTAGAATTAAATCCTCCTAAATCCGAATCTTTAATCATACCATAAATATCCTTGGCCAACTCTTTAAAGGTTGGCTCATTAGCAACCTTTTCATTACTAATACCATGAATTTCAATAACCTCTTGTGGTATGGTCATTTCCGGATTCACTAACCAAGTTCTACTTTCCTTATTCCCATTAGGGTAAACTTTTAGAATAGAAATTTCGACTACGCGGTCTTTAGATATATTAATCCCTGTAGTTTCTAAATCGAAAAAACAAATGGGTTTTGTAAGGTTTAACTTCATTTTTAATTAAATATTTTTACAAATATACTTTTAAAATTTGTTTAAATTTGTTCATACTATGAATAGAAATCACAAAACAGCATATTCTTTTATTGTATTACTTTTTATTTCTTGCCTCAGTTTTGCTCAGCAAACAAAGAATGAAAACGTAGAACTTGTTAAAAAACAAAACGGTAAGCGTTTAGAGTTTTTTGCTAAAAACAACGACTCTGTAAGCTATTCCGTTTTTTTACGCATAGAAACCGAAGATTACAGAAGAAGCAGCAATAGGCCCGTACTACAAGTTATTTCTGCCAACAGCGAAACTCACTTAATTACACTTATAAAACTTAGTGATAAGCCTGGTGACTATAAAGAGCAGTTTATTGTAAATAAAATTAGCCAAAGCTTAAATTTCCGTAAAGATTTTGATGATATCCAAATAAATATAGACGAGGCTTTAAAAACCGAAGACATCACCATTTTTGAATCTGAAAATTGCGAGTTATGTAACGAAGCCAAAAGTTTATTTAATGCTTACCAAATAGCGTTTAAAACCAAAAACATTAAAGAAGATCAGCAAAAATTAGAAAAACTCTTAAAGAAAGCTGGCCAAGCAGATTACAATATTAAAAACGCGGTTTTTCTACTTAAAATAAAGGAGTCTATCTACACCAATATTACTACAAAAACCGCGCTTATAGATACTATAAACAACTACAACAAGTAGACACTTATATTTCTCTATTTATATCCCAAGCTTCTAAGTAATCGCTAACAGCTTTTACAAACATACCTCCCAAAGCGCCATTAACAACACGATGATCGTAAGAGTGAGATAAAAACATTTTATAACGAATACCAATAAAATCACCTTCAGGAGTTTCGATAACTGCAGGTACTTTTCTAATAGCTCCTAAGGCTAATATACCAACTTGTGGCTGGTTAATTATAGGTGTTCCCATAATACTACCAAAGGTTCCAACATTAGTAACGGTATAAGTTCCGCCCTGCACATCGTCAGGTTTAAGTTGGTTTAATCGTGCTCTATTAGCTAAGTCGTTTACCTGTTTTGTCATGCCAACTAAATTAAGCTGATCGGCATTTTTAATAACTGGTACAATTAGGTTTCCATCTGGTAAAGCAGCTGCCATACCAAGATTTATATTTTTCTTCTTTATTATAGTATCACCTTGTAATGAAATATTCATCATTGGGTAATCACGAAGTGCTTTTGCAATAGCTTCCATAAAAATAGGTGTAAACGTTAAGTTTTCACCCTCACGTTTCATAAAGCCATCTTTAACTTTCTTTCTCCAATTCCAAACATTAGTAACATCGGCTTCTATAAAACTTTGTACATGTGCAGAAGTTTGAATTGACGCTTGCATATGGTGCGCAACTAATTTGCCCATTCTGGTCATTTCAATAATTTCATCTTCACCACTAGAGATAACTGGTTTAGCAGCTTCTTTTGGTTTTACAGTTTCCGACTTTGCAGCAACAGGAGTTTCTGTTTTAATATTATTAACAACCGGAGTTGCACCTCTATTATCAATATAATTTAATATATCTGTTTTTGTAACTCGGTTATCTTTACCCGTACCAACAATAGCGTCCAAATCTTCTTGAGAGATTCCTTCTGCTTTTGCTATATTTTTAACTAGTGGCGAATAAAAACGCGTTTCGTTAGAAACGATTGGAGCTACAGTTTCTTTAGCTATACTTATAGTTTGCTCTATTTGTTCGGCAGCTTGTTGCTCTGTATCTTCTACTTTCGTAGAAGCGGTTGCAGTATCACTAGCACCTTCAACATCACCATCAGTTTCAATTATTGCTAAAACCTCACCTACCTGAACAACATCATCAACATTGAAAAACTTTTCTACTAAAACACCTTCAAATTCACTCGGGACTTCGCTATCCACCTTATCGGTAGCAATTTCAAGAACTGCCTCGTCTAATTCGATAGTATCTCCAACTTCTTTTAACCAAGAGGTAATTGTTGCCTCAGCAACGCTTTCTCCCATTTTAGGTAACTTTAGTTCAAACTTTGCCATATTAATAATAAAATACTTGTTTTTTAAATTTAGACTGCAAAATTAATGAAAAATCAGCAAATTCCTTAAATAAATCTCATAATACTATTATAAAATTATAACTTCTCCCTGACTAAATCCGTCATTACTACCCAAAATAAAATTAGATTGGTTTGGTAATATTTTATAAGTTAACTCTTTATCAGAGGTTTTAATAAATTCAATAATATCTTTATATGTCATTGTGTTCGCATCGAAAATCACCTCAGCATTATGTTCAATTGAAGATAATTGATCTTCCAAACTTAACTTTATAGGTAATTTAGCTTCCAAGGCTTTATTCATGACATTTGAAACAAACACATATTCTGAAATAGCTTTATATGTTTTTTTATTTCTTTTTCTAAAAATAAAAGCCAATTTAATACCCAACCAAACAACCATGTCGAATACAAGGTTTTGCTTAAAATGCTTTTCGTAAAAAATTTGCATAGCACCAAAGAATCGGCGCGCATAGTTGCGATCTTTTAAAGTGCTTTCACCTTTAAAATGAACCACTGTAGTTTCGCCATAATAGTAATTCTTATACCCAGCCGTTAGTACTTTGTATGACAAATCTATATCTTCACCGTACATAAAGTAATCTTCATCAAAACCACCAACAGCCTTATAAACACTTTTTTTGATCAGCATAAAAGCACCTACCAATATATTAACCTCTCCTTGATCTTCTTGAGATAAATGATTAGCATAATAATCTTGAGAGTTACCTAATATCTTTTTTAATGAAACTTTTACCGTTGGAATATTTCGTTTGCTTTCTGGTAAAAATGTACCACTCCCATTCATTAATCTACAACCAACAATACCTAGCTTAGATTTAGTTTCTGCAAACTTTAGAAGCTTCACAAAAGTATCTTCTGCAACAACAGTATCTGGATTTAAAATGCAAATATATTCGCCTTGAGCGGTGGCGACACCAATATTATTTCCTTTTGAAAAACCAAAATTCTCTTTATTCTCTATAAGTTTAACCTTAGGGAATATGGTTTTCACCATTTGACAACTTGTATCACTAGAGTCATTGTCAACCACAATTATTTCGGCATCAATACCAGAAATTGCTGCTTCTACACTTTTTAAAGCTAGCTCTAAAAAGTAACGCACATTATAATTTAAAATAACTATTGAGAGCTTCAAGTACTAAGGTTTATAGTTTTAAGGATGATTCAAATGGTATTCTATTTACAATACTACGGCCAAGTGTAATTTCATCGGCATACTCTAATTCGTCGCCAACCGAAATACCTCTTGCAATAGTAGATGTAAACACATCGTAATCCTGGATTTGCTTATAAATATAAAAGTTTGTAGTATCACCTTCCATGGTAGAGCTTAATGCAAAAATAAGTTCTTTAGCTTTACCTTCTTTCACCTTATTAACCAAAGACTCTATATTTAAATCGTGAGGTCCAATACCATCCATTGGAGAAATTTTCCCGCCTAATACATGATACAAACCTTTATACGAACTTGTATTTTCAATAGCCATTACATCTCTCACATCTTCCACCACACAAATCATAGCCTCGTTACGCCCAGGATTAGAACATATTTCACACAACGCTACGTCGCTAATATTATTGCAAGACTTACAAAATTTTATATCATTACGCATCGTCTTTAATGCTTCGGCCAAACCAATAGTTTGTTCCTTAGGTTGCCTCAACATATGCAAAACTAAACGCAATGCAGTACGCTTACCAATACCTGGCAATTGAGACATCTCATTTACAGCACGTTCTAATAATTTCGAAGAAAATTCCATGGCTGCGAATTTACTATTTAGCACGGAATTTCGCTAATTTTCACGCACACTTTTAAATAACATCTTTTGCACTTGTTTTTTGATGTTTAATATTCGTATTTTGAAACTTGAAATTTAATTTTAAATGACGGCTACACAAATACTTTTACTAATCGCTGCTTACTTTGGCGTATTAATTTTAATCTCTTATTTTACAGGAAAAGAAGACAGCAACGATGCCTTTTTTAAAGCTAACAAATCGGCTCCTTGGTACTTAGTAGCCTTTGGAATGATTGGCGCATCGCTCTCTGGAGTTACTTTTATTTCGGTTCCTGGTTGGGTTGCGGGTTCGCAATTTAGTTATATGCAAGTCGTTTTTGGTTATCTCGTTGGTTACTTGGTAATCGCATTTGTACTAATGCCCATTTACTATAGACTCAATGTTATTTCCATTTATCAATATTTAGAAAGTAGATTTGGAACCGTGAGTTATAAAACAGGCGCCTTTTTCTTCTTTATTTCTCGTGTTTTAGGAGCTGCTTTCCGATTATATCTAATTGCTATTGTACTACAGAAATTTGTTTTTGATGCTTACGGAATTCCGTTTGTTGTAACAGTAAGTATTTCCATATTACTTATTTGGCTGTACACCTTTAAAGGCGGTATAAAAACCATTATATGGACAGATACCTTACAAACGCTTTTTATGCTTACTGCGCTAGTAGTAGCTGTATACCTCATTACAGATGAGTTGAATTGGAGTTTTGCAGATTTTTTAGCTTCGGAAGAATTAACGAAGTACAACAAAATTATGTTTACCGATTCTATTTTGGCTAAAAACCACTTTATAAAATCGTTTTTAGGAGGTATGTTTATCGCTATTTGCATGACTGGTTTAGACCAAGATATGATGCAAAAAAACCTGAGTTGCAAAACCCTTAAAGACGCCCAAAAGAACATGCTGTCTTTTGCTTCAGTATTAATTGTAGTAAATTTTGTTTTCCTTTTACTTGGCGCACTATTATTTATTTATGCCGAAAAACACAACATTGCCACACCTATGCTAGATGGTAAAGTAAAAACAGATTTACTTTTTCCTGAAATAGCACTTAATGGCGGATTGAGTATAAGCTTAGCTATTTTCTTTTTACTAGGTTTAATTGCTGCTGCTTATAGTAGTGCCGATTCGGCATTAACCTCACTAACCACATCGTTTTGTGTAGATTTTTTAGGTATTGAAAAACGAGAAGTAAACACGCAAAAAAGCTTAAGAAAACGCATACATATATTAATGAGCGTTTTGCTTGTAATAGTTATTGTGATTTTTAAATACGTACTAGACAGCAACGTTATAGACAACTTGCTAAAAGTTGCTGGCTATACTTATGGGCCACTTTTAGGTTTATTCGCTTTTGGAATTTTCACCAAACGAATTATTAAAGATAAACTGGTTTGGGTTGTTGCACTAGCAGCCCTAGCACTATCTTTTATTATAGGAAACATTCCTGCCGAAAATATTGGCGGTTATATTATTGGCTACGAGCTTTTAATAATAAATGGCTTATTAACTTTTATTGGACTATTCCTTATCTCTAAAAAAAGCGAAGCTTAGTATTGCTTAATAGACAAGAGCACCAAGGTACAAGCAACCTCAACATCAATGTTATTTTGCTCTAAAAGTTTATAAAATTCAGGATTCTCTGTACCTGGATTAAAAATAACACGCTTCGGGTTTAAGCTAAGTATATAATTAAAATATGACTCTTGTCGGCTAGGGTTTAAATATAGCGTTACGGTATCTATAAATGCATATGGTACTAATTCCGTATCAATATTAACACCTGCCACTGTTCCTTCCCTTAAACCAATAGCTACTACTTCGTGTTTATGTCTTACCAATTTATTGATAGCCATATTGGAATATCTAGATGATTTTAATGATGCACCTATTACTAATGTTTTTTTACTCATTTCTGTTTGTTTTTATATGTATTTAGACGTTGTTATCAAAACTTCCTTTCGTTCAATAAAACAAGTGCTATTCTTACAGTCTCATTAAGTTTACTAATATGAAAAGATAAAAATATACTTAACTAACTTAAAGCCTCATTATTTTATTCGAAAAAAAATACAATTTTGTAAAATAAAACTAAATAGAATTCGTTATATTACAGATATACAACCAAATACGAATATAATTATTTAGAGTTAGTCGTCTTCACATTACAAAAACCGTAACAATTTGGTTGTTATTTAATAAAAAGCTCGAGTTTACGCTCGAGCTTTAGTTACTTATAGTCAATACGTTAAAATTTGTTAAATTTTAGACGCTCATGAAATATAAATGACTTTTCTACGTCTTAGTTATTAAGATTCTTCACTTATGTGTTAGTGGAAGTTGATTAATAGCTAGAAAAACCCAAAACTTTAATGCTTTGGGTTTTTCGTTTTTATAGCGATTATGAGCAGGAGATCTAGAACTACTAACTCTGCAACTTTTCGGCTATCGTTTTTTCAATCCAATCGTTTGATTTATTCCCATATACAAAACAATTAAAGCTATTATTCCAATTATTAAATTTCCTGTTAATGTAATTTTAAAAGGATTAAATATCACCAAAATTAAACTTCCTACAACCCAAGTATAGTCTTGAATAATAATCCAAATTACAGCTAGTTTTCTTTGTTTATTTATTTCATACCAGATAGTAATTGCAAAGTAAACCAGTATCAATCCAACTATCCAAAAAACAGTACTATTACTAGTTCCAAATAATTTTGCAATTGGTTGATTTAATAAAATCATTATTATACCTGATATGCTTGAGAATAAAGCATTGATTTTTAAAGCTTTTTGTAACTTGTTCATTTGTCTAAAGTTTTATTTAAGCAAATTTCTGTAAACAAGCTTTAATTCCTCTTGACAAATGATAGTTAATTCATTTTTCTTAATCTACTTAATGACTCTGGTGTAATTCCTAACATGGAAGCTATATATTGTAGAGGAATATTTTTAAAAAGCTCGGGCTCTTCAATAATTAATTTATCATAACGTTGTTTTGCTGTTGTATGCAATTGAGAGAACATACTTTTTTCTAATAAAGCAAAAGAGTTTGCTAATAATATGTTGTCAAATTCCAACCATTTAGGTTCTGTTTTATTAAGTCTAAAATGATTTTCTCGATTGATGATATAAACTTTACAGTCTGTAATTGCTTGAATATTCCAATTATTACTAGTCTCAAAAACAAAGCTTGAAAGTGAAGTTATAAATTTACCTTCACTACCAATCCATAAGGTTATTTCTTTACCATCTACAATGTCATACATTCTCATATATCCAGATTCAATAAATGCCATTTGTCGACAGATTTTTCCTGATTTGAGAAAGAACTCTCCTTTAGTTATTTGTAATGGTTCAAAAACTGCAAGAATATTATCCATTGAGTTTTTCTCAACGACCACTTGACTTAAAATACAGTTCTTTAATTTTTCCATTTTGTTTAATTACTGCCAACGTTGTTGTATATGGTTTGTTGCGTGTTTCAAGCAACTAATTTAGTAAATAATTACCGACCCAAAAAGTCCGCGAGGACTTTCGCAAGTAAACAAGAAGCCAGCAATAAATTATATACGGTGTTGTAAAACGTTTTTATTCCGTTGTTACTTTAAAACCTATAGCCTAAATGAAATCCAAATTTAGCAACAATTGTATGGTCAGTCTTACCTGCATTAAACAAGAGTTTTCCATAACCTGCATTGACTTCAAAGATAAATCCGCTTTTTGTAACCCATTTTCCACCTAAACCTAAACCAATAGAAAAATCAATAACATCAGAACCTTCAGTAAATATTGAATTATCATTTATGTCATATATTTTTTTTCCGTCGATTGAACTTAACATTCCAAATCCTTCTGCAAAGAATCCAGAGGCAAACTTCTTTCCAAAATATCTTCTATAATATGGTGAAATAGAGTAATTTAAATCATCGTGTGATTTTTCGTTATTGAATACTGTAAAAGCAGAAATACCTAATGATGATTTTTCATTTAAAATTCTTTCATAAGTAACTTCAAAAGCTCCAGTCAGAGGTAATAATACGTTTGTTTTTAATTCATTTCTTTTTTCAATTTTAGAGTTGTCATCTTGTGCATTAACAACAAAAACAGAAAAAAGCATTGCAATTATTAAATAATTTTTTTTCATAAAATAAGATTAATTGTTCAGGTCAAACATATAATAATTAGCTTTTAAAAATGTTAATATAATCTATAAATCAAGTTAAATTAAGCGCAAAATAATTCAATCTAAATTTCGTGAGTTTGTCGGTTTTGTCAAATGTTTTACAACTAAGATATAAGATCATATCAACTTAACATAAACCCCCATCCTAGCGGATAATGCGTTAAGGATTGCAATGAAAAGCCCACAGCATCCCTGATGAAATCGGGATGCGAGGACTTGTAATGTAAAGCCTGACCCGAAGGGAAACGCCCAAATATTTAAATTCTACTGGCTTTTACCATTTTATGATGGCACTTGCCCATGTAAATCCACTACCGAAAGCAGCTAAAACAACATTATCGCCTTCTTTTATTTTACCTTCTTCCCATGCTTCGGTTAGGGCAATAATTACAGATGCGGCTGTTGTGTTTCCGTATTTTTCAATATTATTAAAGACCTGATCGTCGTTTAATCCAAATTTTTTCTGAATAAACTGCGCGATACGCAAATTGGCTTGATGCGGAATTAACATATCGATATCTTCTTTTTGCATATTGTTTTTCGCCAAACCTTCCATGATTACCTCACTGAAACGCACTACGGCATTTTTAAAAACAAATTGACCATCCATGTATGGGAAATACGAGGTATCATCGTCTCCGGCTTCTTTTAACTCCGGAACCCAATGCCCAATACTTGGTGATTCTACAATAAGCTTATCAGCATATTTACCTTGGCTATGCAGGTGTGTAGATAGAATTCCTTTGTTGTTATCTTCTTCGCGAGATAATACGCAGGCTCCTGCTCCGTCTCCAAAAATAACACTTACGCTCCGGCCTCGTGTTGTTTTATCGAGTCCGTTACTGTGATATTCGGCTCCTATAACTAGTATGTTTTTGTACATACCGGTTTTTATAAATTGATCGGCTACAGAAATAGCATAAACAAAACCAGAACATTGGTTACGCACATCTAGCGCGCCAATGGTTGGCATATCTAGCATATCTTGTATTTGTACGCCACAACCAGGAAAGTAATAATCTGGACTTAGGGTTGCAAACACTATAAAATCGATATCGTCTTTGGTAAGACCAGAACGTTCTATGGCAATTTTTGCAGCTTTTGCTCCCATAACAGCCGAGGTATCTTCGGTGCCATCTTTTATCCAACGGCGTTCTTTTATACCGGTTCGTTCCTGAATCCAAGCATCATTGGTCTCCATTATTTTTGACAAATCGTCGTTTGTCACCACGTTTTCAGGAAGGTATTTTCCTAAACCTATTATTTTTGAGTTGTACATGTTATTGGCAGATTAGAAAGGCAAAATACAATAAGTCTGTTAATTCCTCAAATTTCAAATTTATTTTTTTGTAATAATTTAAAAGGAGTCTTTTTTGACACTTAGAAATTACGAATTATGAAATTCCCTCGAAAGCGTGTCACTTTGTCATATTTTTTCAATTGGCATTTTTGTTGACTATTAGAGAACAGAAGTTAAAAATTTAAATTAATCTGTTTCTCTTCTTCAAGGGAAAAAATAAATTATATATCATGACAAAAGGAAGTATTAATGTATCGGTAGAGAATATCTTTCCGCTTATTAAAAAATTCTTATATAGCGATCACGAAATTTTTCTACGTGAGCTTATTAGTAACGGTACCGACGCCACTTTAAAATTAAAACACTTAACGAGTATTGGCGAATCTAAGGCTGAATACGGTAACCCTAAAATTGAAGTGAAAATTGATAAAGAAGGAAAAAAACTTCATATTATCGATCAAGGTTTAGGTATGAGTGCAGACGAGGTTGAAAAATATATTAACCAAGTTGCTTTTTCTGGAGCTGAAGAGTTTTTAGATAAATATAAAGATTCTGCTAAAGATTCTGGAATTATTGGTCATTTTGGTTTAGGGTTTTACTCTGCTTTTATGGTAGCCGAAAAAGTTGAAATTATCACAAAATCTCACAGAGAGGAAGATCCTGCTGCACATTGGACTTGCGATGGTTCTCCAGAATTTACTCTAGAAGCTGCTGATAAAACAGATCGTGGAACAGAAATTATTCTTCATATTGCAGAAGATTCTACAGAATTTTTAGAAGAAAACAGAATTTCTGAATTACTTTCTAAGTATAACAAGTTTATGCCTGTGCCAATTAAATTTGGAACTAATGAAATAAACGATCCAGAGTTTACTCCTGCAACCACTAAAGATGAAGACGGTAAAGAAACTACCGAGCCTCACAAAAAAATTACGGTTGATAACATTATAAACAACCCTACTCCTGCCTGGACAAAACAACCAGCTGATTTAGAAGAAGAAGATTACAAGAGTTTCTACAGTGAATTATATCCATCTCAATTTGAAGATCCTTTATTCAACATTCACCTAAATGTAGATTATCCGTTCAACTTAACAGGAATTTTATACTTCCCGAAAATGTCGAACGATATGCAAATACAAAAGGATAAAATTCAATTGTATCAAAACCAAGTTTACGTTACAGATAACGTAGAAGGTATTGTACCAGAATTTTTGACTATGTTACGCGGTGTTATCGATTCTCCAGATATTCCTTTAAACGTATCACGTTCTTACTTACAAGCCGATGGTGCTGTAAAAAAGATTTCGTCTTACATTACTAGAAAAGTAGCCGATAAATTAAAATCTTTATTCAATTCAAACCGTGAAGATTTTGAAGCTAAATGGAGCGATATTAAACTTGTTATTGAATACGGAATGCTTTCTGAAGATAAGTTCTTCGAAAAAGCAGATGCCTTTGCATTATACCCAACCGTAGATGGTGCACACTATACTTACGAGGAGTTATTCAATAAAATTAAAGCAAACCAAACTGATAAAGACGGTAAATTAGTTATACTTTATGCTTCTAATAAGGATGCACAACACAGCTATATCGAATCTGCAAAAGCTAAAGGTTACGAGGTTTTATTGTTAGATTCTCCAATTGTATCTCACTTAATTCAAAAACTAGAAAGCAGCAAAGAAAACATCACTTTTGCTCGTGTTGATGGTGACCATGTTAGCAATTTAATTAAGAAAGATGAAACAACAATTTCTAAATTAGATGAAGAACAAACTAAAGTTTTAGATACTTTATTAAAAGAAGTTATCCCTGCAGAAAAATTCACAGTTCAATTAGAATCTATGGATAGTAGCGAATCTCCATTCACTATTACGCAACCAGAATTTATGCGTAGAATGAAAGAAATGCAAGCTACAGGTGGCGGAGGTATGCAAATGTTTGGTAACATGCCAGAAATGTACAACCTTATTGTTAACACAAACTCAGATTTAGTTAGCGATATTTTAGCAACCGAAGTTAAAGAAACTCAAGAGCGTTTAATTACGCAAAGTTTAGATTTAGCGCGCCTTTCTCAAGGTTTATTAAAAGGTGAAGAATTAACAAACTTTATTAAACGTAGCTACGAAATGATTAAGTAAGCTATATTATTTTTCGCTTTCGCGGAAACATAACAATACTAAAAGCCACTTTGTGAAAACAAAGTGGCTTTTTATTTTTAACATACAGCACTAAAACCGCTTATAATTTCGTTTTAAAACACAATATAATTCTCGTTATATTTGCTACTAAAAAAAAATCAGAAAAATGAAAAACACATTCTTAATTGCATTTGCTTTAATTCTTTTTACATCTTGTGGAAACGATGACACTAGCAATAACACCTTCAAAGATTACACTGAAGAAAATGATGCTGAAATTTTAGCTTACATTGAAGCAAACGAACTATCAGCACAAAAAACCGATTCTGGTCTTTACTACGTTATAGACAATCAAGGTACAGGGGTGCAACCAACATCATCAGACAATGTAACCGTAGCTTACAAAGGCTATTTTACAAACGGAACTGTTTTCGATTCTAGCGATGAAGACGGGATTTCTTTCAACCTAAACCAAGTAATTCCTGGTTGGACAGAAGGCATCACTTATTTTAACGAAGGCGGCAGCGGCATACTATTAATACCTTCTCACCTAGGTTACGGAAGTTTTAATTATAACGGTATCCCTGCAGGTTCTGTATTAATTTTTGATGTTACCCTTATTTCGGTAAATTAAACAAAACACATAAAACAAACCTTAACGGCTGTCTAAAACATATTTTAGACAGCCGTTTTTATTTTAAAACATTATATTTCGGCTAATAAAAAATCGCAACAAAACTATAACCACCAACACATTACAGTCACAAAATATTAATTGATAAAAAATATTTTAAATTTTCTGTAACAAATTTAAATTTCAAACTACTTATAAAATAACTAACCCACAACTTTGAACAAAGAACTAGAACATAGTTTTGTAGAATTGCTAGAAAAGCATCAGAATATTGCGCACAAAATTTGTCGTTTGTACACCAATAATTATGATGCCCATAACGATTTATTTCAGGAAATAACCATCCAGTTATGGCGGGCGTACCCCAAATTTCGAGGCGATGCAAAATTTAGTACATGGATGTACCGCGTGGCTTTAAACACGGCTATCACCTTATACCGAAAATCTAAACGCACCATTAACACGCAAGATTTTGAAGGTGTAGCATTTAAAATAAAAGCCGAAGATTACGACGATACCGAAGAACAACAATTAAAAGTGCTTTACAAAGCTGTACACCAGCTTAACGACATTGAAAAAGCGTTAGTTTTCTTGTATTTAGAAGACAAAGACTATAGAGAAATAAGTACCACATTAGGAATAAGTGAAGTGAATGCCAGAGTGAAAATGAACAGAATAAAAACAAAACTTAAAACTATACTAAATCCGTAACCCTATGGATGAATTAGATATCTTAAAAAAGGATTGGAACGCCACCAAACCTGACCAAAAAAAACTAACGGTAAATGATATTTACCCGATGTTACATAAAAAATCGTCTTCTATTGTAAAGACTCTTTTTTACATAAGCATAGCCGAACTCGTATTTTGGATTATCATAAACACCATTCCCTATTTTTGCTCTGCCGAATACAACGCCAAGTTAGAAGCCATTTATCAAAACGATGCCGTAATAGTTGCAATAACCATTTTTGGTTATGCCATTATTGGTCTGTTTATCTATTTGCTCTACAAATCGTATAAATCCATTTCGGTAACCGATAGTGCAAAAAAACTAATGGAAAGCATTATCAGAACGCGAAAAGTAATAAAGTACTACGTGCTATACAACCTCATTATGGCTGGCACATCCATCATAGTTGGCTTCTATTACGCCATACATAACGACCCAGATATATCCAATAAACTCGCTGCATCCGGAAGCTCAAAAATGCTACCAATAATAGCCCTTTTAATATTATTTACAAGTCTATTTATTTTCGGAATATGGTTGTTTTACAAGCTCATTTACGGTCTATTATTAAAACGTCTAAATAGAAACTACACCGAATTAAAAAAGTTAGAACTGTAATTATTTTTGGGCGTTACCCAAGGGTCGGGCTTTCCGCTATATCTTTATTTGTGCTAAAAAGTGTAGAACTTCTAAACAATATATTGGCAAAACAGAACAATTGTTTATTCAATGTAGCTTAAGGCTAGCACAAAAAAGGATGCCGCATCAATCCCTAACGCAGGGCAAATGTGCTATGTTCTATAACATCGCCAGCTTGCATAGCATTTATACCAAGGTTTCCTACGCGAACACGTACCAATCGTAACGTAGGAAATCCAACAGCCGAAGTCATTTTTCTAACCTGTCTAAACTTTCCCTCGTTTAATGTAATAGATACCCAAGTGGTTGGGCCATGTCTATCATCCCTTATCTTCTGTTGCGCAACCGGCACATCTGGAATAGTATCTAATTTAAAAGCCTTACAAGGTTTGGTTTGGTACTTTTTACCATCAAAACCAATTTCTACACCAGCACGTAATTTCGCAACAGCTTCCTCTGTAATATCGCCATCAACTTGCGCATAATATTCCTTTTCAACTTTTTGACTATTCACAAAATCGCTCATTTTACCATCGGTAGTTAACAACAATAAACCTTCCGATTTTTCATCCAAACGACCAATAGCCATAATGCCTTCAGGAAAATCATCCAACTCTCCTAAAAACCGTTTACGTTTCTGTTGAGTAGAATTACTGTAAAACTGACTCAAAAAACCGTAAGGTTTGTAAATGGCAAAATGTTTATGTTCTGTACTATTTTCAGTCATTTATAAAATAAACTTCTTTTAAAAATTTCATTCAAATTAAAAAAACTCGCGATACTGCATCACTCGAAAATCAAAAGTATTAAAATTCGAATCACTCTGCTTTAACTGTTTGTATAAAGCCATACTCCCAATAGCACGATTAGCAGAACCAGAAGACGACGTTAAGGATACTGTTTTAACTATACGCTTACCTTTAATATGATCACTAGACATTTCAAATTTATGAATTCTAGGAACTTCATTAGAAATTAATTCTAATTTCAAACCATAATCTCTTATGTGTTTCCTGAAAAAATATTCGGGTCCGTTTTTACTATTTCCGCCAGTAAACAAAAGTGTATCAATATTCGGGAACTTTTTTAAATAACCAACAACATCGCGCAAAACTATGTTTTTCATACCCAAATCCGATGCATCAATCTTGTCGCGTTCGCAACAATCTACAATATCACAAACGCCTATTTTATGAGCAATCAAAAATTGCTTTCGTTCTTCAATAGCCGCTTCCGAGTTATCGAAACGCAAACCTAAATTATGTATTTTATTAATGTACAACCAAAGCGAATTGTAATAACTACCATAACAGAAGTCTACATCTTTCTCCAAAAGATCTCCTGTTGAGAATCGCGGTGGCGGTAATGTGCCCACTATCAGCTTTGTAGTATCTTCATTAATAAAAGGTTGGTATGGATGCCGATGTTTAAACACGTTTTACTTGATTTTTCAACTAAAATTCAGTATATTATTTCAATAACAAAAAATATAAAATTACATGGGTAGAGGAGATAAAAAAACAAAACGAGGTAAAATAAACAGAGGAACTTTTGGAGCACGCAGACCGCGCATAAAAAAGAAACCATCTATTGAAACTCAAATAGACATCTCAAAAAAAGCAAAAGTTAAATAACTTTAATCGAGTTGTGCTAGTATTTTATCAACTTGAGCAACTGTACCGCGATACAACTTTTGGTTGGTTCGCGTCATGTGTTGCGATTCGTTTTTAATATCTTCTAAAATACTTTTAGCGTCTTCCTTTTTATTTCTACCTATTAAAAATTCGGCTAGAATTAAGCGTTCATTATAAAAAGAATAACGAATATCTATTTCTCGTAAATTATGCTCAGCAACTTCAAAGTCGCCTAGTTTTTCATGTGCTAAACCACAAATAAACCGTGTTTTAGATTTCTTGTACTCTAACTTATCTTTAATTTTATCTGCATAAAAAATAGCTTTGTTATAATCTTCAGCTAAAAAATAAGTTTCAACCAATTTACTATTCACATAAAAATCATTTTCAAAACCATCTTGCAAAGCCTTTAAATAATGAGGCATCGCATTGTTAAAATCTTTATTAGCCAAATAAGCATCGGCCAGATTTACTCGATTTTGATAAGATTCTAAAAATGCCAACTGCTTTTCTAAATCTTTAATTTTCTTAGTTGGGTTTATAATATGTGTTATTTCACTTGTTATTTTCTCGGCATCACGCTTATTATAAACTTGTGTAATTAAATAGATAACACAGCCAATTAAAGGCACAAAAAAGATAAGAAACACCCAATAAAACGAGTTTCCTTTTTTGTACATGTGATATATACAATACACCTGAAATGCGACAATAAGATAGTAATACATTTATATTTTTATCATAAGGTTTAGTCTTCAAATTTAGTGTTTCTAAATTTTGTAAAGCTTAACGAACCGACCTTTTACCTAGTAAAAATTAAATCGTTGTCTTTGGATAGCTCTTCACTAAAACCGTAACCACCATAATTAAACCCTTTTAAATCGTCTACGGTTTGTGCGTTGGTATCTATAACATAACGCGCCATAAGACCACGAGCTTCCTTAGCGTAAAAAGAAATAATTTTATAAGCTCCATTTTTAAATTCTTTAAAATTAGCCGTAACCACAGGTACTTTTAAAGCCTTTTTATCGATAGCCTTAAAATACTCATTACTCGCTAAATTCAAAAATAATTCATCATCTTCCAGCTCTTCATTTAAAGCTTTTACAATATCTTTTTTCCAAAATTCGTAAAGATTTTTATGACTTGCAACAGGCAATTTAGTTCCCATTTCTAAACGATAAGGTTGTATTAAGTCTAGCGGTTTTAAAACACCATATAATCCAGAAAGTATACGCACCGTGTTTTGCATAGTTGTTACTTTTTCTTCTGGTAAATTATAAGCATCTAAACCACGATAGACATCGCCATTAAAAGCGTATACGGCTGGTCGTGCATTTTCTGCGGTAAAAGGTAATTCCCAATCTTGGTTACGCTCGTAGTTTAACTGCCCAAGCGTTGCAGAGATACTCATAAGCTCAGATAAGTTTTTTGCAGATTTCTTTTTAAGCACTTTATTTAAGTGGTCTGCTTGTTTTAAAAACGCCCCTTCTGTATATGTTTTTGTTGGTAATTCCGTTTCCAGATCCAACGATTTTGCTGGTGATATTACTAATTTCATGTCTTTATATTTAACCTCAATACACGAGGATATTCTTATTAATTATTATATTTTTTTAAACCTCTAATTTACAATATTTCTTTAAGTTGATAAGACTTCTCCGGCTATATACTTAAAGTTGTAATCGCCATTAATCATAAAATCTGCCGTATGCACAGGTTCACCTGTTGGATGCCAAGTTTTAACAGTTTTATCTATTAAAATAAACAAACCATCATGATTACCTAAAGCACAAAACCGATTAATATTTCCATCGAAAATAGAAATAGGCTTTATTCTAGAAATCGCTTCATACAAGGGAGAAATATTTGTAGTAACCATAGCAATTTCACTTATTGAAATAATTTCTTTTGCTGAAAATTGCTCTACAGAATTTTGATTTAAATCCTTTCTTGCTATAAACTCTACAATATTATTATCGGCATCATAGAAATAAATAGCTTTTGCATTCCAACTTTCAAAATTAGAAATCAGGTTTTCACCATCTGGTAAAATAGCAACACGTTTTTGCAACCATAATAAAGCCTCATCAATTTTGTTCGATGGAATATTGAAGGCAAAATGTGCCGAATTCACCGTCTCTTTATATTCAAAACTCAAAAGACTTTTACCAGTTTTAAAGGTTACTTTTTCTTCGGAATTAAAAACTAAATCGAAGTCCATAACCTCTTGATAAAACAGCTTTTGTTTTTCAATTTGGTTAGTGAATAAAGTAATTTCCTCAATTTTCATACCTCAAAGATAATTGAGTAAACTAATATTTACTACCGGTTTAGAATGATAAAACTTATCTTAAAATAAACAAATATTATCAACATCACAAACAATCATAATCAAAAACTATAACTATAAGTTATAAGCCGTATTATCTTTTACTGAATTCAGTAAAAACGAACTATGTATTGTAGAAATCCCTTCTACTGTAGATAATTTTTCATTAATAAACTCATGAAACTCGGTAATATCGCCTACTACAACTTTTAACAAGTAATCGTAATTTCCAGAAACCCGATGGCATTCCATAATTTCAGGCAGTAAAAGCATTGAATTATTAAAATTATCGGCCAAAGCTTTTTGATGCTTCAATAAGGTCACTTGGCAGAATGCAATAAGCGTTTTCCCTATTTTAGTTCTATCCAACAAAGCCACATAAGATTTCACAACCTCTTGTTGTTCTAACTTTTTAATTCGCTCGTAAGTTGGTGTTACACTCAACCCTACTTTACTCGCTATTTCTTTAGTATTTTGCTTCGAATTTTCTTGAAGTTGCATCAAAATTCGTCTATCAATATCGTCCATACTAGATTTTTTTTCTTCCTATTAAAACATCAAAGCTCAAAATAGTTATTTTAAACTATTATTTCAAATATTTAAGTTTAATTATCTAATATTTTAATATTAATAATAAAAACGAATTATAAACTATAATTTTACAGAACAAACAAAACCAACATTTCAGATAATTATTTATAAAAATGAATACAAATCCAGACGTTATAATCGATTCACTTTTAACTCAACTAGTAAAAGACAAAGAAAAAGTTTTAGGCTATCCTGTTGCTCAAGATTTTGATTATTCGCGTTTAAACGAATTTCTAAAATACCCAATTAATAACGTTGGAGATCCGTTTGAAGAAAACACATATAAAGTACAAACTCACGAAATGGAATGTGAAGTGGTTGAGTTTTTTGCTGAGCTGTTTCGGGCCGACCCAAAAAATCATTGGGGCTATGTTACCAATGGCGGATCGGAAAGTAATCTTTACGGATTATACCTTGCCAGAGAGTTGTACCCAAAAGCAATGGTATACTTTTCGGAATCTACACATTACAGCGTAAAGAAAAACATTCACTTACTAAACATACCAAGCATCACGATTAGATCTCAAGAAAATGGAGAAATAGATTATGAAGATCTTGAAAACACCCTGCAGTTTAATCGCCATAAACCAGCCATTATACTAACCACCTTTGGCACAACCATGATGGAGGCTAAAGATGATGTTTCTAAAGTGAAAAAAATTTTAAAAAAATTAGCCATTCAAGATCACTACATACATTGCGATGCAGCATTATCTGGATCTTATGGCGCTTTTATAGAACCACGAATCCCTTTCGATTTTAAAGATGGTGCCGACAGTATTTCTATAAGCGGGCACAAATTTATAGGTTCACCATTTCCTTCGGGAGTAATTATTACTAAGCGTTCGTTACGCGATAGAATTGCTCGAGGCATATCGTACATTGGTTCGCTAGACACCACAATCACCGGCTCACGAAACGGCCATAGTCCATTATTTTTATGGTACGCCATAAAAAAAATGGGGATAGAAGGTTTAGCAAAACGCTTTCAACATAGTTTAGAAACTGCTGAATATTGCAAAAATGAACTTATAAAACAAGGCATAAAAGCCTGGACCAATCCGGGTTCGATTACTGTGGTATTTCCTAAAGTATCAGATGCTATTAAAGGAAAATGGCAATTGGCCACAGATGATGATATTACACATATTATCTGTATGCCTAATGTTACCAAAAGCCAAATTGATGAGTTTGTTAAGGATATTGTTTTAGAAAAAAGCACAAAAGAAGAAGTCGCTGTGTTTTAAAAAAAATTGATAACTTCGTTTAATAGGTTTTCTAAACATATAGAAAACCTATTTCTGTTAATTAACTGAAACGAAATCGATGAAAAAATACGCTATCCTTTTAACTATAACCTTACTACAATTATCATTTGTTGGATGTAAAGACGATTCGGGTATCTGCCTCTTAGGCATTACAAGTTTAAAATTAACAAATGCAGCTTATTTGGAACCTCTAGACACCCCCCAAGCCACGGTGGAGAGTTTTGAATACAGAGCTATACTAGAGTTTCCAGAACCTGACACGAAACCAAATCCAAATGGAAAACTAAATGCATGTGTTTTATCTTTTGATAAACTACACACTCCTGTTTCCGATTTTTCAATAACTTCAAATGTAAAATTATTTAACACAGCTCCAGGTGAACCTATAGACGTAAAAAACTTCAATATATATCAATGTAACTTATTACTCTCTGAAAATTATACAGAAAGAGATGATATGATGAATACTAGATACTCCATTAAAAATTGGATAAATCTACTAAACACAGGTAGTGAAGACAAAAGGCACCTTAAACCTTTTAGCAAGTCTTACATTGAATTTGCTGATAAAAACGAAAGAATTGAAGTTGAAGGCATGACGCTTAAGTTCACTATTACACTTGATGATGGAACACTGTTTACAGCAGAAACAAGGCCTGTAAATTTAGGCTAGTTGATACACCTCATTACTACTCTTTTTATTATCTAGAAGCGTCATAGCTAAAAAATCAACGCTTACTAATAGGTTGTTTCGCTTATTAATCGTAATATTGCAATGAAACAATTAACAAGAATGGGATTAGCTAAAACAGAAATATTTACCGACTCACAAAACGAGATAGCCTTATTTGCAAAAGTATTTGGGCATCCTGCACGTGTGGCTATTTTAGAACATTTATTTAAAACAAATTCCTGTGTTTGCGGAGATTTAGTAAATGAAATAGGCCTTGCGCAGCCTACAATTTCTCAACATTTGAAAGAACTAAAACTTTTAGGTTTAATTAAAGGTAATGTTGAAGGCACAAGCGTTTGCTACTGCATACACCCAGAGAATTGGACAAAAATGAAAGCTGTAATGAATACGTTCTTGAATCAAGATCTACCCAAAACAGACTGTTGTTAATATATTAATATCACAATAAAACATTTGAATTATGAAACTATCAGAAATAAAAAACGAGTTAAGACGATTAAATCAAATCGCATTTAAATTGCCAAGCGGGGAATTAGTACCAAACCATTTTCATGTTACCGAAGTTGGAAAAATAACAAAACATTTTATAGATTGCGGTGGCACGGTTAGAAATGAAACCGTTGTAAACTTCCAGCTTTGGAATGCAAACGACTACGACCATCGGTTACATCCAGAAAAACTATTAAATATTATTGAACTTTCTGAAAAAACTTTAGGTATTGAAGATTTAGAAATAGAAGTAGAATACCAGGCAGAAACCATTGGTAAATTCGGGTTAGAATTTGATGGCACCAATTTTTTATTAACCACAAAACAAACCGATTGCTTAGCACCAGATCAATGTGGAGTGCCAGCTGAAAAACCAAAATTACAATTTTCGGACATCCAAACAGGTAATTCTTGTACACCAGGAAGTGGATGTTGCTAAACTTAAAATTCAAAACATATTATGACAGTATATAACGATATTGATAGAATTATTTCAACCTTAAGCGTTGAAAATATATCAGATGCCAGAAAAGAAATATTAAAGCCATTAGTCGATTTTATTCAACTAAAAGTAAATACAAAACAAGATATCCGTATTAATTTTATTTGTACGCATAACTCAAGGCGCAGCCATTTATCGCAAATATGGGCGCAAACTATGGCTCATTATTTCAATATTAAAAATGTGTTTTGTTATTCTGGAGGCACAGAGGCCACAGCACTTTTTCCAGTAGTAGCACAAACTTTAGAAAATTCTGGGTTTAAAATTAATAAAATAGCTGAAACGGATAACCCGATTTATAGTATAAAATATTCTGATAACTCACATCCGGTTATTGGATTTTCTAAAAAACTAGATAGCGATTTTAATCCCAAAGCTTTGTTTGCAGCAGTAATGACGTGCTCGCAAGCCGATAATGGTTGTCCATTTATAGCAGGAGCCGAAAAGCGAATTCCTGTAACATTCGAAGATCCAAAAGCTTTCGATAACACACCACAACAAATAGAAAAATACGAGGAACGCAGTTTACAAATTGCAACCGAATTATTTTATGTGTTTTCACAAATAGCGAAATAAACGATGAAGTCTACTAAAAAATTAAGTTTTCTAGATAAAAATCTAACACTTTGGATTTTTGTCGCCATGGCTATAGGCGTAAGTATAGGTTACTTTATACCAACCTTCCCGAGCTTAATTGAAAATATGAGTAGTGGCTCAACAAACATTCCCATTGCTATTGGTTTAATTTTAATGATGTATCCTCCACTCGCCAAAGTGGATTACAAATTATTACCAATGGTTTTTAAGAATACAAAACTATTGTCTATTTCTCTGCTTTTAAATTGGATTATCGGCCCTGTTTTAATGTTTGTTTTGGCTATAACTTTTTTACACGACTACCCAGAATACATGGTAGGCCTTATTTTAATTGGCTTGGCGCGTTGTATTGCTATGGTTTTAGTATGGAACGATTTAGCCGATGGCAGCAGTGAATACGGAGCTGGTTTAGTAGCACTAAACAGTATTTTTCAGGTATTTGCTTATAGTTTTTATGCTTGGTTATTTATAACGGTACTACCTCCCTATTTTGGATTTGAAGGTGCTATTGTAGATATTTCTATAGCAACTATTGCCGAGAGTGTTGCTATTTACTTAGGGGTACCTTTTCTTTTTGGAATTTTAAGTCGTTACTTTTTAGTAAAATTAAAAGGTGAAACTTGGTATACAGAAACCTTTATACCAACTATTTCTCCGTTAACTTTAATCGCACTGTTATTTACTATAGTGGTTATGTTTTCTCTAAAAGGCGAGCTTATTGTAGAAATACCGATGGATGTTTTAATTATTGCAGTACCATTACTTATTTACTTTACTATTATGTTTATTATTGGTTTTTTAGTGACGAAGGCAACAGGCGCTACTTACGATAAAACGGCCTCGGTAGCATTTACAGCCGCTGGTAATAATTTTGAACTAGCCATTGCCGTTGCTATTGCAGTTTTCGGTTTAAATTCGGGACAAGCATTTGCGGGCGTTATTGGTCCTTTGGTAGAAGTTCCTGCATTAATTTTATTAGTAAAAGTTTCTTTTTGGTTGAAGAAGAAATACTACGGAAATGTAACACAATAAAAGATTCATTTTAAAACTGAAAGCTCTTGATTTAATGATATGCTTTGGTTTGTTATAAGCTCAAAAAAAATGATCATATTTTAATATAAGTTTCACAGCTTTTAAAAAAAAATCATTTAGTTTTAGTGTACCAAATATCAAGTAAAAATAGAGTCATAAAATATTCAAAAAAAACATGAAAAATAAAAAAGCAATAATAACAGGCGGTAGTCGTGGATTAGGAAAAGCAACAGCAATTGCATTTGCTAAAGAAGGTATAGACGTTGCTATAACAGGTAGAAATGAAAAAGCTTTAAAAGAAACAGTTTCAGAATTAGAAGCTATTGGAGTAAAAGCAACTTATGCTGTTTTTGATGTTGGAAATTACGAAGAAGTAAAAACAGGTATAAAAAGTATTATTGACACTCTTGGTACTGTTGATATTTTAGTAAACAATGCTGGCATCGCAGCTTTTGGAACATTCAATGATATGGAAGTAAGCCAATGGAGCCAAATAATCCAAACCAACGTAATGGGTATGTATTATGTAACTAAAGAGGTTTTACCATATTTAATCGATAAGAATGAAGGTGATATTATTAATGTATCGTCTACTGCTGGTTTAAGCGGAAATGCAAGTACATCGGCATATTCAGCATCAAAATTTGCTGTAATTGGTATGTCGGAATCTTTAATGAAAGAAGTTCGTAAAAATAATATTCGTGTTTGCACATTAACACCAAGCACCATAGCTTCTGATATGTCTATAGATTTAGGCATCGCTACTAAAGACTCGGAAGACAGCGTTCTACAACCTGAAGATTTTGCAGAATTAATTGTTGCTGGTTTAAAATTACCAAGACGAGCTATGCTCAAAGGCGCAGCTTTATGGTCTACAAACCCATAGAACAAAAAACAAATCTATAGCGGAATTTTCAATTGAAAGTTTCGCTTTTTTTTACATCAAATCTTAAAAACTTATACTATGGAAAAAGTAATTATAGCACAAATAAGTGTTCAAGCATCAAAAACAGAAGCCTTTTTAAAATTAGCAAAAACTATGGTAGCCCAAAGTAATGCTGAAGTTGGCTGTTTACAATACCGCTTACTAAATGAAGTGGATAAGGAAACAGAATTCCTATTTCATGAAAAATATGTGAATGCAGAAGCTATTGAAATCCATAACGCATCTCAGCATTTTTTAGATTTCGTAAAGAATATAACGCCACTTTTAGCGAAAGAACCCATTATTGAAGTTTTTTAAACTGAAAATATGGTAAAATAAAAGCTTGACTTTGTAATAAATTTCGGCTAACTTAGTGTCAGCATATTAGAGCCTTTTTTAGGCTCTTTTCTTTTAGAAAATAACAAACATATAACACGCAATTACTATGGCTTTTTTTATTAATAATAAAGAATTTAAAGATCAAGAAGAATTTATAAGATACGGCAGAGGCTGTGCTACAAAAATTCCGACACCAATCGATATTCTGCGTGTTGATGAGGAAATTAAAGCCAACCAAACTAGGCGTCAGTTATTTTTAGATTTAACTATAGAAATACGTTTTCATCATATTACTTATGGTGCTCGCGGGTTAATAACAAAAACGCAAAGAGAAAAACAAGTTGAACTTTTAAACACAGCATACTCCAATGTGGGTTTAACATTTACTTACTCTGAACAGGAGGTAAAATTTATAGACAACGTGAATTGGTACAACATGGGCCACGGATCGGCAAGTGAACGCCAAGCGAAAACGACTCTAGGTGCAGATTCTCACAAATACCTTAATTTTTATACTGGTGGCTTAGTTGCCGGTTTATTGGGTTGGGCTACATTTCCTTACGATTTAGCTGGAGACCCTGATATTGATGGTGTGGTTATGTTAGACGAATCGTTACCCGGTGGATCGGCCGAACCATACAATTTAGGAATGACGGCTGTGCATGAAGTTGGCCATTGGCTAGGTTTATACCATACTTTCCAAGGTGGATGCGATGGTGTTGGCGACCATGTAAAAGACACACCTGCACACAGCAGTGCTAACTACGGAAAACCAGAAGAAGGTAAACCGCATAATGTTTGTGATCTTGATGACTTTGCTCCTATCCATAATTACATGAATTATGTAGATGATGATTGGATGAACGAGTTAACCACCGCTCAAGAAACTAGAATTAAAGAACAAATAATGATGTATAGAACAGGATTGCTTAACTCTGCAAATGTGTAAACATTTAGAGTTAAAACTAAAACCTAGCGGATAATGCGTTAGGGATTGATGCGGCATCCTTTTTACAAAAACAAAAAAAGCCCAGACTATGGTTAGGCTAGGCTTTTTTTATATTATGTGGTTACTCCAAAAGTTTATCTATACTTTGTAAAAAGATATAGCGGAAAACCCGACCCTTGTGGTAACGCAAAAATTTTTATAATTCTTGGTGTTTAGAATATACTTTCCATTTTTCGATACATTGTTGCATATCTTCTGGAATTTCAGAATCAAATCTCATAAATTCACCAGTTGTTGGGTGTACAAAACCTAGTGTTTTAGCGTGTAGTGCTTGTCTTGGTAATACTTTAAAACAGTTGTCTACAAATTGCTTATATTTTGTAAAAGTGGTTCCTTTTAATACTTTTTCACCGCCATAACGCTCATCGTTAAACAAGGTGTGCCCAATATGTTTCATGTGTACACGAATTTGGTGCGTACGTCCAGTTTCTAGTTTACAAGACAGTAACGTAACGTAACCAAGTCGCTCTAAAACGCTGTAATGAGTTACGGCTGGTTTACCTTTATCTTCATCGTCACCAAAGAACACCGTGTTTTGTAAACGGTTTTTAGGATGTCTGCCAATATTACCTTCTACGGTTCCGCTGTCTTCTTTTACATTACCCCAAACAATAGCAACGTACTCGCGCTCGCTGGTTTTATTAGCAAACTGAAGTGATAAATGTGCCATCGCTTCTTCAGTTTTTGCAACCACTAAAAGTCCGCTTGTATCCTTATCAATACGGTGTACTAAACCTGGGCGCTCACTAGAGTTGTTGGGTAAATTATCGAAACGGTGTATTAAGGCATTTATTAAAGTGCCAGAATAATTGCCGTGACCTGGGTGCACAACCATACCGGGTTGTTTGTTTACTACAAGTAAATCGTCGTCTTCGTAAACTACATCAATATCAATGTCTTCACCTACCAATAAATTCTCGAATGGTGGGTGCGTGAAAAGCACACGAATGGCATCAAAAGGTTTTACTTTATAATTCGATTTAACAGGTACATCGTTAACAAAAATGCTACCGTTTTTTGCTGCTGCCTGAATTTTATTTCGGGTGGCATTCTCAACAAAGTTCATTAAATACTTATCGATTCTAAGCGGTGTTTGCCCTTTATCTACAGTAAATGCATGGTGCTCGTAAAGATTATCTTCGTCGGGTAATTGGGGTGTGTATGCGTCCATAATTAAGGTCTGTTGCCGTTACCTAAAACCAAATCGATAACCGAAGTTTTCTCTAACTTATCGCTAGGTTCGATGGTTTTGCCTTTATACGTCATACGTAAAACCATATCTTCTGCAATATTGTTTTCGTAAGTTAGTTTACCCACTTTAAAACCTAAGGCTTCTAAAGTTGGTTTGGCTTGGCGGTACGTGCGCTCTTTTAAATCTGGAACCTCTATTTTACGGTATCCCGATGGGTTTAATGTTAAATATATTTTTCTATTTTCTTTTACTTGTGTTCCCGATTGTGGCTCTTGCTCTATTACCGAAAACTTTGGATAATTCGGGTTAAAGTTTGCCGAATCTTGAATTTGCATCACTAAGTTATTCTCTCCCAACTCAATTTCGGCCACATTAATAGACTTTCCTTTTAAATCTGGCACGGTTTCAAATTCACCATGGTTTGTAGATACGTTTAACCATTTCAACATAATGAAACAAAGTACTACAATTGCAACGATAGCCAATGCTAATTGCTTGAAAAATGTTTTGCTAACAAGAAATTTAATAATGCTCATGTATAATTTTTATGATTAGGCAAAGATATAAAAACAGAACTGTTTTTTCTTTTGCATTTTATATGATATTTTAGCTTTACTAATAATAACTATCAATAATTACGTTTTATTATTGTTTTTAGACGGAATAAAGATTTTTTCGCTTTCGCGGAAAGCATAAACACATACAAATGAAAAAAAATATTGCCATAATAATGGGAGGCTATTCTAGCGAATACAAAATTTCTTTAACCAGCGGAAATGTGGTTTTTGAATCGCTTGATAAAACAAAATACAACGCTTTTAGAATTCATATATTTAAAGATAAATGGGTTTATGTAGATACTAATAATGAAGAATTCCCTGTAGATAAAAACGATTTTTCGGTTACCGTAAACGGAAGTAAAACTACTTTCGATTGTGTATTTAATGCCATACATGGTACTCCCGGAGAAGATGGTTTAATGCAAGGTTATTTTGAGTTACTAAACATGCCGCAGACCAGTTGTAACATGTATCAAGCAGGTGTTACATTTAATAAACGTGATTGCTTAAGCGTACTGAAACCTTACGGAATTAAGACTGCAGAATCTTATTTTGTAAACAAAGGCGATGTTATAAATGAAGATGATATTATTGCTAAAGTAGGCTTACCTTGCTTTGTAAAAGCAAATAAGGCAGGTAGTAGTTTTGGAGTTTCTAAAGCGCATACCAAAGCAGATTTACAACCATCTATAGATGTTGCTTTTAAGGAAGATGATGAAATTATTATAGAGTCTTTTTTAGATGGCACAGAAGTATCGGTTGGTGTAATTACCTATAGAGGTGAAGTAAAAGTATTGCCTATTACTGAAATTGTAAGCGAAAATGATTTTTTTGATTACGAAGCAAAATATTTAGGTAAATCTCAAGAAATTACCCCTGCCCGACTAACAAAAGAACAAGAAGACCAAGTAAATGCGCTTGCAAAAAAGGTTTATCAAGTTTTAAAAATGAAAGGTTTTAGCCGTAGCGAGTATATTTTTAAAGATGGTGAACCCCATTTATTAGAAATGAATACCATTCCGGGCTTAACACGAGAAAGCATTTTACCGCAACAAGCAGCTGCAGCCGGAATTAGTTTAAGTGATTTGTTTGATAGCGCTATTGAAGAAGCTCTAAAATAACAAACTCCATAACATATTTGGGCTTTTATAAATCTATGAAATAAAAGCCCAATTAAAACTTGAATTTTAGATTTGTATCTTTACTAATCAATTAAACATTTCCTATAATTTCTTAGGAAGAAAACCAACTTAATGAAACGAGCTATTTTTCCAGGATCATTCGACCCGATAACTTTAGGACACTACGATATTATAAAACGTGGCGTTACACTTTTTGATGAAATTATTGTGGCCATCGGCGTTAATGCCGACAAAAAATATATGTTTACTCTAGAAGAAAGAAAAGCATTTATTGAAAATACCTTTGCAGACGAACCTAAAGTAAAAGTGGTGACTTACGAAGGTTTAACGGTACATTTTTGCCAAGAAATTGGTGTCGAATTTATTTTACGTGGGCTGAGAAATCCAGCAGATTTCGAATTCGAAAAAGCCATTGCGCATACCAATAGAGACCTTGCGCCTATTGAAACTGTTTTCCTTTTAACCGCTGCAAAAACATCATACATTGCCTCATCTATTGTTCGAGATGTTATTAGAAATAATGGTGATTACACCAAATTAGTTCCCGACACAGTGCGTATTAAATAACGCTTTACAAAATCTATTTTCTTTGAAATTCCGAATTTATTATATCTTAATATGTTTCACTTTAGCGTCTTGTAAAGACCATAACACCGCAACTATTATCACAGATTTTTGTTCAAATATACATCGTGACGATAGTTTTACACTATCTACTGCTCTCGAAGATGTAGCACCTTTAATGGAGGATAAAACAGGTGTTTATGTTTTAGAAGATGGTAGTGGTTCTATGGTAGCTCGAGCATGGTTAACCGAGTATGCCGAAAAAACAATAGATATACAATACTTTATATTCTCTACCGATAACATCGGTCTAATTGCCTGCGATTACTTGGTACGCGCTGCAGATCGTGGTGTTAAAGTCCGAATTTTAGTAGATGACATTATGGTTGATGCTGAAATTGAAGATATTTTAACCTTTAACTCACATGAGAATATTTCGGTTAAAATCTATAATCCAGGTATTAATTTAGGTAAAAACATTTTTCAGAAGATAGGAAAACTATCAACCGATTTTAAAGGTGCCAACCAGCGTATGCACAATAAAACCTTTATTGTAGATAATAAAGTGGTTATTACTGGCGGTAGAAACATAGCCAATGAATATTTTGATTACGACCACGAATACAATTTTAGAGATCGTGATATTCTTTTATTAGGGAAAGAAGCGAAAAATGTAAAATCATCTTTTGAAATGTTTTGGAATAGTGAACTAAGCCAAGATGTAACTACAATAATTAAAAGCGATACTGAAAAACTATATTCGGAAACCACTTTTGATAAACTACACGAATATGCTTGCAACCCAGAAAACTTCTGGCCGCAAGTGCGCGAACGTATTGAAAACCTTCCGGAAACATTTAACAACATCAAAAACTCCAAAGACTTTGTTTGGCTAGACGATGTTCATTTTATTTCCGATTTACCCGGAAAAAACGATGAAGCTTATAACTTATCTGCAGGTGGACTTTCTACCGATGCTTTAATAGATTTAGTTAAAAAAGCAGAAACCTCTATAGATATACAAACGCCGTATTTAATCACTTCCGATCTTAGTCGAAGTTTGTTTAAAAAAGCCGTAGACCGTGGTGTTAGCGTTCGTATTTTAACTAACAGCCTCGCTTCTACAGATAATGTTGAAGCATTTAGTAGTTACCAAACCGATCGAAAAAAACTACTTGAAACAGGTGTTCGTGTTTTTGAGTTTCGTCCAGATGCAGAAGAACGATCGAACATAATGACTGGGGAATTACAAGAAAAACTAGACTACAAACCAACCTTTGGTCTGCATGCCAAATCGATGGTTATTGATAATAAAACTACTGTTATTGGTACGTTTAACCTAGACCCAAGAAGTGCTAATTTAAATACAGAATGCATCGTAATTGTTGATTCTGAAAAAATATCTAAAGGTGTTTTAAAAGGTATGGAAATCGAATTTAAACCCGAAAACTCTTGGGAAACAACTTTAGATTTCAATCCAGATTCTGAAGTTAGCAACTACAAACGCTTAAAAACTTGGACTCGTAAAATTCTTCCGAAGGCTATTTTATAAATACTAATCTCAGAAAATTTGGCATAAAAAAAACAACTTTTAATTTTCTAGAGACAGACCGAAACGGTTAGAATATAAAAAACTAAAAGCTGCTTAATTTATAATACTTAATCTAAAATTTATATTCCCCTAATGCTTTTGGAAAAGCTTCAGGATTTGCCGCTAAATGATAACGCGGATCGTCTATATCTTCTACTATAACTTCTCTAAACTTAGGATTCGATTTATATAATAGAAGTTTACAATCGTCACTTAAATGTTTCAGTTTAATAGATTTTCCTTCAGCTTTATATTTTTCAACTAAATTAAAAATAGCTTCTATTGCCGAATGATCACTAACACGAGATTCGATAAAGTCAATCTCAACTTGTTCTGGGTCTGTTTTAACATCAAACTTATCATTAAACGCTTGTATAGAACCAAAAAATAATGGCCCCCAAATTTCGTAGGTTTTTACCTTTCCATCTTCAGAAACACGCTTTCTAGCTCTAATTTTCTTAGCATTTTCCCAAGCAAAAACTAAAGCAGAAATAATAACTCCAACAAAAACAGCAATTGCCAAATCGAAGAATACCGTTACTGCCGAAACAATGATTAATACAAAAGCATCGGACTTTGGTATTTTTTTCATGATTCTAAAACTAGACCATGCAAAGGTTTCAATAACCATCATGAACATTACACCAACTAAGGCTGCAATTGGCACTTGCTCTATATATTTATCTGCAAATAGAATAAAAGTTAATAAGGTTAACGCCATCATGATACCAGACAAGCGTCCTCTACCACCTGCATTGACATTTATAACGGTTTGACCAATCATACCGCAACCACCAGTTCCTCCAAACAATCCACTAAGGATGTTTCCTGTTCCTTGTGCTACACATTCTCTATTTCCATCACCTCTAGTTTCTGTTAATTCATCAACTAAATTCATAGTCATTAGAGTTTCAATCAATCCTACAGAAGCCGCTAAAAAGGCATAAGGCGCAATAAACTTTAAGGTATCTAAATTAAAAGGTAAGTTACTCCATAGCTCAACTAGATTTAGGTTTTTAGATAATTCATCGAAACCATTTAATCCGGCTCCACCACCATCTCTAATAAACTCACCGACATTTATGGATTCAATACCCCCAAAAACAGCAATTAAAGTCACTATTAAAATAGCTGTTAAAGCTGCAGGAATTTTAGTGGTTAATTTTGGTAAACCCCAAACAATTAGCATGGTTAACAACACAAGACCAATCATTATATAAAGTGTACTACCTTGTAATCTCGATTTTACAACACCACTATCTTTTACAGAATAAAAACCATTATCGGTTATATTAAAGACCACTTTTTTGGTTTTAGCATCGAAAACCTGATTATCGGTCATGATATAAACCTCTTCGCCTGTGTTAACATTTACAACCGATTTATCTTTTATAGAAAACAACTCGATGTTAGAAACTAAATCTGTAACAGCGCCATCTTTTATATTATACACCAATTCTTTAGATTCGGTTTTACGCATGTTTTGCCCAAAAATATCTTTTGTATTTTCAGTAAACATACCCAATTGCGCCATAAAAATAACAATAGCCAAACCGTTAACAAACCCCAGCATTACAGGGTGTGGAATTAACCTCACAAACTTACCAAGCTTAAAAACACCTGCTAAAATTTGAATAACGCCCATTAAAACAACGGCAGCTAGTAAGTAAAAATACCCCATGTTTTCTACGGGCTGATCGAATAAAAGGCCTTTAGCATGCCCTTCTTGAATCATGTGTACAAAAATGACAGCTACGGCTCCGGCTGCACCAGAAATAAGACCTGGTCTACCACCGAATATAGCAGAAATAATACCTATTACAAACGCTCCAAAGAGTGCTACTATTGGGCTAATTTGCGCCACAAAAGCAAAGGCTACAACTTCGGGGATCATTGCAAGTGATGTTGTTATACCTGCTAAAACATCATCTTTAGCATTAGGGATGATCTTCCTTATAAATTCTGTCATGGTTTATTTTTTGGAGGTGCAAATTTACGTTTTATATACGGACAGACAAGTAGAAGGCTTATAATTTAAGCCACTCACAACTAAAACGTTTGAGGAAATAAAAAAACTACTCCTTTTTCAAATAAGCCAAAGCTTCTTCGCGGCTATTAAAAATTTTAACGGTGTCTCGAACATCGCTATTAATATGCATAAGCATTTCGGTAGACATTAAAGCTCCTGTTGTCGAAGTTACAACTGCCGTAGTTTTTATTCCCTTTAACTTTCCTATAATTTTTTGAGCTTCGAAGGTGTAAGTGTAAGCGTGTTTTTTATTTACTAGTAAAGAGAACGGTGCATCGAGATTTGTAAGTAAAAAATCGTGATACTCATCAATATTTAACTCATCCATTATCACACCTTCGCTAATAACGACTTCCGCCAAGTTTGGGGAGAGTATAGTTACACTCCCAAAAGATAGTTTGTAAACTTTCATTTCTTATTGCAATGCAAGTGTTAAACAAACTTTTACAAAAGCAAGCTTAACTGTTAGGGTTTATTTGCCTTTGTAAGATAATACTTTTTTATTAATTTTTATTTTTTCATAGAGACAACCTAAAGGCTTTTATCATATTGAGATAAAACACGTGTTTTTAATGAATTAATAAAAATTTGTTAAATATTTTTTTATTACTAACCGATTGTTTAGTTTTGTATCGTACTTAGAAATAATGGCAAGAAAAAAAGAATATAACGAAGAGGAAGTAGTTGAGAAAGCTATGCGTCTATTTTGGCAAAATGGCTACGAGTCTACATCTATGCAAATGCTTGAGAAAGAAATGGGCATTAACAAGTTCTCGATATATTCTAGTTTTGGAAATAAACATGGTCTTTTTATTGAAAGCATCAAATGCTATAAAAGTAAAATCCGTGAGATGTTTGAAAACTTCAAGAATGCCTCTAATGGTATTGAAGATATTAAACAATTTTTCTACGATTCTGTTAGTTCTAGTTTTAAAAGCGACCAACAAAAAGGTTGTTTGGTAACCAACACGTACAATGAATTTTCGGAAACCGAAGATTTAATTATAAAAGAAGAAATGACTTCTTTTATGGATAATTTAAAAGCATTATTTATAGAAAAGCTTAAAATGGATGCCTCTAAAGATGAAGACACCGTATTAAAACAAGCTAATTATTTAGTACTCGCTAAGCATGGTTTAGCAGCCGCGGCAAGGGTAAACAGCAAGAAAGAAATTGAAGATTATATAGAATTGACGTTTAAAAACCTCTAATCATTTTTTTTACACTATAACTAAACGAATGTTTAGTTATCTTAAACAATTATTAAATTAAAAAGAAAACAAACATTATGACAACATTAAAAATTCACAACATCGAAAGTGCACCTGCAGAAAGCAAACCATTATTAGAAAACTCTCAAAAAGCTTATGGAATGATTCCTGGTTTACACGGTGTATTAGCTGCATCTCCACAAATTCTTAAAGCATACCAACAATTACATGAGTTATTTGTTAGCTCGTCTTTCAACGAGAATGAATTAACTGTAGTATGGCAAACCATTAACGTAGAGCATGCATGTCACTACTGTGTACCTGCACACACAGGAATTGCAAAAATGATGAAAGTTGACGATTCTATTACTGAAGCGTTACGTAACGAAACACCTCTTGCAGATTCTAAATTAGAAGCACTTCGTACTATGACATTATCTATAGTTCGTAACCGTGGTAATGTATCTCAAGCAGATCTAGAAGCTTTTTACGCTGCTGGATATGGTGAGCAACAAGTTTTAGACATCATTTTAGGACTGTCTCAAAAAGTAATTAGCAACTATACAAATCACATCGCAAACACACCTGTTGATGATGCTTTTAAAAGTTTTGCTTGGAAAAAATAAAAATGTAGTCCCCTAAAACTACAATTTAATAGCTGTAAGCCTTCCTCCTATAAAGAGGAAGGTTTATTAATAAAAAAATAAGACATGATTAAAATAACAGTAATGTACCCGAATACTGCCGATTTAAAATTCGACAAACCATATTACATTAAACAACACGGTCAATTATTAATCGATTTATTAGGCGATGCCATTATAGCTTCCGATGTTAATTTCGGACTAGCCGGAGCAACTCCAGACCAACCCGCTCCTTATGTGGTTATTGCTAATTTAGTATTTAAATCTATGGAAACGTTCCAACAATCTTTCGGCGCTAATGCAGAAGCGATTTTGGCAGATCTTCCTAATTTTACAAATGTAAAACCACAAGTTCAAATTAGTGAAGTGGTTTAATTGTTCTTAATAAATAAGAAGTTACACTAACAGAGTTAATACGTATAGAAATGGAAACAAATAAAAATAAAGGAGAATTAGATGCCTTATTAGACGTGCAACGTAAAGCAGGTATCGCAAAATTCACTAAAGAAAAAAATCAAATTTATGCCGATGGTATTACTAACGTAGTAAACTCTGGCATACTAGACAAAGCATTAAATGTTGGAGATAAAGCACCAAATTTCACATTAAACAACGCTTTAAACCAACCTGTTTCCCTATACAACACATTAGAAAATGGTCCTGTAGTTTTAACTTGGTACCGCGGTGGTTGGTGTCCTTACTGCAATATCACTTTACATCATTTACAAGAACACTTTCCCGAGTTTAAAAAAGCCGGCGCAACGCTTTTAGCTTTAACTCCCGAATTGCCTGATAACTCGTTAAACACTTCAGAAAAAAACAATTTAGAATTTACCGTTTTAAGTGATATTGGTAATACCGTTGGAAAAACATATGGGGTTGTATTCGAACTTACTAAAGAAGTTGCTTCTATCTACCAAGAAGGATTTGGTTTAAACCAAAAAAACGGAGATAATAGTAATGAATTACCTCTAGCTGCGACTTATGTTATTGATAAAAAGGGCGTAATTCAATATGCCTTTTTAGATGCCGATTATAAAGAAAGAGCTGAATCGAAAGAAATAGTATCTGCATTAAACAAGTTAAAGTAAAACCTCGCTAAAAACTATTAGTTTTATTTTTCAACAAAAACATATCATAATGGAAACTAAGCAAAAACCTAAAGTACTATTTTTTGACGTTAACGAAACACTTTTAGATCTTACTAAAATGAAACGGTTAGTTGGAGATGCCTTAGGCGGAAACGAAGACTTGTTACCTTTATGGTTTACCACCATGTTACAATATTCGTTAGTTGTTTCGGCTAGCGGTCAATACAAACCTTTTGGACACATTGGTGCTGCCGCTTTACAGATGGTAGCAGCCAATCATGATATTAAAATTTCTGAAGATGAAGCTCGTAAAACCATTATATCTGGTTTACGAGATCTACCTGCTCATCCAGAAGTAAAAGATGCTTTATTAGCATTAAAACAAGCCGGCTATACTTTAGTTGCTTTAACAAACTCTTCGGAAGAAGGTCTGGCTAAGCAATTTGAAAGCGCCGGATTAACAAGTTATTTCGATGCACAATTAAGTATTGAAGGTGCTGGTAAATTTAAACCCTTTACAGATACTTATACTTGGGCAGCAAACCAACTGAACGTAAAACCTGAAGACTGCATGCTAATTGCAGCACATGGTTGGGATGTTGCTGGTGCACTTTGGGCCGGATGGCGCGCTGCTTTTGTGAGCAGACCAGGACAACAAACGTTTCCGCTTGCTCCAAAATCTGAAATTGAATTACCCGATTTAAAACAAGTAGCAGATATTCTTGTTACTTATAAATAGGTTTAAAAACCCCAACTAAACATTGGTAATAATAAACCACAAAATTAGATAGTAAAATGAAAGAAAAACTTAAAATAGATATCGTATCAGATGTTGTATGCCCATGGTGCACCGTTGGATACAAACGTTTAGAAAAAGCGATAAAAGAATTAGGGGTTGAAGATCAAGTAGAGATTGAGTGGCAACCTTTTGAATTAAACCCGAACATGCCAGCTGAAGGCCAGGATTTACACGAGCATATTGCTGAAAAATATGGTTCTACAGATGAGCAACAAAACGAATCGAAACAACGTATGGTAGAAGCTGGTGAAGAACTTGGTTTTACTTTCGATTATTTCGATGGTATGCGTATGTCTAATACCTTTGAAGCTCATATTTTATTAGAATATGCAAAATATTTTGGTAAACAAACCGAATTAAAAATGACGCTTACTAAAGCCTTTTTTACAGACCATAAAGATGTTTCTAAACGTGATGTTTTAAAACAAGCTTTATTAGATGTTGGTTTAGATGCTGAAGAAGGTTTATCAAAATTAGATAATGAAGATATTCGTTCTGAAGTAAAAACCAAAGAAAGTTATTGGCAACAATTGGGTGTAAGCTCTGTTCCTACTGTTGTTTTCAACAGAAAAAGTGCCGTAACTGGAGCACAACCTGTAGATACTTTTAAACAAGTATTAACCGAATTATTACAAGCTCAGAATGCACCTGTTTCCGAATAGGTTCTTTTTTAGCTTTCAAAATAAAACATTAAATTCTAACGCGTTTATAAGCCATGGTTTTAAATAAATCATGGATTACTAACGCGTTTTTTATTTGTGATATTTGAGTCAAAATCATTAAAAATCTTTCTACCAAGCCATAAAAGATATAACTATCTTTGCGCTTCATAAAACACAAATGGCTTTTACTTTACTTTCCTCTCCATTACAGGGGTTTACAGACTTTAGATTTCGTAATGCTTTCCATCATTATTTTGGAGGTATCGATACCTTTTATTCACCATACATTAGGTTAAATGGTAAGTTTAAAATTAAAAGCTCTTATCAAAACGATTTGCTTCTAGAGAACAATAACACCTTAGAAGTAATTCCGCAAATTATAACCAACGATGCCGAAGAGTTTTTATTTGTTGCCAAATATGTACAAAGCTTAGGTTACAAAGAATTGAATTGGAATTTAGGTTGCCCATACCCTATGGTTGCTAAATCTGGAATGGGTTCTGGTTTAATTTGCAATCCTGAGAAAATTGATAATATTTTAGAACGTGCACATAAAGAAACTGATATTTTAGTATCTATGAAAATGCGTATGGGTTACGATCATGCTGAAGAAATTTTAGACGTATTTCCTATTTTAGATCAATATCCGCTTAAAAACATAGCTATTCATGCACGTATTGGAAAGCAGCTCTATAAAGGTCCTGTAGATTTAGAGGCCTTTGAACGCTGTATTACAAGCACCAAACATAAACTCTATTACAATGGTGATATTACTAGTGTTGAAGCCTTTAAAAGTATACAAACCCGTTTCCCTAGTTTAGATCATTTTATGATTGGTCGTGGCTTAATTGCCGATCCGTTTTTACCACAAATGATAAAAGACGATACTACGGAATATCCTAAAGACCGTTGGGATATTTTTGAAGAATTCCATAATACCATTTATAATCAATACGACGAATATCTTTCTGGACCAACACCTATAAAAATGAAAATGTTAGGCTTCTGGGAATTCTTTTCACAGTCTTTTTCAAATCAACAGAAAACATATAAAGCTATAAAAAAGGCAACCAATCCTTTTAAATACAAACAAGCTGTTAGTATGATTTTAGCTAATGAACGTAAGTTAAAAGGCTAAATAATATTTAAAGCATACTTTGAAGTTTTACTATGAAAGGAATTATTTAATTAACACTTCATCCTTAACCATAACAACTTTAGTGTCTTGAAGAAATGCTTTTTGCTCATCTAGAAATTGGTTTATTTTAATTTCAGAATCTACTATTTCAATAAGGTGTGGATGTTTACTATGGCGAATTTCACTTATTCCCCAATTTACTTTTTGGTTATTTAAATACCCCTTGCTTACATTAAGGTGTAATACTTGTTCCAGTCCGAAGGCTTTTGCTCGTTTTATAAGTTCGGTTGAAAAATCGGAGGCATACATTTTTTTCCAAAACGACTGATTTTTTATTTTCTGACCATACTCAAAATAAATACGTATCGTAATTATATCTCTCATTTCTTAGTTCGTTTTTTATTTATTTCAGATAAAGAAAGTCCTTTTTCACCTTTAAACAATTTGTGTTTCGGGCTACCAATAATTTGAGAAGCATACACTCCTGAATGCCCCGAAAACAAATATGCGGTAGAACAAGCCAAGGCTATAAAAACACCAGATTCTATTCCAAAAAGTTCAATCCCCATAATAGTACAGGCAATTGGTGTGTTGGTTGCGCCTGCAAAAACAGCGACAAATCCCATACCGGCAAGTAAAGCCATAGGTAACGGAATAAACCAAATAAGCACATTTCCTAAGGCTGCACCTATAAAAAACAAAGGGGTGACTTCGCCTCCTTTAAAACCTGCTCCAAGTGTGAAAGACGTAAATAAAAGCTTTAACAGAAAATCGTAAGAATTCAGGTTAACATCAAAAGCCTCTACAATAGTAGGAATACCAAGACCTATATATTTTGTTGTGCCCATAAAATAAATAGCAATAGCCAATATAGCACCACCTATTACCGGCCTTAGTGGAGGATACTTTATGTACTTACCAAAAAGATTGCTCCAAAAATGAGTCGATTTAGAAAACAGCATTGCTACAAGTCCGAAAATAATACCAGCCAATAAGCACCATAATAAATTTACAGGCGTCATTTCTGCCACGGTATTAATATGATAATGGGTGTGGGATACATTCCAAATTTCACAGAAATAATTTGCAAAAACCGCTGCCATAAAACTTGGTATAATAGCATCTAATCGCAATCTTCCCAATACCAAAACTTCCAATGCAAAAATACCACCTGCCAATGGTGTTCCAAAAACAGAAGCAAAACCTGCACTAATACCGGCAATTAAAACAATTTTCCGATCGCGTTTAGATAGTTTTAAAACTTTTGTAAATCTATCGGCAATGGCACCACCTATTTGTACCGCTGTACCTTCTCGTCCGGCAGAACCACCAAAAAAGTGTGTAATAATAGTACCAAATAATACGAGAGGTACCATTCTAAATGGAATTACTTTTTTAGGTGAATGAAATTCTTCTAACAGTAAATTATTTCCCTTCACCACACTACTTCCGTAATAATGATAAGATAAACCAATGACCAAGCCACCAACAGGTAATAAGGATATAACCCATAAATGAGATTCTCGCCAATTTGTGGCCCACTCTAAACTTAATAGAAAAAAAGCAGAAACACTACCTGCTAAAACACCAAGTGCTAAACAGATTAAAACCCATTTTAGGAGATATAGCAAAGAGGGAATTTGTTCAAATGAGAATAAAAAATCTTTAATTTCGTTTTTTTTCATAGTGCTTTAAATGTATGATTCTACAGAGACATAAGCCTTTTAATGTAGATATCATTAGCTCTAAGCAGAACCGTTACAAGCAAACCTCATTGCCAAATTTGAAATGCAAATATAAATAAAAAAACGTTTTACGTTGTGCCATATCTAGTATTGCTAATTAGCAGATGTTAATATTGTTTATAAAAGCCAATAACCCTAGCAAACACGTGCGTTAGGGATTGAACGGCCTATTTGAGCTCTTTTTGTGTGGTTGCACCTATGCAACACAAAAAAGCGAGTAGTGAAAGCTCGACCCTTTTCGGGTAACGCCCAAACCCTTTAAAATATAAAAAGCCCGCCAACTTACGCTGACGGGCTTTTATTAAAAAAAAGAGTTTGAGTTAGTCTTCTTCTTTCTTTTTTCCTTCTAATTTATTTACAGTATCATACATTACTGGTGTTGCTATAAAAAGTGACGAGTATGTACCTACTATTACACCTACTATTAAGGCGAACATGAAACCTCTAATAGAATCTCCACCGAAGATAAAGATTGCTAATAACACTACTAATGTTGTTAAAGAGGTATTTAATGTACGGCTTAATGTACTGCTTAATGATGCATTTACAACGCGATCGAATTTCCATCCTGTGTGCTCGTTGAAGAACTCACGAACTCTATCGAATACTACCACGGTATCATTTAATGAATATCCAATTACGGTTAATATTGCTGCTATAAACGCTTGATCGATTTCCATTGAGAATGGCATGAATTTGTACGTTAAAGAGAATACACCTAATACGATTAATACATCGTGGAATACTGCTGCTACTGCACCAAGTGAGTATTGCCATTTTTTAAATCTGATTAAGATATAAAGGAATACTACGATTAATGATCCTAAAACTGCCCAGAATGATTCTTGTTTGATATCATCGGCAATAGTTGGACTTACTTTATCGGTTTTTAATAAACCTACTGTTTTTGTATCAGCATCGCTAATAAACTCCTCGTAAGTAAGACCTTCGAAATACGGTTGTAACGCTGTATAAAGGGTTTTACGAATTTGCTCATCTACTTCAGATCCTGTTTCTTCTACTAAATATTTTGTAGTAATTTTAACTTGGTTAGCATCTCCAAATATTTTAGCGTTTGCACTACCAAATACATCTGGGCTAGAAAGTACACCTGTAATTTCTGAAGCACTAACATCGTGATTAAAACGAACTTGGTACGTTCTACCTCCAACAAAATCAACACCTTGATCTAAACTGTTTGTAAATAAAGATCCTAAACTTACTACGATAAAAGCTCCTGAAATGATATAAGCAATTTTACGTTTCGATAAGAAATCGATACGGATATCACGGAATAAGTTTTTAGTGATTGGTGTAGAGAATGCTAAGTTTCCGCCACGGTTAGAATACCAGTCTATTAGTAAACGTGTGATGAAAATTGCAGTAAATAATGATGTACCAATACCAATGATTAAAGTAGTTGCGAAACCTTTAATTGGTCCTGTACCAAATATAAATAAGATTAATGCTGTTAAACCTGTAGTAATGTTGGCATCTAAGATTGAAGATAAAGCATTGCTAAATCCATCTTGAATCGCTTCTTTTTGACCTTTACCTTTGGCAAGTTCTTCTCGAATACGCTCAAAGACCAGTACGTTTGCATCTACCGACATACCAATTGTTAATACAATACCGGCAATACCAGGTAATGTTAATACAGCGCCTAATCCTGAAAGGATACCGAAGATTAAAAGAATGTTTAATGCCATCGCAACATCTGCAAATGCACCAGCTTTACCGTAGTAAAATACCATCCATACTAATACTAATGCTAAAGCAATCATGAACGACATTTTACCGCTATCGATAGCTTCTTGACCTAAAGATGGTCCAACAACTTCACTTTGAATAATATCTGCAGAAGCAGGTAATTTACCAGCACGTAATACGTTTGCTAAATCGATTGCTTCGTTTAAGCTAAAATCTCCAGAGATTGAAGAGCTACCACCTGCAATTGGTCCGGTTGTTACACCTGGAGCAGAATATACAACGTTATCTAAAACGATAGCAATTTGGCTACCTTGTGTATATGCATTACCAGTCATTTCTTCCCAGATTTTAGCTCCTTTAGCATTCATTTGCATTGAAACCTCAGATTTCCCTGTTGCTCCAAATTGATTTCTAGCATCTGTTACTACAGCACCACTTAATTCTGGTTCGTTTTCTCTGTTTCCTTTTAAAGCGTATAAGTCTAATAACTCACTTCCTTTTTTAGGTTTACCGAATACAAATTTTGCGTAACGTTGCTCTGCTGGAAGTAAAGCACGTACTTGAGACATACTTAAGTAGTTCTCGATAGTTTCTTTATCTTTTGCTTCAAATTGAGCAATAATTGGTCCACCTTGGTAACCTTGACCTCTAATTAAATCGAATATTGGGTTAACTGTAGATACTGTAGTAGAATCTGTTTCTGCTTCACCTAAAAGATCGTCGATTGCAGAATCTTGTGCATCTTCAGTATCTTGTGGCTCTTGCTCTGCAGTTTCTGTTTTTGGAGAAACTACATCTTTTAATACTTCGTTAGCTTGCGCTAAAAACGGGAAAAACTGCTCACCTTTATAAGCATCCCAAAATTCTAATTGAGCTGTACTTTGTAATAATTTAATAGCACGCTCTTTATCTTTTACACCTGGTAACTCTACTAAAATACGACCAGAAGTTCCGATACGTTGGATAGTTGGTTGTGTTACTCCAAACTCATCGATACGTTTACGTAAAACCTCGAATGCTGAAACTACAGACTCATCAATTTTAGTTGAAATAATGGCTTTAACCTCATCATCCGTCATGTTACCACTAATTTCACCATCTAATGCTTTTGTGTAAAAAATATCTGGTGAAGCTAATTTAGTATCGCCTTTAATTTTATCGAAAGCGATGAAGAAATCTTCTAAATATGTGTTCTGACTGTTTTTTTGAATTTCAGCAGCATCATCTAAAGCTTTGTTGAATACAGGATCTTTAGTATGGTTAGCCAATCCTTTCAAGATATCTCTAATAGATATTTGAAGTGTAGCACTAATACCACCTTTTAAGTCTAAACCTAAATTCATGGCTTTTTGTTTCACTTCGTTGTAAGTGAATTTTGCGATACCCATATTAAATACGGTATCTGTAGCGATAGCCTCTAAATAAGCAGTCTCTTCGGCGCTACGTTTTGCACGGTAACCTTCTTCGGTATCGTCAATTTTACTGATCGCAATCTCTTCGGCTGCGTTTTCAATTTGTTTCGCTTTAAACGTGAATGATAATTGGTAGATACTTACCAAACCAAACAAAAGCGCAAATAATTTTACTAATCCTTTATTTTGCATTGTTGTAATTTTAGTGTGTGTCAAAACTTTTTCGACGCGCAAATATATTATTTACGGCCAATATTTGACACTTTTTAGGTTGAAATTGATTGTGTTTGAAATTTTTAATGAAATATGATAAGTCTTTACTATGCACTAAAGCATATAAAACCTAACGAACCCATTGATTTAGCAAGTTGGTCCTGCCCTGCCTTCGGGTATTTTATGAAGATTATTTTCGGTAGAAATTGAAATGTTTCTACGCACTTTATAAGCTGTTTTAATGGTATTATTTTCTAACGAAATATTTACAACTTCTATAAAGAAGAAAACATTTGGATCTGAGAAACGATCGCTTTTAGTATCCGTAGTTAATACACACTTACCATCGAGATCCCAACTAGATGTATTTGCATTCTGAATTTCGAAAACATCGAGATTATATGCAATATTTGGTATTTGGGTAGGTAATTCTGTTTTTCTATTGTTTTTACTGAAAGTTTTATTGTCTAAATCTTTAGCAAAAGTTTTTTTAATACTAGCAACATCGGCATCACTGTAGTAGGTGATTTTTAATTTTCCTTGAGCCGTTTGCTGTACTTTTATTTGATTTGCACCAAGCGCTTGTAGTTGCTGCTTTACGTGTGCTACCGCTGTTTGAGCTTCATTTGAAGTAACCTCAACATGATTAAACTCTAATACAATTTCCTGATTAGGTACATTGAATTCCTGCTGAGAAATAACAGCCAAGAAACTCAAAATAAAAATTATAGCACCTATGTACCTTTTTAATTGCATGCGGCAAATATAAAAAAATAAAGGCTGTATTGCTACAGCCTCTATATATTTATGTAAATTAATGATTGTAAGACTATAAATCTAATAAACCATTAGTTTTTGTTACACCTTCTGCACTAGCTTGTACATGTGCTTTTTCAGCATCACTTAAAGGAATATTAACAATACTTTCAATACCGTCTTTACCTAAAATTACAGGTACACCAATACAAATATCGTTTAATCCGTATTCACCTTCTAAATAAGTTGAACATGGGAACATTTTCTTTTGATCGCAAGCAATAGCTTGAACCATACCGCTTACAGCAGCACCTGGCGCATACCAAGCAGAAGTTCCTAATAAACCAGTAAGGGTTGCTCCACCTACTTTAGTATCTGCAGCAACTTTTTCCAAACGCTCAGCACTTAAAAACTCTGAAACTTTAATAGAATTTCTTGTTGCGTGAGATATTAATGGCACCATACCAGTATCACTATGACCACCAATTACCATACCGTCTACATCACTAATAGGAGCTTCTAAAGCTTCTGCTAATCTGTATTTAAAACGAGCTGAATCCAAAGCACCACCCATACCAATAATTCTATTCTTTGGTAAGCTAGTTGTTTTGTGTACTAAATATGTCATAGTATCCATTGGGTTACTCACAACAATAATAATTGTATTTGGAGAGTGCTCAATTAAACTAGAAGATACTGTTTTTACAATTCCTGCATTAATTCCAATTAACTCTTCACGAGTCATTCCTGGCTTACGAGGAATACCAGAAGTAATTACACAAACATTACTATCTGCTGTTTTACTATAATCGTTAGTTACTCCAGTGATTTTAGTATCAAAACCGTTTAATGATGCGGTTTGCATTAAATCCATGGCCTTTCCTTCAGCATAGCCTTCTTTGATGTCTAACAAAACGACTTCTGATGCGAAATTTTTAATTGCAATATATTCTGCGCAACTTGCGCCTACTGCTCCTGCTCCTACTACAGTTACTTTCATAAGTTTAATTTTAATAAAATTATTATAATATTTAGTCGACAAAACCCTTAAAAAACAGAATTCCGGTCAAGCAAATTTACGAATTTATCTTCTATTTCTTTAACAAGAACGCATATAAATACCTTACTTTTTGAAATAAAAAAAGTGCAGAATGATTTCTGCACTTTTTTAACAACTAACTAAACTAAACTAAATAAAACTAAACTTTTCTTTCACTAAACTCAATTCAAAACCTTTTAAAAAGATCTATAAATGAGTGATATTATTTTTAAAATTAAGCCAAAACTGACTTAATTGAAATTTACTCTTTATGGCTAAAATTGACAGCATAAATATTCTTTAAATTATGACTATTAAAATTCAATTAAACTCAAAATTTTATTCCTTTTTGCAAGAATAACACATTTTTACGCTAAAGTTTTTATAATCACTGTCTTAGCTGAAGCAAAGATACACTTATTTTTACATTACGCAACATTTAAGCGGTAAAAAATGTATTTAATCGAATATATTATGTTTTTTATCGGATTAAAAATTGAATCTAAGACTTAAATTAGGAGTTGAATCAAGGGATTTGTTATCTATTTGAATAGCACTATTAGAGTCTTCTGGGTTAACTTCATAATACCTATTTATAACATTTTGCGTGCCTATTACATTAAATACACCTGCTCTTAAAGCGCCATGCACAGTTTCTGTAACTCGGAATGTATAATTTACGGAAGCATCTAATCTTATAAAATCATCAAGATTAGAACTGTTTGGATCACTATAATTAACCAAAACATCATTTCCATCCCTAACCGTCTCATCTCCTTCAACAGGTTTGGTGTACGGCTGGCCTGAACGCCACATACCACCAACAGATAGTTCTAACTGCTTTAAAACACTATAATTTACAGCTAGTGATACCGAATGCCGTATATCTACATTATTAGGAAATACAGAAGGACTAAAACTTTTAAATTTATAATTATTTTGACTGTAAGTATAACTAAGCCAAGTACTATACTTATTGGCTGTTTTATTAATTAAAAACTCAGCACCTTTTGCCGTATAGTTTCCCGTAGCGTTAACAAACTGAAAATTATTATAAAACCCTTGGTTTGAAGCCGTAATACCATCAACTTGTTTATAGAAGCCTTCAATATCCATTAACCAGTTATTTTTATTAAACTCGAAACCTAAAGACACTTGTTTACTTTCAGATATTGGAATATCATTTTCGTTAGCCAAAATCCATCTTCTATTTTCAACACCTAAAAAATCGTCCTGAAAATCAATAATTTGATTTGCAGATTGATTTTTAAATTCGCCTTGAAGTTTAAATGCTATTTGTTGTGATAGTTTTTGCCTAAAATTTAATCGCGGCTCAATAATGAGTTTATTAAATTTCTGAAAATAATTCCCTCTTACACCTATTCGTAAATACGTCTTATTTTTATTAAATTCAATTTCACTAAACAAGGCATGATTTAGAAGAACATCTTTTTTAGTTTTCTCATAAGATGGTGCACTTACCGTGGTTTCATTTAGAATACCAATTTCACTAAATTGATAACCGTTTAAAAAGTGCAAATATTTATTGATTTTATACTTTGTATTCAGCTTAAAACCGGTTTCTAATACTTCGTTTGCTTGAGTAAGCTGTTGGTTCGTTTCAATTCTATTATCTGTAGCGTCTACATTGTAGTTTGAATAAAAAACAGAGGTTTCTGTCGTGAACCTATCATTCCAGGTAGCATTCCAACTTCCACCAAAACCAATATTATCTTGCTGTAAATTACTGGTTTTAGAATTTACATTATCATCATTATCTGTATATACCTCTGTATAATCTAAATTATTATTAATACCAATTACGTTTGCACGAAACTGATGATTTTCATTTAAATCGAACAATAATTTTGCCGTATAATCGTAAAAGAAAAAATCTGAACTTCGGTTACCTTCACTTATGTTATCACTATTAGTTGTTAACTCACTATCCTGAAAACTACGTTCAAAATAATTATCATAAGTTGGTGAATTAAAAACATCGGTAAACGAGCGTCTACCAGAAACATGCAAAGCCAACTTTTCACTAATAGGTATTTCTAAAAACACATCGGCATGCATTAAATTAGCTCCAAAACCTCCAGAAAATGTATTGTTTATTTCATTTTTAGTAGACATATTAATGGTACTAGAAACACCATCACTAAACTCACTTGGCGTTCCATTTTTAGTAACCACGACTTGATTTGTTAAATATGGATTGTAAGCAGATATTAAACCAAAAAAGTGTCCTGAATGATACATTTTAATACCATCCCAAAGTATTAAATTCTGGTCGTTTGTACCACCACGCACATTAATATTGGCAATACTTTCATTTACGCTTTCTACACCAGGTAATGCCTGTATAGACTGCAACACATCCGGATCTGTTAATCCTGGTAAAACTCCAAATTTAGCCGTATTTAAAACCGTACTTCCATCAATACGTTTCTGCAAACCTGTTGTTAAAAACTTAGATATTAATATTTTATTAAGCGCTTGGTTTTCTTCTTCCATAATTATGGTTTTACAAAAACCATCTATAGATCTCAATTCACTAGCTTTAAAGGTTAAAGATTTAAACCCTAAAAAACGAATTTCTATAGTTTCATTAATGGGAATATTACTTAACTGAAATCGACCTTCTATATCCGTAATAACACCTTTGGATCTATTATTAATTACCACGGAAGCTCCAAGCAAAGGCAACTGCTCTACGTTATCCATTAAAATACCACAAATCGCAATAGTTTTCTCGATGGTAGAAATGGTAATATACCGCTCACTAAGTAATTTGAAATTTAAACTGGTAGTCGCATTTAACCTGTTTATTATAAATTGAAGAGATTCTGAATCCATAATAGCTTCAACAAAAACCTGATCCACATCTGTTACCGAATACGAAAACTTAACATCAAATCTGGTTTCAATTTCCGGAATAACATCTATTAACGGCTTCTTATCTTGAAATTGAAATCCGAAAGAAAAGAAACCACTGAATAAAATTAAAACGACACAAACTTTAGTTAGATTCATAGTTATAAAACTCAACGTTTTTCCCCGTTATAGCGTAACTCAATTTAAGTGGAATAGTTACAGATTGAAGCGCAATGTTTTTATCAGCGTGTGTAAAAGTTCCAGAAAACATTTGTTCTGTATCGATTTTATTAGCATCGATAACAATATCATACTGAACTTCCAGCTCGTTTATCACTTGCCACAGCGGCACCTCACTAAAACTAGATTCTTTAGCCAACCAAGCTGGATTTTCAGTATTAAAAGGCTTAACCTCTATAAATTTTCCATTAACAACCCTAACAGATTTTCCTGGAGTTAAAATGGTTTTATTATTTTTATGTGTAACACTTACAGAACCTTCGTAGCATTGTACTTCAAAATAATTATCGCGTTCCTTAACATTAAATTGCGTTCCTAAAACCTGAATACTTCCAGCATCGGTATTTACAGTAAATTTCTCTCCTTTTGTTACTTTAAAAAAAGCTTCACCTTTTAGGGTTAAACTTCTATTTTGTTTCCATTCTTTTTTATTGAAGGCTAACTCCGATTGTGCATTCAGTATCACTTCAGAATTATCGGGTAATTGCAGGGTTTCGGTTTGAGCAATTTCAGTTGAATAAGATGCGGTATTATTAAAAAACAAAAAGTAAGATGATGTTAATAGCACAACCAATACAGCAGCAACCTTCATAAACGTTTTAAAGTTTAAAGGAATAACCTTGGTCTCTTCTTTTTTAAATGATCTTTTCTTAAAATCTGCCAGAGCTTGTTCTGCATCTATTTTTGGCACTTCAATCTGCTTAGAATAGAAGCCCATTTTTTCTAGAGTTGAAAAATCTTCCGAAGGATATTTGTTCTTAATATCTTCCAAAGACATTTCACCTTCAAACCATTTTAATATGTCGTTTTCTTTATTCATCTTTTACGCTATACAACTATAAGACACCTTATTATTTATTTACCCTATTAAAAAATCAAATTTTTAAGTCTTCAATTTTACTCCTTAATATTTTTAAAGCTGCCGACATTCGTTTTTCAACTGTTTTTTGAGATATATCTAGCAATTCGGCTATCTCTCTATATTTTTTATCTTCTATTCTATTCAATAAAAAAACCTCGCGTTGTTCCGGGCTTAAGTTCTCGATAACCAACATAAGTTTTTGCTTAAACTCATCTTCTTCCATTAAATATTCTGGGTTCAAATTGGTTTCATCTAAATATGGCGATTCTTTTGCATAATTTAGCACCACCTTTTGGTGTCGAATAGTATTTAAAAATAAATTATTAACCGTGGTAAACAGATACGTTTTAGCTTTAGAAAAATCTATTTTAGAACAATTTTCCCAAATTTTAGCAAATGCATCTTGTACATAATCTAAAGATGCATCACCATCTCCACACTTATAAAAGGCAAAATTACTTGCGGCCTGAATATGTTTTGTGTAAAAGGTGTTGAAATGAGATTCTTCGCAAAGTTTATGCTTGGGGCTATTCATAAAGTTTATACAAATTGATATGCGGTAAAAATATAACAAAAAAACCAACAACAATACACGCTGGCAAACAGCAACTTACATTTAATTTAAAATATTTTTAAAAAATCGTAGGGTAAACTTAAATCTAAGGGTCTTAATTACAGAACGGCGAAAAAAACGGCTGTGAAAAAGAAAATTATAAAAACCCTAAAAATTAAAAACATGAAAAATTTAAAATTATTAACAGCAATCCTACTAACATCAATTATGAGTTTCACATCTTGTCAAGATGAAATTGATAACGAAAACGGACAAAACCCAAATACAAATTCTGCAACATCACCTACAGCAAATAACTTAGAACGCTCGTCTATGTACGATGGTAGTTTTGATGATTTTTTAGATGGTGTATCTTGTTCTTCTATTTTATTTCCTTTAACTGCAACAATTAATAACACAGAAATTACTTTAATTAGTCAAGCAGATTACCAACTTGTTTTAAATATTTTAGGACAGTTTACAAATGATGATGACAGCATTGAATTTCAATTCCCTTTAACAGTTAAGCTGAGCAACTATACTGAAGTACAAGTAGCAAATCAAACCGAATACGATGCACTTATTGATGCTTGTGAAACAGCCGAAAACGAAGCTGAAGACGCTATAAACTGTATAAACATAGATTTCCCTATTACAATTTTAACTTACGATTTAAGCGCAGAACAAACCGGAAGCGTTGTTGTAGAGTCTGAACAACAATTATACACTTACATGAATAATTTTGACGACGATGCTTTATTTTCAATAAACTACCCTATTACCGCAACATTAACTGGAGAAAGTAATACCGTAATTGAACTTAGTAGCGATGCAGATTTACAAACTGCAATTACAAATTGTTTAGAAAATGATGAAGCTATGGAAGAAGCAGAAGAAAATGCAGACACCTTAGAAAGCATTTTAGTTGATGGCGTTTTTAAAGTAGAATCTTTTATCTCTGCTAGTGTTAACACCGCAAATGACTATGCCGATTACACTATCGATTTCGCAAACGACTTAAGTTGTACAGCAGAAAACACAGTGAACACAACCATTAACGACATTGAAGGCACTTATACCGTAGCATCTGAGCTTGAAGTATTTTTAAATTTAACTTTTACAGGAAACACATCTTTCGAATTATTAAATAATACTTGGGAAGTTACAAGTTATTCTCAAAGTTCTATCTCTCTGCAAAGCTCAACAAATTCAGCTATTACATTAGTTTTAACTCAAATTTAAAAACTAGTTTAGCATTTGTTCCGTAAGTTATGGTAAAAGCAGCTGTCTATTTATAGGCAGCTGTTTTATAAAATAAAAACAAAATATAATGAAGTTTAAAATATTAATACCCTTTCTATTCCTCTTGATAATAAGTTCATGTTCTAAAGATGAATCTGAAGCAGACAATGATACAGATAATACTGTATCAAAAGTATTAAACCGACAAACCACAGGTAGTTCTGCTCACGATTTACTATCAGACGACACTTTTACAAGTATGATTATTGAAGTCGTTTACGTAGAAGGTTTTGAACCTACGGAAAGTGCTTTAAACAATTTCACTACTTTTCTAGAAAACCGAACCTATAAACCAAATGGTATTACTGTTGAAAAAAGAGCAATTCCTTCACCTGGAAAAACCACTTATAGCTTAGAAGACATTGCCAACATAGAAACTGAACACAGAACACACTACAACACAAGTAACCAAATTGCGGTTTGGGCTTATTTTTCTGATGGAAAATCTGATAATGATTCCGAAAAAAACAACACCGTTGTGTTAGGAACAGCTTACTGGAATACCTCTTTTGTTATTTACCAAGAAACAGTAGAAAGCTTTAGTAACAGTCCATTTGAACCGGACAGAACGCTACTAGAAACGACAGTAATTAACCATGAATTCGGACATATATTAGGACTCACAAATTTAGGCACACCGCTGCAAAGCCAGCATGAAGATGAAGAACACCCAAAACATTGTGATATAGAAAACTGCTTAATGTATTGGGCATCAGAATCTGCAGCAAACCTAAGCGATATGGCAGGTATGAGCACTGCACCTCAACTAGATGCACAGTGTATTGCCGATTTACAAGCAAATGGTGGCAAATAAAACCTAACAAAAAAAACTGATTAACTCTTAAACCCTCAATAGAATCATAATATGATGTAGTATTTTAACACCTGAAATTAATTTTGAAAAAAAATAAAACCGACTTGGTTATAATTTCGTAGGTATTGCTAACAACGAAAAAACACAAATATTATGAAAAAATTACATTCAAACAGATTTTTAGCAACTCTAGTTTTAACCTCAATATTGGCATTCTCATGTAGTAATGATGACGATAACAATACGGAAATGGAATCTGCTAGTTCTACAACAGTTTACGCATCGAACAATTCCGATGGTAACATTACTAGATATGATGTTACCAATTCAGCAAACATTACAACAAAAACACTAATTACAACATCTACAGCTGCCGATGGCATCTATTTTGATAGCGATTCCGATGCCGTAATTCAAGCTTCCCGTTCTGGTTTAGGTCTTGAAGGTTTTTTAAACATTTCTAACCTTTTAGATAACGCTACAATTAACGCAGACATTAACGGAACTATGGATATGACGAGTCCAAGAGAACTTGCCGTTAACGGAAACACTTATGTTGTTGCAGATAATGCTGACGTAGATGGAGACGCAACTACACCAGATGGTAAATTATTTATCTATACACGCAACGGAAATTCTTTCACCCTAAGAAATACTATTACTACCGATTTTAAACTTTGGGGTATTACTTTTAAAAACAACGATTTGTATGCTGTAGTTGATGCAACAAATGAACTTGCTGTTTTTACGAATTTTACAGCTAACACAAGTGACGAAACCTTAAGTGCTTCTAAAAGAATAGCAATAGAAGGCATTGTTAGAACACATGGTTTAACATACGATAGCGCTTCTGATGTTATGGTAATGACGGATATTGCAGATGCCACTAACGGTCAAGACGATGGTGCATTTCACATCATAGAAGACTTTACAAGTAAATTTAACGATACTGCCAATGGCGCAACCTTATCTGCATCTCAACAAACACGAGTATCTGGAACCGCTACACTTTTAGGCAATCCCGTAGACGTGGCTTACGATGCTACTACCCAAACCGTATTTATTGCCGAGGCTGGTAACGGTGGTGGTAGAATTTTAGCGTTTAACAACATTGGTTCTGGAGGAAACATAACACCTACTGTTAACAATAGTTTAGCTTCTGCTTCTTCAGTATTTATATATAAAAATTAAAAATTTTGAATTAGTTTTTATAACGATAAAAGAGCACCTAAGGGTGTTCTTTTTTTGTTCTATATATTATTATTAAAAAAAAATTAAAAAACTATAGGGTAAACTATATACTAAGTGTCTTATTAATGAAGGCTTATTAAAAGCTTAATTAGTAATTTAAATTTTAAAGAGATGACATTATTTAAAACATTAGTATTCGCAATAATTATAGGAAGTTCTTTTGCAACATATAGTCAAGAAGCAGAAGTTTCTCAAGACGAAAGAATAGATAAAAAATCGTATTACCAAAAACGTGCATTAGAAGATGCCAAATACGAACAACAATTTACAGCTGATTCAAAAGCTGATGATGAAATTTTTTGGGAAGATCAAAAAACCTATGAAAAGAACCTAAAACGAAACGACAAAAAAGCGTACCGCGCTTACATGAAGGGCAAAAAAGATGCTTACGCAAGCCATTACGAATATTGCGACAGCCATTGTCACCATAGCGATCATTATTATCATCATGCTTCTTTTTACTACTATGGTTATAGCAACAACTATTACAATAATAGATATAATAACAGAAGTACAGTTAATACAAGAGTTAGAGTAAGCACACCAAGCGTAAGAGCTGGCTTGGGGTTATTCTAGAATAAGTATATTATAAAACTTTGCCCCAAATTAGTCCTACATTAATAGCCAAAGAAAAAGCGCCTGTCTCAATTTAGACAGGCGCTTTTGTATATAAAATGAATATGTTTTACGCGTCAATATTTGCGTAAATAGCATTTTTCTCAATAAACTCTCTACGAGGCGGTACTTCATCACCCATTAACATAGAGAAAACTCTATCGGCTTCTGTTCCGTTTTCAATTTGAACTAAACGCATCGTTCTAAATTCAGGATTCATAGTTGTATCCCAAAGTTGTTCTGCGTTCATCTCTCCAAGACCTTTATAACGTTGTATTTTAGATCCATCTCCAAATTCTGAAACAATAGTATCACGCTCAGCATCAGACCATGCATATTGTTTTTTAGCACCACGTTTTACTAAGTATAATGGCGGTGTTGCAATGTAGATATGTCCGTTTTCAATAAGCTCCTTCATGTATCTAAAGAAGAACGTTAAAATTAAAGTAGCAATGTGACTACCATCGATATCGGCATCACACATAATCACTACTTTATGGTAACGTAATTTTGAAAGATTTAAAGCTTTACTATCTTCTTCAGTACCAATAGTTACACCAAGTGCTGTAAAGATATTTTTTATCTCTTCGTTTTCAAAAACCTTGTGAACCATGGCTTTTTCAACGTTTAATATTTTACCACGAAGTGGAAGAATAGCTTGAAACGCTCTATCACGACCTTGCTTAGCCGTACCACCTGCCGAATCTCCCTCTACAAGGAATACTTCGCATTTTGTAGGATCTTGCTCAGAACAATCGGATAGTTTACCAGGTAAACCACCAATACTCATTACCGTTTTACGTTGTACCATATCACGAGCCTTTTGAGCGGCGTGACGTGCTTGTGCAGCTAAAATTACTTTTTGAACAATGATTTTAGCATCATCTGGATGTTCTTCTAAGTAATCAGTAAGCATTTCTGACACTGCTTGACTTACAGATGCAGAAACTTCACGGTTACCTAATTTTGTTTTGGTTTGCCCTTCAAACTGAGGTTCCTGTACTTTTACAGAAATAATAGCGGTAAGTCCTTCACGGAAATCATCACCAGCAATATCAAACTTCAAGTTTTTTAATAATCCAGATTCATCTGCATACTTTTTAAGGGTATGAGTTAAACCACGACGGAAACCAGAAAGGTGTGTTCCACCTTCATGTGTATTAATATTATTTACGTAAGAATGTAAATTCTCTGCGTACGATGTATTATAAATCATAGCAACCTCAACAGGCACACCATTTTTCTCACCTTCAAAAGCGATAACATCTTTCATTAAAGGCTCACGAGTGGCATCTAAATACTTGATAAACTCTTTTAAACCTTCTTCAGAATGAAACGTTTCACCCTCAAACTCACCGTCTTCTTTTTTAGTTCTTCTATCAACTAAATGAATTGTAATACCTTTATTAAGGTAAGCTAACTCACGTAAACGACTTGCTAAAGTATCATAACTATACTCTAAAGTTTGTTGAAAAATAGTTTCATCTGGTCTAAACGTAACAATAGTACCACGTTTATCAGTTTCTCCTATTTTCTTAACAGGATATAAGGCTTTACCGCGCTCATACTCTTGCTCCCAAACTTCTCCATTTCTATAAACTGTAGCTTTTAAGTGTGCAGATAGAGCATTTACACAACTTACACCAACACCGTGCAATCCACCAGAAACCTTATAAGAATCTTTATCGAATTTACCACCAGCACCAATTTTAGTCATTACAACTTCTAGAGCCGAAACGCCTTCTTTTTTGTGTAAATCTACAGGAATACCACGACCATCATCTTCAGTAGTAATCGAGTTATCTTCGTTGATAATTACTGTAATATTGTTACAATGTCCGGCTAAAGCCTCATCAATCGAGTTATCGACAACCTCGTAAACTAAATGGTGTAAACCACGTACACCAACGTCGCCAATATACATCGACGGACGCATACGCACGTGCTCCATACCTTCTAAAGCTTGAATGCTATCGGCAGAATAATTGTGCTTGTTAAACTCTTCTTTTTCTTCGCTCATAAATTATGAATTGATATTATTTTATTATTAATATGAGACCCTGCTTTTTATACAGGATTAATGAAAATCTAATATTCTAGTTTACGCCATGTAAAAAGAATCAGTATTTCATTAGCATAAAAAAAGATGCTATAGAGCATCCTTTTGAATACAAACAAATATACAAATTAAAATGGCATTTTAAATGCAGTTTATCGACTTCACGTAATAATTATTAACATTTGTTAATTTCCAAAAAGTGTCTTAAATCGCTTAAAAAAGGCTTTAAATTAAACTTAAACCTCCACAATGCACACTCCAAAACACTAAAAAGAAGAAAGTGTCTTAAAATTGATATTTTGAATTACAAATACAACGCTTTTATGATATCAATATGCCAGATTTCGTGTCCTAAGATCATAAAGGCGACTGCTCTTGACGACATCGCCGCTCCGTTAGCATTCCCTACAAATTCTAGATCTTCGTCGCTTAAACTCTGTATTAAAGCATTTGTACTTTGGCGAACGCTTAAATACTCATCAACCAAGATATCCATAGATTTTTGATTAGCTTTAGAAGGCTTAATATAATCGTCCTGCTCAAAACCTGCCATAGCCGTAGCATCGTGACGAGCCATTCTAAAACAACGATACCCCATAACACGCTCGGTATCTATAATATGCTGAAACACTTCTTTTACAGTCCATTTATTTTCGGCATAACGATACTCTAACTTATCACTTGGGACAGTCTTAAAAAACTCAACGACTTCGGTTTTCCCTAAATCAAAACCTTTTTTTAAAGTCCAGGTTTTTGGCACCTTACCTATGTAGCCTGCGTAAAACTCGTTATACTCGGTTGTTCTTAAATCGGTTACTTTCATGTATTAAATTTTTGCTTGATATGTGTATAAATCATAATAACGTGCACCTAAAGCAATCAGTTCATCGTGCGTGCCGCGTTCTACAACATGGCCAGCTTCGATAACCAAAATTTGATCGGCTTTACGAATTGTACTTAAACGGTGTGCAATAACTATAGTGGTTCTATCTTTTATTAATTCTGATAAACTCTTCTGAATTAAAGCTTCACTTTCAGTATCTAAACTCGAGGTCGCTTCGTCCAAAATAATAACCTTCGGGTTTGCAAGGATAGCACGCGCAATAGCCAAACGTTGACGTTGTCCGCCAGAAAGTTTTACACCACGCTCCCCTATTAATGTTTCTAATCCGTCGTCAAATCTATCCGTAAACTCATTAACATAAGCTGCTTTTACAGCATTTTGTAATTCGGCTTCTGTAGCGTTTGGTCTCGGGAACATAATGTTTTGCCTTATGCTACCTTCAAACAAAAATTCATCTTGCAGAACCACACCTAAATGCTGGCGATAACTACTTAACCTTACTTTAGATAAATCTTGATTATCAATAGTAACTTTACCTTTTTGAGGCGTTAAAAACGTTGCTGAAAGTCCTGCTATAGTCGATTTACCCGAACCAGAACTCCCTACTAAAGCCGTTACCGAACCTGCCGGCGCTTTAAAATTAATATTATGCAAGACATCTTTTCCTTCCTCGTAAGAGAATGTTACATCTTTAAATTCTATATCACCTTTTAATGTGTTAAGCTCTATGGTTCGGGCTTCGTTATCTTCTTCGGCCGTCATATTCATAAGCTCTTCTGTTCGATCTAAACCAGCCAGAGCTTCGGTAAGTTGGCTACCAATATTACTCATTTGCACAATTGGGGCAATCATAAAACCAAGGACTAAGGTGAAGAAAAGAAACTCCCCAGTAGTCATTTCTCCTAAAATCATATAATAACCACCAATCCCCATAATACCTGTAGTGGCTACACCTATTAAAAAAGTAGAAGAACTCGTCATTAAAGCGGTTGCGGTTAAACTCTTTTTTACATTCTGAAATAATTTATCAACGCCTTCTTCAAAAACAATATTTTCTTGCTCTTCGGCATTAAAGGCTTTTATTACGCGCACACCAGCAAGTGTTTCGGTAAGTCTACCTTTTACCTCAGCGTTAATTTTTCCGCGTTTTCTAAAAATAGGACGAATATATTTAAAGGCTCTAAGCGCGATATATCCAAAAATGGATAAAGGAACAAACACAAAAAGCGTCATCCATGGGTTTAAATCTATTAATATCACTAAAGAAACAATAGCCGTAAACGATCCGCCAACAAGCTGCACTAAACCAGTCCCGATTAAATTACGCACACCTTCTACATCGCTCATTATTCGAGATACTAAAGCACCAGATTTGGTGTTATCGAAAAAGCTAATAGGTAGAGAAAGTACTTTTTTCTGTACTTGAGCTCGTAATTCGCTTATTAAATATTGGGCTTGTACGCTTAAAATTTGTGTTAGTAAAAACGAGGTTACCGCCTGTACTGTAATGGCCGCAATAACAATACCTATTAAATTGTACAACATCGAGATATCTTTGCTTGGTACAACATCGTCTAGCAATACTTTACTTTGCCATGGCAATACTAAACCCGCCAAACTGCGAATTACTATTAATAATAACCCTAATAAAACCAATTTCCGACGTGGCCAAATAATGGTTTTAAAGGCTTGAGCCATCGTGACTTTTTGTTTTGTTTTATCTTTGGGTGATGCGGATTCTTTAAGGTGTTGCATGAGAATTTTTAGTATATTGAGAATACAAGTCAATAAAGATACCACATGTAGAGATTATGACATATTTTCATTTGCTTTTTTTAACAACAACCTAACATATTTACTTTACATCGGGTTCTAAGTTTTACTTTAACAGACTAGCCCGCGTTAGGGATTGAAGCATTTGTTGGAGCTCTTTTTGTGTGGTTGTACCTATGCAACACAAAAAAGCGACTGCTGAAAGCCCGACCCTTGTGGTAACGCCCAAATTATTTTCGAGGAAAAGCACTTTTTTAAATAGCTTATTTACTACTTTTATTTTCTCTTAAAATTTGATTATAAACTATAAAACTAAGTAGATGAAAGTTATTGGAATTGGAAAAAATTATGTGAACGATAAGTCTGAAATTAGCGCCATTAAAACGGGTAAACAGGTTATTTTCACAAAGCCAGATAGTAGCGTTGTAACGGGTAATGCGGATGTTGTTTTCCCGGCAATTACAAACCAATTGGCTTACGAGCTAGAGTTGGTAATAAAAATTGGAAAAACGGGTAAAGATATTAGCTTGGAAGATGCTAACGGTTACATTTCGGAAATTGCTGTTGGTATTGATTACACAGCCAAAGATGTACTTGCTGCAAGCCGCGAAAATAAAGGGCCTTGGGCTTTAGCTAAAGGTTTTGATGGCGCATCACCTATTTCGGGTTTTAAGCCTGTTGCTAACTTCCCGGATTTAAACGATATTAATTTCGATTTAGTTATTAATGGTGAACAAAAACAGGTTGGAAACACCGATTTTATGATTTATAATTTTGCTGAAATTATAGCGTACGTATCGAGTTTTATGACCTTAAAAGAAGGTGATATTATTTTTACTGGCACACCTGCAGCTGGTGTTGGACTTAATGTAAAAGGTGACCATTTACAAGCATCGATTGAAGGTGAATTACTTTTAGATTTTAAATTAATATAATTTTTACACCGAAAACAAACTTATGAAAAACTCGATTGCTGAACGTGTTTGCGATTTCTTAAAAATTTATCCGCCCTTCGATTTAATAAAGTTTAAAAAGCTTTTAGAAATTGCAGAGGAGGTTGTTATTGTGTATCTGGAAAAAGGTGACACTTTGTTTAAGGCAGACCAACCAGCAAACGAGTATTTCTATATTGTGCGTGCGGGTGCTATTAGCTTGTTTCATACAGAAAACGACACGCAAGAGTTGGTTACTATTAATGATACTGGCGATATTTTTGGCGTGCGCCCACTTATTGCGCGCGAAAATTACAAATTAACGGCTACGGCAAACGAGGAAACTATTATTTACGCCTTGCCTATTAAAAATTTCAAAAGTGCCACAGAAAATAATGCTAAGGTTTACAAATACCTTATTACGGCTTTTGCAACAAATGCGTACGATTCTTACACTACCGAGGAAAACAATGCTATTTTCAAAGATTACTTGCCAAACACCTCGCAAGACATTGTAAATTTCCAAACCGCAAACTATACAAAAACACCAATTACCTGCCCAAAAACATCTACGTTGCAGGAGGCTGCTAGCCTAATGTGTACCCATAAAATTGGCTGTATTATTGTTGTAGACAATAAAAAACCTGTTGGTATTATTACCAATAGCGATATAAAAAATAAAATTGCAACGGGTAAATTCCCGATTACCACAGCGGTTACTAATATTATGAGTTCGCCGGTAATTACAGCTAAAAAAGATTTAACGGTTGCCGATGGCCAACTAAAAATGATTAAAAACAGCATTGGGCATTTATGTATCACCAAAGATGGTACGGTAAACTCGCGCCTAATTGGTGTACTTACCCACCATGATGTTTTAGTGACTTTAGGAAACACACCTTCGGTAATTTTAAAAGAAATAAAACGCGCCAACCGTACCAAAAAACTACGCATAGCGCGCTTAAAAGCAAACACTTTACTTAAAAGTTATTTAGAACAAAATATTCCGTTAACACATATTATCAATGTTATTTCGGAAATTAATGATGCCGTAACCATTCGTGCTATTGAAATTGCTTTAAAGAAAATGCCAACCGAGCCTCCAGTTGCTTTTTCTTGGCTAGCCTTAGGTAGCCAAGGCAGAAGAGAACAGCTACTGTTTACAGATCAAGACAATGCTTTGGTGTTTGAAGATGTTCCTGAAGATAAGTATGAAGAAACTCAGGCTTACTTTTTACAACTGGCTAAATACGTAACCAAATCGCTTAATAAAATTGGTTTTGAATATTGCGAAGCAGATATGATGGCGGTTAACCCGGAATGGTGTAAATCGATTTCTAAATGGAAAACACAATTTCAGAATTGGATTTTAAGTCCAGATGATAAAGCCATTTTATTATCCTCTATTTTCTTTGATTACTCTCGTGTTTATGGTAATGAAAAATTAGTAGACACCTTATCGGAAAGTATTTTTGAAGCCTTAGGCGGATCGAGTCTTTTCTATAAATTCTTGGGTAGCGAAGCTATTAAAAGCCCTACGCCTCTTGGTATTTTTAAACAATTTTTGGTTGAACAAAATGGTGATCAAAAAGATTTGTTTAACATTAAAAGTCGCGGTTTAATGCCTTTAATTGATGCTGCACGTTTACTGGTGCTAAGCAATCAAATTAAAAACGTAAACAACACTTACGAGCGCTACGAAAAAATGGCAGAAATAGACCCGAACAACAAAGAACTTTACGAGTCTTGCGCTTATGCTTTTAAGGCTTTATCTAAATTTAAAACCAAACAAGGTTTACTGCACAACAACTCCGGGAAGTTTATAAAACTAGAAACTTTAACTAAGGAAGAAAAACTAAAATTAAAGCGCTGTTTTAAACCCATACACGATATACAAGAGACTTTAAAATTACGTTTCGATTTAAAAAACTTTATCTAAAATGGAATTTAATTGGTTTAATAAGAAACAAGACAATTATCCCGAATTTTATTTGGCCTATTTAGAGCGTTTTAAAAAGAAAGCTAAAGGTCTAATTGAGGATACGCGCTTTGTGGCTTTTGATACAGAAACTACAGGTTTTGATAAAAAGGAAGATCGCGTACTATCTATTGGTGCGGTATCTATTGTTCACAAAACTATACCTGTAAGTAATAGTTTTGAGCTTTATATACATCAGGATATTTTTAAATCTGAAACTGTAAAAATTCATGGTCTCATGAAAAACGGAGATTATGAAAAAGTAACCGAGCTAGAAGCTATTAAAGCATTTTTAGAATACATTCAAAATAGTGTACTTGTGGCTCACCATGCTGGTTTTGATAAAAACATGATGAATGAAATGATGCTACGTAACGGTTTAGGAAAACTAAAAAATAAGTTTATTGATACCGGCGTGCTCTTCAAAAAATCTAAACATAAAATATATCAAGATACCTTGCAAAAACATTATTCGTTAGACGATTTATGTAAGGAACTTAACGTACCTAAAGTGGATAGACATACTGCTAGTGGCGATGCCTTAATAACGGCTATGATATTTTTAAAAACCCTTTCCCGATTAGACAAGCGCAAGCATTTAAAATGGGGCTATTTACTACACGGCTAAAACTAAAAAAACCGAAACACTAGGCCTCGGTTTTAAATATCTTAATTTATGCTGTTGTTTTAGAAAAAGAAGTAACCAATAGACACTTGCATAACTCCGTTTTTATATTTGTCATTAAAGCTATCGATATCATTAACATCTGATAAGCCTAAATTATAGCGTGCTGAAAAATTAAGTCCGTTGTCTAATTTATAGCCCAATCCAAAGTTGACACCTAAATCTAAACCTTTGTAACTATCTTTTAGATTAGTATCGTCTTGCTTAGCAGAAACTAAAAAACCTACTTGCGGTCCGGCTTCTAAACTTAAGCCTTTAGTTAAGTAATACTTCCCCATTAACGGCACGGTTAGATAATCTAACTGAACCGTATCAGATTCATCAGATCCCAAAGAAAAACCCTGACCAGAATATAAAACCTCAGGTTGAAAGGAGAATTTTTCCGAAAGTGGCACCTCAGCCACAAGTCCGTAATTAAAAGACGTTACCGTGTCAAACCCATCGGTATTATCTCCGGTGATTGAAGCAAAATTCAATCCTAATTTAGCACCAAATTGAACATCTTGAGCGGTAACTTGTGTTAACCCAAAAACTGCCATCGCAGCAACGAGTAATACTTTTTTCATAATTAAAAATTTATTTGTTATTTAAAACAAAGCAAACTTTTTTTTTCATGATTGAAATGCTATTTAAAATGGTTTTAACCTTTTTAACCAAATTTAACAAAACCCTGATTAACAAATAATTAACACCAAAATTAAACAAAAAACATTAGATTTCTAGCTCTAGAAAACCTATTAAAATTATTCTACAATTTCGTAGTCAATATCAAGCTTTCGCAAAGCACGTAAAGCAGAACCTGTGTTTTTATCGTCCAGCTCAATATCTACAGGATCACCTTCCAAAAGGATGTCCGTAAGTTCATTTGCCAAACCATTATCTATCCCTGTTGAAATCTCTACAATGCATTTAGCTATCGCTCTTCTATCTGGTCTTTGAGCATCACAAGACAATAAGTTTATTTTCATAATAATATTTTATTAAGGCAAGATACTAAAGTTGAGCTTGGTTGGGTTGGATAATTTGGGTTACTCCTACTTTTATTTTATGATTGAGTACATAATTAGAACGCTTTTTTAAAATTATTGTCTCATTTCTACACTAATCAGGCAAAGGCTTTTCGTTTCGTTTACATTCTTAACGGAATGCGGTGACTCTGGGGTTTTCCTCACAGTTAGAGGAAATTCATTTCAGTTATTATTAATCGTTTTGATGTATTTATTTTATTATTTTGAACAATTTTTATTTTTCATGTTTTTTTGGTTTTTCTTCCATTTATCTGATATGAATACACTATATATTGTTAATGTAACTCCAAGAATTACAGCACTATATTGTAAAGTTTTACATTCGTTCAAAATTGTTAATCCAAGAGTTGTAAACATCAATCCTATTACCATAAAGGTCGTTCCATTATTCTTTTTCATTTCTTATAAGTAATTGTTCAAGGTATTAGTAGAGCAAAACATTAATATGTTACAATGCAGGGAGCCGAATGAGCCATGGATACCAACGGTTACACATAAGAATAGTGCGATGTTTGTGTGCTTGGATTTTCCGAAGGAAAATCAGATGCTAGCAACTAACATTGGTTAAGCACAAAATAGCATTTTTTTATATACAATGTTGTGCCTAGTTTTTTTCATTTACTAATTCGATTTCCAGTTTCTTTTTCAAGTCAGTTTTTAAATCAACACGAATTGGTTTAAATTCGATTCTTTCCTCATTTTTTTTATTAAAATTATTTATATAATCTTCAGATTGTTCTGCGAGAAATTCCGAAAAGTGATTAATTCCGACTGAAAATTCCAAGTCAATTATTGAATCTGTATTTTCTTTAGTTTGAAAATAAGTGAATTGTCTAGGACTACTTAATCCTCTATAGTACCCTAGAGTGTCTTTTTCCTTATTAAAAACATGACAGTAAAGTTCGTAAGGTCTTTTTTGTAAATAATTCCACTCAGAGTTAAATTCAGAGCCTAAAGTGTCATTCCAAGAAATGAAATATCCACCAGGTTCAAACTCCAAATAGATTTCTATGTCCATTTTCATTCGGTCGATTTGTAGTTTTTTCGGTTTGTCAGAACAACCAAATAAAACTCCAAAAATCAGTATGTAAATTGTTCTTTTCAAGATTTTTATCAAATTAGGTACAACGTTTGAGCTATGGTTAGTGCGGGAATTAAAAATACTAACCTTTATAGTTACGCACTTAGCCAAAACTTTTTATTTTGTTTTACCTTTTTCAATCTAAAGCTAAATCAAAAGCTTTGGCGGACTTAGTAAAAACACACTAACCTTTATATCAAGCACCAAACCCCGCATTAATTATAGGTTTTGCTGTATGGCGTTATTTTCTAATCATAAAACCCATCTATGATGTCATATATTAATTCACCTAGGTTAGACCATTTATATTCAATACTAAGGTCTTCGTGACTTATTCTATACACACTACCCCATTCTTCTGAATTTTGATTATTATTAATTGCATACCAGTCTCCATTAATACTATACCCAATATAAGATAGTTTTTTCTCGAAAGAAGGGTTTAAGTCTTCCATAATTAATGCTTTCTCTTCATTAAATGAATAATATTCTTCTTTTGTTATAAGCGAACATTCTGCATCAAGATGACAACCATTAGTTATTTTTAAAACTTCACGGTATTCATTAGGTATAAATTTTTCTTTTAGAATTTCTTCTAAACCCTTTGTGCCTTTTTCAAAATCTTCAGGTCTGTCTTTTTTTACTTTTCTTAATAATGAAATGGATTCTCTAAATTTAATAATTTTTTTTGGTCTTTCTTGTTTTTTAAACTCCTCAAACTCTTTTCCAATAGGACCTTTTAAAGCAGTAAGATCATCCTTTGTATAAAATGCTGATGGATAATTTTTATTTACATCAAGTATTGCTCTTTTATCTGTAATAGAGTCGACTATTTGAATTGGGGTAATATCATCTTTAGTAATAATGTCATTTTCAATTAAAAAAGATACTGTTTTATCGTTTAGACAAAGACCTCTACTTTTATATATATGACCTTCTTTAGTGATAACATCTTCAGACTTCCAATTAAATGCAAAGTCTGTATTTGGAAGAAACTCTCTAAGATATTGATGATTAGCATGAATAATTAATTCAGAAGTACTAAATATATTTAATATCTTATTATGAGTAGTGCCTAAATCAATATTTTTATGAATCTGTTTATCATAAAAATTAAATACTCCTGTTCTCCAATTTTTATCTTTAGATTGCCAAGCATCAGAACCTTTTAATTTAGAAGAATCAAACCAAGAGTGATCAATACCTCTACCTAAAGTGGCACTTGGCACTGGTATATACCATTGTTTTGCTTTATATTTTCCGGTATCTTTTACCCAAATAAAATCTATACCTTTTAAATTATTTTTATAAACAAGGTTTACAAACTTTTCAGATACAAATTGATGATGTCCGAAATTAAATACATTTAGGTTTGAAGGGATTTTATAAGCCTTTATAGAAAATCCTTGAATATTATTATATCTTGTATATGATATTGAATCAAAATCACTATTTCTTGATGCTAATTGATACCATTCAGAAGGTTCAGTAATACTTTGGTTCAAAAAACAAGTTGTAACAAAATCAGCTTCACCGTTTTTTTGATGGAGTTTTACTTTATCAATAAACTCTTCAACTTTGGGAGAAGATAAATCAATTGTACTCCAACATCCACTAAAGACTTTTAAGCCCAAATCACTAACGAATTTTCTAGTAAATTTTTCGCTCTCAGGTGTTGTAATGTTGCCATCATTTGAAGGTATTCCAGAATGGAAAGTCAACATTTCTTTTCTATCCATTATATCTTTTTTTTGTTAATGACATACAACGTGATTTTGTATGGTTAGTTGCGTGATTTAAGGAACTAAGTTAGCAAATAAATCACAGATAGAATATTCCGCAGGAATGTTCGTAAGTAGTCTTAAAACAAGCAATTAATTATACGCGGTGTTAGGCTACGTTATTAATTCTGTTTCTTTTTTTCTTTTCTACCACAATAAATGTAAATCAAATCCTCGACAGCATTATCTCCTAATTCTTTCGCTTTCTTTAAATCTTTACACGCACTTTTTGTTTCTTTTTTACTCGGTTGCAAATTTCCGTTTTCAGTCAGAAGATTTACTTTGGCAGTTCCACGATTCGCGATAGATTCCACATAATTTGGTTTCAATTCAATTGCTTTTGAATAATCAATTATTGATTGCTCAAAATTCCGCAACATATCATTTGCAGTTCCGCGAATGAAATACAATTCTGGGTCTTTTGGATTTATGGTAAAATATTTATCACAATTCTTAATTACATCTTCAAATTTTCCTTGAGAGTAATTAATTCGCGAGAGCCAATAAAGAGATGCTTCCATCATTCCATTGTTATTGTTCTTTAGAACAACATAATTATAATCCTCTTTTGCTCTTTCTAATTTTCCAGCGTGCATTAAAGAAAGTCCTCTGTCAATGAATGAAGCCATATCAGTACTGTCTAGTTTAATTGCTTCTGTAAAGTCAGAAATTGCTAAATCATATTTTTTAATGCGATCGTACGAAAGTCCACGATTTATGAAACAAGTTTTTCGGACACTTTTTTCGTCGACTATTTCCATCAATTCAGTATAATTTGAAATGGCTTCTTGAAAATTTCCCGATTTGAAATTCGAGTTTCCAGAAGTATATAATTCAGTCGCTTTATTCTGTGAAAAAGCTGTTGTGGAAACTAAAATTCCAATAAGAAGCATTAATGTTTGTTTCATTTTTCTAATGTTGCCTAACGCTTACGTGTAAGAATAGTGCGATGTTTGTGTGCGTGGATTTTCCGAAGGAAAATCATAAGCAAGCAAACTTGCATTTACTCTTGATTAGGTACTAAACTAAGCATTATTTTTATACAATGTTGCCATGCGTGTTTTTTTTTGTCGGACTTATTTTACGGAAAATATGCGATTAAATTTAGAAAACTGAGAGTTTTTCGAGCACGAGTAAAGTCAGTCGCACGCAACAGTTGCGTTTTGAATTGTCAAAAGTCGGTTGAGTAAGGTTTTTAGGAATATGTTTTTAAACCACTTTGAGTCTCGTTTTTATATTTTTTTAGAGCTGAGTGAACCATGAATGGCAACGTTTATGTATAAGAATAGTTGCGGGTTTGTATGCGAGGATTTTCCGAAGGAAAATCAGACGTTACAAACACGCAACGACCTTTGTTTAAGCACTAAACCGCAATTATTTTTATACGGCTTAAGTTAGCATTTAAATAAAAAAGACTAATTTAAACATATAAAACAGAAAGCACAAAAGAGAGGAATAAGGTTAATTTATACGGAGAGACTACAGATCTCGTCAACATTGTAAATCCCCTCTCTTTTCTACACAGATTTCGAACAGTTCTGTGAGGCTTTAAGACCTCGATTTTAAGTCGTTGAAACTCGCGTAGTTGTCCTTTCAAAAAAATAATTTGTTATGAATAAAGATATTAAATATTTTGGTATTGACATTAGTTATTTAGTTTTTGATGTCACAGATTCAGATGGTAATTATTATCAGTTTAAAAACAAGGTTTCA
>NZ_JBAKAN010000006.1:0-176859 GCF_038154905.1 Algibacter sp. TI.3.09 | reverse complement strand
GCTAAGCGGGTGCAAATATAAAACCCTTTTTTAACTCTCACAATAATTATTTAACTTTTATTTTAAAAAGATTTAATACCTCTCTAACATAATTACCAAACAATATACTTATGAACTTTCTAGCTAATTACGTTACCGTTTTTAGCGGCTGCAAACTTACAACCTTTTCTGAAACTCACAATGTTTTTTGACTCTTTTTTTAAAAGTTTTTTACCGCTTTTAAAACCTTAATCAATCAACCTGTTTATGAACGTTACGCCTTTAAAGTTTTACCTTTTTTAGCGGGGTGCAAATATAGATCCCTTTTTGGTTCTGACAACCTTTTTTATGAAGTATTTTTGAAGTTTATTTCCTAAAGCTCTTAATGAGCTTGTTTTAAATAGATTGGCTATGTATTTATTTTAACTTTTATTAAGCAACCACTCTTCTCGACTTGTTTTACTTAGCATTTGAACTGGTTACAACGTATAGTCCCCGCGTAAGGGATTGATGCGGCATCCTTTTTTTAAAAGAATGTTGAGCCATATAGTATACAACATAACCTAAAGCCTATCTATTAACTAAACCAATTATGCTAAGAACAAAAAAAAGATATAGCGGAAAGCCCGACCTATTAATGTGCGGCAAAAGCACATTAATAGGATACGCCCTAATTATGGTAAATTATCAATGGTAAAAAAGAAGTTCTCCTTTATATATAGTTACTTTATATATACGGTAGAATACGTAAGGCTATTATTGCTGGTTAAATTTAGTCACTAAATGAGTAAACGAGAATCGGTATAACTAAAACCTTTAAATTCTAGTTTTTTAAGGAAAGTATGGGAAACAAAAAAAGCTCCATATTTCTATGAAGCTTTTAGAGCGAGAGACCGGGTTCGAACCGGCGACATTCAGCTTGGAAGGCTGACGCTCTACCAACTGAGCTACTCTCGCATTTCCGGGTGCAAACATACAAACAATATACTTATCTATCAAAATAAAATTTACATTTTTTTCAAAAAATGATAGCCTAAAATTTTAAACCCTTCATTAAAATAAAATTTATGCGAGCCATGATTTGATACATAGGTGTTTAGCTCTACAGCCTTGTATCCTTTATTTTTTACGTAATTGTAAATCCATTCAAAAAACTGAGTTCCTAAACGCTGCCCTCTAAATTTTTCGTCTATAAAAACATGATCAACCTCTACGCTCCTACCTGAATAATGACGTGTACAAAACCATAAGCCGCAAACACCAATAAGCTCATTATCTTTAAAAAGAGCAGCGCATTCGTAATTTTGCATAAACATTTCTACAAAACGTTCTCGTAAAACAATATTGGAAACTTGATTATTATTTAATTTTTGAACTAAAGGGATTATTGAGTCTATATATTGGTGATTAATAATTTTAAATACAATGGCCATTATTTTTTTTAGTGAAGATAAATATTTTAGTTAAGTTTGATTTTATGAAAAAGCATAATTATAACGTAAAGCAAATACAGGCAGTTGACACATATACCGTACGACATCCTGTTTTAAGGAAGGGTAAACCCATAGAATCTTGCATTTTTGATGGCGATGATTTAGAAACAACCTTACATTTTGGTATTTATAATGCTGAAGAACTTATTGGAGTCTGTTCTTTCCTAAAAAACAATAACCCGAAGTTCTCAGAATTAAAACAATACCAACTCCGAGGTATGGCTGTTTTGAAATCTCAGCAAGGTTTAGGAGTTGGCAACATACTATTAGAGTATTGTGATAATATATTAAAGGAAGAAAAAACAGATCTAATTTGGTGTAATGCTCGAGAGGTTGCTGTTAATTTTTATAAAAGGAATGGATACCGTGTTATTGGCGACTCCTTTAACATAACAGGTATTGGACCACATTTTGTAATGAAAAAGCAATTGGACCTAAGTGACTGATAGGTAAAAAGAGTGTCCAAACTATATAATCCATTTTTTTTGTAATTTCACAACTAGCAAAAACATTAACCACCATGAGAGGAAAAAATCTAAAAGTAAGACTATTAATAGGTGCCGCAATCGCATTGTTTTTTGTTTTTAAACGATGTAGCCAACGTGAAGAAAACCCATATACAGGTAGAACTCAAACTATTTCGATGAATGCCAATGAAGAAATTGCTATTGGTTTACAAAGTGCCCCGCAAATGGCACAGCAGCATGGAGGCCTACATGAAAACAATCAATATCAAGCATTGGTTGATAACGTTGGAAACAAATTAATAAATAATAGTATTGCAAGAGAAACACCTTATAAATACGAATTTCATTTACTTGCCGACCCAAACACAATTAACGCATTTGCTCTTCCAGGTGGTCAAATATTTATTACATACGCTTTGTTTTCTCAATTAGAAAATGAAGATCAGTTAGCTGGTGTTCTAGGTCATGAGGTTGGTCACGTTCTTGGGCGCCATAGTGCAGAACGTATTGCAGAGAGCGAATACTGGCAAGGTTTAACCACTGCCGGCTCTGTAGGTGCAGACATGGGAGGCTTAGTTAGTGGTATTGGGCAAAACACATTACTTACAAACGGACGTGATGATGAACTTGAAAGTGACGAATTAGGTGTCCGCTTTATGCTAAAGGCAGGTTACAATCCTGAAGAAATGATTGGCGTTATGGAAATATTGAAAGCTGCTGCGGGACCAAATCGTGTTCCAGAGTTTAAAAGCACGCACCCTGACCCGGATAATAGAATTGAAAAAATTAGAGAAGCTATTGAAAAATATAAAGGTTTATAGTTGTTTAATTTTATAGACTACTTTTACTAAAACAAAAAAAGACTGCCTTTCGAGCAGTCTTTTTTTGTTTTAATTTATTTATATTTTAGTATTCACGGTATTCGCCAGCCCCAATATTGAAGGTTAATGAAAAACGTAACGTATTTTCTAACGGACTCTGAACTTTAGAAGCTGAGAATAGGTAAGACAAATCTATGTTTACCACATTGGCCTTAAATCCTGCTCCTAGTGCAAAAAACTTTCTAGCTCCTTTTTCTTCACTTTCGTTAAAGTACCCTGTTCTGAATGCAAAAGAATCTTGATATACATATTCCGCTCCTAATGAATATGTAAACTCTTTAATTTCTTCACTAAATCCGCCTGGTGCATCTCCAAAAGATTGAAACATACCTGCTAAAAATCCAACATCTTGAGATTGCCCTTCGTAAATAACATTTGATGCTCTTAAATCTCCTAGAGTATCTACATCCTCATCATACTGGCCGTTTCCATTTTCATCAGTATAATTATATTCATCACCTAACCTTGGAGGTGTTGGCACCAATAATTTAGCAACTTCTGCTGTTACTGCTATTTTATTATAATCATCGAATATAAAATCGAAACCTGCACCTAAACGCAAGTTAGTAGGTTGAAAATTTTCGATTCCACCTTCCTCGTAAGAGAATTTAGGTCCGATGTTTTGAATGGCAAATCCCATTCTCCATCTTCCATTAAAATCAGCGTAAGCTTCTTCTTCACCTTGATAAAAACCAGAAATATCTACCCCAAATGTACTTGCAGCTGTAGCATCACCATCAACAGGACCTAATTTTAAATCAGAAGTCATGAAACGCATAGCAACAGACATGGCAAACTCTGGAGATAAACGCAAAGCATATGATGCATCTAAAGTAAATTCATTAGGACGTGCTATTAAAGCATTCACAAATTCGTTTTCACGGAATTCAATATCTCCCAAAGAGAAATATTTTAAACTGGCTGCAAAAGCACTACGATCATCAATACGATTAAAATATGTTAAGTTTCCTAAAAAAATATCATTAACTAACTTACTTAAGTATGGCGTATAACTAACACCTACTCCAGATTTAGTTTCTGAAAAAGCATACTTAGCAGGATTCCATTGTTGAGAAAAAGCATCTACAGAAGTTGCAACTCCCATATCTCCCATAGCTGCTGCACGAGCATCTGAAGTAATTAATAAAAAAGGAACGCCTGTTGTAATAACTCTAGAATCATTTGTGTTTGGTATAATTACAGTAGTTTCTTGAGCATTCATTTTTACAACAAAAACGAATGATAATAATAAGAGTACTTTAGTTTTCATGAATTAATATTTAGTTGCAATATATATTTTTTTATAGAATTACTAGCTTTTCAATCTTTTCTACCGTTTTGTTTAACAGGCTGGAATGGACTTTTAATTTGTAAATATAAACACCTTTACCAATTTTATCACCAAAATCGTCACGACCATCCCAAACAATATCTCTAGATAGCGAACTTGTAACATTAAAACCGGTAGCTGTTTGTCTGTTTAATGTTCGAACCAATTTTCCGGAAACGGTGAATATCTGTATAGAAACGTCTAAAGGAGCCGAACTATTGTGATTAAACCAAAATTCTGTATAATTAACAAAGGGATTTGGGTAATTCAATACATTATTAATAACCAAAGCCTCATCTTTATCATAAACAATAAATTGAATTTCTGATACGGCAGAATTATTATAAACATCCCACGCCTTGAGCGTTAAGGTGTGCAAACCAGGTTCCAAATCTCTAAACGGATAACTCAAAATCCCTGTTTTATAATCGTCTACACCTGTTTGGTAATAATCGTTAAGCACAACTGGGTTTGTTTCATCACCATCAAGTATGGCAACAATATCGTGACCAACACCACTGGCTGTATTTATACCATTTTCATCTTCCATTATAGCCAATAACGTTGGCGACTCGTTGGTAATACCTCCGGATACAAAGTTTTCATCATTCATATATAAAGAAATAACCGGACCTGTATTATCTACCGGTGCATCTTCATTTAAACCTCCTATTTTTACAGTGCCTATACTCGCTCCTGCTTGATTACTTTCTAAGGCTTCATCTTTAGAATAAAAACTCACCTTCCCTACTCCAACAGGAATACCAACATCTTTTGGCACAATAAAATCGAATTCAAATTCACCATTTGTAACAGAGGCTTGTCCTCTAAAAATGATTTCGCCCAACGTTGAAAAATCTAATTTTACAAGTTCTCCATTCAGTCGTGTACCATCATTTGCTAAAGTTTGACGTTCTATATTTTTATCATAAATAGTTGTAGATACTGTACCATTATAATTACTTAATAAATTACCAGATAAATCGGTTACCTCACCAGCCATTTTTACATAACTTAAAGCTTTTAATGTATCGGTTACTTGCGCTAAAGGCACATCGTTAATTTTAGTTAAGTTTATATTAGGTTCTGCAAAAGCAAGTTTCATGGCCGGATCGCCAATAAAAAAGACTAAACGTCTTTGGCTCGAATTAGATATTGCAGGATTATTTTTTGTTAGCCTTAACGCTTCCGCCATAGAAGGATATTCATTATCCTGAAATGTATCATCGTCTGAATACGAAAACAAATATTGCCCTAGATTATTATTAAAATTAATAGCGAACGATACAAAGATTTGTCGCGTGGTAGAAATTAATCCAATCGCTCCAGAATCTTCATTCCAATAAGTTAATTCACCAGCTGTTTCTTTGTAGGGATTATCAAATTTAGTGTACTCACAAGTTACAGTTACAAAACAATTGAGCTTTCCGAAATTACGAAACTCCTTAATTTCTTCTTGAAATATTAAATGCTCTTGCGCCAACCCATTTTCTCCACCATGCCCAAAGTAGTTTACAACTAAAGCGCCTTTATCAATAGCATCTATAATTTCTGAAGTTACACGAGGATATCTATCTCCTCCTGCTGTTGTTTCTTGTTGAAAAGCATCGGAGTGAATTTTTATAACATTCAAAAATGGTTTTTCTTCAGTAATTAAATTTCCAATATTATCTGTGGTTTGCTGCAATACGCCTTCCCAATCCAAATCTACATCATCCGAAATCACTACCACATTATTTCGCCAGGTACCCAAAGCTTCCTTTATATAGTAAGATTCTATTTTATCGACCATTTGATTTGCACGTTCTGGTGTGTCGGCAAGAATTCGACCAACGGCAATATCTAATTTATCACTCGAAATCATTGTTCCTTCGTTATCATCCATCATTCCGTAGAAATCATCCGAGACAAAAGAATTTGTTAAATTCAAACTTTCATAAGAATACCAAGAAGGCATAACATTCGTATTATTCGGTATACGATCTTTATAATCGAAAGATCCATCGCCGAATAAACATAGATATTTTATTCTATTTTCGGGAGTGCTGGCATTATCATAAACATACTTCACCAAATTTCTAATAGCCCCAATATCTTGGTTTCCGGTACTGAATTCATTATAAATTTCGGTTAACCCTAAAACTTTCACATTCAAACCATATTGATCTGTGTTAATTTGAGCTAAGCGATTGGCCTGACTTAACATATTATCTGGTGCAACAATAATATAATCTATATCTTGAAACTCATTTTGATTGTTTAAAAATATAGTTCCTTTTATATTCTGATTGGTTAAAGTAGTTTTTCCATCAAATTTAGGCTCATAATAATCCGAAGGTGTTACGGCTACATAGTTTTTTAAAACTCCTAAATTAGAGGTGAACGTAAAATTATCTTCAGCTGTACTATTTTCGGCATTAGTGATATTATAGATATCGGTAACATCCCAAACTTCGGAAATTTCAGAAGCATTTTCAATAGTATATCTACCTACACCCGAAGCCGATTCTACAGCTTTGTTTTTAAAATGAAACTGAGGTTTTATAAATTTTAGTGCTCTAGTCGCTTCAATAGAAATATAATCTAAATATCCGAGCGCACTAGGATCGCCTTGATTGTTATAACTCAATTTAACATCAACTTCTGCAGAACTCACTGAAGTATTTGTGATATAAAATCTATCATTACCAAGTGTTGGATCGTCTGCTCCTGGTAAAACTAGCGTCGACAACTCATTACCATTAACAGCAATAGCCATTGAAGTTGGCTCTGATGAAATTGTAGCTACGTAAACCTTTAAGGCAACAGGTGTCGATGTTACAATTTCTGGAAACTCAAATTTGAAGTTCTGTTCTGCTTCCACATCAAAACGCTCACCAAACCAACGACGGCCAAGTAAAGCGATATTTTCATTATCATATTCATGATACTGATAATCCTGAAACGTATTAATCTCTAAATCTACCGAGCCTGCTGGTTGTGTAAACGGAGAAATACGTTTTCCATTACCAGAACCTGTATTGATATAATAATATGTTTTATCACTATAGCAGTTTATATTTGTATTGCTTTCTTGGTTAAATTGTTTCGGACCTTGCCCATAAAACAAAATATAATCGGAATCGTTAAAAACACCGTCTTCTTCCCCTACAAACTTTACAGCATTCTCGACAACATCAAAAGGATAATCTTCATTATTAGAAAAAGGAATCATCCGTCCGCCGTTTCCAAAAATCCTAATAGTTCGAGGATCTACATTATTTACATTAACGCCCAAGCGTTTGATAAAGGATTTTGATAATTTAAAAACACCCGTTGTATCAATATAAAAGCGAAACCATTCCCCTTTATCCAAAACAGAATTAGAAATCACTTTTGTTCCTGAAGTTTTATTTAAATTGGCGCTTCTTCTCGATGTTCCGTTTGAATAATTAACTTGAAACTGAGTAACTTTTTTGTAAATTCCATTATCATATATAATAGGAGACAATTGCAACATAGCATATTGTTTCCCTCTTGCTATAGAGTTTCTTAAAGTATAGGTTAACTTTTTCGGAATTTTATTAATTGGTAAATCTTTTAATTCTGCTAAAGAGATATTTGCATAACTCACTTTAGATATAACTACAGATTCTACGTTAACAGAAGAAGTAACTTCCCATTGAGAAACAAACTGAAGTCCTAAATCAAAATCGAAATCACAGACTTCTTCATTAAAAAAAGGAACTTCAATACTATAAGAACCTCCTGAAATTGTTTGAGATGCCTGCCAATTGAGAGTAAACGTCTTTTGCTGAGCAAATACAGTAATAGAGGTTAGTAATATAAATAGGAATAAATTCTTTTTCATCGTTAAAATAACGTCTTTAGCTTTGAGTTAGTATTAAAAACGCAATAATTTCTAAAACATCAACAAAAATACGATAATAAATTAGCAAAACATTCGTTTATACAACACAATCGAACAAAAGAAGGCGCTCATAACACCACAAAACATCGATGTAACGCTTAAAAAACAGGACAAAACACCTCTTTTTTTGGTTAAAATGTAAAAAATAGCTTGTTGTGTAAGGTTTAATTCTTATATTGCAGCACCAAAATATTATTAGCTTACTTAAAAGTATGAATATGAAAAAAGTAGTGACAATCAAGGTTTTATTAATTGTAGCACTAGCTGTAGTGTCTACAAGTTGTAAAAAATCTTCGAGTTCTAAAAATAGCTCTAGAGCAACTGGATGGAACATTAACGATAGAGATGGTGGTTTTCAATATAATACAGAGTTTAAAGAACAGGAAACATCTCCTGGTCTTGTATTTATTGAAGGAGGCACATTTACTAAAGGTCGAGTGCAAGACGATGTTATGCATGACTGGAATAACAGCCCTAACCAACAGCATGTTATGTCTTTCTACATGGATGAAACTGAGGTTACCAATGCTATGTATTTAGAATACTTAGATTATTTAAAACGCTATTACCCTCCTTCTGAGGAGAACTTTAAAGCAATTTACAACGGTGCTTTACCAGATACATTAGTTTGGAGAAACCGCTTAGGATACAATGAAGTTATGACGGAGAATTACCTACGTCACCCAGCTTATGGAGAATACCCTGTAGTTGGTGTTAGCTGGATTCAAGCTGTAGAGTTTTCTAATTGGAGAACAGACCGCGTTAACGAATTAAACTTAAGTCAAGCAGGATATCGTGAAATAAACCACACTGATATTGATCCTGATAATGCATTCAACACAAATAGATATACTATTGACCCTAGCTCTATGGATACAGGCGAACCTGTTGACTCTAGAAGAAATAGAAATATTACTGTAGATGCAGAAGGAAACGAATCTGGTATTTACGCAAGTAGAGAAACAGGTGTTCTTGCTCCAAAATACAGACTACCAACTGAAACTGAGTGGGAATATGCTGCTTTAGGATTAAGCGAAATTAGAAGCTATAACCTTTACAGAGGTCGTAAAAAATATCCATGGGACGGACAGTACACACGTTCTGGAAAAAGAAAAATTAGAGGAGACCAAATGGCCAACTTTAAACAAGGTAAAGGTGATTACGGTGGAATCGCAGGATGGTCTGATGATGGTGCCGATATTACAAATGCAGTAAAATCTTATGCTCCAAACGATTTTGGTTTATATGATATGGCTGGTAATGTAGCTGAATGGGTTGCCGATGTTTACAGACCTATTATTGATGATCAATTTAATGACTTTAACTACTACCGTGGTAACGTTTATACTAAAAACGCTATTAACGAAGATGGTTCTGTAAAAGTAATTACTTCAGATGAAATTGTTTATGATACTTTATCTAACGGAAAAATTATTGCTAGAAATTTACCTGGTGAAATCATGCAAGTTCCTGTAGATGAAAATGAAACATTCCAAAGAACGAATTTTGATAAAAGTAACGAGATTAACTTTAGAGATGGAGACAAGCGCTCATCAAGAAAGTTTGAAAGCTTCGGTGATGAAGATGAAGAATCTGGAAAATCTAGCGGAATGTATAACTCTCCTAAACATAATATCTCTAGAGATTCTTTAGGAAACATTGTTAGAGAATATGATAAATCTAACAATAGAACATCTTTAATTAACGATGAAGTTCGTGTTTACAAAGGTGGTTCTTGGAAAGATAGAGAGTACTGGTTAGATCCTGCACAACGTCGCTACTTCCCACAAGATATGGCAACAGACTATATTGGGTTTAGATGTGCAATGTCTCGTGTTGGTTCTAAAAGTAAAGGAGGAAACAAAACGAAAAACTAAAACAAGTATTCGTTAATAAATATAAAAAGTCCTAGCAATATGTTAGGACTTTTTTTTATACATTTATTTTAAAATTTTAAGTTTTGAAAATAGAACAATTATATAGCCTTTTCTTAGAATGTGGTAGCGTATCAACAGATACTAGAAAAATTAAAAATAACGACATGTTCTTTGCTTTAAAAGGGGAAAACTTTAACGGTAACACATATGCTAAAAAGGCCTTAGAAGCTGGTGCTAAGTATTCTATTATTGATGAAGTAGAATATAAAACTTCAGATAAAACAATTTTAGTAGATAACGCTCTAGAAACTCTACAAGCACTAGCAACCTTCCATAGATCGTACTTAAAAATACCGATTTTAGCCTTAACAGGAAGTAATGGTAAAACAACCACAAAAGAACTTATTAATTCGGTACTGTGTCAAAACTTTAAAACAACAGCCACTGTTGGTAATTTAAACAACCACATTGGTGTGCCTCTTACCTTACTATCTATGAACCAAAACACAGAAATTGGTATCGTAGAAATGGGAGCAAACCATCAAAAGGAAATAGCGTTTTTATGCAATATTGCTAAACCCGATTTTGGATATATCACAAACTTTGGAAAAGCACATTTAGAAGGCTTCGGAAGTGTTGAAGGCGTAATTAAAGGGAAAAGTGAAATGTACGATTTTCTGATAACCAATAATAAAACCATTTTTGTAAACTCTAATGATAGCATACAAGTAGACAAAACAGAAAGTGCTACGCGTTTTACCTTCGGAAATAACAATTCAGATGCTAATATTAGCTTTAAAGACGCGCAACCCTTTGTTATTTCTCTATTTAAAGAAGAAGAGATTAAAAGTCAATTAATAGGTGATTACAACTTCAATAACATAGCAGCTGCAATTGCGATAGGCCAATACTTTAAAGTTGCTGTTACCGACATTAAAAAAGCGATAGAGGGCTATACACCTACCAATAACCGTTCTCAAATTATAGAAAAAGACAGTAACAAAATAATATTAGATGCGTACAATGCAAACCCTACAAGTATGCATGCCGCACTTTTAAATTTTGAAAAACAAAAAGGTAATAAAATTGCCGTTTTGGGTGATATGTTTGAACTAGGAACAGAAGCCGTGATTGAACATAAAAACATTGCAGATATGGCTGTATCATTAAATATAGAACACATTATTCTAGTTGGCGAAAACTTCTATAACGCAGATATAAAATCTAATCGATTAAAAAAGTATAAATCTTTTAACGATCTAGAGGTTGCATTCCATATTTCAAATGTAGAAAATTCTATTATATTAATTAAGGGATCTAGAGGCATGGCCTTAGAACGACTTTTAAATTAAGCATAAAAAAAGTGCCTGATATAAAACCAAGCACCTTCTGTTTAAATAATTCTCCCTAAGAACTAATTAATAGCACTGTAAAGGTCATATTTTTATGGAATTTACACAATACTCAAATTGAGTATTGTGATGTTTTTTTTATTAAAGCAGACTTTTATTCATTTTAAGCATACCTATTAATTCGCCAGTAGAAGATATGTTCAGTTTCTTTAAAATATTTCTTCGATGCGTATCCACCGTATTAGAACTAATATTGAGGCTAATTCCAATCTCTTTACTCGTTTTATTTAAAACAAGAAGCCTAATAATATCTCGCTCCCTATTACTAATACCACCTTTTAATAGCTTATGCGAAAAATTACTAAAATATACGGTTTCATACTCATCCTTACAGTTTAATAACTTAGCCGAAGCGCAAACTTGCATCTCCATCTCGCCTGGTAAAACCGTGTAATGCGCTAAACCTATTATAGGCTTATTGTCACTATCGAACTCTAATGGTGTCGTGGTCTGTATTAAATTTACATATTCCTCTTTAGCATTCTTTAAACGGTAATTCCAAGTATAACTCATGCGTTCTCTATTTTCCAAGGAAATTTCAGTTAACGTAAAATTCATCAATTCATTTAATGCTTGAAGCCACTGCTCCAAATCATCGGGATGCATTCTACTCCAAAAATTACGCATACCACGAGCTTTTAATTCGGCTTTATCTAAGCCCAAACAAGCTGTCATATTTTTACTAATATATTCAAAAGTTAAATCTTGTGTATTAGTAACACAGAAAAAGGTAGAACTATAAGGCAAGTAAGTATCCAACTCAATAAATTTCTCTATATGCTTTTTGAGAGAAGGATTATCGTGAGATTTAAAGATTTCTTTATAAGTATCTTTAATATTATATCTATTCATGAGAGTGGATTGATTATCCTAAAATAGTAAAAATATTACACTCGTGAAGAATTTACTTTAATTTTTGGCATAAAAAAAACCTAAGACTTTCATCTTAGGTTTAAATTTCTGTGGGCGCGAAGGGATTCGAACCCCTGACCCCTTGGGTGTAAACCAAGTGCTCTGAACCAACTGAGCTACGCGCCCTAACAATTATAAAGAGTAAACTCCTTTTTTACGTATAAAAAAAGTCTAAGATGTTATCTTAAACTTAATGTGGGCGCGAAGGGATTCGAACCCCTGACCCCTTGGGTGTAAACCAAGTGCTCTGAACCAACTGAGCTACGCGCCCTAATTATTAGGAGGTGCAAAGATACACTACTTTTTGACTTTACAAAGACTTTTTTTGAAAAAAATTAAATTATTTCTGCTACTACAAAAGTACTTCCTCCTATAAAAATAAAATCATCGATCTCCGCTTTTTCTTTCGCTACTTTATAAGCCTCATCTACTGATTTATAGCTCTTACCTGTTAAATTATACTTGCTAAAAAACGCCCTTAATTCTTCTGCATCTAGACCACGAGAAATATCTGGTTTACAGAAATAATAAGTTGCATTTTTTGGTAATAAATCTATTATAGATTCTAAATCTTTATCATTTACCACTCCAAATACAATATGAAGGCGATTATAAACTTCATTAGAAAGCTGTTTCATCACATAAATTAAACCTTCTCGGTTATGGCCTGTATCACAAACCACCTTAGGCTCCTGATTTAAAACTTGCCAACGCCCTAATAAACCAGTGTTTTTTACAACGTGTGACAATCCTTCTTTTATATTACTTGTAGAAATATTATAATTTTTATGCTGAAGAATTTTGATGGCAGTTACAACCGTTTGAATATTTTTAACTTGATAATCTCCCTTTAAATCAGATACATAATTATTAGATACTTGCTGATCGGCAAAAGTAATATCAGTATTATTCTTAGTTGCTAAATCTACAAACACAAGTTTCGTTTCCTCTTGAGTCTCTCCTATTACAACAGGCACATTAGGCTTTATAATACCACCTTTTTCAAAAGCTATAGCATCTAAAGTATTTCCTAAAAACTGCGTATGATCTAACCCTATATTTGTAATTACTGAAACCTCTGGTGTAATAATATTTGTAGAGTCTAATCGGCCACCTAAACCAACTTCTATAACTGCTATATCCACTTTTTCTTCAGAAAAATATTCGAATGCCATACCAACCGTCATTTCAAAAAACGATAATTGATTAACCTCAAAAAACGATTTATTACGTTCAATAAAGCCTGTTACAAATGTTTCAGTTACTTCTTTACCATTTATTTTAATACGCTCTCTAAAATCTTTTAAATGAGGCGAAGTATACAAGCCCACTTTATAACCGGCCTCTTGTAAAACAGAAGCTAGCATATGGCTAGAAGAACCTTTTCCGTTGGTTCCTGCTACGTGTATTGTTTTAAAATTTTGGTGTGGATTATCTAAATGGTTTATAAGCAAAACCGTATTACTCAAATCTACTTTATAAGCCGATTTGCCCTGCCTTTGATACATTGGCAGTTGAGAAAACATCCAATCTAAAGTATCGCTATACGTCATGTGTTATTGCCCCAATTTGAAGTTTACTTTTACAAAACCTATTTGCTTTGCTGGTGCTTTAGAGTCCGCAGGCCATCTATGAGAAAGCGCTATTTTTTTTGCTGGCTCTAATAGACATTGAGCTGTATTAGTAGTTCCTTTTACTCCCGGCTCAGCTTCTACAACCTGGCCGCTTTGGTTCACAGTAATTTTAACAATCACTAGTCCCGATTCATTACAATCTTGTTTCACCGTATTGAAAGATGCTCGACCACGACCATTAAGACCGTAACCTACACCACCGCTTCCAGATCCTGACCCGAAGTAACTTGGCGCATATGGATTACCATCTAATTGTCCTTTATCTCCTGCCTTATTATCATCTCCTTCTCCTCCAGATTCTGTTCCTTCAGATTTACTAACACCACCTATTAAGGCATCTAATTTCCTTTTCTTTTCTTCCTGTTCACGTTTTTCCTTCGCCACTCGTTCAGCTTCCGCTTTAGCGATAGCTTCCGCTTTCTTTTTAGCATCAGCTTTGGCCTTCGCCTCTGCCTGTGCTTTAGCTTTTTCAGCTGCTTTTTGTTTTTTTATAGCAATCTCTTCCGCATTATCTGCTGTTAAAACCTCTTCTTTTGTTTCTGCTGGTTTTGCAGCTTCTGCTTGCTCAGGAACCGCTTCCGGTTCTGGCTCAGGAAGTTCTTCAACTTCACGCGGTTCAGATTTTATAGGTGCTTTAGGTTGCACGTCTCCCTTACCAAAATCTGTAGTTCCAAAATTTACAGCAACCCCGTATTCTTCAGGTGGATCCATATACGGAGGCCCCACAACAAAGAGTAGCAACAAAATAATAACCATTATCAAAGTGGTTATTTTTGCTGAATCTTTTTCATGTTTGGTTTTGAAATATTTCATAGTAAACGCAGTACCTAATTTAAGCCATTAGTTAGGCTGAACAGCCAAAATAACTTTAAACTTATTTCTATTCGCTATATCCATAACCTTCACCACATGCTCTACTGGTACAGATTTCTCTGCTCGTAAAACAATGGTTGGTTGCTCTTTTTTAGATAAAGCCGCAATTAACTCAGTTTCTAGCACGCTTTCGCCTACCCTACTTTGATCTATATAGTAAGTTAAATCTTTTTTAATACTAACTGCTATCGACTTTTTATTCTCGGTTTTACCACTCGCTTTTGGTAGTAAAATATCAATTGCGTTGGTGGTTACCAAGGTGGAAGCAATCATAAAAAAGATAAGTAGCAGAAATACAATATCCGTCATAGACGACATATTAAACTCCGGCGTAACTTTATTTCTTCCTCTAAAATTCATATTAAGAAGGTTCGTTTAAATGGTCTAAAAACTCTAAGGAATTCGCTTCCATTTGATACACTACTTTATCTGTTTTAACCACTAAATGGTTATAAGTAATATAAGCAACAATACCCACAATTAAACCAGCAACCGTAGTTGTCATGGCTGTGTAAAGTCCGCTAGCCAAAACATCCATTTGAATACTTCCTCCAGCATTTGCAAGTTCGAAAATCGCCAAGATCATCCCAACAACAGTTCCTAAGAAACCAATCATTGGTGCAGCTCCAGAAATGGTAGCCAATACACTTACGTTTTTCTCTAGACCATAAATTTCTAAACGCCCTGCGTTTTCTATTGCCGTATTAATATCTGCTAAAGGTTTTCCTATTCTAGAAATTCCTTTACCTATTAAACGAGAAACCGGAGAATTAACTTGTGTACAAAGTGCTTGTGCCGATTCTATTTTACCATTACTGACATGATCTTTTATTTGGTTCATAAAGTTAGCATCAACCTGTGATGCTGCTTTAATAGCAAACAAACGTTCAAAATAAATATAAATAGCAGCTACTAATAATAAAAATAGAATAGCAATAATAATTTGTCCGGCGAAACCACCGCTACTAATTAATTCTATTATCGAGAGTGTTTTTTCAACTGGTTCTCCCTCTGTTAATACCTCTGCACTGTCTGGTGCGTTTTGTAATATTGTGTTTAGCATATAATCTTAATTTATTGCAACTTTATAACGTCTATTTTGATATTAAATTATAGTCATCTTGATACTATTTAAAACAAAGTACAAAAACCTTCACACTTTGTTTTAAAATCTATACTAGAAACGACACTATAATCAACATGTGTGCCACTTTTCCGCGAAAGCGATATAACTATTTATTAAAATAAAGTTCTTGTAAACATAAAGGCAACAGCACCTACTAAGAAACCAATTAAGGCTAACCAAGCAATTTTTTTAAGGTACCAGAAAAAATCAATTTTCTCCATTCCCATTGCTACTACACCTGCTGCAGAACCAATAATTAACATACTACCACCTGTTCCTGCAGAATAGGCTATAAAGTGCCAAAGCTCATTATCCATTGGTTCATGAAACATACCTAAACTAGCCGCTACTAATGGCACGTTATCGATAACTGCAGAACCTACACCTAATAATAATACTACTAAATCGGAAACACCTTCGTGTCCGCCTGGGTGAATTTCTGTTCCTAACATTGGCATAGAATCTTGTAAAGATCCAGCAAAATTGAATAAGATACCTAAAGATTCTAAAGCGGCAACAGCCATTAAAATACCTAAGAAGAATAAAATACTTGGTAATTCAATTTTAGATAATGAATGGTGAACTGGGCTATGGTGTGCAGCAGCTTCGCTCTCTTCAGAATCATGATCCGTCATGCTAAACTTAGCATTACTATATATTTCAGCAAAAATTGCAACAACTGCTAAAGATAACATCATACCAACATAAGGAGGTAAGTGTGTAACCATTTTAAAAATTGGAACAAATACAATAGCACCTAAACCTAAGTAAAGCATTTTACCACTAAATTTAGATTTTGGTTTCTCTACAACTTCTTCTACATCTAAATCTCCTCTAAACGCTGGTAAAAATGATGCGATAAACGTTGGAACTGCCATACATAAAAATGATGGTAATAATAGATAACCTACTAAATGCCCTGTTGATACTTTTTTACCAATCCATAACATAGTAGTTGTTACATCTCCAATAGGAGACCAAGCACCTCCAGCATTAGCTGCAATAATAATTAAACCTGCATACCAAATACGTACGCTTCTATCTTTAACAATTTTTTGAAGAATTGAAATTAAAACAATAGTAGCAGTTAAGTTATCAATAATTGCAGATAAAATGAATGCTAGAATAGCAAAAATCCAAAGGATTTTACTTTTCTTCTTTGTTTTGATAAAATCTTTAATAGTTGAAAAACCATCGAAATAATCAATAATTTCAACAATTGTCATCGCCCCTAAAAGGAAAACCAAAATCTCACAAGTTTTACCTAAGTGGTGCAACAACGTGTTTTCCATTAAACTCATTTTACCAGAAGTCACCACATGGCCACTTTCATCTAAAACATCATTTAAAGGTAAACCTCCAAAATTTTCCATTAAGCTATGGTTAGCAGAATCGAACCACTGAGTAAATCCATCTAGCCCTAAAGCAATTAAAGCCCAACAAATAGCCATCATGACTAAGGCCGGTATTAATTTATCTATTTTGATACTATGCTCCATTGTTATGGCTAAATAGCCAAAAACAAATACTAAAATAATTGCTGCTTCCATATTAAATATTAAAATTGATTTTCTTTTAGATTAATTGACTTAACGCAAGCTCGAAAGCCGTAGCGCTTATTTCTGTTTTAGATTTATTTTTTAAATATACTTTTTCTATCGCTTCTCTAATTTTATCAGAGGTATCATTAAAAATAGCCTCATCTGTCATTTGTACGCGGCGTTCCATAAAATAAGCAAACACTCTTGCCATACCGCAGTTAGAAATAAAATCGGGTATTAAACTTACGCGACTATCGGTGTGCTCCATAATGGAACCGAAAAATATTTCTTTATCTGCAAAAGGAACATTAGCCCCACAAGAAATCACCTCCAACCCACTATTTATCATCTCATCAATTTGATTTTGAGTGATTAATCTTGATGCTGCACAAGGTGCGAATATCTCAGTTTGTAACTTCCAAATGTCTTGGTTTATCGTCTCGAAAGGTATTAAATTCTCGGCCTCTAGGGTGTTCCCTGTTTTGGCTAAAAACAACTTTGTTATCTCTTCAAAAGTAAAACCTTCTTCATTAATTAAACCACCTGCAATATCGATAATTCCAACCACTTTTGCACCCATTTGAGACAAATAAAATGCAGCTGCCGCTCCAACATTCCCAAAACCCTGAATTACAGCACGTTTTCCTTTTACAGACCCACCGTAAATAGTGTAGTATTGTTTTACAGCTTCGGCAACGCCAAAACCAGTAATCATGTCGGCTATGGTATATTTTCTTGAGACACTTGGTGAAAAATCGGGATTTTCAATAACCTTTATTACCCCCTGTCTTAATTGTCCTATTCTATTTATTTTATCAGCTTCCGTAGGTTTAAAGTGTCCGTTAAAAACACCTTCTTGCGGATGCCAAACACCACTTTGCTCGGTTATTGGAATAACTTCATGTATTTCATCTACATTTAAATCGCCTCCAGTTCCGTAATAACTTTTAAGCAAAGGAGAAACCACAGCGTACCAACGCTCCAAAACACCTTTTTTTCTTGAATCTTTTGGATCGAAATTAATTCCCGATTTGGCTCCGCCAATTGCAGGACCAGAAACGGTAAATTTAATCTCCATGGTTTTTGCCAAAGACAATACCTCGTTCATATCCAACCCTTTCCTCATTCGTGTTCCCCCACCGGCTGCTCCACCTCGCAATGAGTTTATTACAACCCAACCTTCTGCTTCGGTTTCAGAGTCTTTCCAGTTAAATATTATTTCAGGTGCTTTATCTTCGTACTTTTTTAGTAATGCTTTCATTAATTTGTATATTTTAAAATTTCAATAAATTATATTCTTTTTAGCTTACGCTCTACGAGTAGTTCTTCGATATCTGTAGCTAAAGTTGATTCATTTTATGTAAAATTTTAAATTATTAATGATAAGTAACAAATATAAAAAAACTAGAAATCTTGTGAGATTAAATTTTCGTTATTTTATGAATAAATTCTCCCAGAACTATGGTTTTTTGATGCTCCGGTAACCGATTGTAAGCAATTCACTTCATTCCGAAGTTTTAAGATGCCTAGAAAACCAAAAATTAACGCCTCTTTAAACTCCACTAAATCGGCATTCGGAATAATAATTTCTGCTCCAATATTAGATTTAATTTTCGAAATAATATAATCGTTATAAGCACCACCACCCGTCACCAAAACTTTTGCTCCAGACTTTATTACATTCGATATTTGTTCTGCTATATGGTCAGAACATGTACGCAAAATATCCTTTTCACTAGCTTGAGATGCTTCAGTTAAAGGGAGTACATTTTTATTAACCCATTCTAAGCCTAAAGATTTTGGAGGAGTTTCTTTATAAAACTCTAAATGATTAAGCTGATTACCCAAATCGGACATATAATTACCCGATGCTGCAATTTTTCCGCCATCGTCATAATTAAAACCTAGTTTTTGCGCATATATATTAAGCACAATATTAACCGGACAAATATCATAAGCGATACGTTCCGTTTTTATTTGGGTAGAAATATTAGCAAAACCACCAAGGTTTAAGCAAAAATCGTATTCAGGAAACAATAATTGATCCCCAATAGGCACTAAAGGAGCACCTTGCCCACCAAGCTCAACATCCTCCACTCTAAAATCGCAAACCACCTTTTCGTTTATAAGTTTTGCCAAAATAGGTTTATTTCCTATTTGATAGGTTAATTTATTTTCGGGTCTATGTAAAGCCGTGTGTCCGTGAGAACAAACTGCATCAATATTTTTAATATTATTTTTTGAGATAAAGGTTTTTATAACCTCAGCCAATAAAACAGTATAATCGCCATCAATTAACTTCAAAGTTTCTAAAGAGCAATCCACCAAGCCTTTCAACTTCGTGTGCCAAGCCTGAGAATAACTAATTGTTTCGGCACAAATAATTTCAAAATGCCATGTACCATTAAAAACAAATTTGGCTTCAACTAAATCTATGCCATCAAGAGATGTTCCGGACATTACGCCGACAACATGATATTCTTTTTTTTCCATCGGATGTAAAAATAACAATACCCATTGAAATATTCACACTAAAAACCTATATTTGAAAACATTTTTTACATTTTTAACACCTTTTAATTACGAATTATGGATTTTAAACTCTCAGAAGAACATATTATGATACGCGACGCTGCTCGCGATTTTGCTCAAACCGAATTACTTCCTGGCGTAATTGAACGCGACAACAAACAAGAATTCCCGCAATCTCTCGTTAAAAAAATGGGTGAATTAGGCTTTTTAGGCATTATGGTAGATCCAAAATACGGCGGAAGCGGTATGGATGCCATTTCGTATGTGTTAATTATGGAAGAACTATCTAAAATAGACGCCTCGGCCTCTGTAATAGTTTCCGTAAACAACTCTTTAGTTTGTTACGGCCTAGAAGCTTATGGTAGTGAAGAACAAAAACAAAAATATTTAACAAAACTAGCTACAGGTGAATTTGTAGGCGCTTTTTGCCTAAGTGAGCCCGAGGCTGGTAGTGATGCTACATCGCAAGCAACAACTGCTATAGATCATGGTGACCATTACGTTATTAATGGTACAAAAAACTGGATTACAAACGGTGGTCGTGCTGATGTATATATCGTAATTGCACAAACCGATCGCGACAAAGGTTCGCATGGTATAAACGCTTTTATAGTTGAAAAAGGTACCGAAGGCTTTCATATTGGACCAAAAGAAGATAAGCTTGGTATTCGCGGTAGCGACACACATACACTTCAATTTAACGATGTGAAAGTCTCTAAAGAAAACCGTATTGGTGTTAATGGTTCTGGTTTCCGTTTTGCCATGAAAACGCTTTCTGGCGGACGTATTGGTATTGCCGCACAAGCCTTAGGTATTGCTTCTGGCGCTTTTGAACTGGCATTAAAATACTCCAAACAGCGTAAAGCATTTGGTACCGAAATTTGCAATCACCAAGCTATAGCGTTCAAATTAGCAGATATGTATACCGATATTGAAGCGGCACGTATGCTCGTTATGAAAGCTGCTTGGGATAAAGACCAAGGCTTGAATTACGATAAATCTAGCGCCATGGCAAAACTATACGCAAGTAAAGTCGCTATGGAACACACTGTAGAAGCTGTGCAAATACACGGTGGCAACGGTTTTGTAAAAGATTATCACGTAGAACGTTTAATGCGTGATGCCAAAATAACACAGATTTACGAAGGCACTTCAGAAATACAAAAAATCGTTATTTCTAGAAGTTTAATTAAGGAATAACAGCACCTTATTATATTATAAAACCACCAATTATAAAAAAAGACTCAAAATATTTGAGTCTTTTTTTGTTAAGAATCACGAAAGTCCTCGACAATTACAAATAGATTTCATTATTTCGTAAAAAATAAAATCATGCAAAAAACATATTACGACCCAGCCGATTTAAGAAAATTTGGAAAAATCACCGAATGGAGCAAAGATTTAGGCGAGAAATTTTTTGAGTATTACGGAAAAGTTTTCGAAGAAGGAGCGTTAACAGCCCGCGAAAAATCACTTATCGCACTTGCCGTTGCTCACACCGAGCAATGTCCATACTGTATAGACGCTTACACCAAAGATGGCTTGCAACGCGGCGTAACCAAAGAAGAAATGATGGAAGCCATACACGTAGGCGCAGCCATAAAAAGCGGCGCAACCCTAGTGCACGGCGTACAAATGATGAATAAAGTAAACAAATTAGACGGATAGAAATTTTTGGGCGTTACCCGAAAAGGGTCGGGCTTTCGGCAGTCGCTTTTTTGTGTTGCATAAGCGCAACAACACAAAAAGAGCTTCAACAAATGCCTCAATCCCTAACGCACGCATCCGCCAAATACTGTTTCACAAAGCAAACAGTATCTTAATTTATAAAAACTATTAATGGCAACAAAGTCTCTAAAAAAACGCGAAAGCGACTTAGCAAATAGCAATAGGCAACTCGATATTTTATCGAATGGTATTTTCAAAAATGGAGAATTACCAACCTTTAAAGATAAAATTTCCGAAACCGGCCAATTTCCGCTTAAAGCGAAAAAATTAGAAGTGCTACAAATAAACGTAGGCTACATGTGTAACCAGGTTTGCGATCACTGCCATGTAGATGCCGGACCAGATCGTAAAGAAATCATGACGCGTGATACCATGCGCGAATGTTTAGAGGTTATTAAAAACACAGGTGCACACACTTTAGATTTAACAGGTGGCGCTCCAGAAATGAATCCTGATTTCCGATGGTTTGTAGAAGAAGCTGCAAAAGCAGGCATTAAAGATTTTATTGTGCGCTCTAACCTAACCATAATTAGAGCCAACAAAAAATACTACGATTTACCAGAATTCTTTAAAAAACACAATGTACACGTGGTGAGCTCTATGCCACACTGGACACGCGGGAAAACAGACAAACAACGTGGTGATGGTGTTTTCGATAAATCTATTAGAGCACTTCAAGATTTAAACGCTATTGGTTACGGTATGCCAGGTAGCGATTTACGTTTAGATTTAGTTTACAATCCGTCGGGAGCCTTTTTACCAGGCGATCAAGCTTCAATGGAAAAAGATTTCAAAAAAGCTTTAAAAGAAGATTTCGATATTGATTTTCATAATTTATTTGCAATTACAAATTTACCAATCGCAAGATTTTTAGATTTCCTTATTGCTTCAGAAAACTATGAAGATTATATGTATTCTTTAGTAGAAGCTTATAATCCTTCTGCTGTAGAAAACGTAATGTGTACCAATACATTATCTATAAGTTGGGATGGTTATTTATTTGATTGCGATTTTAATCAAATGCTTAATTTACCTGTAAATAGTAAAGCAAAACACATTAGCGAATACAATGAAGAACTTTTAGAAGGCAGAGACATTGTAATTTCTCAACATTGTTACGGATGTACCGCAGGTGCAGGAAGTAGCTGTCAAGGCGTTGTTGCATAACAGATGAAAGACCATAAAGTAGCCATATTAATTTTTGCGAACTCTGCTGAAAAGGAGATGGTATCAAAACCATTATCCTCAACAAGCGGTTTGTTTGAAGCGTTAAACCTTCAAACTATAAACATTGCAAAAAAAACAGGCTTACCTTATTTTCATCTAAGCGAAAACCAACAAGTTGGAGCAAATTTTGGCGAACGTTTTACAAACGCCATTCAATCTATTTACAACAAAGGGTATCAGGCCATTATTACTATTGGGAATGATACGCCACATTTAACAGCTAAACATATTTTAAAAACTGCCGAGAAGCTAAAACATAATCATGTTGTTTTAGGTCCTTCTACAGATGGTGGTTTTTATTTAATGGGCTTAAAAAAGCAACTGTTCAACAAAGACACTTTTTTAAAATTACCTTGGCAAACAACGGGCTTAAATAGAAGCATATCGAAAGCATTAGCTTCTAACAACACCAAAATTCATTATTTAGAAGTATTAACCGATATTGATAATGCTTCCGATATAGAACGTGTTTTAAATAGGTTCAAAAGCATTTCGGCTGCTATTAAATCTATTTTACTTCAGTCTATTTCAATTTCAACTAAAATAATAGCTTACCATATTTCAGCCTTTAATAACTTCACCTTAAAAAGGCAACACAACAAGGGCTCTCCTGCTCTACTTCATTTACAATAAATCTTATTATTCTTTTAAATCTTCTCGAAGGTTTATCTAACTTTTATTCAATTAAATGAAGCATATTTTACTATGCATGCTATTTACCGTATATGGTTTTGCGCATGCGCAAACTACGATAATTGGTCGTGTTACAGACAAGGAAAGCAACGCTCCTTTAGCCTTTGTAAATATAACGAGCAACACAACAGGTACTATTACCGATGAAAATGGAAATTACTCTATTGAAATTTCAACAGAAACAAAAACATTACAATTTTCATTTTTAGGGTATAAAACCGAAACAATTTCAACCGAAAATAAAACAATTATAAACGTAAGTTTAACCGAAGATGCCGCTGCGCTTAACGAAGTTGTTATAACCGCCTTAGGCATAAAGCGAAATACCAAAGCGCTAGGCTACTCGGTACAAGCTATTAAATCTAATGATTTAACAGAAGTAAAAACGGTTAATTTTTTGGATAACCTACAAGGCAAATTAGCAGGAGTTACGGTTACACAAGGCGCAACGGGAGTTGGATCAACCTCTAAAATCACTATTAGAGGCGAAGCATCTTTCTCTAATAACAATCCACTTTTTGTGGTAGATGGCACACCTATTAACAACGAAACTGTTTTTAATTTCACCAACCAAGCTGCGGCGGGTTTTCAAGAAATAGATTTTGGAAATGGCGCCATGGAAGTTAACCCTGATGATATAGAATCGGTTACTGTTTTAAAAGGCGCTAATGCTGCCGCACTTTATGGCACACGGGCTGCAAACGGTGTTATTGTAATAAAAACCAAAGACGGAAACAAGCAAAAAAGTTTTAGAGTGAGTTTAAATACATCGGTAACCCTAGATTCTGCTTTTAAACTTCCTGAATTTCAAAACACATACGGACAAGGACAATCTGGACAGTTTGAATTTGTAGATGGTCTAGGTGGAGGAACTAGTGATAACTTAACTTATTCTTGGGGTCCAAAATTAGATGAAGGTATTTTAATACCTCAATTTGATAGCCCCGTACAACTTGCCGATGGTAGTTTTGTTAGAGGTGGCGATACATCGTTATACAGCGGATTGCCTATAACTGCGACACCGTTTAACTCTAACCCAGACAATCTAAAAGATTTCTATAAAACAGGAGTTACTACCACGAATAATATTTCAATATCAAATGGTTTTGATAATGGTAGCTATAGATTATCATTCACCGATTTAAGAAGTGAATCTATTATTCCTGGTGTAAATCTAGATCGCCAAACTGTTGCTACAAAACTTAATTTTAAACCCAGCGATAAAACAAAAATTAACAGCTCCTTTAGTTATGTAAACTCTAGTAGCGATAACCGACCATCTAATGGTTATGGCAGTGAAAACGTGAATTATTCTTTAGTGGCTTGGGGCCCACGATCGCTCAACATCGATAATTTAAAAAGCTATTGGCAACCCGGTTTAGAAGGTGTGCAACAATACGCGTTTAACTATGCCTTTTTCGATAATCCTTATTTTATTTTATATGAAAACAAAAATGCTTTTCAGCGTGATCGAATTTTCGGGAATATTGCCATAAAACAGGAACTAACCAATCATTTAAGCGTGTCGCTTAGAACAGGTATGGATTACAATAGTGAAACGCGCCAACTGATTAGAAACTTCAGTAGTAATCGTTTTCAAAACGGTGCTTACGCGGAACATGATGTTACATACAGAGAAGTTAATACCGATTTCTTAATTAATTACAACAACGAATTTGGCGATTTCTCTTTTGATTTTTCAGCTGGTGGTAATCGCTTAAATCAAACGGCATCTACCAAACAATCGCAAACGGTTAATTTAGCGCAACCAGGAATTTTCAGTCTTAATAACGCTGCTTCTCCTATTGAAGTTTTTCAATTTAAAAGTAAAAAGCGTATTAACTCACTTTACAGTATTGCCAAATTAGGCTACAAAAACTTTTTATATTTAGATGTTACCGGCAGAAACGATTGGTCTAGCGCACTAGCCACTCCTTTTTCTGTAGATGGAACATCGTTTTTTTACCCATCGGTTTCTACTAGTTTTATTTTATCTAATGTAGTAAAACTACCTCATGCCATATCTTTCGCAAAAATACGCGCGAGTCTTGCTCAAGTAGGAAATGATACGAGTCCATACCAAACCTCAGGAACGTTTGTTTCGCAAACCACTTTTAATGGTGAGCCGACTTTTAGTGATCAAAACTTTATACCTAACGCCAATTTAAAACCAGAACAAACCACAAGTTTTGAAATTGGTACAGACCTCCGTTTCTTTAAAGACCGATTAAGTTTCGATTTCACTTATTACAATGCTGATACTAAAGATCAAATTATTTCACTACCTATTGCAACCTCTTCAGGCTATAATGAGCAAGTAGTAAACGGAGGAACTGTAAATAGTAAAGGTGTTGAAATTGTACTTGGCATAACACCAATTAAAACTGAAAATCTCACATGGCATTCTACCTTTAATTTTGCAACCAATAAATCTACTGTTAAAAATTTACCACAAAACGATGGTAGATTAACTCTAGCTTTTAGCCGAATTTACGATAGCGCAAACCAAACCGTTTGGTTTCAAGTTGAAGAAGGTGGGCTTTTAGGCGATTTCTACGGAACGGGATACTCCAAAAATGAAAGTGGTGAATTTATTATTAGTGATGGCGGCGATTTCATAGAAGATAACACCTTAAAAAAACTAGGTAATTACAATCCTGATTTCACTTTAGGTTGGCACAACAATTTCAACTACAAGAATTGGAATATGAGTTTCTTATTCGATTGGAGACAAGGCGGAGAAATGGTTTCAAGAACTCGCGCTTTAGGAAACGTTGGCGGTCAATTATCCGAAACAGCATTTAGACCAGAAGAAGGCATTGTAGCCCAAGGCGTGAACATCAATACAGGTTTACCCAACACCGTTGCCCTTACTGCTGAAAGTTATTATAGACAATTTTACAACAGAAATCATGAAGAAAACAATGTATATGATGCCTCATTTTTAAAACTACGTCAATTTGCTTTGGGGTACAGTTTTAAACTAAATGAAGGTGTTCTAGGACTTACTAACGGTGCCGCATTAACACTTTCTTTTACAGGAAACAATCTATTTGCTATTACTGAAAACCCTCATTTTGACCCAGAACAACTTGCCGTACAAGGCAATGGTTTTGTAAGTGGTGTTGAAGATTTAAGCTATGCCACCACCCGAAGTTTTGGTTTAAAAGTGGGCATTGATTTTTAAAAGTTCATTTTCGTTTTAACGGAAATTAAAAATATTATTCATGAAAAACATACTATACATATTGTCCTTTTTAAGTCTACTAACTATAGCTAGCTGTACGAACGACTTTCAAAATATTAATACAAACCCAAACGCGCCTGTTTCGGTACAACCAAGTTTATTGCTGCGCCAAGTTATTTATAATTATGGCGAAGAAATGAGTTATGAAGGTTTTGTTGCTGGGGATTTATTATCGCAACACCGAACAGCCTTAGGCTTTAATTTATTCGATAGACATGCGCTTAAATCACCTCAATTAGGAGGCAACCCATGGTCTATATTTTACACCAATTTACGGGACAATGAAATTATTTTAAATCAGTCCAGAACCGTTGATGCTTTTAAAGTTTACGAAGGCCCTGCTCTTATTCTTAAAGCCTATATGGCAGCTGGCTTAACCGATTTATTTGGTGATGTACCCTATTTTGAAGCTTTCAATGGCACGACAATTACCGTAACACCAAGTTATGATAATCAAGAAGATATTTACCTAAACGAAGGTGGCATTCTAGATAATCTAGATAAAGGTATTGCAGCAATTGAAAACTACACAGATGTTATTTCATTAGAAGGCGATATTTTATTCAATGGAGATTTACAAGGTTGGGTACGTTTTGCAAATTCATTAAAAATCAAACACCTGATACGTATTTCGAATAAATCGGATGTTTCTGCGGAATTACAAGCCATTTATGATGCTGATAATTATATCAAAGAAAATTCAGAAAACGCTATTTTCAACTTTACAAATTCAGACCCAAATAGCTTTAGATTGGCACAATTAAGAATTGGAGATTTCACCAACTTTGTACTTTCTGAAACTATGGAAGATATTCTAACGGATTTGAATGACACCCGTATAAGCACTTTATTCCAACCTTTTTCAAACTCAAACTCCAGTGAATTTAACGGATTACTAAATGGAATTGACGCGACCTCAACATCACCAAAACTAGCAGACTACTCTTTAGCAGGAACCGCTTTTAGAGACGATACCTCAACTTTAGATGCTAATTTTATAACCGCTTGGGAAGTGAAATTTGCTCTAGCCGAAGCTGCTGAAAAGAATTTAATTACTGCCGGTGCAGAACAGCTCTATAACAATGGTGTCGCTTTAGCTTTCGAATATTGGAACACTGCTTTACCAGCCAATTACCTCACAGAACAAGCCGCTTATTATAATACCGACAAAACGCCTTTAGAGCAAATAATAACTCAAAAATGGATTGCAAATATTATAAACGGTTACGAAGGTTGGATTGAATATAACCGAACCGGATTTCCTGAATTAAAAACAATTTCGGCTAGTTTAAATAACGACCTTATTCCTATGCGCATGCCTTACCCTGCAGAAGAAGAAACTTTAAATGCAGAAAATTACGCTAAAGCCGCAATAAACACAGATAACAATAGCATTAACATACCCGTATGGTGGAATGAATAATATAGACACAATAACATGGCAATGGGGATTAATTATAATATCGAGTTTAATTTTATTTTTTTTATCGCCATTTGCTAAAACAACAGATCAGTTTTTTAAAGCAACCAAAAGGTTAAAAAAACCAGGCTCCGTAGTTTTAACCGGAAGCCTAATAATCTCATGGATTTTTGCTAAAAGCATTACCAATGCAGCCAACCTTGGTTTGCAATTTGGTTTAGTTGGTGGTGTTGCTTATGCTGGGTATTATCTATCTTTTGCTGTAGCAGGTATTTTACTTTATCAATTAAGAGTTAAAGGTGGTTTCGAGAGTATTCACCACTTTTTAACTACAAAATTTGGAAAAGGTGCCATGGCTATTTTTTCAATTTTAATTGCTTTTAGACTTTTTAACGAAGTATGGAGCAACACCATGGTTATTGGCAGCTACTTTGGCGAAACAGGAAGTTCTCCTTATTACTGGTCCATACTTCTATTTACGCTACTAACCTTAGCTTACGCATTAAAAGGCGGATTGAGTAGTTCTATTTTTACCGACGTTATCCAAATGGGGTTGTTTTCGGTGTTACTATTCATTATTTTATATCATATATTTTCACTCGAAGACTTTTCAAATCAAGATATTGTTTCATCTGGAACATGGAGTTTTGAGTTGGGTTTAAACTTATTTTTCGCAGCCATTATTCAATCCTTTAGTTATCCATTTCACGATCCTGTTCTTACAGATAGAGCATTTATAAGTTCACCTAAAGTTACAAGAAGAAGCTTTTTAATCGCTAGTGTTTTGGGTGCGCTTTGCATTATTTTATTTAGCATCATTGGCGTTTATGCCCAAACTCAAAATATACAAGGGCAAGCCGCTGTAGAAGTCGGTAAAATATTTGGAGTATTCATTTTACTTATTATAAATTTTATTATGATTACCTCGGCTGCTTCTACTTTAGACTCTACGTTTTCATCCTTTTCAAAATTATTATCAATCGATTTAAACTTAGGCAAAAATGTAACGTTTGGTCGTGTTTCCATGGTAATTATAGCTGTTTTAGGCACAATTCCTGTGTTTTTAGATGCTGAAATATTATCGGCTACAACCATATCTGGAACTATGGTTATTGGTTTAACGCCTGTATTTCTATTCTGGAATATAGATGTTCCTAAAATAAGTTATTACCTCAGCGTAAGTTGTGGATTAGTTTTCGGTATCATTTTAGTTTTAAACATATTCCCAGAATCACTCATTTTCACTAAAGGAAAATATGCCGATTTACTTTGGATTAATTTCTGGGGCGTTTTAAGTTGTATCACATTATATATTATTCCAAAATGGATAAAAAAATAGAAGAATTAGGTCAAATTTCTGGTAAAGTTTTACTTTTTGGAGGTGTTTACAGCAACCTTCAAGCCCTAGAAGCGCTAAAACAAATTGCCGATAAAGAAAATATTCCGCCAGAGCATTGCATCTGTACCGGAGATATTGTTGGTTATTGTGCACAGCCCGAAGAAACCGTACAGCTATTTAAAATATGGAACGCCAAAAGTATTGCGGGTAATGTAGAAGTACAACTTAGCGAAGGCGCGACAGATTGTGGTTGCGATTTTAGAAAAGGATCTCGATGTGATGGTTTTTCACAACAATGGTACCCTTATGCACAAAGCAAACTTTCTAAAGATTCGCTAAGCTTCATTAGTTCCATACCCGATCATATTACGTTTAATTATTCGAACCGAAAGGTTTTAGTCGTTCATGGTTCTTTTGAAAATACATCAGAATTTATTTTTAAATCCACGCCTTGGGATGCCAAAGCACCAAGTTTTAACGGCAATGAATTCGATGTTGTTATTGGCGGACATTGCGGATTACCTTTTCAAGATAAGCACGACGATAAACTATGGTTAAACCCAGGTGTTATTGGCATGCCTGCAAACGATGGTAGCCCAAACGTATGGTATGCTATTTTAGACGATTCGCAAAACACATTCAGTTTTAAACATTATAGTTTAAATTACAATTACAGATTAACAAACAAACTCATGTTAAACGATTCGCTTCCAGAAGAATATGCAAGAACTATTGTTACCGGTATTTGGGACAACACCGAGATTTTACCAGCCATTGAAAGTGGCTTACAAGGTTTTGGCGTTAATATTATTTAATCAAAATCACTACCAAATGTAATTTTATTAAATTTGAGAGACTAAATCGACATGAAGCAAAGCTTATTCTTATTATTAATCCTGCATGGGTTTTCTATGTTTGCTCAAAAGTCAATTGACAAACTATTAAAACAATACAACGATAATAGTGTGCCTTACATAAGTGTACAAGAATTAGCGATGCCAAAAAACAATGCTATAATTCTCGATTCTAGAGAACTAAAAGAGTACGAAACCAGCCACTTAAAAAATGCTATTCACGTTGGTTACGATCATTTTAAAATAGATAGTGTTTACAAAAAAGTACCGAATAAAGACACCAAAATAGTAGTGTATTGCTCCGTTGGTATTCGATCGGAATCTATTGCAGACAGTCTTAAAAAAGCAGGATATAAACATGTAGAAAATTTATACGGCGGTATTTTTCAATGGAAAAGCAACGATTTCCCCGTTTATAATAAACAAGAAAAAGAAACAGATAGTATCCATACCTTCAATAAAACATGGAGTAAGTGGTTACAAAAAGGAATAAAAGTATATGAATAAAGAACTCGTTATTGTTTTTGTAAAAAACATAAAACTAGGCAAAGTAAAAACCAGGCTTGCAGCTACAATTGGCAATCAAGGTGCTTTTGATGTGTATACCCAATTGGTAGACGTTACAGAAAAAGCTATTAAAAATATTAAAGCAGATAAGCGTATTTATTTTTCTGAAGCTGTAGTAGAAACCACCTGGAAAAACAACGTTAAAGCCGTACAGCAAGGCGAAAGTTTAGGAGACCGCATGAGTCATGCTTTCAAACAAGGTTTTGAAGATGGTTATGATAGAATTGTACTAATTGGTTCCGATTTACCAGATATTACCGAGTTTCAAATTAACGCCGGATTACAAGCATTAAAGAGTAACGAAGTCGTTTTTGGCCCAGCTGAAGATGGAGGTTACTATCTTGTTGGTTTTTCTAAATTCCACGATTTTGTATTTCAAAACAAACCATGGAGTCAGGATAATTTATTAGAAGAAACGCTTAGCGAATTAAAAGAAAACCGAGTAAGTTTTAGTACTTTAGAGACCTTAAATGATATTGATACTTTTGAAGATTTAATAGCTTCAAAATTTTATCAGTCTAACACGGAATTACAAGAAAAACTAAAACAATTACATGATTAAATTTATAGAAGAAACCGTAGATTACTTAAAAGGAAAAGGATTTGAAAGCCCAGAAATAGGCATTATTCTTGGTACCGGATTAGGCCAGCTTGTAAATGAAATAACCATCATAAAAGAAGTAAGCTATAATCACATTCCAAATTTCCCGACTGCTACAGTAGAGTTTCATAAAGGCAAACTAATTTATGGAGAATTAGAAGGCAAAAAGGTTATTATAATGCAAGGCCGTTTTCATATATACGAAGGTTACTCGTTACAAGATGTAACATATCCTGTGCGTATAATGGAAAAATTAGGTATAAAAACCTTATTGGTTTCTAACGCATCGGGCGCTATAAACTTAGATTATAAAAAGGGTGAACTTATGCTCATCGACGACCATTTAAACTTACAAGGTAGCTCTCCTTTAGCATTTAAAGGTGTTGAATTGCTAGGTGAACGTTTTGCTGATATGAGTCTACCCTACGATGTTGCTATTAACAACAAATTTAAAGCCATTGCTAAAGCTAACAACATAAAACTTCACGAAGGTGTTTACGCTAGTGTAGTTGGACCGCAATTAGAAACACGCGCAGAATACCGTATGTTAAAAATTCTTGGTGCCGATGCTGTTGGTATGAGCACCGTTCCAGAAATTATTGTTGCTAACCATTTAGGCTTAAAAGCTGCAGCTATTTCGGTACTAACCGATGAGTGCGACCCAAACAACTTACAACCTGTAGATATTAGTGAAATTATAGCTATGGCTGCCAAAGCTGAACCCGAAATGATTACACTTTTTAAAGAATTGATAAAAACACTCTAAATTGAAAATATTAATACCCGTAATTATACTCGCTTTATCCATATACAAAGTACTAACTAGTTTTCTATTAGACGAAAAATACGGCGTGCTTTTCGATATGAAAATAAACATTTGGCTTTATCGAGGTATATGGATTATAGCCGGTGTATCATTTGCTTATAATTTATTTAAAATATACAAAGACAAAAAGCAATTTGGTATATAATTGAGCTTAAGACTATGCTTTACGCGTGTTTGATTTACTTTAATAATCAAGATTAGATTATTTAGTTTTATATGAATAAATACCTAGACATAATAAAAAACGCCTATTCTGGTTATTGGAATTATCTTAAAAACGAGATTCTATTTCAAAACAACTGGGATAACTATTTTTATGGCTTAATAGCCATTTCTCTTATTGTTTGGGTATTAGAAATTGTTTTTCCTTGGCGGAAAAATCAATCTATTTTTAGAAAAGACTTTTGGTTAGATACGTTTTACATGTTCTTCAATTTCTTTCTTTTAAACCTCATTATTCTAATTGCACTTTCTAATACTGCTGCAGAGTTTTTAAATGATACTCTAAAAATGATAGGCTTATCTCTAAAAGATTTGCAGATTTTTGATGCTGAAGATTTACCAAAATGGCTCGGCTTAGTTATTTTCTTTCTAGTTTCCGATTTTGTGCAATGGAACACGCATAGATTACTGCACCGTTTTGAATTCTTTTGGAATTTCCATAAAGTCCATCATTCAGTAAAAGAAATGGGCTTTGCCGCACACCTACGTTATCATTGGATGGAGCCTGTGGTTTACAAATCGTTACTCTATATTCCTTTAGCATTAATAGCCAATTACAGCGCGCAAGATGTTGCTATTGTTTATTTTTTCAGCATTGCTATTGGTCATTTAAATCACGCCAATTTAGGTTGGGATTATGGTATTTTAAAATACGTGTTTAACAACCCCAAAATGCACATTTGGCACCATGTTAAAAGCTTACCAAAAGATGTTAGGTTCGGTGTTAATTACGGACTAACATTAAGTATTTGGGACTACATTTTTAAAACCGACTATATCCCTCACGATGGTAGAGATATTGAATTAGGTTTTGAGGATGATGAGAAGTTCCCGAAAGATTTTTTAAATCAAGAACTTTATCCGTTAAAAAAATGAAATATTTAATTTACTTCAGTTTTAGTTTTTTTTTGCTCGCTTGCAGCGCTAATAAAGCTGTTACCAAAGCACCAGAACAAACCACTCCTTCTTCCCTACCAGCAGTAAACACTGAACCGGAAAAGATAGAAGAAACAAAACTTATTAAAGAAAGTAGCGAAGCAGAAACTCCTGCTATTAACACTCCCCAAGAAACAGCAAGCCAAACCGATATTATTGAAGAAATTACTAAAAAAGAAATAGTAGCTACTCACACATTATGGAATGACTTATTACAAAAACATGTTTCGGATGCTGGACAGGTAAACTACAAAGCCTTTAAAACGGATAAAGCGAAACTACTGAGTTATATACAAGGTTTAAACCTTATCTATACTGACGCTAGCTTTACATCACTTTCTAGAGAAGAAATACTTGCCTTTTGGATAAATGCATACAATGCATTAACGGTAGATTTAATTCTAAAAAACTACCCTTTAAAAAGTATAAAAGATATTGATAAACCATGGGATCAACGTTTTTGGAAACTAGGAGACAAATGGTTTAATTTAAGTGATATTGAGCATGAAATACTGCGTAAAATGGACGAACCACGTATTCATTTTGCTATAGTTTGTGCCTCCGTGTCTTGTCCTAAATTACAAAACACTGCGTTTACTGCTTCAAATTTAGAAACTCAACTTACCGACGCTACTAAAGAGTTTTTAAGTGATACAGAACGTAACGAACTTTCGGAAAACAGCATTAAAATCTCAAAAATATTTCAGTGGTTTTCTAAAGATTTTAAACAAGATGGAGACATCATAGACTTTCTAAACCAATACAGTAACATAGACATTTCCGCGAAAGCGAAAAAAAGCTACAAAGACTATAACTGGAATTTAAATGAATAAAATCTCCATTATAATTCCTGTTTTAAATGAAGCTGAGACGATTGAAAACTTGTTGTTTCATCTTATTGATTGTTCTGCTTTAAACAATATTTCAGAAATTATTGTGGTCGATGGCGGCAGTACCGACGGCACGATACCGATAATAAAGAATTTAGGATTAAATATTAAAGTTTTAAACTCTGAAAAAGGCCGTGCCAAACAAATGAATCTTGGCGCAAGTGAGGCTAACGGTAATATTCTATACTTTCTACATGCCGATTCTTTCCCGCCAAATAGATACGATCAACTTATATTATCGGCAATAGAAAACGGCAACGCTGCAGGTTGTTTTAAAATGCAATTCGACTCCAGCCATTGGTGGTTAAAATTAGCGAGTTGGTTTACGCAGTTTAATTGGCAAGTATCTCGAGGTGGCGACCAAAGCTTATTTGTTACGCATACTCTTTTTAATGATATTGGTGGCTTTGATGAAAATTTCACCATTTACGAAGACAACGATTTTATTGCCAAATTATACCAACGTAAGCAATTTGTTGTGCTGCAAGACTGGCTAACAACCTCAGCTAGAAAATACAACAGTCATGGTATTTGTAAGCTTCAATTTCATTTCTGGGCTATTCATTTAAAAAAGCGTCTTGGTGCTTCTCCAGAAAAACTAAACCACTACTATTTAAAGCATATTGCGACACAGAATAGTTAGACAAATTCATCTCTAATTGATTCTAATTTCATTTTTTATTTCAAAATAAAATAAGGTTAAATCCTGTTATACCATCTTGTTTAACAGAGTTTTAATACCGTGTTAAAAACTTATAAAATTCACTTAAAGAAAAATTAAATGTTACAAATGGTTCGGTAATTCGTCTACTTTTATAAGAAACAACAAGATACATGAAACATTTCTACATTTTTATTGCCATCGGTTTACTATCAATTTACGGCCACTCACAAGAATCGCTAAGTGCCAAAATTTTAGATTCTCTTACGCAAGAACCTATTCCGTATGCTACTATTTCAATTAATGATAACTCGGGTGTTATTAGTAACTCTAATGGCGATTTTCTTATTTATTTGAATAAAAAATCGGCCAAGCAAGATTCTTTAAAAATTAGATGTTTAGGTTACGAAACCAAACAATTTCTCGCTAAAAACTTTAAAGACAGCATTGTTTTTCTAAGCACAAAAGCTATGGAATTAGATGAAGTTTTAGTTTCTAACAAAAATTATACTCCAGAGGAAATTATTGAGAAAGTACAAGAAAACTTAGCAAACAATTATGATTATAATTTTATTAAAAGAAAATTATTTTACCGCGCTTCTTCCTTTCAAAATTTAATAAAAAGTGATGTTGAGGTTAACGAATCTACTATTCCTGAATTTAATCAACAATTTATAGATAGTTTAATTGCTGCCATACCGAAAAACGCAGACGATTACACTGAGCTTTTAGCAAACTCATACGGCATACCAGGTAAAAAGGATAAGCAAAAAATAGATATTATTAAGGCATCGCATCTATATGATAAAAGCGCAGAAATGAGTTTTGAGACCTACGAAGAAAAACTAAATACTATTTTAAAAGAAAATGTAAAACGTGATTCTTATTTCAAAATTAAATCCGGCTTATTTGGCGTAAAAACAGATATAGACTCTACTGCCTTTGATTACGGTGAGCAAAAGGAAGAGGTTGAAAAAACCGAAGCCATGCTCGCAGAAGAAAAGAAGAAAGAAGCTGAACGCAAAAAAGATTTTGCTAATTACCGTAAATCGGCTATTGCGAAACTTGAGCATGGAAGTTTTATTTTTGAAGACAGCTATTTGAACTTTTTAGAAAAGCAAAATCGTTTTGAATTTAAAGTGGAAGATTATAGTTTTTTAAATGATGAGTTTGTTTATAAAATAACTTTTACACCAAAACGAAAAGAAGATTTTAAAGGTACAATTTATGTAAACACTGATGATTTTGCCATTGTTAGAATAGATTATGAAAACGTAAAAGTGCTTAATAGTTTCAAATTATTTGGCTTATCGCACACAAGAAACCTAAAAAAAGGAACGCTTATTTATTCTAAAAACGAAGCCGAAAAATATACTTTAAAATATGCCGAAGTTGAAGAAGGCAGCCAATTTGGAATTAAACGCCCATTAACTATTATTGAAAAAAACAAACACGTTAAAGGCAGACGTAAACAAAACGAATTGGATACTGATATTCATTTTATAATGGCGATTAAGGAAAAAAGTGAATTAGTTGTTTTTGAAAACGAACAAATAACAGAAGTTACTTTTAACGACTTTAAAGAAAAACCAGAAGTAAAACCCGTGTATTTACCAAAATACGATCCGGAATTTTGGAAAGGTTATAATGTTATTGAGCCTAACCAAGCTATTAAAGATTTTAAAAGTTTAGAGTAAAAAAATAAAACTCTTTTTCGTTATGTCGACAAAGGAAACATCTCATGAGGAATTAAAACCACCGTTATGTGGTATCTCCTTTGTCGACATGACTTTTATAACAAACAACAGAACTATATACTGCAATGTTCTTCGATGTTGATTTCTTCTACATTTATAATGAAAGTCAATATTATGCGATGTCTCCTTTGTCGGCATAACATAACTATTTTTCAAAAAAGGGTGTAATAACTAATCCTTATTACGTCCCTTTTCATTTGGGTACAAGGTGTAAACAGGATCACTTTGTAAAAACGTTTTAGTTTCAATATCCATACCTGTAATTCTACCTTTAAAAGCCGCTCCGGTATCTACATTCCAGATGTTTATAGCATTCATTGGAATATCACATTTAAAATTAGTTGTTGGTGTGTGCCCTATATAAATTTCATGATAATGTTTTAATCTATTTGGGTAGAAATACGATTTAGTATCTAAGTTATTATCCATGGCCAAAGCAAGTTCCCAAAGTGTTCTATCGAAATACAGCGTAGGTTTATGCACTTCTTTCTCTACGCCATGCATAGATGTAAATCCGGCGTGCAAAAACAATCGGTTTTGATCATCTAAATGATATAATTTAAGTTTTCTAAAGAAGGCAAGGTGCGCTGTTTTTTCTTCATCTGAAAAATCATCATAACTCGCCATCGTTTCCATGCCTCCATGTATATACCACGTCATGTTCACCTCTCCAGTTTCCAACCATTCTTCACACCAAACGTCATGATTTCCTCTAATAAAAACACATTCTATTTTTTCTGATAATTCAATTAAAAACTGCACAACCTGAGCGGATTCACTCCAACCATCTACATAGTCACCCATAAAAATAAGTTTATCTTCATCCTTAACTTCTAACTTATTTAAAAGTTGAACTAAGCCTTTTAATCCTCCGTGAATATCTCCAATTGCAATTGTACGCATGTATTTCCCTTTTTAAGCAAAGCTAACGGAATATAGATAATTTAAAAAATTGTAAGATTAAATTTAGATTAAAAATTATCTAACGGTTTTCTACCTAAAATTCTTGTTTTGTATTAATTATGAGGCTTCTCAAAGAAATATATTACAAATAATTTAGCTATATTTAATACCAAACAAACTAAACACTAAACTACCTTGAAAATAAAAAAAATATTAGTAGCCAATAGAGGTGAAATTGCGATTAGAATTTTTAGAGCTTGTACCGAAATAAGCATAAAAACAGTAGGGATTTATACTTTTGAAGATCGCTACTCTTTACACAGATACAAGGCAGACGAATCTTACCAAATTGGAGAAGACAACGAACCTTTAAAACCATATTTAAATATTGATGCTATTATTAAAATAGCATTAAAAAATGGAGCCGATGCCATACATCCGGGTTATGGTTTTTTATCTGAAAATGCTGATTTCGCTCAAGCTTGTGAAGATAACGGCATTATTTTTATTGGTCCGAAAGTTTCAGTTTTAAAAGCTTTAGGTGATAAAATTACGGCTAAAACAGTGGCTGTAGAAAATAACATTCCTATTATTCAAAGTAATGAAAAACCTTTGACAGATATTAACGTAGCAATTTCCGAAGCTAAAATAATTGGTTATCCTGTTATGCTAAAAGCAGCTTCTGGCGGTGGTGGTCGTGGTATGCGCGTTATTAGAAAAGAAGACGAACTTAAAGGTGCTTTTAATGAAAGTAAACGCGAAGCCTTAAATGCTTTTGGAGACGATACCGTTTTTCTTGAAAAATTTGTAGAAAACCCTAAGCATATAGAAATTCAAATTGTTGCCGATAGCTATGGCAATACCGTGCATTTATTTGAGCGCGATTGCTCGGTACAAAGGCGCTACCAAAAGGTAATCGAGTTTGCACCATCTTACGGCTTAAAAGATGAAACCAAGCAAGCACTTTACAACTATGCCATTAAAATTTGTAAAGCCGTAAACTACAACAACATTGGTACGGTTGAGTTTTTAGTAGACGATGATGATTCTATTTACTTTATTGAAGTAAACCCACGCGTACAAGTAGAGCACACCGTTACTGAGGTTATTACAAACATCGATTTAATAAAAACACAAATATTTATTGCTGGCGGTTATAAACTGGCCGATGAGCAAATAAAAATACCAAATCAAGAATCTATTCAAATAAACGGTTACGCGTTGCAATGCAGAATTACAACCGAAGACCCGCAAAATGATTTTAAGCCCGATTACGGCACGGTATCTGCCTACAGGAGTGCTTCTGGTTTTGGTATTCGCTTAGATGCCGGAAGTATTTATCAAGGTGCTACTATTTCGCCATTTTTTGATTCTATGCTAGTTAAAGTAACAGCAAATAGTAGAACGTTAGATGGTGCGAGTAGAAAAATACGTAGAGCCTTGGCAGAGTTTAGAATTCGTGGTGTAAAAACCAATATGCCTTTTCTAGACAATATTTTAAAACATGATACTTTTAGGCAAGGTAAGGTTACGGTTAACTTCATTAAAGCCAATCCGGATTTATTCATATTTAAAGCACCTAGAAATAGAGCAACAAAACTCATCACTTATTTAGGTGATGTTATTGTAAACGGAAATCCTGATGTTAAAAAAGTAGATCATTCTAAAACGTTTATAAAACCAAAAGTTCCAAAATTTGATCCAGATGCTCGTTTTCCTGAAGGCACAAAAGATTTGCTTTCAAAACTTGGTCCTGAAAAATTTTCTCAATGGTTAATGAATGAAAAAAAAGTTCATTTTACCGATACTACCATGCGCGATGCACACCAAAGTTTATTAGCCACACGTATGCGAACTTACGATATGCTAAAGGTTGCCGAAGGTTATGCTAAAAATCATCCTGATATTTTTAGTATGGAAGTTTGGGGTGGCGCCACCTTTGATGTTTGCTTACGTTTTTTACAAGAAAACCCATGGGAACGTTTACGTATGCTACGTAAAGCGATGCCAAACCTTTTACTACAAATGCTTATTCGCGGATCTAATGGTGTGGGCTACAAAGCATATTCAGATAATTTAATTGGTGAATTTGTAGAACAAGCCTGGGAAAATGGCGTGGATGTTTTTAGAATTTTCGATTCACTTAACTGGATGAAATCTCTTGGCCCATGTATCGAGCATGTACGCACGAGAACAAACGGTTTAGCCGAAGGTTCTATTTGCTACACCAATGATATTTTAAATCCAGAAAACACAAAATACAACTTAAAATACTACGTTAATCTTGCCAAAGAAATTGAAAATGCAGGCGCACATATTTTAGGCGTGAAAGATATGGCTGGTTTACTAAAACCTTATGCAGCCTACGAATTAATTTCGGCATTAAAATCTGAACTTAAAATCCCTATTCATTTACATACACATGATACCTCATCAATACAATCTGCCACTTATTTAAAAGCTATTGAAGCTGGTGTAGATGTTGTAGATGTGGCACTTGGTGGTTTATCCGGATTAACATCTCAGCCAAACTTTAACTCTGTGGTAGAGATGATGAAGTTTCAAGATAGAGCCAGCAGTATAAATATTGATTCTCTAAATGAATATTCTAACTATTGGGAAACCGTTAGAGATTATTACTACCCATTTGAATCGGGCTTAAAAGCCGGATCTGGCGAAGTCTTTAAACATGAAATCCCTGGCGGGCAATATTCAAACTTAAAACCACAAGCACAGGCATTAGGTTTAGAAAGTCGTTTTCATGAAATTACTAAAATGTACGGCGAAGTAAACACCCTTTTTGGCGATATTGTAAAAGTAACACCGAGCTCCAAAGTAGTTGGAGATATGGCACAATACTTAGTGAGCAACAATTTAACAATACAAGATGTTATTGAGCGCGGCGATAGTATTTCGTTTCCACAATCGGTTGTAGATTTATTTAAAGGCGAACTTGGCCAACCTGTTGGCGGTTTCCCGGAAGCGTTGCAAAAATTAATTTTAAAAGACCAAAAACCTTATACCGACAGACCAAATGCGCATATTCCGCCATTAGATCTAGATCAGGAATACAAGGATTTCAAAAAAATATTTGAACACGATTTAAGCAGAACTATAGATTATACCGATTTTCTATCTTATCAACTCTACCCTAAGGTTTTCACAGATGCTTTCAATAAGCATTTAAAATACGATAACCTCATGAATTTACCAACCAAGAATTTTTTCTACGGAATGGAAATTGGTGAAGAAACCATTGTTGAACTCGATAAAGGAAAAACACTACTTATTACTTTAGATTCCATAGGAAAAGCTAATGAAGATGGTATTGTAACCGTTTATTTTAAAGTGAATGGCCAAGGCCGAAGTGTTGAAATAAAAGACACCGCTATCAAAGTTGATAAAGTTGAAAACTTGAAAGCCGATAAAAACGATGATAACGAAATTGGAGCGCCATTACAAGGTATGCTTTCTACTATTTTGGTTAAAAAAGGCGAAAAAGTGAGCAAAAATCAGCCGTTATTTATTATTGAAGCCATGAAAATGGAAACAACAATTACAGCAAATACCGATGCTACCGTTAAGAAAATTGTTTTAAAAACTGGCTTTATGGTAAACTCAGAAGATCTTGTTGTTGTTCTAGAATAAACACAACATTGTTTAATAAAAAAATGCCCAAATTAAGCTGTGTTTTACACATACAGCTTAATTTGAGCATTATATATTATACTATTTATTACGATTGAAATACACGCTTTTTAACACTAAACACTTGTTTTAATTTTTGAGAAAAACTAACATCCGTATTTGTTTGTTTACTCGTTTTTGAAATTGAACTCTTTTCTTCGTGTAATACTTGATAACATTGGTAAGCTTGAGATATAAACATAATATTAAGATTTGGACTTGTTTTTTTTGCAACATTTTACACTACAAAGATATAGTCATCATCCATTTTTTAAAACACTGAAATTGATGTATTTGTATGCTTATTTATCTGTTAATTTTGCATCATTTTGGGGTAAAATCAATGCGTTGTGTATTATAGAAATCATATTTTTTAAGGCCTAATCCACAAGTATTTTATAAATACCAGTTTCAGTCTCCAATTCAAATTCAGCATCTATAATCGTGATTTCGTTGTATTCTGTATAACTACAGCACTCACCCATTTTTCTTTCGGCATCCACATAAAGATTAAAAATTTCATGACCCGAAATACTGACTTTTAAATTTACAATTTCTGTATCCCAACCTATTGAACCAATTTGAACTTGATTTATATTATCTTCTGAAATAAACATAAACTCAATACGTTCATTATCATTCAAACGGTCTGTTATTTCGATATCACCAGACACATAGGTTCCATTCGTAAATACGTTTTCGTCACTCGCTTTGTCTACAATTTCAAAAATAAAACTATTAGGTGGCGTAAAGCAATCTCCACAATCATCGCTTTTACAACTTTGGAAAATTAATGTAACGCATACTAAAAGTAAATGGAAGTTTTTCATCGGAAGTAGATTTTGCTTTGTAGATGAAAATTTGATAAAAAGGTTGCGTTTGGATGATTATTAAATTAGCCTACACAACATCGCTATTTTGTTTATTCTTCTTAAAAACCTTAAAGATCAAAGCTACATTAATAATGAATGCAGGAATTACAAAAACATCTTTAATGGTATTAACACTTAGCACATCATACTCTAAAAACACCATAGAAAGAAAAATAATAATTGTCGAAATGATTAATCCTGTTTTTATATAATCCATATTTATTTGTTTTTGTTAAATTTTGATTCCGTATTTAAAGTGAATATTATAGATGCTAAAATAATTAACGATGAAAAAATCAAAAGCCAATATTCGTTGGGGTTTGAAATGTTTGAAAAATCAATATTTAATATACCCAAAACGCAAGAGGCTATTACAAATATTGAAGCTAAATTTCTTTTTATCATTTTTCGAGAGTATTAAAAAGTATAATAACGTTTACGTAACAAAATGACAACGACCTTTGATTAAGCACTAAACTAAGCATTGTTTTTATACAATGTTACCTGCTGGCTTTTATTCCTATTAATATTTTATTTTTCCGTTTTTCTGTCAAAACCTTGACCCAATAAGTTACAATAACATCGTATCCGCCAGATTCCGATTTTTGCTCATTAGTCAGAATATCAATACCAGTCGCTACTTTAGAGTTTTTCTCATCCCACTTTTGTATGTGCTCAAAATATTCCTTTTTAGTTCCAATTCGGTTACCGCTATTCCCAGTTCTGAAAATCACTTTTTTGTCCTTAAAGTCAAATCCGTTTAGTTTTTCATTCAGATATGCGTTCAGATATTCAGACTCCACTTGAGTGAGTTTCGGGTTATTGTCAATTCCACATTCAGAGAGGTTTTGTCCAAATATATTTGAGGAAATTAACAGTAAAATTAATGTTCCGATTTTTTTCATAAGTTCTGTTTTTCAGCTTGCAGGTAACTAAGGTATATGATTCATAGAAATATCCCACCTCTCTATACCGAAAGAATTTTCTTCCGAATAAAAATAAGTTTTTTTTTACGTAAAACAACTTCAGCAATTAAAAAAATAACGGTAAAGTATCAATAAATTAAAAGTACTGACCAATACCAAATACTAAACCTTGCGTGGCATTTTTAGAAACACCATAGCCGTAATCTATTCTAAAAACAGCATTATAAATCTTCTTATGAAAAAACCGCAACCCAATGCCTGGGTAAAGTTTCATGTTTTCACTTCTACTAAAATCGGATAGTTCGCCACCGGGATTTCGCCAAGAACCAGCATCTATAAAGGCATTACCCTGTAGAACAAACCAATCTTTCTCGAAAAGTGTGTGGCGATATTCGGTATTCACAACAATAACTCCGGTACCTCTATCTATGGTATTCCCTACGCCACGTATATTAACATTGTTATCTACAGAAAACGGTGCAAAAGGCGTATCGTTGTTAGATGCTAAACCCAACCGAACTCTATTTGCCCAATTCCCTTTTTCGCCAACGCGTTTGAAAATAAAAAAATCGTTCCAGCCTATATAGAAATCATCAACCCCATCTTGATTAGAGGTTACAAACTGAAAATTAAACTGACTTCGGAATCCGGAAATGTATTGATAAAAATAATCTAACGTATTATAATCGTAAATCCCCTTTATAAGCCACTTAGGTATATTGAGTTCTAGCGGCACATTTTCGCTAGTTTCACCATTTTGGTATTGGTAATCTTCCTCAAAACTATTTAATCCAATTTCGAGCTTATTACTAAAATTAAACTCGTACAAACCAGAGATTTCTACAGACTTATTATTATACCTATAATTAGCCGATGTATTATTGAAAAACACAGGTTCTAAAGTCGTTAAACTTTGCAGGTTAAAAGCCAAACCAAACCGTTTAGAAAACAAATAAGGCGCTCTAAAGTTTAAAGCATAACTATTAAAAACATCTTTTTGATAAAAACCACCAACGGCAATATTTCTGCCAAGAGCATTAAATTCTGCCAAACCTACACGGTAGGCAAACTCATCGTTATCGGTAGTGTAAATATTAAGTGAAGGAATAAGTGTAAAGTTTTCTTCAATGCCATAAAACACATTGTAAGCACCATCGTCTGCAAAAAAAACTTGATAATACGCATGAGCAACCGACGGCAAACGCTTTAATCGTTTAATATCTTGCTCTATAATGGTTGAATCTAAAACGCTGCCGCTGTTTATAGACGCTAAACTTTTAATGAAAGATGTTTTTAATTTATTATTCCCCTGAATTTTTAAATCGGCCACCATATGGTTTTGAGCCATACCATGAGCAAAGGTTATTAATAAAATAAAAAGTAAAGTTTTTTTCATTATTCTACAGTAAATGGCGTCTTAATCACTTGGTTTACCCAATTATCCAAGCTCACGTCCATTACTGTAAATATATAATTATTTCCCGATATTAAATTTGGCGGTGTATTTGGAGTAATATTTAGCACCACATTATCGAGTTTATAATATTGAAATTGATTGTTGTAGGTATAAGTTCCTGAGATTAAATCGGAACTCTCTGTAGTTAAAACTTCAAAGAAAATAGCATTGTTTTCTTCGGAAAGCACATCCCATGAAAAAATTGGCATTCCTGATTCTTGTTGATTAATATGCACCTCATCGGTCCACTGCGATGGTTGACTGCTTTTTTTATTCCGAATAGGTGTTGCAACTTTTATAACATCACCCACCTGATAAACCACCGTAAACCAAGCCGCATTAGATGTGGTTTCAAAAAAGCGCAAAGCACCATTAAAAAGTGGTTTGGTTTCTAAATCAATAAAATTGTATTCTGAAAAATTTTCGCCATTTACTGTAAAGACATCGGTTTCATATAATTTAAAAGATTCCGCTCCTGCTTCTGGATAAAAATAAACATTAACCAAATTAGCATCATGATCTGTGCTGGCCGCACAAGCTATAACGGCATCTTCTTCGTAGATATTAACGCTTAAAACTTCAGATAAAATGGTATTATTATTTAAAGGCAACTCAGCACCATCATCGCTGTCGCAAGCGCTAATAAATAAGCATATTATTAAAAGTTTTAAATTACTTATAAGCCTCATAATGAGATTTTATTAACTGTTCTACAGGTTTATTTTGTGGCGTAAACCTCGAGTTATTTTCTCCACCTGATTTTTCATGGTTATGAAACCATTTCCAAATAAACCCTCCAGCAAACCAATCTTCCTTCCAAAAGGTTTTAAACAAAGCTTCAGACGTATTAGTCTGTGCTTCTAGGTTTACAGAATCCATAGCTCTATCGCTTCGCCAAGGTTCTTTACCAGTAAAATCGACACTTCGGTAACCAAATTCGGTAAATAGTATCGGCTTTTTATAAGTTTCCGATGTACTTTTAATAACCGCTTTATGCGTGCCCCAATTAGCCATACACTCCGCAACTGTTGGTGTTTTGGTTTCACTAACCGGAAAATACGCATCTATACCTATATAATCCATTTGTGCCCAAAAAGGCGTGCGTTTAAACTCATCCCAATTAGCAGCGTAAGTGAGTTTACCTTTATATATCTTTTTAATTTCTACAATTAAATTATTCCAATATTCTGGTCTGTTGGCCACAAACTTTTCTAGTTCTGTACCAATACAAAATATATCGGCATTTACCTCTTCGGCTAACTTGGCATACTCTAAAATAAATTTAGAATACGATTGTTCGAAAACTTTCCAGTTTGCTTCCGTAGCCATTTCAATATGCCCCGTATAAACACCATGACTCACCCAAATTTGGGGTTTTATCATTATTTTTATGTCGTGCTTTTGAAGTTCTACGGCATATTGCTGTGCACCATTTTTTGTTTCACCTAACCATTGCCTTTGTGTATTAAAAGCAATTTCGGGATGCGTAATATCTCTAATAAAACCAAAAGGCATAACTGCCGCAAAATTGGCATTTACATTAACCACTGGCATTACATTTTTTTGAGAAATAGCTTCTCGAGAGGCTACAAAACTAACACCATTTATTTTTTTTGGTTGGGCATTACAACTCTGTAAAATAAACAGGGTAAGTAAAACTAGGAATATATTTCTTCTCATTAAAAAAGTTTTTTAGCTCCTAATTTACTACTAAACATTAAAACAAAGCTCTTAAACCTATGTTAAAAGATTGCCCTAGCCCAGTATCATTACCTCTCACAAAGCCTGTATAAAGGGTTTCTACATTGAGAACATCTGTTAATTGATATTTTAAACCACCACCAAGTGCTGTAAAATCTTGAGAGAAATCATTTCCAGCATCAATTAATTGTGAGTGTTGTATCAACCCTAATACAGTAAACTTAGAACTTGGGAAATAACTTAAAAATACGCCAGGTGTTAAACGTACGCTATTGTTTGCAAAACTATCTTCTTTTTTTCCAAAGTTATACTCTGTGTTAAGCTCTGAGAATAATTGCCATTTATCACCCGAAAAACTATAATCGTAGAAGAAACGGTTTTGAAAAATAAATCCTTTTTGATCTAAAAACACACCGTTTTCAGTTTCATTATCTATTAAAGGAATATGGAAAGCTGTTTGAATGGTAAAATTACCAACACCCTTAATAGGATTAAATTTTATTGCTGGAGCGAAAGACGTTAAACCAGAACGTGCAGAGTTTGTTTCTCCATCAAATTTAAAAACATCTAAAGCGTCTCTACCTCCAACAACATTAGAACGAAACTCTAATAACAAACCAACATTTAATTTACTGTTAGCCGAAATACCCGTAAAAACATCTAGCGTAGAGGTGAAAAATGTATTTCTAGCTATATCTTGTTTTGAACCATTTGGTCCAAATAAATCTTTAGTTTCTGTATATAAATTATTAAACCATTTAATATCCCATTGGCCACTACTTAATAGTTTTGACGGTGTGTAGGTTTGAATATTACTTTTTTCATTTTTAGTAGTATCTTCTTGAGCAAAGCCCACTAAAGATATGGTTAGTAATAAAGTTGTTAGTATTTTTTTCATCATTATGTGTTTTAAAATTAGTATTAAAGCGTGTTAGTTTTCCAGTTATAAGGAAAGTAACTCAGTTTAAAATCGGTAGCTATTTTTTCAGTTCTGTAAAGGTTAATAAAGTCAATTTCATTTTTCCCATTCATGGTAAAATCGCCTTTATACCATTCCATAATTTGAGATGCTTCTACACGTTTCTTTTTAGCATTTACCTTTAAAAAACTTCCGTTAAGGGCAATTTTAGTTTGCTTCGTCATTTGGCTGTCTACTGTTTTAGGTAAATATGCTTTACTTATTAATGGAGGGCAACCTACAGCGCCACAAACAAGTACAAAATGAAATCTAGCATCGTTGAAAACCTCACGTAAAAGTTTATGTTCTATATTATTTAACGTTGTGTTTTTACCTCCTAAAGCATATGTTGTTTTATCAAAAAAGCCTTTTTTATCTAGAGGCGAGTTTAACGGATAGTTATCTACAATCCCTTTTATTACTGATAAGTTATAAGCGTTTATCCAAAATGCTTGGTAAACACTAGCATCTGTTTTTGATACAGAAATACCTTCGGCTAACTTTAAAACCTCATCTAAAGCTTTAGGTTCGTTATGTATTTTAGAATAATCTACCTTACCATTAACTACATAGGTTTTAAAAAAAGCATCGGCTTTAGAAAAGAAATCGTTTGTGTTTTGAGCAAAACTAGCAACAGATAATAAGCTCATGGTGAATACTATAATAATATGTTTCTTCATTTTATAAATTTTGATGATACAAAGTAAAGCTTCTAATATGTTTTAATTTGTTAGCCAACTTACACTTTAAAAAGTTTTTAAAAAAGTCTGATAATTAAGCTTTCCCTTACAGACGCTACTCTATTTAAATCTATTCTAAATTAAAGTGCCGAGTTAAGTTCTTATCTTTAAAACGACCTAAAGAATCACAATTCTAAAAATTATGGAACATATTGTTATAATCGGGAATGGAATTTCGGGTGTTACCGCAGCGCGACACATTAGAAAACTTTCTGACAAAAAAATCACTATTATATCGGCTGAAACCGAATATTTTTTCTCTCGAACAGCACTTATGTACGTATACATGGGACACATGACGTTTGAACATACGCAACCCTATGAAAATTGGTTTTGGGAAAAGAATAGAATAGAACTAAAAAAGGCTTTTGTTAAAACAGTTGAGACTGAAAACAAAACGCTTCATTTTCAAGACGGCGGATCTTTAACCTACGACAAGCTTATTATAGCTACCGGAAGTAAACCTAACAAATTTGGTTGGCCTGGTCAAGATTTAGATGGCGTTATGGGCATGTACCATAAGCAAGATTTAGAAAATCTAGAAAAATATGCACCCGATAACAAGGTATGTAAACGTGCCGTAATTGTGGGAGGCGGATTAATTGGTATTGAAATGGCCGAAATGCTACACTCTCGCCATATTCCGGTAACATTTTTAGTAAGAGAAGACAGTTTTTGGAATGGTGTATTACCAGAAGGTGAAAGTAACATGATAAACCGTGAAATTTTAAGTAGCGGTATAGATTTACGACTTTCTACCAACTTAAAAGAAATAGTTCCCGATGAAAACGGAAATGTAAAAGCTGTCATTATTGATGAAACAGGAGAAGAACTTCCTTGTAATGTGGTTGGTTTAACCGCAGGAGTTGCTCCAAATATAGATTTTATAAGAGATTCTGGCATTGAAATAGGTCGAGGCATAAAAGTGAATCGTTACTTAGAAACTAATATTGAAGGCGTTTATGCTATTGGCGATTGTGCCGAACAACATGAAGGCATTGACCAACGCCGCCCTATTGAAGCCGTTTGGTACACGGGCCGTATGATGGGAGAAACCTTAGCACAGACTATTTGCGATAATAAAACACAATATAAACCTGGGCATTGGTTTAACTCTGCCAAGTTTATCGATATAGAATACCAAACTTATGGTTGGGTTTGGGCGCAAGCTAAAGACAATGAATCTCGCTTTTATTGGGAACATGAAGATGGTAAAAAATGTATTCATATTAATTATGATAAAACCACTCGAGAATTTATTGGTATTAACAACTTCGGAATCCGAATGCGTCACGAATTTTTCGACAAGATTTTAAATGAAAAGCGCACGGTAGATTATGTTTTAGAACATTTAGCCGATGCTAATTTTGATCCTGAATTTTACAAACTTCACGAAAAGGAAATCGTTGCAAAATTCAACCAAGAAAATAACACTAACATTCAATTAAAAAAGAAAAGCTGGAAACGTATTTTTAGCAAAGCATAAGATATGAAAGCAATAAAACAAACCGGTTTAGTCCTTTTTCTATTAGGACTTGCCATATTTATAGGAACCATTTTTACAGGTTCTTTCAGTTTAAAACAAGCTGAGTTAGATACGTTTTTAAAAGAGCAAAATTATAAAAGTGAAGTTATAGGTGAAGCTCTACAAAAAGCTGTTGTTACCACTAACGATTTAAACATTTTTCAGTTTTCTAGTGCGGTTAGAAATGCATATGCTGCATCTAACAATCATTATGATGATCTTATAGCAAAGTATGATGCTGAAAAAAACTGGGACGAAAAAGGAAAACAATTTCAATATAAAATTTCAGGGAAACCACATAGTTTAAGTTTTTCTTTAGCTAAATCTGCCGGAAAAGGTCCTGCTCCAGATAACACAGGCCTTATGTGGTTTCTAACATTTGGTTTAGCCATTATTGGAGCCCTAATGTTTATGCTTCCGGATATTATTTTATTAGGTAAACCGGGTATTAAAAACAATGGTGTTTTTCTGAATGCTGCTACAAACCGTGGTTGGATTGGTTGGTTTGCCTTTATCTTTTTAGTTACATTCTACATTCTACTTTATTTTTTTCCAGATTATATTGTAAACTGGGTATATTTAGTAGACCCTATTAGTAAATCTATAAGCGGTAATCCTGCTAGTCAATGGTTTTTATATGGCTTTTTATACTGTACAGTAATGTCGGTAATGGCTGTTAGAATGTATATTAAATACCGACATAACAAATATCAAATATTAAGAACGACATCTGTTTTATTCTTTCAAATTGTATTTGCTTTCTTAATTCCAGAAATTCTAGTGCGTTTTGAGAAACCTTGGTACGATTTTAAAAATGCCTTCCCTTTAGATTACGATTTTTTCTTCAGGTGGAATTTAGACGAACTTCTTGCCAGTGGAGCTTTTGGCTTATTCATTTTAGTTTGGGGTGTTGTTTTAACTATTATAGTAGTACCGGTAATGGTTTATTTCTTCGGAAAAAGATGGTATTGCTCGTGGGTTTGTGGTTGTGGAGGTTTAGCCGAAACATTAGGAGATCCATACAGACAACTTTCTAGTAAAACATTATTATCTTGGAGAGTAGAGCGAATTATAATTCATTCTGTTTTGATATTTGTTTTAGTCATGACGGGTTTTGCTTTGTACACTTTCTTTTCTGGCGAAGGCCAAGTATTAGGTATTAAAACACAAACCATACAAGATATTTATGGGTTTTTAATAGGTTCTATATTCGCTGGTGTAATTGGCACGGGCTTCTACCCTATTTTCGGTAACCGCGTTTGGTGTCGTTTTGGATGTCCGTTAGCTGCATATTTAGGTTTTGTACAACGTTTTAAATCTAGATTTAGAATTACAACAAATGGAGGGCAATGTATTTCTTGTGGAAACTGTTCTACTTACTGTGAGCAAGGTATTGATGTTAGAGCTTATGCACAAAAAGGAGAAAATATTGTACGCTCTAGTTGTGTAGGTTGTGGAGTTTGTTCTGCAGTTTGCCCAAGAGGAGTTTTAAAATTAGAAAACGGACCAGAAGAAGGCCGTATAAATCCCACAGATGTTTTACTTGGTAACGATGTTGATTTAATGGATTTAGTAAATAAAAAATAATGAAATATATCTGCTACCTGCTTTTAGTTTCTATGTCTTTCAATAAGTCTGACAATGAAACTTATGTAAAAACATTTTACGAAAACGGAAGTTTAGAATCTGAAGGCTGGGTTAAGCAGGATAAAAAAGAAGATTATTGGAAATTTTACTACGATAATGGTCAAATTAAAAAAGAAGGTCATTTTTCAAACAGTAATCCTATAGAATATTGGTATTTTTACGCCCCAAATGGATTAAAAGAAAGCGAAGGCCACTTTGTTAACGGAAAAAAAACAAATTGGTGGGTGTTTTATGACCATTCAGGACAGATTAACCACAAGTGTCAACTTAAATTTAATCAGAAAAACGGGTATTGCTTAAAATATAAAAACGGCGATATTATTTCTGCTAGCAAATACAATGCTGGTAAAAAAATTAAAGAGTGGTACAACCTAAAAGATTTTAAAAAAGAAAACAACCTACTTAATTTAAGATGACCCAAATAAAAGTCATAATTCCTGCATACAACGAAGCAGACTCCATTATACACGTTATTAAAGCCATTCCTGAAATTGTTAACGAAGTTATTGTGGTAAGCAACAACTCTACCGACGATACAGAAGTTAATGCTAAAAATGCAGGCGCTACTGTTTTAAGAGAAACAAACAAAGGTTATGGATATGCTTGTTTAAAAGGCATAGAGTACATTGCTAACCAAACTACAAAACCAGATATTATTGTATTTTTGGATGGTGATTATAGCGATTACCCAGAGGAACTTACTAAAATAGTTGCACCTATAATTAATGATAATTTAGATTTTGTTATTGGAGCACGTGTAAAAGAATTAAGAGAAGTTGGATCTATGACTATGCCACAAATTTTTGGAAATTGGCTAGCAACTACTTTAATGGGCTTGTTTTTTAATGCAAAATTTACAGACCTTGGCCCATTTAGAGCCATAAAATACAGTAAATTACTAGCTCTTAACATGGAAGACAAAACTTATGGTTGGACTGTAGAGATGCAACTGAAGGCTTTAAAGCAAAAATTATCTTATACAGAAATCCCTGTTAATTATAGAAACAGAATAGGCGTCTCAAAAGTGTCTGGTACAGTAAAAGGGGCTATATTTGCAGGCGCAAAAATCTTGGGATGGATTTTTAAATACAGCATAAAGAAATGATTTTAGAGAGCATAATAATTACAATTTACACCATTGCATTACTACTTATTTTAATGTATGCATTGGCACAACTTAACTTACTTTTCAATTACTTATCGGCGAAAAGAAAAACCGATAAATCTGTAAAATTCGATTTATCTAATCCAGATGAAATTCCTTTTGTTACCATACAACTTCCTGTTTACAATGAAATGTATGTTATGCAACGGTTACTGGATAATATAGCAGAAATTGATTATCCAAATGACAAATTAGAGATTCAGGTTTTAGACGATTCTACAGATGAAACCGTAGAGACTACAAGAGCTCAAGTAGAAGCAATTAAAGCAACAGGTTTAGATATTAAGCATATTACCCGTACAAATAGAGTTGGGTTTAAAGCAGGTGCTTTAAAAGAAGGTTTAGAGATTGCAAAAGGTGAATTTATTGCCATTTTCGATTCCGATTTTCTTCCTAAAAAAGACTGGTTAAAACAAACGGTTCCTTATTTTAAAGATTCTGAAATTGGTGTTGTACAAACCCGTTGGGGACATATCAATAGAAACTATTCTATACTTACTAAAATTCAAGCCTTTGCTCTAGATGCGCATTTTACTCTAGAACAAGTAGGACGAAACAGTAAAGGACACTTTATTAACTTTAATGGTACTGCTGGTTTATGGCGTAAAGCTTGTATTCTCGACGCAGGAAACTGGGAAGGTGATACTTTAACCGAAGATTTAGATTTAAGTTACCGTGCACAACTTAAAAACTGGAAATTTAAGTATTTAGAAGATGTAGAAACTCCAGCAGAACTCCCTGTTGTTATTAGTGCAGCGCGCTCGCAACAATTTAGATGGAATAAAGGTGGAGCAGAAAATTTCAAGAAAATGAAATGGCGTGTTCTTAAAAGCAAAAACATTTCGACTAAAACAAAAATACACGGCCTGTTGCATTTACTAAACAGCACCATGTTTTTAAATATTTTATTAGTTGCAATTTTAAGTATACCAATGCTTTACATAAAGAATGAATACGCGCACTTAAAAACGTATTTTATTGTAATGAGTTTCTTTGTAATAAGTACGCTAATATTTTTTATCTGTTATTGGGTAATGTACAAAAACATCTATGGTGGAGGCGTAAAGAACTTTGTAAATTATATAGCCATGTTCTTTGTGTTTTTCTCAATAGCTATGGGTTTTTCACTACACAATACTATTGCTGTAATTGAAGGCCATATTGGTAAGAAAAGTGAATTTGTACGTACGCCAAAATTCAACATTAGTAAGTTTAAAGACAACTTAAAAACTAACCAATACATAAAGAAAACAGTATCTATCAACGTTATTTTTGAAGGTCTGCTTATGGCTTACTTCGGTTTTGGTATGTACAGTGCTTTTATTGTTGGTAATCAAGGAGGCGATTTTGGGCTCTTCCCTTTTCACCTGATGCTATTTTTAGGCTTCGGTTTTGTGTTTATAAAATCGTTAGTTTCTAAAGTTTAATTTTAAGCTTTAGCTGAAATTTTATAGCAATAAACCTTTCCTATAAAAAGAAATTCCAAACCACACCAAAACGTATAGAGAAATCTCGATATGGATAATTAGGTGCCGAATAATAATCGTACCCTGTAATGGCTGCATTAAAATGTTCTGCTTTTAAATAGATTCGAGTTTGACGTATTTTAGCATTTAAGAAGAAATCTAACCTAGGAAACTCCCCTATTTCTTGCTCGTTTTGCACATAAAACTCCGCTAAAACAGGATCGTAAGCATTCATGTTGTACTTTGAGAAATAATTTAAGGTTACACCTGTTTGTAAAAACAAAGCCTTTTTAAACAAATGGCTAGAATAATACAGTGTGCTACGTAAGTTTAATTCAGGTACATTTAAAACACCTTCCCCATTTGTAACATTTTGGTACATAAAAGTATTATTTAAAGCAAACTTTCCGACTTTAATTTCTTTATCCAGCTTAGCTCTTAAATAATTTATAGTGCCGCTGTATTGAGTTGGCGCTACCAACTGAGTTGTTTCATCTAAATGAAAATAAGCATAGTCACTAATGGTAGAATAATCGACACTCAAGTTAACTAGTTTATCCGATTTTAATTCGAAAGCCAATTGTTGCGTTTCTGTATTATTAAAATTATTTATCCAGTTGTAGTTTAAATAATCACTTTGAAACAGCAAGAAGTTGAAATTTGGCGCTTTAGAGCTATGATTAAGCGATGCAATAGCTTTGATATCATCGTTTAATTTGAAACTAGCCTGAGCCTTTAAAAAATTTCCATCGAAATCTCCAGACATGTTTAATCCTACCTCACCTAAAAGATCGAAACCTTTGTATTGTTTATGGTATTTTCCACCAGCCGATATAATATCTCCTTTAAGACGGTTTGTTATTGTTGTTCCGTTTAGAACAACGATTTTATCATACCCATAATTATAATTATCATAACCCAAATTGAACTGTACATCGCCAAGAATATTGTTGCTATAATTTAATTGAAATTGATTGTGAAAATGTTCTAAAGTTGCACGATCTTGTAAACTCGAACTTTTAAAAGCTTCACCAAAAATATCGGTTTCGGCACTAGATTGGCTGTATTCAAAATACTTATCTTCAAACGAAATAACTTGACCTAAACTTAAATTATTACGAGACAATGAGTCTTTTTGATTGATAAAAGCATATTTGTGTTCTAAATGAAAACGCTTTGCTTTTAGCATACTTTCGGCATTTTCAAAGTTCACTTCTAGAATAGAGCGATCTATAAACTCCTCATCTCCCGATTCAAAAAACTCAACACTCTCATCTTGAAGCCCTCCGTTTTCCTCGTTGTATAAATCTTGGGTTACAATATGGCCGCGTGCTTGGTATCTATCATTCTCTGAGCGGTAATTTGATGTAAACCTAAAGTTACCTGTACTTGTAATAATGTGTTGGTATTTACCAATGGAACGCATGCCTTTATAGGCTATGGAAAAATTAAAACGCGGACTTGTATTTACAGTAAAAAATGCATCGAGTAACTGCCCTTGTTCAAAGGCTGTTTTATACATTAATTCTGTTAACGGTGTTGGTACGCGGTAGTAATTAATATCTTCAATTTCCATGTAATTGAAATGCCTAGCGCGTGCACCCAAATTTGGCACTAAATCGGTGTTTTGAAAATTATAAGTTAAGCTATTGTAGGTTTGACCTAAGTTTGAAAAGGCTATTAAACCGAAATTATCTTTTCTTAAATAATTGAATTTATAGTCCTTTTTTATAGACAATGTGGTATCTACGAAAGTTGTGTCGTTTTCGTGAGAGATAATAAGATAATCTTGAATTTTGGGTTTATCGTCTTCTTTATCTTTCCCAAAGACAGCTTTAGACAGTTTACTTTGAGGCTTCAAACTATCCCGTTCCTCTGTTTTAGATGCCTTATCTTCGGATAATTCACGCGGCGAATTTTGTGCATTTAACGTATTAAACAACAGCAAACAAAAGAATGACAGAACTATTTTATTCATAAATACAAAAATCTTGCTTTGGTTTTACTTTTACAAATATTACCGTTGCAAATGTAAAGACAAAATATGATAACGCTGAAAAATGCTAAGAATTATTTAATGAAATAAAAAAGTAGAATTTAATTAAACAAAAATCCAGAAGACTTAATCTTCTGGATTTAATACTGAACTATATAAATATTTTTTGATTACACTTTTTATTCTAACCAAACCATAATCCGTAAACACGTAGTGATGGGTTTTCAATACTTGTAAAAGTACCAGCAGTATTACTAAAACTATTCAAAGTTGAAGAAAAACCACCTTCTGCAGAATATATTAGTCCATCAGAACTATTAAAAAAATCAATTAATGGCATAACTAGTGGCTCGAAAAAAGGAGCGTTCCCTCCTGATGGACCAGTATAAGTTAAAAACAATTTCCTATCATTTATTACAGCTTTTTCAAAACAGTAAAAGGCGGTAAACGTTGCATCATCTGCTGCTCTTAGTAATTGAATGTATAAATATGTATCGCAATTATCACTTTCATAATCAATACCAAACTGAACATCATTAACCGACCATTCTCCTAAAGGAAATGCCGCAAAATTATCACTTATTTCTTCTAAAAGATCATCGAAACCTAAACTAGTTAGCGGATTACTTCCTAAGCTTGGTCTGTATAAAAAGCCAGTAGGTCCTAATTCTACAATATCCTCAATATCTTTATCTATAAATGCAGGTTCGTTTCCAAACAATATAGTTGCAGTAGTTCCATTTACTGTTGAAATATAACTCCCGCTATCAGAATCATAGCTAAAATACGCGTAAGACTCTCCTTCAAATTCTAGTGTTGGATTAATTATTAAGCCATTTTCTTCAAATAAGATTCCAAAATTAAATTCGGTAACACTACCATCATCAAAAGTAATCCTTGGCTTGGCATATAATAAGTCTGGGTTATAATTTAAATTAAAGTCCGAATCTCCATTTGTATTTTCAATTTTTAACAATTGAAAAACAGATCGTTCAGGAGTTGATAACAATTTTTCTCTTTCAGCAAAGGTTGCTTCAACTTTTGTAACACTTTCTGTTTCGAAATTAGTTAGCCCTGATGGCTCTAAAACAAAAGAAGAGCTATCTCTATTTCTTACATCTTTAAACGTAAGCTTTCCATCTTGATTTCCAACATATTGAAACACAGAAGTACCTTTAAAACCTGTACCTACTTGCCCAGGCAACTGAGGATCGCTTACCTTCTGAATATGATTACGTGTTGTAAAAACTAATTCATTTGTTGTACCATAACGGACATCATAAGATGAAGACTCCATATCTGTCTCAGAATCAAAATCTGAGGTCATATCTACACTTCCATCTACATTAAACTTCATGTAAAATGTAAATCCTCCAAACTCATCATTTTTTGTAAAATAAGTTCCCTTATAGCCGTTCTGTTCTGATGTTAATAAGTTTAACAATTCACTATTTTGTCCCGCAATTCTTTCTGCTGGTGATTCTAAAAACAGTTCTCCTTCATCCTCATTATTACATGAAACAACTGAGATAAACACTAAACAGATTATCCAATAATTTTTTAATATTTTTTCCATAATTTCTTAATTTACTAATTCTTGAGTTGCTGCATCTATTATCGCTTGTAATTCATAAATATCTATATCAAAATTAGTTTGATAATAGTCTACAACCATAGCTTCCTTTTCTCTAATTATAGCTTTTGATTCTTCATTGGAAATACTTTCCACAATAGCATCAAAATCTTCCTTTGAGTTTGTTAACATTTCAGAAACCATTTCAACAAAATCCTCTCCTTCTTGACTAGAACCATAAGCTGTAATATATCCCAACTCTCTAGCTTCTTCATCTGTTCTATTAAACCATTGCGCAGTATAATCAGCAGGGTTTATTTGACCGTAAGCAACATCAAATGGAATATTTTGATTTAAAATATGCCCATACTCATGCTGTACAGTCTTCAGAGGTTGTTTGATACTATTAATATCTGAAAAATCTAAGAAATCGATATTAAATAAAGTGATTTTTGTTCCCGCTTCTGCTACCCCTAATGTAATTGTTGGACTATTAGGATTATAATTAAAACTCCCGACCAAAGTGAACTGACGTGGTGCAATCTTTTTAATAAAATCTGCTCCTCCAACTTGTGTATAAGGCTCGATCCATGCTTTTTGCAAAGCTTCTGAAACTGGTCTAACACTAGATTCTAAAGGAGGATGTAAAAATCTGTCGATATCTGTATCATTAATATCCCATTTATAAAGTACTTCTATGTTGTAAGGCGCTACAAAACTACTTCTGAGCCACACATCTAAATCATTTAAAAGAGGTGTACTTGTATCTATTTGACTTGCGCCAACACTATCCGAACCATCTGTACATGACGTTGTAAGAGTCAAAGCTACAGATGCTAATGCTATATATATGTATTTTTTCATTTCTGTATTATTAATTATAATTTATAGAATTACCTTGGGTTTTGCTCTATTCCGAAAGATTGTGCCGCCTCTGGAATTTGTACAACTCTTCTATTATCTCCTTTTGGTAAAGTATTTAGGTTACCAAATATATCTTCATGATTTATTACCATATCGTGGCGTTTATTATCAAACCACCTTAAACCATCATTATAAAATATTGTTCGTTTAATTGTTAAAACAGCATCTATAAAGGCCAAAGCGTCAACTGGTATATCATAAAATGGTGTATACAACGTATTATCTATAACAGCAAAACGCGTTTGAACATCATCAAAGGTTAACTCATCAAAAGAGGCTAAATACCCCTGTGTTTTAACAGAGTATGACATATTAATATCTGCTACAGCGTTATCATATTGCTCTAGCATAGCGTAAGCTTCAGCTCTATTCAATAAAGCCTCATCTGTAGTTAGAAGCGCGTATGTGACATAAGGAATTCCAATTCCCGCTGCTTGGTTTGTTACTTTAAAGTATTCTTCAAACTTTGGAACATTATAAAATAAATCTCCACTACCAAAAACTGAGTACGACCATGGCTGCCCTGTACCGTTAGAATTTGGGAAAATTTCGTCACGCTTATCATTATTTAACTGATACCTAGCTGAAAAATGATATCTAGAATACAGAGACTCTGCCGCAACTAACAACAAATTTGCTGTCTCGAAAGTTGAGGATGTGTATAAATTAGTTTGTTCTGAATAAGTTGCTGGTCTATAATCATTTTCCCAGTCTCTTAAAACTCCAGTTCCTCCTGCAAGTGCTAGTGTACTATGTTCTACAACCTCATCCCACTCAGCTATGTTTAAGTAAAAACGTGCTGCAAAAGCGTTTGCCGCTTTTTTAGTAAAATGAAATGCTGACACGTTATAATCATCTTCAACTAAAGGCAATCCTAATTCCAAGTCTGCTTGTATATTATCATAAACACTTTCTACTGTTCCCCTTTCGTATTCACCAAGTAAAACAGTTTCTGGCTCAGTAACGTAAGGAATACCTAAATCTGTAGCCGCTGTTGCTGGATCATACGCTTTAGAGAAGATATTTACCAACATAAAATGAGCATAAGCACGACAAACAAGAGCTTCTCCTCTTAAATAATCTAACTCTGCTCCACCACCTAATTCTTCAATAGAGACTAAAGCCTGATTTGCCTGAGCAATCGCTTTATAAGCTCTGTTCCAGTAAAATGTTGGCGTATCATCATCGGTATCATTAATATCATCCCAAAAGAACATACGCTCATTAAGAGTTGTTGCTCTATCTATTCCTGTTTCTGCACTTGGCCCTTTATCTCCTGCGTTATCAGACATGGGTTCTAAAAAGGAAACATACCCTGCATCTGGATATGCACCTACTAGTAATTCTGAGATTTTTTCTGCAGAATCGATAGTTGTTCTATTATCTGGTGTTTCATCTAAAATATCATTACATGAGGAAACTATTAAAAATAGAGCAACTGCTTTTATTATATTATATTTTGTATTTTTCATAGTATCTAATTTTTAAAATCCAACGTTAACAGAGAAAGTAAATAATCTTGAAATAGGATAAGCCACCCCTCCAGATCTAAAAAACTCTGGGTCTTGCCCTCCTAATTTTGAATCTGAATAAATCAAGAATGGATTAGTACTTTGTAAACTCATTCTAACATTTGAAAGACCTAATTTACCGGTAACATCTTTATCTAAAGTATACCCCAGCGATATGTTTTTCATTCTAATAAAACCACCATCTGCAACACGTTCGCTAGAATAATTGTAAGCATTATAAGCTCTTTCTAACTCATTACTACCATAAGATTGAATTAGTGATTGAGAAGCTATAGTAGGTACATTTGTAATAGCCTCATCACCTGGCTGTATCCATCTATTAACAAACTCTCTCGGGAACACATCTAAATCATCATATTCCGAATCGTAGGCAGCGGTCAATCTAACTTTATTACCTGCTGAAAATGAAACAAAGAAACTAAAGTCCCAATTTTTATAAGTAAAGTTATTTGCTAAACCTCCTGAAAGATTTGGCTCTGTACCTCCTTCATACTTTAAATAATCTAAAACATTATCCGTGTCGTCAAAATCGATTAAATCGTAAGGTTTAGAAGGATCAAAATCAGGATCATCTGATAAAAACATAGGTAATCCCCATTCATTAAGCCCTTCGAATTTAAAAGAAAACAAAGAACCTTTAGGATAACCAACGGCATTACCTCTACCTACACCTGTAACTAAATCAAATACATTAGATTCTTGTTTTAGCGATGTAACTTCTTGATTAAAGTGAGATATATTAAAGCCTGTTTTCCATCTAAAATTATCAGTATCAATATTCACGGTGTTTAATTGAAATTCCACACCATTAGTCGTCATCTCTGAGTTATTTCCTAACTTAAGAGATTCCCCTCCAATACCTGTAGTTCTAATTAAATCGATTAAATCTTTACCCTTTCTGAAATAGGCATCAAAATTCATCATAATTCTGTTATTCAAGAACCCTACATCTACTCCTAAGTTTAACTCTAATGTTTTTTCCCAGGTTAATTCTGAATTTTGTAAATCTTCAATATCAATAAAATTTTCACGATCATCATCATTGAATCTATCCGTAATTTGGTTTCTAAAAACAGCTAAATTATTAGTTGCATTATCTGCTAATAAAGCAACTAAACCATAACTTGGTCTAAAAGCTAAACTAGAAATAATATCAGATTTTTGAATAAAATCTTCTTTATCTACATTCCATTTACCTCCAATAGTGTAAGTTGGTAACCATCTAGATTCGGAAGATTTACCTGCTCTATTAGATCCTTCATAATTACCTGTAACATTTAAAACATATTTTTTATCAAAATCATAAGTTACATTAGCAAAAAACGACACCTCTCTTTGGCGTGTTTCTGATGCTGAAAAATAAGGATTTCCTTCTAATATGGCTTTTCTTAAAATATCTGGATCTGTAAAAACTGTACCACCTCGATCAAATTGATAACCATAGCCGGTGTTACTACTTTCACTTCTATCGGCATATCTGTATTCTTGTCCTCCATAAATTCTTAATCCGTGTACATCATCCTTAAACCTCTTAGTCCAATCTAAAGTGTTTCTAAAGGTATAAGTTACAAGAGTGTTTTTTGATGTAATTAGTATACCTCCAACTGGTAAAACAACTCTTGGCGGTGCATTAGGATCGTCTGGATCACTGAATAAAAAATTATTCGCATCTCTTACAATTGTAGTTTCATCTGATCTATACGCTGCTGCTACATTCGAGTTTTCCGTTATCGAATGCTCGTTATTAGATGTTGCATAACGCGAAGACCCTAAGAAATTATAAGTTAAATTATCATTGATTTTATACTCTGCTTGACCTTGAAACTTAATATCCGAAACATTAATCTCAATACCGTTGTTATCAAGTTCATTTAAAATATTAAAAGGAGCCCAGTTGTAACGAGAGTACTCTAAATCTCCATTTTCATCTCTAGGACGTAAAGCTCTACTTGTATTAAGCGCATAACTAAATGGGTTTATATCAAAATCTCTTGTATAAGAACCACTTACTAAATCTTCTTCTCTAGCAAAAGTTCCTGGAGCTAATTGATTTCTTATAGAACCTTGAATTTGAGTTGTAATTTTTAATTTATCATCACTTAAAAAATAAGTATTTCTTAAATTACCTGTAATTCTTCTAACTCTATCAGCAACGGTCCATCCACCATCTGTATAATAACCTAAAGACGCGTATGATGTTGAATTTTCGCCTCCACTAGAAAAACTCAAACCATGTGTTTGTGTTGGAGTAGCATTAAATAATGTTTTAAACCAATCTGTATTCGCTAACTCATATTTCTGCAAGAACTTTGCTCTAGCTTCTGGAGTATTTTGTAATTGAAACTGACCTGTGTTCTCGTCGTAGTTATTTATTGCACGATACATAATGTTATAAATACCTCCATATCGCCCCTGAAACGATGATGGTAAATCTAAGAACCCTTTAGATTCCATCTCTCTATATACAGAAACAGTCTCTTGTGAGTTTAGCAAATCGTAATTAGTATATCTCGGAATATCCCTTACTGCATATTCTGATGTATAATTAAATGTTGGTTTTTGATTTTTCTTACCAGATTTAGTTGTAATTACTACTACTCCATTTAGGGCTCTTGCACCGTATAATGCTGTTGCAGAAGCATCTTTAAGTATTTCAAAACTCTCTACATCTGAAGCATTTAAACCAGCAACAGCAGAACTTAATAATGTACTAGCATCTCCAGAAACTAAATCTGAAACGGAGAGGCTAACAATTTCTTCTTGAATTACCCCGTCAATAATCCAAATAGGTTTAGTATCTCCTAAAATAGAAGAAGATCCACGAATAGTAATTCTAGGAGCAGCTCCAAATGTTCCTGTAACGTTTTGTACACTTACACCAGCAGCTCTACCTTCTAAAGCTCTAGAAACATCGGCAACACCATCAAGCTTAATATCCTTAGCTTTAATTGTTTGTGAAGCCCCCGTAAAAAGTTCTCGGTTTACATTTTGATACCCTGTAATTACAACAGTATCCAAACTTTCAACATCTTCAGTCATTACAACATCAATAGTATTGGAAGTTCCAACAGTAATAAGTTTGGTTGTTAAACCAACGAAGCTCATTTTTAATACCTCTCCTGTTTCTGCCATAATAGCATAGTTCCCGTCAAAATCCGAAACCACTCCCCGGTTACTACCTTGTACAATAACAGTAACTCCTCCTACAGGAACACTATTTGCATCAGTAATTTTACCCGAAATTGTTTTTTGTTGAGCATAAGAGAACTGATTTGAAAACACCACAAGCAGCATTAACAAACATGTCAATTTTAATTTCATAAAATAATTATTTGAGTTAGTCAATAACAAACATCACAATATAATCTTACAAAAACAAAGAAATATGTTAAAAATTTAACAAAAAACATAAATTTAGTATTATATATAAAGAACTTATATGTTATTTATTAAATATTGAAATACAGACTACAATAATTACATAATATTAATAGTTTTATAAAGTTTCAATATTCACCTTCTAACTAACGGAATTTTATATTTTTGAAAAAAGAATTTTTAATGCTTTTAAACACCCACTCAAACATCATTTTAGAATGTGGCACAGACGAAGCTGGACGAGGCTGTTTGGCCGGACCAGTTACCGCTGCCGCAGTAATTTTACCTAAGAATTTTAAAAACATCATCTTAAACGATTCTAAACAGCTTAGTGAGAAAAAACGTGATATTTTAAAACCGATTATAGAGGTACAAGCTCTAACTTTTGGAGTTGCTCATGTTTTTCAAGAAGAAATTGACGATATAAATATATTAAACGCATCAATTTTAGCGATGCATAAATCTATTGATCAGCTAGAACCACAGCCAGAATTTATTATTGTGGATGGTAACAGATTCAAACCTTATAAAGACACCCCTTTTGAAACCATTATTAAAGGTGATGGCAAATACTTGAGTATTGCCGCAGCATCTGTTTTAGCTAAAACATATCGAGATTTATATATGGATAAAATCCATGAAGAATTCCCGATGTATAACTGGAAACAAAATAAAGGCTACCCTACTAAAGAGCATCGACGTGCCATTGCAGAATTTGGAATTACTAAATACCATAGAAAAACATTTAGGCTATTACCAGAAGTAGTTTAAACCTTGTTGGCTACCACGACTAATTAATACTTTTTTAATATTATAAAACCGAAAAATCGTAGGTTTGTAAAAATTAATTTATTCATGCGTTCTCTTTCAATAATCCTTTTACTATTTATCACTTTAAGCTGTACCAATACTAAAAAAAAACGGACTAGCTTAATAGATTTTATACCAGAACATAGTACCGTTATTTTAAAAGCTAGAAACATTGAAAGTCTACAAAGTAGCATAAACAATAGTGAACTCATACAGCAGTTTTCAAAATCTAATATTTATGAGAACTTAGAGAGTAAATTCGAAAATTTAGAAGTTTTAAAATCAAATAGTCAGATATTAATCTGCTTTTCGAAAACCAAAGAAGAGAGTTTAAATTACACCTTAATTACAAAGTACCATGATAGCCTATTTGTTACAGATTCTTTAAAAAATTATAAAGAAGAATCTTTCTCTTTTAAAAACAACACTATTATAAAAAGTACACTTAACAAAAATGTGTTTTTCAGTACTATTATCGACAGTATTTTTATTGCCTCATCATCCCAAAAAACAATAGAGCTAGCGTTTAATCCTCTAACTATTGATCCAGAACAACAAAAAATTTACAAAAGCACAGATAAGGAAAATCTATCTGTAATTATCGAGAGTAAAGCCAATTTTCTAAAATCGATTTTTATTGAAGATTCTATCTCTTTAAAAACATTTACAAATCACTTAGCATTAGATATAGATGCCAGCCAAAACGCCCTATATTTTAATGGTATCACTAAGGCAACAGATTCTACTAAAAGCTTAATAAACGTTTTTAAAAACACCATTCCGCAGGTTAATACCATTCAACATATTACACCTTCGAATAGCGATGCGTTTATGAGTTTTACTTTTAATGATTTTAAAGTTTTAAAACATAATCTAGCTCTTTTCAGAGAAAAAGACACCATCGTTAGCACCACTAACCTGTTTGATGATGTTAATGAATTTGGCGTTATTTATGAAGATGATAAACGAGCTATCGTTCTAAATTCAACCGATATTATTTCTACTAAAGATGCCTTGCTTGCAGAACAAAATATAATAGAAACCTACAGAGATATTTCTATTTACAACTTTAGTAACTCAACTCTGTTTTCTGAAACATTGTCACCTTTAATTTCTTCAAACCAAGCTAAATTATACTGTGTATTAGATCAGTTTTTTGTTTTCGGGGAAGATTTAGAAATATTACAAAACATTATCTCTAACTATCAAAACAAAACAACGTTAGGCTCTCGAAATTATTTTAAAGATGTTCAGGAAGAATTAAGCGATGCTGCTTCAATTTTAATGGTAACAAATTCAAATAGCTTAGAAACACTTATCAAGAAGAACATAACAGAAACACCTAACCTAAACTTAGAATCCTATAAAACATCTGCGCTTCAATTTATATACGATACTAATTTTGCGCATGTAAATGCTATTATAAAAACGAACAAAGCCAAGGCTGCAGAACAATCTATTTCTGAAGAATGGAACATCAAGCTAGATGCCAATTTACTTAATACACCACAATTTGTAACCAACCATATTACAAAGCAAAAAGATATTGTAGTTCAAGATATTGAGAATAACTTATACTTAATTTCTAACAGTGGAAAAATACAGTGGAAAAAACAATTACAAGGTCCTGTATTGGGTAAAATTGAACAAATTGACATCTATAAAAATGGTAGACTACAGTTCGCTTTTGCTACACCAAACCGCGTTTATATTTTAGATCGAAAAGGTAAAGATGTCTCTTCCTTTCCTTTAAAATTTAGCGATGCTATTACACAGCCACTTTCTGTTTTCGATTATGATAACAACAAAAAATATCGTCTTTTAGTAACTCAAGGTAAAAACGTTTTAATGTATGATGTTAAAGGAAAAATTGTAAAAGGGTTTACATTTAAAGCAGCCAAAAACTCTATTATTGCGCAACCACAACATTTTAGAATTGGGAATAAAGATTATATTACCATAACAACCGAAAACAAACTTTTAATATTAGATCGCGTTGGAAAAACAAGAGTAACACCAAAAACTACGCTTTCATTTTCTAGCAAACCTATTTACATATACCTCAGTAAATTTACAACTACAACCAATAAAGGCGATTTAATAAGTATTGATACTAAAGGCAATGTTACTACGCAAAACCTCAATTTATCTACTAAAAACAACATCGCTACTACAAGTAAAACATTAGTATATCAATCGGAAAACAAATTAACCATTAGAAATAAAACCATAAACTTAGATTACGGAAATTACGACGATGCCGAAATTTTTATTTTAAACAATAAAATTTACGTTTCAATTACCGACTTACAGTCTCAAAAAACTTATTTGTTTGATAGCCAAGCTAAGTTATTGCCAAATTTCCCCGTATATGCCAATTCTAACATAGACTTAGCAAACAGCGATAAAGATCAAAATCTAGAGTTTATTGCTAAAGGAGACTCTAATTCGGTTTTACTTTATCAAATTAATTAATCTATTCCATTAGTTTAAACTCAAACTACTCTACTTAAAAAAACGCAAATGATTACAAGAAAAAATGCCGAAATATCAAAATTCATAATTCATAAAGTTGGTAATAAATTTAACGACACTAAAAATGCCTTTTCCGACAATCTCGTTGAATTTGATGAAGCTAGTTACGAGCTGATGCTCCCTTTTCTACTTCGTCCTTTTGGCAGTGTTGTACAAAGTTATCGTTTTAACCACCATGCCAATATTACACTAAACGAAATAAACAGCTACTCAGCTCAAATGTTTAATGATGAAGAAGCTTTTGTTGAAGTTTCTAAACACATTGTTACGCACCTATACGAGCAATCGAGTTCTGCACAAATAAAAACAGGTGATGTTTTAATTGTGATGTTTGAAGGCATCGAATTTAGAGATATTACCACAAATGCTATTGGTATTTTTAAAATTGAAAGCAAAGTAAATTTCTTTCAAACGTATTTAGAAAACAATAGTTATGATGTTTTGGTACAAAACGGAATAAGTTCTAAAAAGGTAGATAAGGGTTGTTTAATTTTAAATCAATCTGATGGTGAAGGCAATATTATTTTAAGTGTAGACAATAATAGTTATGATGCTGCCTATTGGTTAAATCACTTTTTAAATATTAAGTATGCTGATGATGCTAACAACCATACGCAACAATATATAGAACTATTAAAAGACTTCTCTACCGATGTTTTAAAACCTAATTATGGTGCTAAAGAACAAAACACTTTTTTAGCTAAATCGATAGATTTTTTTAAAGAAAATGAAATTGTAAACATCGAGCGTTTTAAAGACGAATTGTTCGAAGAGGATAAACACAAAAAAGAATTCGACTCTTACAAAAAGGAATTTGAAGGTGAACAAAGCTACATTATTAGAAATCAATTTGATGTTGCAGAAGCTGTTGTTACTAAAGAAAAAAGAAAGATTAAAACCGATATAAAGTTAGACACCAACATCCAAATTAAGCTCGATATTGATGCGCCCGATGCCTCGGAAGAATATTTAGAACGTGGTTATGATGAGGAAAAGAAAATGCACTACTACAAAGTGTTTTTTAATGAAGAAACTTAACAGTAAGTGAGAATAAAAAAATCGGCTTTTCTTTAAAGGAAAGCCGATTTTTTTTTAATCTATAATATATCTTCTCAAATCTTGATTCTACATGCGTTCTGGAACTTGAATCCCTAATAGTGAAAAAGCATTTTTTATAGTGTTTGCAACCGTGTTTGATAGTTGTACTCTCAATTGTTTTTCAACCTCGTTATCTGCACCTAAAATAGATACATTTTGATAGAATGAATTAAACTCCTTAACCAAATCGTAAGTATAATTAGCAATTAAAGCAGGACTGTGTTGTTCGGCCGCACTTTGTATAACTTCTGGAAATAATTGAAGTTGCTTTATTAATTCTTTTTCTTTTGGATGTAAATCCGTGTTTTTCAAATCTGAATTTTCTAATTCTGCTTTTCTTAAAATAGATTGAATTCGAGCATAAGTATATTGAATAAAAGGCCCTGTGTTTCCTTGGAAATCGATAGATTCTTTAGGATCAAAAAGAATACGTTTTTTAGGATCAACTTTTAAAATATGATATTTTAATGCGCCTAAACCAATTGTTTTATAAAGTTCTTGCTTCTCTTCATCAGAGTAACCGTCAAGTTTTCCTAATTCTTCAGAGATTTCTCCAGCCGTTTTAGCCATTTCTTCAACCAAATCATCGGCATCAACAACAGTTCCTTCACGACTTTTCATTTTTCCGCTAGGTAAATCTACCATACCATAACTTAAATGATATAAATTCTTTGCCCAGTCGAATCCTAATTTCTTCAGAATTAAAAACAACACTTTAAAGTGATAATCTTGCTCGTTTCCTACGGTGTAAACCATACCGCCAACATCAGGAAAATCTTTAATACGTTGTATAGCTGTACCAATATCTTGGGTCATGTAAACAGCAGTACCGTCCGATCGTTGTACAATTTTCTTATCTAGCCCGTCTTCTGTTAAATCACACCAAACCGATCCATCTTCTTCTTTAACAAATACGCCAGATTTTAATCCTTCCTCAACAAATTCCTTTCCTAATAAATAGGTATTGCTTTCGTAATATAAGGTATCAAAATCTACTCCCAAATTCTTGTAAGTAACATTAAAACCATCGTAAACCCAGCTATTCATTTCCTTCCAAAGCTTAACCACTTCATCATCGCCAGCTTCCCATTTTAAAAGCATACTTTGAGCTTCCAATAAAATAGGTGCGTTCTTCTTAGCTTCTTCTTCAGAGCTTCCTTTGCTAATTAAGTCTTGAATTTCTTTTTTATACTCTTGGTCGAATTTTACATAATAGTTCCCAACCAATTTATCACCTTTTAATCCTGTAGATTCCGGCGTTTCACCTTCGCCAAACTTCTGCCAAGCCAACATACTTTTACAAATATGTATACCACGATCATTTATAATTTGAGTTTTATATACTTTTTTTCCCGAAGCTTTTAAAATTTCGGCTACACTGTAACCTAAAAGGTTATTTCTAACATGGCCAAGGTGTAATGGTTTATTCGTGTTAGGTGAAGAATACTCAACCATAACTGCCTTCTCTCCTGCCGTTGGAGCTACCAAACCATATGCCGATGCTTCTTTTACTCCATTAAAGAAATCTATAAAATACGAATCGCTAATTTCAATATTTAAAAAACCCTTAACAACATTAAAAGCCTTTACAATGCTAACATTATCGACCAAATAATTCCCGATAGTTTCGCCAATTTGAACTGGATTTCCTTTTACAACGCGTAACATAGGAAAAACAACTACCGTAATATCTCCAGCAAATTCTTTTCTTGTTGCCTGAAATTCTACAGTTTCTAATTCTACTTTATATGAAGATAAAACAGCTTGTTTTACTTGATTTGATAAGGTTTCTTGAAGATTCATGTCTTGTAACTTTAAGTCCGCAAAGATAAAATTTTTATTTATGCCTAATTGTAAAAACTTGTCTTAATATACAAAAGTAAAAACGAGATGTTTGACACGAAAAAAGAAAGATTATTTGTAAGCATAACCCTATGTTTTTAAAGGGATTACTAAGAAAAGGGCTCTAAAATAATTAGTCATATAAATTGTATTTCATCAGTATTTATGGCTTTTTAACTATTCGTCGAATATTCGAAAAAACTTAAGTCGTATTTCATCTAATATATTGGCAATAAGCCCTAAAAATTAGATTATAAACATGGTTTTTATAAAATTAGCAACGTAATGCTATTACAACAAAAAATAAATTAATTTTTATAATACCTAACCAACAGTTCTCTAGTAGCCAAAACAACGATAACCGCTCTCAATACTACACGGTTGTTTTATAGTTTAGCTTAAAAGTGATTGTGACGTTTTTATGAGGAAAATAATCACGGCTTTTCTATTTTTTACTATGTTTCTTGGTTTCTCGCAAACCAAAGAAATAGATAGTCTGTTTATTGAACTTGCTTTTCAAAAACAAGACTCGACTAAGGTTGTTCCCTATTTACATTTAATTAAATCGCTTTATGCTCTAAAAGAGTATGATAGAGGTATGAAATATGTTCAGGCTAGTGAAAAACTATCCTATTCTTTCAACTACCAAAAAGGTATTGCCGAAACTACATTTTACAAAGCATTGTATTATGCAGAAAAGAACGACTACATCAATGCCATAAGTGGCTTTGCGAAAGCGAAAAATTTATTTGTAGAACAGCGAGATACTATTGCTGTTGCTAAAGTGCACAACAGTATTGGCACATTAGAAAGTAACCGTGGTAACTTCACTAAAGGTATAGAACATGCTTTAGCGGCAACAAAAACACTTGAGCATAGTGATTTACAAGAAGAGCTTAGCGTAGCATACAATACTTTAGCCGAAAGCTATTACCACACAAACGCACAAGATCTCGCTATAACTTACAACATAAAAGCTTTAGCACTACAGGAACAATTAAAAGACTCTAGCGGCGTAAACAGTACTTATCAAAGACTTTCTGATCTTTATTTTAAAAAGGAAGAACATAAAAAATCTATATTTTATTTTGAAAAGTTACTGAGTCTAAATGAATATTCAGATACATTAAGAGCGTCAATATACCCTAAATTAGGTGGTGAATATTTAGCTATTAAAAACTATGATAAGGCAACAAATTACCTAATCAAAGGGTACAACTTAAACCGTGCAAGTAATAACAAGCGCAATTTACTTACCGTATTAAACAATCTTGGTGATTTAAACTTGCAGAAAAACCGATTAAAGACTGCTAAAAATCAACTTCTTGAAGCTGGAGAAATTGCAAAAAACTTAAACAATAAACAGGAGTTACTTAAACAATACAAGTTAATGAAGGCCGTAGATTCCACACAACGGAATTTCTATAACGCTTTTATTTGGCAAGGTAAATATTATGAATTAAAGGCAGACTTAAACGTTCCTGTTGAAGTCGTGCAAGCTCCTGTAACGAGTCCAACTACAATAAACTTTGCTACTCAGGTTAATGATACATTAACGTCTTCAAACTTAGCACAAGACAACAAAGATGTTGATGAAAGCGCTTCAGGTAGTCGATTAAAATTTAATCACTATAATTTCTATGTGTATTTCTTAGTATTCGCACTTTGTATTGCCATTTTGATTTTAATATTCCTTTATATTAAAGGAAGTAAAAAAACTAAAAGAACAGCAGAGTTAGAAGAAAAAAACACTTTAATTGAATTAGAAAACGCTGCTTTATTAGAAGAAACACAAAACCTTGAAAATGTAATAAATGTAAAAGATAAATTGTTCTCAATTATCTCTCACGATTTAAAAGATTCGCTATCATCTATAACTGGTTTTATCAATTTACTAAAAGATGGTTCTTTAACAAAAGAAGAGTTCGACGCCTTAATCCCTGAGTTAAGTGAAAATGCAAACAACGCATCACTGCTCCTTTTTAATCTATTAAACTGGTCTAAGTCTCAAATGCAATCTTTAGAGCCTAAGCCAACCCTATTTGATGTTCAGGAAGTCTTTAAAGACAAAGTGCAACTTATTGAACAAAGAATGGAGAAAAAGGGCATTACTTTAATGAACAATTCGCTTCGTGATTTCGCTTTCGCGGATAGAAGCATGTTTGAAATAGTAATACAAAATCTATTAGCCAATGCGCTTAAATTCTGTAAAAAAGGTGATGTTATTAGTATTACTAACCATATAAATAATGGAAGTTGTATTGTGAGTATTGCCGATACTGGTATTGGAATTCCTGAAGAAAATATTAATAAACTCTTTAAAAGCACACCATTTACAACCTCTGGTACAAATAATGAAAAAGGCACAGGCTTAGGCTTACCTATTTGTAAAGAACTAGTTGAACTGAACAACGGTAAAATTTGGGTAGAAAGCATGGTGAACGTGGGTACAACATTTTACATTCAATTACCCAAATCGAAACCAGAAGAATAAAACTAAGCTTTTGGTAGAAATACTTCGGCCATCATGCAGCGAGCGCTACCACCACCACAAAATTCAATAGTACTCAAAGAACTCGATAGTATTTTAGTGTGTTGTTCTATAGTATTTATTTGTTGTTTTGTTAAGCTATCATAAGCCGACTGACTCATTATTAAGTACGAGGTATCACCACTTCCTTTTACCTGAAGCATATTGCCCGCAAAATTATTAACCTGATCTTCTGAGATATCGATAATAGTTTTTCCGTCTTCTTTTAAATGCTTTAACACATTTTTGCGTTCCTTTTTATCATCAATACTGCTTAAACAAATTACCGCAAAAGTTTCACCAACACACATCATTACATTTGTATGATAAATAGCTTTCCTATTTCCTTCAACAGTTTGATTCGCATTAAAAATAACAGGAAAAAATTCAAAGTCTTCGCAGAATTCTATAAATAAATCTTCATCGGCTCTTGGAGATAACGCACAATAAGCCTTACGATTTACACGATCTAAAATTACACTTCCAGTTCCTTCTAAAAAAATATCTTCATCTTCCGCTGTTGTATAATCTATAACGTTATTTATTACAAATCCATTTTCTTCGAGAGTTTCCAAAATATCTTCACGACGCTCTACACGACGGTTTTCGGCAAACATAGGATATAATCCAACATTCCCGTTTTCGTGAAATGACACCCAATTATTAGGAAAAATAGAGTCTGGCGTATCGGTATCCTCGGTATCATTAACCACAATTACGTTTACCCCAATGTTTCTTAATTTATCAACGTAAATATCGAATTCCTGCTGAGCTTTTGCATTAACTGTTTTAGGTAAAGTATTTTCTAAATCCTTTTGGTAATAATTATTTACGGCCGTTTGCTCATTCATCCTAAAATTAACCGGACGAATCATTAAAATTGTATTTGTTGTTTGTTGCATAACGTATTACGGTTGTATTACAAAAGTATTATAATTGTATAGTTGAAAATTTAATCTCTAATTAAAGGCATAGTTGTACAGCGCAACAAGCCTTCTTGTTTACTTATTTCGGCATAAGGTACTTCTTCAACAGTGAAGCCTTCAGACCTTAACCAAGTATTTAAACGTGTGAAGTTTTTTTCTGAAATAATAACATCTTCGGAAATTGAAAACACATTACTATTCATTTGATACATTTCATCTTTAGTGATTTCAAAAACATTATCCTTTCCGAAGAAATCTACTAACCATTGATATTCTTTTTCAACTAAAAAACCATTTTTATGAATGATAGCTTTTCCTTTTCCTATCGGTTGAAAACAACAATCTAAATGCAGAGCGTTTTCTTTGGCATTAGTATTTGATTTTCTAAGCTCAAAAGATTTTACTGTTTTTTCTGGAAACAATTCCTGTATGGCAATAACAGCATCCATATTGGTGCGCGCTGTAATTAGATCTGGATAATCTTCTCCAGAGTACGTACCAATAAAAATATAATCGTTCCACGGCATGACATCACCACCTTCAACATGGCAATCTTCTGGCAGAATAATTCTATTACTTATATCTATTTGATCGCAGATATATTGAATAGCTTCTACCTCTTCTTCTCTATCTGGTAAAATATTAGCTCTTATTATTTTATCTTCAATTACAAAAGCAATATCTCTAGAGAATATTTGATTACAATTTTCAATAACTTCTGGTCGATAAACTTTTACATCATACTTTTTAAAAACCGCTAAAACGGCATCCATTTCAGCAATCATATCAGCTTCTTTTGGGTAAGTACCAGATAATACATGCTCCACACTTTTGGGATCATAACAATCTTCTACAGCCGGCACAGGACCATTACTTTTAGCTATTCCTAAAATAACAGCGCGAAGTTTAGATGTTTCGTTTTTAACATTAAGTTTTATCATGTTGTAAATATAAAAAAGGTCTATAACAATTAAGTTATAGACCTTTCTTTATTTTATAAAAGACTATTTTATCTTTCCTCTAAAGGTTTAAAACCTCTTAAAGTTTCACCTACATATAATTGTCTTGGACGACCAATTGGTTCTTTCTTTAAACGCATTTCACGCCATTGTGCGATCCAACCTGGTAAACGACCTAATGCAAACATTACTGTAAACATATCTGTTGGAATTCCCATACCTCTGTATATAATTCCTGAATAGAAATCTACGTTCGGGTATAATTTTCTATCAACGAAATACGGATCTTCTAAAGCTTCTTTTTCAAGACCTTTTGCAATATCTAAAATAGGATCTTCTACACCTAAATCTCCTAATACTTCATCGGCAGCAACTTTAATTATTTTTGCACGTGGATCGAAGTTTTTATAAACACGGTGACCAAAGCCCATTAAACGGAAAGGATCTTCCTTGTCTTTAGCTTTTGCCATATACTTTTTAGTATCTCCACCATCAGCTTTAATACCTTCAAGCATTTCTAAAACAGCTTGGTTAGCACCTCCGTGAAGTGGACCCCAAAGTGCAGAAATACCAGCAGAAATAGAAGCGAACAATCCGGCGTGAGATGAACCTACAATTCTTACTGTAGATGTAGAACAGTTTTGTTCGTGATCTGCATGTAAAATTAATAATTTATCTAAGGCATTTACTAAAATTTTACTTTGAGTATACTCCTCGTTAGGCTCTTTAAACATCATTTTTAAGATGTTTTCAACATAACCTAAGTTTTTATCTCCATAATCAAGTGGTAATCCACTCTTTTTACGCATTGTCCATGCTACTAACACAGGGAATTTACCTAAAAGACGTACTACAGATTGGTACATATCTTCTTCAGAATCTACATTAACACAACTTGGATTAAAAGCTGTTAACGCACTTGTTAAAGATGATAACACTCCCATTGGGTGTGCTGATTTAGGGAATGCATCTAAAATTTTATGAACATCCTCGTCAACTATAGAGTTTTTCTTGATATCATCATGAAACTTATCAAGTTGAACTTTGTTTGGAAGCTCTCCAAAGATTAAAAGAAATGCAACTTCTAAGAAGTCTGCTTTTTCAGCTAACTCTTCAATAGAATACCCTCTATATCTTAAAATACCTTTTTCACCATCTAAAAATGTAATGGCACTTTCACACGATCCTGTATTTTTATAACCTGGGTCTATTGTTGTTACACCACCAGTAACGCTTCTAAGCGTTTTAATATCCATGGCTACTTCATTTTCTGTTCCTGTTATTAACGGGAACTCGTGTTTTTTGCCGTTTATTTCTAGTATAGCTTTATCTGACATAATTTTTTTAAAAAGTTTTAATTTAAGTTGCGCTAATTTACGAAATATCTATTTATTTATTTGAGAATATCGCAAACGATTTCGTCGATTTAAGAATTATTAACATGTATAGGAAATAAAAAAGCGATTATTAAAAAATAATCGCTTTTTACTCATAAACTTAAAATGAAGTTTACTTTATTTTGAATGCATTTTCTTGAGGAAAATAAGCTACTTCACCTAACTCTTCTTCAATACGAAGTAATTGGTTGTATTTAGCCATACGATCACTACGAGACGCAGATCCTGTTTTAATTTGTCCTGTGTTTAATGCTACTGCTAAATCTGCAATAGTGTTATCTTCAGTTTCACCAGAACGGTGAGACATTACAGAAGTGTAACCAGCATTGTGTGCCATATTTACAGCTGCAATAGTTTCGGTTAAAGTTCCAATTTGGTTTACTTTAATTAAAATTGAATTTGCAATACCTTCTTTTATACCACGAGATAAACGCTCTACGTTAGTTACAAATAAATCATCACCAACTAATTGAACTTTATCACCAACTAATTCAGTTAAGTATTTCCAACCTTCCCAATCGTTTTCATCCATACCATCTTCTATAGAGATAATTGGATATTTAGATACTAATTCAGCTAAATATTCTGCTTGTTCTTTAGAAGTTCTTACAACTCCTGAATCACCTTCGAATTTTTTATAATCGTAAACACCATTTTCAAAAAATTCTGCAGAAGCACAATCTAAAGCGATTTTTACTTCTTCACCATATTTGTAACCAGCGTTTTCAACAGCTTTTGCAATAGTTTCTAAAGCATCTTCTGTTCCACCTGCTAAGTTTGGAGCAAAACCACCTTCATCACCAACAGCAGTACTTAAACCTCTGTCATGTAATACTTTTTTAAGGTTATGGAAAATTTCCGTTCCCATTTGCATAGCGTGTGTAAAGTTTTTAGCTTTTACAGGCATAATCATAAATTCTTGAAATGCAATTGGAGCATCACTATGAGAACCACCGTTAATAATGTTCATCATTGGCAATGGTAACGTATTAGCAGAAACACCACCTACGTAACGGTATAATGGTAAACCTAGCTCTCCAGCTGCAGCTTTAGCTACTGCTAAAGACACACCTAAAATGGCATTGGCTCCTAATTTAGATTTGTTTGGAGTTCCGTCTAACTCAATCATAATCTTATCGATTAGATTTTGTTCAAATACAGAAACACCTAATAATTCTTGAGCAATAATAGAATTTACATTGTCAACGGCTTTTAAAACACCCTTTCCCATGTAAGCATCACCACCATCTCTTAACTCAACAGCTTCATGTTCTCCTGTGGACGCTCCTGATGGTACAGCAGCTCTTCCTAAAACATCATTTTCTGTTACAACATCTACTTCAACAGTAGGATTTCCTCTAGAATCTAAAATTTGTCTAGCGTGAATATTAATTATTATGCTCATAAGTTTGTTTATTTTAATCTTTTAATTATTTCAAATTTACGGTTAAATCTTGTTATTTTTTATATGTTTTAGAAGAAATTTGTAAAAACATATCTACAACGTTTTAGTAAAAGAAAACCCCAAATAATCGGTTGACTATTTGAGGTTTCTTAAAATTATTTATTCTTAATATTTTCGATAAACTGATCGAAAAGATAATCTGAATCGTGTGGTCCAGGACTTGCTTCAGGATGGTATTGTACAGAAAAACAGTTTTTATTTTTCATTGCCAAACCAGCTACTGTATCATCATTTAAATGTAAGTGTGTAATTTCTAAATCGGCATTTGCTTCAGCCTCTTCTCTATTAACAGCAAAACCATGATTTTGAGAGGTTACTTCTCCTTTACCTGTTTTAATATTCTTTACAGGATGGTTAATCCCTCTATGTCCATTATGCATTTTATATGTAGATACTCCGTTTGCCAAAGCAATGACTTGGTGTCCAAGACAAATACCAAATAAAGGTAAGTCTCTTTTTATAATTTCTTTAGCTACTTCTTGAGCTTCTACTAATGGTTCTGGATCACCAGGTCCATTAGACAAGAAATAACCATCAGGGTTAAAGGCTTCCAATTCTTCAAACTTAGCATTGTAAGGAAACACTTTTATGTAAGCATCTCTCTTAGCTATATTTCTAAGAATATTCTTTTTGATACCAATATCCAAGGCAGCTACTTTATAAGTTGCATTTTCATCTCCGAAGAAATAAGGTTCTTTTGTTGATACTTTAGAAGCTAACTCTAAACCCTCCATATTAGGCTGCTCTGCCAATTGCTTCTTTAAACCTTCAACATTATCCACTTCGGTAGAAATAACAGCATTCATAGCTCCGTTGTCACGAATATAACTTACTAAAGCACGTGTGTCAACATCAGAAATAGCTAATAGATTATTCTTCTCTAAAAACTCTTCTAACGAACCATCAGAGTCTTCTCTTGAATACTCATAACTAAAGTTTTTAACAATAAGTCCTGCTATTTTAATAGAATCGGACTCCACTTCATTGTCATTAGTACCATAATTACCAATATGTGCATTGGTGGCAACCATTAATTGACCGTAATACGATGGATCGGTAAAAATTTCTTGATAACCGGTCATTCCAGTATTAAAACATACTTCTCCAAATGCAGTGCCTTGCTTGTTTGCTACTGCTTTACCGTAAAAAATGGTACCATCGGCTAATAAGATGATGGCTTTTTGTCTTTTTTGATATTTCATATAGTTGAGATAAAATTCCTTACATAAGGAACAAAAGTTTTACAAATTTGCGCAAAAAAAAGGATAAACTAAAATAGTTTATCCTTAATATATTAAATGCTTATTAACATTTATTCTTCTTCGTTTGATGCTTTAGTCTCAACAGGAGCAGCTTCTGGCTTAGAACCACCTCTTCTACTTCTTCTTGTTGTTTTCTTCTTAGCTTTATCAGCGTTGTAAATCTCGTTGTAATCAACAAGTTCTATCATTGCCATATCAGCATTATCACCTAAACGATTTCCAAGTTTGATAATTCTTGTATATCCACCTGGTCTATCACCGATTTTCGCAGCAACATCTCTAAATAATTCTGCTACAGCATCCTTTTGTCTTAAACGAGCCATCACAATACGTCTGTTATGTGTTGTATCTTCTTTAGACTTAGTAATCATTGGTTCAACAAATTGCTTTAAAGCTTTTGCTTTTGCAACCGTTGTGTTAATACGTTTATGCTCTATTAAAGAACAAGCCATATTAGCTAACATTGATTTTCTGTGGGCAGTTTTTCTACCTAAGTGGTTTATTTTTTTTCCGTGTCTCATGACATTTGTGTTATCATCTTGCTACTAAACTCGACATCGAGGAGCAAAATATGATTAATTAATCTTTATCTAATTTATATTTGCTTAAGTCCATTCCGAAGTTTAAACCTTTAACATTTACAAGCTCTTCAAGCTCAGTTAAAGACTTCTTACCGAAGTTTCTGAATTTCATTAAGTCATTTTTATTGAAAGATACTAAATCACCTAAAGTATCTACTTCAGCAGCTTTTAAACAATTAAGAGCACGTACCGATAAATCCATATCGATTAACTTAGTTTTAAGTAACTGACGCATATGAAGAGATTCTTCATCATAAGTTTCAGTTTGTGCAATTTCATCAGCTTCTAATGTGATACGCTCATCAGAGAATAACATGAAGTGGTGAATTAATGTTTTAGCGCCTTCCGTTAAAGCGTCTTGTGGAGTAATTGATCCATCGGTAATGATTTCGAAAACTAATTTTTCATAATCAGTCTTTTGCTCAACACGATAGTTTTCAATACTATACTTAACATTCTTTATTGGTGTGTAAATTGAATCAGTAAAAATAGTTCCAATTGGTGCAGAAGCTTTCTTATTTTCTTCAGCAGGAACATATCCTCTACCTTTTTCAATTGTAATTTCCATATTAAAATTAACTTTTGGATCTAAGTTACAGATAACTAACTCTGTATTTAATACTTGAAAACCAGAAATAAACTTCTGAAAATCACCAGCTGTAATTTTATCTTGACCAGAAATTGAAATAGAGATAGACTCGTTATCAATATCTTCAATTTGTCTTTTAAAACGAGCTTGTTTTAAGTTTAAGATGATTTCTGTTACATCTTCCACTACTCCAGCAATTGCTGAAAACTCATGATCTACACCTTCTATTCTAACAGATGTGATAGCAAAACCTTCTAAAGAAGATAATAAAACTCTTCTTAGTGCATTACCTACTGTTAGACCGTAACCTGGTTCTAATGGTCTGAATTCGAATTTACCTTCGAAATCAGTAGAATCAATCATGATTACTTTGTCAGGTTTCTGAAAATTAAATACTGCCATATTGTTCTTCGTTTTAATTGTTACTTAGTTGCGCGATTTAAAAGTATGAAGAAGACTAATAAATCCTTTGGCCAAATACCAATATAATTAATTATTATTTAGAGTATAATTCGACGATGAATTGCTCATTGATGTTTTCTGGAATCTGAATTCTAGCAGGAACAGAAACGTAAGTACCTTGCATAGTAGCAGTATTCCAAGTAATCCATTCGAATACTTGACTTGAGTTTGAAAGAGATCTATCAATCGCTTCAAGTGATTTAGATTTTTCTCTAACAGCAACAACATCTCCAGCTTTTAATGAGTAAGAAGGTATGTTTACCAATTCACCATTAACTGTAATGTGTCTGTGAGATACTAATTGTCTAGCACCACTTCTTGTTGGAGCAATTCCCATTCTAAATACCACGTTGTCTAATCTAGACTCGCAAAGTTGTAATAAAACTTCACCTGTAATACCTTGAGCAGCTCTTGCTTTCTTAAATAAACCTCTAAATTGACGCTCTAAAATACCATAAGTATATTTAGCTTTTTGTTTTTCCATTAACTGGATTGCGTATTCAGATTTTTTTCCACGACGTCTAGCGTTTCCGTGTTGTCCTGGAGGATAGTTTCTTTTTTCAAAAGATTTATCTTCTCCAAAAATTGCCTCGCCAAATTTACGAGCTATTTTAGTTTTAGGACCAGTATATCTTGCCATAATAAATTGATTTTAAGAGTGATTATGAATTAAGGTCTTAATCTTATCCTTCGATAATCGTTGATCTCCCGTATTGATACTTGTTAATAATTTCAGTTTGCAAATTTACACAAAAAATTAATACCACCTACATACGAGGTGATATTAATTTTTCTATACTTGCTTCATCTAAAGCACGCTATTTAAAACGTGATTAAACTCTTCTTCTTTTCGGAGGACGACATCCATTATGTGGTAATGGTGTAACATCAATAATTTCTGTTACTTCAATACCTGCATTATGAATAGAACGAATAGCAGATTCTCTACCATTTCCTGGTCCTTTAACATAAACCTTTACTTTCTTTAAGCCAGCTTCAGTTGCTACTCCCGCAGCATCTTCAGCAGCTAATTGAGCTGCATAAGGTGTGTTTTTTTTCGACCCTCTAAATCCCATTTTACCAGCAGAAGACCAAGAAATTACGTCTCCTTTTTTGTTGGTAAGTGAAATAATGATGTTATTGAAAGAAGCTGTAACGTGTGCTTCTCCAACTGCATCAACAATAACTTTACGTTTTTTTGTGCTTGTTTTTGCCATTTTCTTTTAGCTTTTAGTTTTAGTGATAGTCGCTAGAATCCTAAACTATTATAATTTCAAACAGATTCCTTCCAACGTCTAAATACCAAAGACTAATTATTATTTAGTTGCCTTTTTCTTGTTAGCAACAGTTTTTCTTCTACCTTTTCTGGTTCTAGAGTTGTTCTTAGTACGTTGTCCTCTTAATGGAAGACCAGATCTATGACGAATACCTCTGTAACATCCAATATCCATTAATCGCTTAATGTTTAATTGAGTTTCAGAACGTAATTCACCTTCAATTGTAAATGTACCAACAGCATCACGAATGGCTGCTATTTGGTCATCATTCCAATCTTGAACTTTAATACTTTCATCAACTTTAGCTTCAGCTAAAATCTCTTTTGATCTACTTCTACCTACTCCGTAGATATAAGTTAAGGAAATTACTCCTCTTTTGTTTTTCGGTATGTCTACACCTGCAATTCTTGCCATAATTACCCTTGTCTTTGTTTAAATCTAGGATTCTTTTTGTTTATCACGTAAAGTCTGCCTTTTCTGCGCACGATCTTGCAATCTGCACTTCTCTTTTTAACTGATGCTCTTACTTTCATCGTATTCGTATTAGTATCTATAAGTTATTCGAGCCTTAGTTAAATCATAAGGACTCATTTCTAATTTCACTTTATCACCTGGTAATAACTTAATGTAATGCATACGCATTTTACCAGAGATGTGTGCTGTCACAATGTGACCGTTTTCTAATTCCACTCGGAACATCGCATTAGATAATGCTTCAATAATTGTTCCGTCTTGCTCTATTGCTGCTTGTTTTGCCATAGTATATATTAAGCTACTGCTTTTCTATTTTTACCTGTCTTCATCAAACCATCATAATGTCTATTTAACAAATAAGAATTTATTTGTTGCATAGTATCAATCGCAACACCCACCATAATTAATAATGATGTTCCTCCGAAAAATAAAGCCCAACCTTGTTGAACTCCCATAAGCTTAACAATAAAGGCTGGGAATACAGCTAAAAGTGCTAAAAATATAGAACCCGGTAAGGTAATTTGAGACATTATTTTATCTAAGTATTCAGATGTTTCAGACCCTGGTCGTATACCTGGAATAAATCCACCGCTACGTTTTAAATCGTCTGCCATCTTGTTTGTTGGAACCGTAATTGCAGTATAAAAATATGTAAAAACAATTATTAATAAAGCAAATGTAACATTGTACCAAAAACCGAATATATCAGAATAATTAGTTTGCATCCATATTCCGGTTGCAGTTTCTTTTAAGAATGAAGAACCACCTATTAAACTAGGAACAAACATTATAGCCTGTGCAAATATAATTGGCATTACACCAGATGCATTAAGCTTTAACGGAATGTATTGTCTTGATCCAGCCATAGCAGCTTTTTCATAACCTCCTGTTGCTGTTCTTCTAGCATATTGTACGGCAATTTTTCTAACTCCCATAACCAACATAATAGAACCAAGGATTATTACAAACCAAATTACTAATTCAAAAAGAATAAGCATTACGTTATTCCCTTCTAATCTAGTAGCTGCATTTTGTAAAAAAACTTGTGGTAATCTTGCGATAATACCAACCATTATTAAAAGAGATATACCATTACCAATACCTTTATCTGTAATTTTCTCTCCTAACCACATAGCGAATATACAACCAGTAACTAGAATTGATACAGATGAAAAATAAAATAATGGACCTTGCCCTAGTAAGAATGCGCTTTCAGGAATACCTAAAGCTGGTAAACTAGCTAAATATCCAGGAGCTTGTAACAAACAAATTGCAATTGTTAACCAACGCGTAATTTGAGTGATTTTCTTTTGACCACTTGCGCCTTCTTTTTGAAGCTTTTGCAAATAAGGAATTGCAATCCCCATTAACTGAACAACAATAGAAGCCGAAATGTAAGGCATGATACCTAAAGCAAATACCGAAGCATTAGCAAAAGCACCACCAGTAAAGGCATTAAGAATCCCTAATATTCCACTATCTGTCTTATCAGCTAAACTACCTAATAGCGTAGCATCAATTCCAGGTAAAACTATTTGAGCTCCAAAACGATAAACCAATAACAGACTTAATGTAATAAGAATTCTGTTTCTTAGTTCCTCTATTTTCCAAACATTTTTTAACGATTCTATAAATTTCATACTTAAAATAAGTCTTATAAAGTTACAGCTTCTCCTCCAGCAGCTTCAATAGCAGCTTTTGCTGAAGCAGTAAACTTATGAGCAGTTACTTTTAATTTTGCTTTTAATTCTCCACGTCCTAAGATCTTAACTAAATCGTTCTTATCTACTAAACGGTTTGTGAATAATGTTTCAAAATCAACTGTACCTTCAATTTTCTTGTCATCAACCAATTGTTGCAAAGTATCTAAATTGATACCTTGGTGTTCAATACGGTTAATATTTGTAAAACCAAACTTAGGAACACGTCTTTGAAGAGGCATTTGACCACCTTCAAAACCTAATTTCTTAGAATATCCAGAACGAGACTTAGCACCTTTGTGACCACGTGTAGCAGTCCCACCTTTACCAGAACCTTGTCCACGACCTATTCTTTTTCCTTGATTTTTTACTGAACCTTCTGCAGGTTTTAAATTACTTAAATCCATTTTCAGTTATATTATTTTGTTTCTTCAACAGAAACTAAATGTGAAACTTTAGCAACCATACCAAGAATATTTGGTGTAGCCTCATGCTCTTTTACCTGACCAATCTTTTTAAGACCAAGAGCTTCTAAAGTTCTTTTTTGTCTTAGCGTACGATTGATTGCGCTTTTAACCTTTGTTACTTTAATTTTTGCCATCTCTGTCGTTATTAAGCGTTAAAAACTTGTTGAAGTGAAATACCTCTATCTCTTGCAATGGCATTCGCATCTCTTAATTGTAATAAAGCATCAAAAGTTGCTTTTACTACGTTATGAGGGTTTGAAGATCCTTGAGATTTAGATAATACATCGTGAATACCAACGGCCTCTAATACTGTACGTACAGCACCACCAGCAATTACACCTGTACCAGGAGCAGCAGGAATAATATTTACTCTTGCTCCACCAAATTTACCTTTTTGTTCGTGAGGTAAAGTTCCTTTAATGATAGGAATTCTAACAAGGTTTTTCTTAGCATCTTCGACAGCTTTTGCAATTGCACTAGCAACATCTTTAGATTTACCTAAACCTTGTCCTACAACACCAGCTTCATCACCAACCACAACAATTGCCGAGAAACCAAATGCTCTACCACCTTTAGTTACTTTAGTAACCCTTTGCACACCAACTAAACGATCCTTAAGATCTAATCCACCTGGTTTTACTAATTCTGCGCTTTTATATTTTTTGAACATAATTTCTTAAAATTTAAGTCCTGCGGCTCTAGCGCCATCAGCTAATGATTTAATTCTTCCGTGGTATAAATATCCACCTCTATCAAAAGCAATAGTTTCAACACCCGCTTTTAAAGCTTTTTCTCCTAATGCCTTACCAACTAGTTCAGCGATTTCAGATTTATTACCTTTTGCAGCACTTATGTCTTTATCTCTAGAAGAAGAAGATGCTAACGTTTTACCGTTTACATCATCAACTACCTGAGCATAAATTTCTTTATTACTTCTATAAACAGCTAATCTAGGTCTAGCTTCTGTTCCAGAAACTACCTTGCGAATTCTGTTTTTTATTCTTAGTCGTCTTTCGTTCTTTGTCAATGCCATAACTAAATTATTATGCTGATTTACCAGCTTTTCTTCTTAATACTTCACCAACAAACTTCACACCTTTTCCTTTATAAGGCTCTGGTGGTCTAAATCCGCGTATCTTAGCAGCTACTTGACCAACTAATTGTTTATCGAATGATGTTAATTTTATAATTGGGTTTTTCCCTTTTTCTGAAACTGTTTCAACTCTTACTTCTTCAGCAATGTTTAAAACAATATTATGAGAAAATCCTAAAGCTAAGTCTAATTTTTGTCCTTGGTTTGATGCTCTGTAACCTACACCAACTAATTCTAATTCTTTAGTCCAACCTTTAGATACACCTTCTACCATGTTATTCATTAAAGATCTATATAAACCATGTTTGGCTTTTTGATCTTTAGAATCTGAAGAACGTGCTACCATCACATTACCATCTTCTACCTTAATTTCGACAGAATCGTAATTTTGTGTTAATTCACCTAATTTCCCTTTTACAGTTACTACGTTATCTTTAACGTCAACTGTTACACCTTCTGGAATGGCTACTGGATTATTTCCTATTCTTGACATTTCTTTCTGGTTTAAAAATTAGTGAACGTAACATAATACTTCGCCACCTACATTATCTCTTTTGGCCTGTTTACCTGTCATTACTCCGTGAGAAGTAGAAACAATAGCAACACCAAGTCCATTTAAGATTCTAGGCATATCATTAGAACTAGCATACTTACGTAAACCAGGAGTACTAATACGTTGAAGTTTTTTGATTACTGGCTCTTTTGTCTCTTTGTTGTACTTAAGTGCTATTTTAATAGAACCTTGTACAGAAGAGTCATCGAACTTGTAACTTAAAATATATCCTTGTTCGAATAATATTTTAGTGATGTCTTTTTTTAAATTAGATGCTGGAATCTCTACCACTCTGTGGTTAGCACGCACCGCGTTTCTAATTCTTGTCAAATAATCCGCAATTGGATCTGAGTACATAATGAATTGATTTTGTGATTTTGGTTTTCAACGTTGGTGTTGAACCTTAAATCCGATTATTTAAATAATATTACCAACTAGCTTTTCTTACACCTGGGATAAGACCTTGATTGGCCATCTCTCTAAATGTTACACGTGATAAACCAAAAGTCCTCATGTATCCTTTTGGTCTACCTGTTAATTTACATCTATTATGTTGACGAATAGGAGATGCATTTTTAGGTAACTTTTGTAATGCTTGGTAATCTCCAGCTTCTTTTAAAGCCTTACGTTTCTCAGCATACTTTGCTACTGTCTTTGATCTTTTTACCTCACGGGCTTTCATTGATTCTTTAGCCATATCTTAGTTCTTTTGAAAAGGTAATCCTAATTCGGTTAATAATGATTTTGCTTCTTTATCAGTTTCGGCAGTCGTTACAAATGTAATATCCATTCCCGAGATTTTATTAACTTTATCAATATTTATCTCTGGAAAAATAATTTGTTCAGTAATTCCTAAATTGTAATTACCACGTCCATCAAATCCTGTAGCCTTAATTCCGTTGAAATCTCTAACACGTGGAAGTGCAGAAGTAACTAAACGATCTAAAAACTCGTACATACGCTCTCCACGTAAAGTAACTTTTGCCCCAATTGGCATACCTTTACGTAATTTGAACGTTGCAACATCTTTTTTAGATAATGTCGAAATAGCTTTTTGTCCGGATATAGTACCTAACTCTTCTACTGCGTAGTCGATTAGTTTCTTATCTGCAACAGCAGCACCTACACCTTTAGATATTACTATCTTAGTCAGTTTAGGAACTTGCATTACATTTTTATATCCAAATTCGTCTGTAAGAGCTGCAATTACTTTGCTTTTATACTCTTCTTTAAGTCTTGGTGAATATGCCATAACTATATTACTTCATTAGATTTTAATGAAAATCTTACTTTTTTATCGCCTTCTACTCTGTAACCAACTCTCGTTGCTTCTCCTTTCGAAGTTAGCAAAGATAAGTTAGAAATATGAATAGCTGCTTCTTTTTCTACGATTCCTCCTTGAGGATTTTGTGCACTTGGTTTAGTATGTTTCTTAACCATGTTTACACCCTCAACAATCGCTTTGTTCTTTTCTATTAATACTTTTTGAACAACACCTTCAGATCCTTTGTGATCTCCAGCATTTACTCTTACAGTATCTCCAGTTTTTATTTTAAGCTTTCCCATCTTAATATTTTCTGTATTAAAGCACCTCTGGTGCTAATGATACAATCTTCATGAATGATTTATCACGAAGCTCTCTAGCAACAGGACCAAAAACACGTGTTCCTCTCATCTCACCCGTTGGGTTTAATAAAACACATGCGTTATCATCAAATCTTATATAAGATCCGTCTGGTCTTCTTACTTCCTTCTTTGTACGCACAACAACTGCCGTAGAAACTGCTTTTTTCTTAATGTTTCCATTAGGAGTTGCATCTTTAACAGAAACAACTATTTTATCTCCTACAGAAGCATATCTCCTTTTAGTTCCTCCTAAAACACGGATAACTAAAACTTCTTTTGCTCCGGTGTTATCTGCTACTTTTAATCTTGATTCTTGTTGTAACATAATTATTTAGCTCTTTCTAGGATTTCTACTAATCTCCAACATTTAGATTTAGATAAAGGTCTTGTCTCCATGATCTTTACTTTATCACCAATATTACAGTCGTTTGTTTCGTCGTGTGCTACGTACTTTTTCGTTTTTAATACGAATTTTCCATACATAGGATGTTTTACTTTTTTAACTTCTGCAACAACTATTGATTTTTGCATTTTGTTACTAGTAACAACTCCTATACGTTCTTTTCTTAAATTTCTTGTTTCCATCTTTCAGCAGAATTATTGTAATTCTCTTTTAGTTAATTCGGTCGCAATTCTAGCTACAGCTCTTCTTATAGAACGTAATTGAATTGGATTTTCTAAAGGAGATATTGCATGAGCCAATTTTAGGTCTGAATAACTCTTTTTTGTTTCACCAAGTTTCTCTTGTAACTCAGCTACAGATAATTCTTTAATTTCTGATTGTTTCATAATATCAAATAAATTATGCTTCGTAATCTCTAGCGATTAAAAACTTAGTTTTTACAGGTAGTTTCTGTGCTGCTAAACGTAATGCTTCTTTTGCAACGTCTAAAGGCACTCCACCTATTTCAAATAATACTCTTCCTGGCTTAACAACAGCTACCCAATATTCAACGGCACCTTTACCTTTACCCATACGTACTTCAAGAGGTTTCTTTGTAATAGGCTTGTCTGGAAATATCTTTATCCAAAGTTGCCCTTCTCTTTTCATGTAACGTGTAGCTGCGATACGTGCTGCTTCAATTTGACGTGATGTTAAAAAATTCGAGTCTAACGATTTTATTCCAAAAGTTCCACTTGAAAGTTGGTGCCCTCTTCCGGCATTACCTTTCATACGTCCCTTTTGTTGCTTACGAAATTTTGTTCTTTTAGGCTGTAACATTTTTCTTTATTTATAAAAAATTACTTTCTACGACGAGGTTTGTTGTCTCTGTTTCCGCCACGTCCTCCGGCTCCACCTTTTCCTTGCTTCTTAGATAATCCAACAAGCGGAGAAAGTTCTCTTTTACCATATACTTCACCTTTCATGATCCATACTTTTACACCCAATCTACCATAAGTAGTGTGTGCCTCAACTAAAGCATAATCAATATCGGCTCTAAAGGTTGATAAAGGAATACGTCCTTCTTTGTAGTGTTCTGAACGTGCCATCTCTGCCCCGTTTAAACGACCACTAATTTGGATTTTAATCCCTTCAGCATTCATACGCATAGTAGCAGCAATAGCCATCTTAATTGCACGTCTGTATGAAATTCTATTTTCAATTTGACGAGCGATGCTTGATCCTACTAAAAATGCATCAAGTTCAGGTCTTTTGATTTCAAAAATATTGATCTGAACTTCTTTTTCAGTAATTTTCTTAAGTTCTTCTTTTAACTTGTCTACCTCTTGACCGCCTTTACCAATGATGATACCTGGGCGAGCCGTTGTGATAGTAACGGTTACAAGTTTAAGAGTTCTTTCGATAATTACTCTACTAACACTAGCTTTAGATAAACGCGCGTGAACGTATTTTCTAATTTTATCGTCTTCGGCAAGCTTATCTCCATAATCATTACCTCCGTACCAGTTAGATTCCCATCCTCTGATAATACCTAAGCGATTTCCGATTGGATTTGTTTTTTGTCCCATACTTCTATCTTAGCTTTGTGTGTTATTTTTTGCTCCAACAACGATTGTTACGTGGTTTGAACGTTTTCTAATTCTGTGTGCACGACCTTGAGGTGCTGGACGTAATCTCTTTAACATAGATCCGCTGTCAACAGTTATTTCCTTTACAATCAATTCAGCCTCTTCTAAATTAGCTTCTTCGTTTTTAGCTTGCCAGTTTGCAATTGCAGACAGTAACAATTTCTCTAAACGTCCAGAAGCTTCCTTTTGGTTGAATCTTAAAATATTAAGTGCATGTTCTACCTTTTCGCCTCTTACTAAATCGGCTACTAAGCGCATTTTTCTCGGTGATGTAGGACAGTTATTAAGTTTAGCAAAAGCAACGTGTTTTTTTGCTTCCTTAATAGCGTCTGCCATTTGTTTTTTACGACTTCCCATAGCTTACTACTTTTTACCTTTATTTTTAGCACCTGCATGTCCACGGAATGAACGTGTTGGTGAAAATTCTCCTAATTTATGACCTACCATGTTTTCAGTAACGTATACTGGAACAAATTGACGGCCATTGTGTACTGCGATAGTTTGCCCAACGAAATCTGGAGTTATCATACTTGCTCTAGACCAAGTTTTGATAACCGTTTTCTTGTTAGACTCAACATTAACAGCTACTTTCTTTTCTAACTTATAATGAACGTAAGGTCCTTTTTTTAGTGATCTTGCCATGTCTTATTTCTTTCTACGTTCTACAATATATTTATTACTTGCTTTAGTCTTAGAACGAGTTCTGTAACCTTTAGCTGGTATACCATTTCTAGAACGAGGATGTCCACCTGAAGATTTACCTTCACCACCACCCATTGGGTGATCGACTGGATTCATTACTACTGGTCTAGTACGTGGTCTTCTACCTAACCATCTAGTTCTACCTGCTTTACCACCTACTAATAATTGGTGATCAGAGTTAGATACAACACCGATAGTTGCCATACAGTTAACAAGAATTAACCTTGTTTCACCAGAAGGTAATTTTACCGTAGCAAATTTACCATCTCTTGCCATTAATTGAGCAAAAGCTCCTGCACTACGCGCCATAACAGCACCTTGACCAGGACGTAACTCTAAACAAGAAATTATAGTTCCTAATGGAATTTCACTTAATGGCATTGCATTTCCAATTTCTGGAGCAATACCTTCTTTACCAGATACTACATTTTGCCCAACCTGAAGTCCATTTTGTGCAATAATGTATCTCTTCTCGCCATCTTGATAGTTCAATAATGCAATAAAAGCTGTTCTGTTTGGATCGTATTGAATTGAAGCAACTTCACCAGGAATCCCAGCTTTGTCTCTTTTAAAATCGATAATACGATACTTTCTTTTATGACCACCACCAATGTAGCGCATAGTCATTTTTCCTTCACTGTTTCTACCACCAGATCTTTTGTTCGGAACGAGTAAACTCTTTTCCGGCTTATCAGTAGTAATGGCATCATATCCATTTACTACTCTAAATCGCTGTCCTGGGGTGATTGGTTTTAATTTTCTTACTGACATTTGTCTTTAATTACATGTTACTGTATAAATCAATCATTTCACCTTCCGCCAGTTGTACAATTGCTTTTTTAACAGCATTTGTTTTACCATGTTGAATACCAGTTTTAGTAAACTTGGTACTACGATCTGGACGGACATTTATAGTACGAACTTTTTCAACAGAAACACCATAAGCAGCTTCCACCGCTTTTTTGATTTCTACCTTGTTCGCCTTAGTCTTCACTGAGAACGTATAGCAGTTTCTCAACTCGCTATTAGCTGTCGCCTTTTCTGTGATTATAGGTTTAATTAAGATACTCATTGTTTCTATTTACTTAAGTTTGTTTGAATTCCTTCTAAAGCGCCTTCTAAAAGGATCACTTGATTTGCATTTAATATTTTATAAGTGCTTATTTCTGAAGAAGTTATTACCTCAGAGCCTTTTAAATTACGAGATGACAAATATACGTTTTTATTAGCCTCACCCAATACAAACAGTGACTTTTTGTTCTCTAAATCAAGAGCTTTTAAAACAGCTGTGAAATTTTTAGTTTTTGGTGACTCAAAATTAAAGTCTTCTAAAACTACAATTGATTTCTCTCCTGCTTTAATACTTAGTGCTGATTTACGAGCTAGTCTTTTAAGGTTTTTATTAAGTTTAAAGCTGTAATTTCTTGGTCTTGGACCGAACATACGACCACCACCTTTGAATACACCAGACTTAATAGAACCTGCACGAGCTGTACCAGTCCCTTTTTGCTTTTTAATCTTACGAGTAGATCCAGAAATCTCAGCTCTTTCTTTAGCCTTGTGAGTTCCTTGACGTTGGTTTGCTAAATATTGTTTAACATCCAAGTATACTGCGTGATTATTAGGCTCAATAGCAAACACATCGCTAGAAAGGTCTGCCTTTCTACCTGTGTCTTTTCCGTTTATATCTAAAACTGCTACTTTCATTATTTTCTAATAATTACATAAGAGTTTTTATGGCCAGGAACACATCCCTTAACCACAAGTAGATTCTTTTCAGCAACTACTTTTAAAACTTTTAAATTTTGAACTTTAACTGTGTCTCCACCCATTCTACCTGCCATTTTCATGCCTTTAAAAACACGAGCAGGGTAAGATGCAGCTCCAATAGACCCTGGCGCTCTTAAACGGTTATGTTGACCGTGAGTAGCTTGACCTACACCACCGAAACCATGACGTTTTACAACACCTTGAAATCCTTTACCTTTTGATGTACCAGCTACGTCAACAAATTCGCCTTCAGCGAAATGATCAACAGTGATTGCATCACCTAATTTGTACTCCGAATCAAAACTTTTGAATTCAACGATTTTGCGTTTCACAGAAGTACCCGCTTTTTTAGCATGACCTAAGTCAGCTTTAGTAGCGCTTTTTTCTGTCGCGTCATCGAAACCAAGTTGAATAGCTTCATAGCCGTCAACCTCTTCAGTTCTGACTTGGGTAACGATACATGGTCCAGCTTCGATTACTGTACAAGGAATATTTTTCCCGTTTTCATCGAAGATGCTGGTCATACCGATTTTCTTTCCAATTAACCCAGACATATTTAATTATTTATTAATGATTTACTATTTATTAAAAACATTTAAGGCTGAAAATACGTTTCAGCCTTGAAGTGTATTTTTACCGTTTTTCCCGCAACCGCATTGGTGGGACATGTAAACATGAAGCAAAACTCCATATTTTGAGCATGCAAATGTAGAGTTTTATTTCGGTTTAAAAAAATGATTTTCAATTAATTCTGTATAAAAACGTAATAACCATATAATTAATACTTTTTGGTTCAAAATCGAATATTTGAATCATTCCTATAAAACATCGTAAAACCTCATGAAACCAATGTTAATTTTAGATTTCAAAAAAAAACATCAGGATAAAAAATTATCCTGATGCCTTTAATATTTATCTATACAAGTCTAAACTTGTAATCGAATTATACCTTAATCTCTACTTCAACACCACTTGGTAACTCTAATTTCATTAAAGCATCAATGGTTTTAGAAGATGAAGAGTAAATATCTAATAATCTCTTGTAAGAGCTTAATTGAAATTGTTCTCTAGACTTCTTGTTAACGTGAGGTGAACGTAAAACAGTGAAAATTTTCTTGTGTGTTGGTAATGGAATTGGACCAGTTACAACAGCACCTGTACTTTTTACGGTTTTTACAATCTTATCAGCAGACTTATCTACTAAGTTATGATCGTAAGACTTTAATTTAATTCTAATTTTTTGACTCATTTTCTTAACTTTTTAAGATTGTTCTCCTTTAGCTGCCTTAATCACTTCTTCAGATATGTTAGAAGGTGTTTCAGCATAGTGTGAAAATTCCATTGTTGACGTTGCTCTACCAGAAGATAATGTTCTTAAAGTAGTAACATAACCAAACATTTCTGATAATGGAACAGTAGCTTTTACAGTTTTTGCACCAGCTCTATCACCCATATCACTCATTTGACCACGTCTTCTGTTTAAATCTCCAACAATGTCACCCATGTTTTCTTCAGGAGTAATAACCTCAAGTTTCATGATTGGTTCCATGATTACAGCTTTTGCAGCCTTAGCACAGTTTTTAAATCCTAATTTAGCTGCTAATTCGAAAGAAAGTTGATCCGAATCCACATCGTGGTAAGATCCATCTTTCAATGTTACTTTCATAGCATCTATTTCGTAACCTGCTAAAGGTCCGTTAACCATTGCCATTTTGAATCCTTTTTCAATTGAAGGTATAAATTCCTTAGGAACGTTACCACCTTTAATTACAGATTCAAATTGAAGACCTACTACGCCTTCATCAGCTGGTTCTACCGTAAATACAATATCAGCAAATTTACCACGACCACCAGATTGTTTCTTATAAACTTCTCTATGATCTGCAGAAGCAGTAATAGCTTCTTTATATTCAACTTGTGGTTGACCTTGGTTTACTTCAACTTTAAACTCACGACGTAAACGATCTACAATTACATCTAAGTGTAACTCACCCATTCCAGAAATAATAGTCTGTCCTGAAGCTTCGTCTGAACGTACAGTAAATGTAGGATCTTCTTCAGCTAATTTAGCTAAGCCCATACCTAATTTATCAACATCAGCCTTAGTTTTAGGTTCCACTGCGATACCAATTACGGGATCAGGGAAATCCATAGATTCTAAAACAATTGGATGCGCTTGATCCGAAAGTGTATCTCCTGTTTTGATAGATTTAAATCCAACAGCAGCTCCAATATCTCCAGCTTCAATAAAGTCAATTGCATTTTGCTTGTTAGCATGCATTTGGTAGATACGTGAAATACGTTCTTTTTTACCAGAACGGTTATTTAACACATAAGAACCTGCATCTAAACGACCAGAATATGCTCTAAAGAATGCTAAACGACCTACAAAAGGATCGGTAGCAATTTTAAATGCTAATGCAGCGAAAGGCTCGTCTACACTTGGCTTACGTAATTCTTCTTTCTCTGTATCAGGATTCATACCTACAATACCTTCTTTATCCATAGGAGAAGGTAAATAACGACATACAGCATCTAATAAGAATTGTACACCTTTATTTTTGAAAGCAGAACCACAAATCATTGGAATGATAGCCATATCCATAACAGCAGCTCTAAGTGCAGCATGCACTTCGTCTTCTGTAATAGAATCTTCATCTTCCATGAATTTCTCTAATAAGTTCTCATCATAACCAGCTACTTCTTCAATAAGTAGTGCACGGTATTTACGAGCTTCTTCTTTTAAATCTTCAGGAATCTCAATAACATCAAAAGTTGCTCCTTGAGTTTCATCATGCCATACAATAGCACGGTTTTTTACTAAATCGATAATACCTTTAAAATCATCTTCGTCACCAATGTTTAAAACGATTGGCACCGCGTTAGATTTTAACATATCTTTTACTTGTTGACAAACACCTAAAAAGTCAGATCCTTGACGGTCCATTTTATTAACGAAACCAATTCTTGGCACTTTATAGTTGTCTGCAAGTCTCCAGTTAGTTTCAGATTGTGGTTCTACACCATCAACTGCACTAAATAAAAATACTAAACCATCTAATACACGTAAAGATCTATTTACCTCTACAGTAAAATCCACGTGACCAGGAGTATCAATAATATTGAAGTGGTAATCCATTGCATCTGCAGTTGGCTCACCATTTTCTATTGGAAATTTCCACTCACAAGTTGTAGCTGCAGACGTAATTGTGATACCACGTTCTTGCTCTTGCTCCATCCAGTCCATTGTTGCAGCACCATCATGTACTTCACCAATTTTATGAGAAACTCCTGTATAATAAAGTATACGTTCTGTAGTTGTAGTTTTTCCTGCATCAATGTGTGCAGCAATACCTATATTTCTTGTTAATCTTAAATCTCTTGCCATGTCTTAGAATCTAAAGTGAGAGAATGCTTTGTTTGCCTCTGCCATTTTGTGAGTATCTACTCTTTTCTTAACTGCTGACCCTTCTTCTTTAGCTGCTGCTAAAACCTCTGAAGCCAAACGTAAAGCCATAGATTTTTCGTTTCTTTTTCTTGAATAGCTAATTAACCATTTCATTGCCGTAGATACTTTACGGTCTGGACGAATTTGCATTGGAATTTGGAATGTTGCTCCCCCAACACGACGACTACGTACTTCTACGTGAGGCATAACGTTAGATAAGGCATCTTTCCAGATTTCTAAAGCTGTTTTTTCTTCGTCTGTTTTCTTTTCTTCTACAATTGCAATTGCATCGTAAAATACTTTAAAAGCTACCGACTTTTTTCCATCCCACATCATCATATTAACGAAACGAGTTACTAACTGGTCGTTAAATTTAGGGTCTGGTAAAAGCGGTCTTTTTTTCGCTGCTCTTTTTCTCATGTCTTCTTCTTAAAGTTTTAATTACTTCTTAGGGCGTTTTGCACCATACTTAGATCTACGTTGTGTTCTACCTGCAACACCTGCTGTGTCTAAGGCACCACGAACGATGTGATATCTAACTCCTGGCAAATCTTTTACCCTTCCACCTCTAACCAATACTATCGAGTGCTCTTGTAAATTGTGTCCTTCACCACCGATGTATGCATTAACCTCGTTACCGTTTGTTAAACGAACCCTTGCTACCTTACGCATTGCTGAGTTAGGTTTTTTAGGTGTCGTTGTGTAAACACGAGTACACACACCACGTCTTTGTGGACACGAATTTAAAGCAGCCGATTTACTCTTCTTGGTTATTTTGGCTCTTCCTTTTCGTACTAATTGTGAAATTGTTGGCATATATTTCTATATAATTTTTGTTAATCCTCTTCTTAGAGGGGTGCAAATGTAGTAATTAAAATTAATTATTCAAATCGTAATTCGTTAATTTTTAAGAGTTTTAGAAAAAAGAATGCTTCTGGATATTAATTTTACACTTTTTCCGTTAGATTTACATAAAGAATAGAACGCTACATACAAAATAGAAAATCGAATGAAAAATTCTAAAAACGCTCAGAATTAAAAAGTTAAACTAACACGAAATCCCACTAAAAATAAGATTTTAAATAGAAACTACATTTTGCAAAAAACACTTTTTATCTTTATATTAATATATTTATTTTTTTCTACGGAAGTATTTTGTCAAACTTTAGTTTTAGAAATAAACGGAAGTAATGAGACCGAAACAAAAATTATAGATTCACTAAACTATTTAAAAACACATAAAGATTTTTTTTCGATTAAATCGGAAGTTGAATTTATTCAAAACAGTCTTTTTAAGAAAGGATACATTGAACATGAAACTTCTGAAGTTTCAAAAACAAACGACTCTCTGTTTTCTACTACGATAAATTTAAGAACAAAATACAAAACAGTTCACGTCTATTACAACAATCAATTAATTGACAAAAACATCTTAAATCAAATTTCAACTAAAGTTTTTGACAACTACTTTGAATTACCTTTTGAACAAACAGAAAATGCGCTAAAATTTATCAATGCGAAAATAACAGAAGATGGCTTTCCCTTCTCAAAATTACATCTCGACAACATTTCAATCGAAAATGAAACTTATTTGAAAGCCAATTTAAACATTGACTCTCCAAAAGAAAAACGATTAGTTAACGAAATAATTATTAAAGGTTACGAAAAGTTCCCTCGTTCCTATTTAAAGCACTATTTAAAAATAAAGAAAAACCAAGCTTTTGATCTTACAACAATAAAAAACAAAACAGAACAACTCAATGATTTACGTTTTGCTAGCCAAATAAAATCCCCAGAAGTTTTGTTCTCGAAAGATTCAACATCACTTTATCTATATCTAGAAAAATCGCAAAGCAATAATTTTGATGGCTTTCTAGGTTTCGGCACTAATGAAGAAACTAACAACATTGAGTTTGATGGTTACTTAAATTTAAACCTAACGAATAACTTAAACTTTGGTGAATCGTTTCGGTTACTTTATAAAAGTGATGAAAATGACCAAAAAACATTTAACATCACCGCTACACTACCTTATATATTTAAAACACCTATTGGTTTAGATTTTGAATTACAGATTTTTAAGCGCGATTCTTCTTTTACAACCATAGATCAATCTATAAAACTACATTATCAAATAAACTCTAAGCATAAAATATATACGGGCATAACAAATTTAGAATCTAACAATTTACTGTCTACAGAGAACACATCGAGCATCACAGATTACAAAACATCTTATTATACTATAGCTTACGAGTATTTAAAACCACAATCGTATAATTTACTCTTCCCTATAAATAGCAATTTATATTTCGAAACAAATTTTGGGAACCGAGAGCAAACTAATTCATCAAGAAAACAAACTCAACTATATTTTGATGCCTCAAAAATATTCAATTTAAATCCGAATAATAGTATTTACACTCGTATAAACGGTTCTTTTCTATCTTCAGACGATTATCTAGAAAATGAACTCTCTAGGTTTGGCGGCATAAACTCTATAAGAGGTTTTGAAGAAAACAGCCTTTATGCATCTCTATACGGTCTATTCAACACAGAATACAGATATCAAATTAGCAATTCCATTTATATTCACTCTATAACGGATGCCGCTTATTTTGAAAATAAAATTTTAAAAACTAAAGAAAAACTGTTTGGATACGGGTTCGGATTCGGAATTTTGACTAAAGCTGGTATTTTTAAATTCAACTACGCAAATGGCAAATTGCAGAATCAGAAATTTAAACTATCAAATTCTAAGATTCACTTAAGTTTAACTACAATTTTTTAGTCTTATTTTGATTTATACACAAAACTGTTACCTAAATACTAGATTTTAACTATTTTTTATTGTTTTTCCTACATATTGTAGTCATTTTTGACGTTAATTAATTCAAATAATCATAAAATGAAAACAAAGCTTAGTGGAATGCTAACGCTATTACTAGCGTTTGTTGTGCATCTAACATTTGCACAAGAAAAGACAATTTCGGGAGTAATCTCAGACAACGCAGGTTTACCCTTACCCGGAGCTACTGTCTTAGTAAAAGGAACTTCTTCAGGAACTTCAAGTGATTTCGATGGTAATTATTCAATAACGGCTAACCAAGGAGCAACCCTTGTTTTTAGTTTTGTTGGATATACTAAAACAGAAATAACTGTTGGAGCATCTAAAATTATTAACGTAATAATGGACGAAGATGCGGCAACTTTAGATGAAGTTGTTGTAACCGCATTAGGTATTAAAAGAAGTAAAAAATCTTTAGGGTATGCAACTCAGGAAATTGGAAACGAAGAAATCTCTACTGTAAAAGAAGCCAATGTTCTTAATCAACTTTCTGGTAAGGTTGCTGGTCTTTCTATACAAAGAACTAATAACCTTGGTGGTTCAACCAACGTTGTTATTAGAGGTCAAACTTCGCTAACAGGATCAAACCAGGCTTTATTTGTTATTGATGGTGTACCTATTTCTAATAGAAATACAAACACAGGAACTCAATCTCAAGGAGCTACTGGTTACGATTATGGTAACCCCGTTTCTGATTTAAACCCTGACGACATCGAATCTATGAATGTTTTAAAAGGTTCTGCTGCAACAGCACTGTACGGATCTAGAGCATCAAATGGTGTTATAGTTATTAATACTAAAAAAGGTAAAGGGTCTAATACTAAAGATTACTCTGTAACCATATCTTCTAATGTTAGTACCGGAAGTATAGATAGAAGTACTTTTCCTGAATTCCAGACTGGTTATGGAGCTGGCTATGGCGGAAACGATTATAATTTCGAATCATCAGACTTTAATGGAGATGGAATTATTGATAACTACGCTAACGTAAACGATGATGCTTCTTTTGGACCTAAATTTGACTCTAGTTTATATTTAACGCAATGGGATGCATTATACCCTCAATTAACAGAGACCTATGGAGTTCCAAGACCTTGGGAAGCTGCTAAGAACGGACCATTAACCTTCTTTCAAACTCCTACGTCTTTTACAAATTCAGTTTCTGTATCTAAAAGGTTTGATGCCGGATCATTTAGACTATCATACTCTAATTATGACGCTAGTGGATTACTTCCTAATAGCTCGCAAAACAAAAACACATTCTCTTTAGCTACAACTGCTCAATTAACTGACAAACTTGAAGCAACGGGATATGCTACATACATCAATACTGAAACTGTAGGTAGAAACTCAACAGGATACAATGATAATATCGTTGGTTTTATGCGCCAATGGGGACAAAATAATGTTGATTACCAAAGACAAAGAGATGCTTATTTTCAAACAGGTGAAAATATTACATGGAACCCAAAATCTCCTACAGACTTAACACCTATATATTGGGATAATCCATATTGGACACGTTATGAAAACTACCAAAGTGATGGTAGAAATAGATTTACCGGATATGCTCAATTAAAATATGATATTATAGAAGACCTTAGCATAACAGGAAAAGCATCTGTAGATCAATATAGTGAAATACAAGAAGAACGAAGAGCTGTTGGATCTGTGCCTACTGCTTTTGGTATCAATGAAGGAAGCGATGGTAGTTATAACAGAAATGATCAAACTTCAGGATACTTAAGAAGAAACATTAATTCTAGAGAAACTAATTTAGATGTGATATTAAACTACTCTAAAGACATTACTGATGATTTAGATTTTAGCGCATTTTTAGGTGGAAACATTAGAAATAACACGTTAAACATGGTTACTGCCGCTACAAACGGTGGACTTAAAGTACCTGGTGTATATTCACTTCAAAATTCAACTGATGCATTACCTAACCCTAAAGAAAGAGATGAAACAATAGAAGTTCAAAGTTTTTATGCTGGAGCAACCCTTGGTTACAAAAACTTCTTATTTATAGAAGGTACTTTGCGTAGAGATAAAACATCTACACTACCTGCTGCTAACAACTCATACTACTACCCTGCAGTTTCTGGATCTTATATATTTTCTCAAAACATAGATGTACCAGCAATCAAGTTCGGTAAATTAAGAGCTAACTGGGCACAAATTGGAAACGCTACAGGTTTTGATCAAATTAATGACACTTACACAAGTTTAACATCTTTCCAAGGAAATGCTGCTGCTGCCGTAAGTAATTCAAAGAAAAACCCAGATTTAAAACCAGAAATTTCAAGATCTTATGAAATAGGCTTAGAAATGAAGTTTTTAGAAAAAGCAAATCTTGGTTTTGATATTGCTTATTATAAAACAAATACAACGGATCAAATTGTACCAGTTTCAGTAAGTGAAACTACGGGTTACTTAAGTAAGATTATAAACGCTGGAGAATTAGAAAACAAAGGTATTGAACTATCTGCTTTTACTGAATTTGATATAACTGACAATTTTAAATGGAAAGTTAATGTAAACTGGTCTAAGAACGAAAACACTGTTGTGTCTTTAGCTGAAGGATTAGACGAATTATTATTAGGTTCTTTTAACGCTCAGGTTGTAGCAAGAATAGGTGAATCTTACGGAGCTTTAAAAGGAAGCGATTATACGTACAATGAAAATGGTCAAAAAGTAATAGATGCAGATGGTGTACCATTAGCTACCGCTTCAGATCAAATTATTGGTAATGGTAATCCTGATTGGTTAGGAGGTATAAGAAACACACTTTCTTATAAAAACTTAACATTTAGTTTCTTTATAGATGTTAGACATGGTGGAGATATGTTCTCTTTAGATCAACGTTACGGGCAAGCTACAGGAGTTTTAGCTAGTTCAGACTTTATTAATGATTTAGGCAACCCTGTAAGAAACACATTAGCTAATGGTGGTGGATTTATCTACGAAGGTGTATTAGCAGATGGAACACCAAATACTACAAGATTAGATGCTAGTGGTTTTGGTAGTACAGGTTACCAAACACTTCCTTTAAGTGAGTTTGTTTACGATGCTTCTTTTGTTAAATTACGTGAAGCTAGTTTATCTTATAATTTCCCGAAAGATATTACATCTAAGTTATCATTAGATAATCTATCTGTAACTCTTGTAGGTTCTAACTTATGGATTATCCATAAAAATATACCTGATGCAGATCCTGAAACAGGTTTTGGTGCTGGTAACATCCAAGGTCTTTCATCTGGATCATTACCTACTACGAAGAATTATGCACTTAATGTTAAACTTCAATTTTAATACATAGAAAAATGAAAAAAAATATAATAATAGCACTTTTAGCTTTAGTTGCACTTTCTTGTACTAAAGATTTAGAAGAGCTTAACGTAAACAAAAAAGATTTTGCAGTAACAACAGATGCATCTCTTTTTACAAGCGCACAGTATAAGTTATTTAATCAAATGACTGAAACGAGTGTAAATGAGAATATTTTCCGTCTCATTGTTCAAAACTGGACAGAAACTACATATACTGATGAAGCAAATTATGATTTAAAAACAAGGAATATTGATGAGTTTCATTGGGAAACTTTATATCGTGATGTTTTAAAAAACTTTAAAGAATCTAAAAGTTTAGTTTCAGGTCTTCCAGATGTGCAAACAAATAAAATAGCAACTATAGAACTTTATGAGATTTATACTTATTACGTTTTAGTCACTTCATTCGGAGACATTCCATATACAGAAGCATTAGACATCGATATTTTAAATCCTGTTTTTGATAATCAAGAAACTGTTTTCAATGATTTATTAGAAAGATTAGATACAAATGTAATCTCTAAATTCATAACTGATGAAGTTGGTTTTTCAGCATCAGAAGATATTGTATACAACGGAGATATTGAAAAATGGTTAAAATTCGCGAACTCATTGAAACTTCAAATGGGTATGTTAATAGCCGATTCAGATCCTGCAAAAGCAGAAACAGTTGTTAGCTCTGCAGTTACTGCAGGTGTTTTCACTTCTGCTGATGATGACATGAAAATAGCTTTTGAAACTGCCGCACCATACACAAACCCTGTTTATGCAGCATTAGTATTATCTGGTCGTGATGATTATGTTCCTACAAATACTATTGTAGATATGATGACTACATTAAACGATCCTCGCAGAGATGATTATTTCACATTATATAACGGTGTTTATAAAGGTGGTATTTCTGGAGAATTAAACTCATTCAGTCAATACTCCCACGTGTCTGACAAAATCGGAAAAGATCCAACATTGGAAGCTCCATTAATGACTTATTTTGAAGTTGAATTTTTATTAGCAGAAGCTATTGAAAGAGGCTTTATTACAGGAACTGCAGAAACAAATTACAATAACGCAATCGCTGCCTCTATTAAATATTGGGGAGGAACTGATGCAGAAGTTGATACTTACTTAGGTCAAGGAAGTGTAGCATACATTAGTGCTACAGGTAATTATAAACAGAAAATTGGAACTCAAAAATGGTTAGCCCTATACAATAGAGGTTTTGAATCTTGGACTGAATGGAGACGTCTAGATTTCCCTGTATTAATAGCACCTGCTGATGCAGAAACAAATAACGATCAACCCCCTTACAGATTTACATATCCAACGGTTGAACTTTCTTTAAACGGAGCTAATTTAAACACCGCTAGTACAAGTATTGGTGGAGATGAATTAGAAACAAAACTATTTTTTGATAAACTTTAATTAAAACAGTCATAAAAATATAAATTATGAAAAAACTTAAAATATTTTTTATTTTACCTATATGTGTACTAATTTCTTGTAACGAAGACGAAGGAGAAATTGACTACGCAGATTTAGGCGCTAACATAGTATTAAACACGTCTAGCATAAGTAATTTAGACGAAAATCATACTATGGAATTTTCGATTATTACTGCAGATGATGTAACTGTAACCGATATGGAAGTAGCAATAGGAACAACTACAGTTAATGCTTCTCTTTCCGGAGACACAGCTACCTTTAACTCTTCATTATTTGGGACACTAAACCGTTTTAAAGTAGATGATCCTGAAACAAGTCAAGATGAATCGAAAGAAAAAATTAGCAGTGTTGAAGCCAATACAATTTCTACACTTTCTAATGGAAATCCTTATTCAAAAGACTTTACTGTAAAAATAACTAAAGCACTTTCTCTAGAAAAAGGGTTAGACGCAATTATTTATAACACCACAGTGGAAGATACTTTAATATTTAAAGCATCTACAAAATCTGCAATTATAGATAATATATCTTTAGAGTGGAAAAAAGGAAAAGAAGGAATATATGCTCCTACTACTCCACTTGGATCAGCTTTAAATGTTAATGGTGATGAAATTATTTTTTCTAATTTCACAGATGCATCATACGGATACAATCTAACTGTAAAAGACACGCTTTACTATAGATTTATTGCTACTAGCGGCACATTAACAGACTCATTTGAAACTTACATACCAATAGTTAGCCAAACTTTTGAAAGCAGCAATAAGGTGACTCTAAGTTCAGATCTTACAAAAAACAAACTTAATTTAGGAACTGCTACTTTTTACACAGACTCTAATACCGATGAAGCTGAAATTAAATTTAAGAGCCCTACTGGTTTTGAAACAGAGGGAACAACTGATATAGATTTTGTAAAAGTTGGAGATTTATCTGGTGAAAGTGAATACTTTAATACTATAGACAAACTTTTTGCAGAAAAAGATTTACTAATAGCCCAAAGACTCTATGACACCGGAACAAAAGAAACAGAAGTTACCGATGCTACAAATGGCGATTTATATATCTACAAAATTACACGTGATGTTACGGAGTACGGTATGATAAAAATAGGAGATGTTGTTTCAACGAACGGAGGAACAAGCCTAACTGAAATTAATATTGAATTTGGTGAAGCCGAAATAAAATAGTACAATTAAATTGCAAAATATTAAAAAGAGATTATCTGACAAGATAGTCTCTTTTTTTTGTGATCGACTTTTCAAAATTAATACCTTTTCAAAAGTTACCCAACTATTTTATAAATAGGCAATTCTTATCAAATCAAACATGAATAAAATTTCGCTAATTAAAACTTTTCAATAAAAACTGATAGCTAACCACCATAACATCAGCTGTTATATAGTTAAAATCTTACGCAAAGACTGCGTTTTGAAGAAACTCCTATTAATATCTTTTAATCTTCACATTAAACAAATTACAGAATACTAAATTTAGCATGTATATTTTTATCATTTCATTAAATCTAACTACAATTTCCTAACAAACACCACAATTTTCAGTAAAATTGACATCTAAAAAGCAAATTTTAACCATTATTTATTGTTTTATTAACTTTTTATTATGATTTTTGACATTGACTAATTCAAATAATTATAAAATGAAAACAAAGTTTAGTGGAATGCTAACGCTATTACTAGCGTTTGTTGTGCAACTAACGTTTGCACAAGAAAAGACAATTTCAGGAACAGTATCAGATGATTCTGGTTTACCGTTGCCCGGAGCTACAGTCTTAGTTAAAGGTACTTCAACAGGTACTTCAACAGATTTCGATGGAAAATATGCAATCAAAGCAGATCAAGGTTCTACTTTGATTTTTAGCTTTGTTGGATATGCATCGAAAGAAATTGCTGTTGGATCGTCCAATACAATTAACGTTTCAATGGCAGAAGATGCCGCTGCTTTAGATGAAGTTGTTATTACAGCATTAGGGATTAAAAGAAATGCAAAAGAGCTTTCCTACTCTGTATCAACTTTAAAAAATGAAGACATTACTAAAACTAAAGCTGTTAATGTAACAACTGCAATGGTTGGTAAAGTTGCAGGTTTACAAATTAACACAACTAATAATGGTGTTAACCCAAGTACTAGAATTGTATTAAGGGGTAATAGATCTTTATTAGGGAACAACGAAGCACTTGTTGTTATTGATGGTTTCCCATCAGACAGAGGTGTTTTAGACCGTATTAACCCTAACGATATCGAAAATGTAAGTGTTCTTAAAGGAGCAAATGCAGCTGCACTTTATGGTTCTGAAGCAACAAATGGTGTTGTTTTAGTAACTACTAAAAGTGGTAAAGGGAAATTAAAAGTTACTTACAACGGATCTTACCAAGTAGAGAATGCTGCTTACTTACCTGAATTCCAAAATGAATTTGGTGTTGGTGGATTTCCTGATGGAACATTATTTCCTTTAGAAAATGTTGCTTGGGGGCCTCGTTTTGATGGTCGTTTAGTAGACGCTAGTGAAACTTTAGATAATGGTGATGTTTGGCAAGTACCTTACACAGCAATTGAAGATAATCATAAAGATTTCTTTAAACAAGGTAGCACAGTAAGACATGGTGTAACTGTAAGTGGTGGTGACGATAACGGAACATTTTTAATGTCTTTAGATCAAACAAACACTGAAGGCATTGTCCCTAACGACGCCTACAATAGAACAAACTTTAGATTAAAAGGAAGTAAAAAATACAACAAATTAAGTGTTGGTGGTAACTTATCTTTCTTTAGATCTCATTCAAATGTTGTTGGTGCAGGTGGACGTCAAGATAGACCATTATACTGGAACATTATTAACACACCATTACACATACCTATTCAGGAGTTAAAAAACTGGAGAACAGGAGAATTTACTAGAAATGAAACTTCTTATTTCGCATTTTATGAAAACCCTTACTTCATTGTAGATACTCAAAGAGAAAAAAGCGATACTAATGAATTTAACGTTTTAGCATTCGCTGATTACGAAATTACAGATTGGTTAACAGCATCTTTAAATGTTGGTTATACTGGATCTGCTACTACTACTAAACAAGAATATGGCGCATTCACATACGCATTCGAATTAGCAAACGTATATTCTAGAATAGACGAATATGGTGCTCGTACTGCAGACGCAATGTTTTCGTCTTCTAGATTAAATACCGATTTCTTATTAAAATTCAACAAAGATATTTCTGAAGATTTCAATGTTCAATTTACTACTGGACAAAATACAAGAATCGAAGATGATAACGCTATAGCAGTTGCAGGAAACGACTTAATTATCCCTGATTTTTACAACATCTCAACAATAACAGGTAACATTTTAGCCGGCGATTTCCCTGATACAGGTGAAGGAAACCAAAGAACACGTAACTATAGAAGAGTGAGTGTTTATGGTGATTTAACCTTAGGCTATAAAGATTACTTATTCTTATCTGCTACAGGTAGAAATGACTGGTCTTCAACATTACCTAAAGATGGTAACTCTTTCTTTTACTATGGTGTTGGTTTATCATTTGCTGCAACAGATGCTTTCGATATTACATCTGACAGCGGCTTAAGCTACTTAAAAGCAAGTGTTAACTTAACAAAAACTGGTAACGATCCAGGACTATATGCAACTCAAGGTACCTTCTTTGCTCCAACAGGCTTCCCTTATGGAACAACAGTTGGTTTATCTCAATCTAGTACAGTACCAAGTCCTGCTTTAAACCCTGAATTTACAACTTCTTTAGAAGTAGGTTTAGAAACTGGTTTTTTCAAAAACAGACTTACTGCTAACATAACAGGATATAAAACAAACTCTACTGATCAAATCGTAAATGCTGATATATCTTTTGCATCTGGTGCATCTAGAGCGGTAGTTAATGTAGGAGAAATTGAAAACTTAGGTATAGAAGTAGACTTGAACGGAGTCGTTTTAAAGTCTGATAACTTTAAATGGGATGTTGGTTTAACTTGGACAGCAATTAAATCTGAAGTTATTTCTTTAGCTGATGGTGTTGACGAATTAAGTCTTGGTGGTTTTGATGCTGCTCAAGTTGTTGCTAGAGTAGGAGAACCTTACCCACAATTAAGCACAACTTCTTACCTAAAAGATGATCAAGGAAGAATTATTGTTGGTGATGATGGAGATCCACTTCAAGATCCTACTAACCAAATTCAAGGTAAAACAACTCCAGATTACATCTTAGGTCTTAACACTAACATTAGCTATAAAAACTGGAACCTATATGCGGTTACAGATTATAGAACTGGTCACGTATTTTACAACGCTATTGTAGATGCTATTGAATTTACAGGTTTATCTCAACACAGTGCTACTGCAGGCAGACAACCTTTCGTTTTCCCTAACTCTTCTTACTCTGATGGTAATGGTGGTTTTGTAGCTAACGACAATAGATTAACAAGTGGAGGAGGTAACGCTTTCTGGGATTCATACAGTGAAATCAAAGAAAACTATGTTTCTGATGCAACGACATTAAAACTTAGAGAAGTGTTATTATCTTATACTTTCGATGGAGATGCATTAAAAGCTATTGGTGTTGATGATTTATCTATCGGACTTTTTGGAAGAAATTTAGTGACTTGGAGACCAGCCTCAAATGTTACTACAGATCCTGAATTTAACTTTACCACTGGTAATGCAGTTGGTGTAGGTGACCAAAACCAAACAGCTCCTACAAGACAGTTTGGTATGAGTGTAAACTTAACATTCTAAAAAAATAAAAATGAAAAATATAAAAATGAAAAAAGCAATTTTATCCCTTTTTGCTCTAGCGATAGTTAGTGTAAGTTGCGATGACTTTTTAGATGTCAACGAAAACCCTAATGACCCGGCAATATCAACCCCGAGCTTAACACTACCAGTTGCTCTTGAAGACTTTGGAGAATTAAACGGTCGTACTATGACTTACTTAGGTAACGAATTAGTAGTTAACTGGGCAACACCATCTAACTGGTCTGCCAATGCTATATACAGTAGATACAACTTTAGTGCTGAAGATTTTTCAAACATTTTTGAAACTTCATACGCTACAATTTTCAAAAACCTTACTTACATTGAAAATTACGAAGATCCTACTGGAGCTGTTGATTATTCTAACTACAAAGCAATTTCTAAAATTGTAAAAGGATTTCAGTACCAATTATTAGTTGACCTATACGGAGATATTCCTTACACTGAAGCTAATTTTAGAGGAGACAATACAACTCCTGTTTATGATGATGCTGAAACTATTTACAAAACTGTAATTGAAGATTTAGGAGTAGCAGTAGCTTTAATCAATAGCTCTGACGCAGCAGAAGATCCAGGAACTCAAGATATTATATTTGAAGGCCACATGGAATACTGGATAGAATTTGCCAACAGCATTAGATTAAGAATGCTTGTAAGAATGAGCAACACTGGTCAAGATGCTTACATCGCTTCTCAAATTGCAGATATTACTGCTAATGGTGGTGGTTTTATCCATGCTACTGCAGGTGTTAACCCTGGCTACACAGCAAATGAAAATCAACAAAGTCCATTCTTTGATTATTTTGTACAACCAAATGGTTCTGAACAAAACAGAAAAGATTTTACTGTTGCTTCGGAATTTGCTCTTGCTTTTTTAACAAACGCAAATGACCCAAGACTTGAACGACTTTATGACGAAGCTGCTAATGGTGGTTATAAAGGAGCAGAACAGTCTACTGTTTTACCTGGTATAGGATTTACATCTAATGATTTATCAAAAGTTGGACCTGGCCTTTTAGTAAGTGCAGATCAAGATCAAATTGTAATGTCTGAAGCAGAAGCTTTATTTGTTCAAGCAGAAGCTACCGTAAGAGGATATTTACCAGGTGGAGATGCTGCCGCTCAAGCTTTATATGAAGATGCTATTACAGCCTCATTTATACAATTAGGAGTAGAAGACGCTGAAACTGAAGCTGAAACTTATTACGATCAAGATATTATTAACGTAAGTTGGGATGATTCAACTGACAAAATTCAAGCTATTATTACTCAAAAATGGGTAGCGTTAAACGGAACGTCTTCTATAGAATCTTGGATTGATTTAACAAGAACAGGTTTCCCTGCGAACTTACCTATTCCTGCTGAGTCTGATGGTGTTAGACCAGTAAGGTTATTATACCCATCTTCAGAATATGCTAGAAACGTGAACAACGTACCTACACAAACTGCAGACGATGTATTTACTAACGCTCCATTTTGGAAATAAAAAAATATAAAAATGAAAAAAATTAAATTTATCAGGACATTTTTTGTTCTAGCTTTAGGTAGTTCTATTACCCTAAGCTCGTGTGATGCGTTATTAGACGACACAGAAACTGATTTTGGGCAAGGTCCAATATTGGCTCAATTTGAAAATACAACAGATGAACTAAATATTATTTTAGACCCTGCTGTAACAACTTTAGATTACCAAATTCCAATTACCTTTTTTGGAGGAAAAAATGTTCCTTTAGATAGAGATGTAACGGTTACTATTGCAGCTAGCGCAGATTCTCCAGCAAAAGAAGGTGTTGAGTTTGAATTAGGTGAAACTACATTTACAATTCCTGCAGGTGAAAAAACTGCCAATGCAGCAATTATTGTATTAACTGGCAACCTTGTTCCTTTTGATTTTAAAGATATCATTCTTGAAATCGTTGAATCATCAGAAGCTGTATCAGATGTTAACTCAATTGCTTTAACGTTAAAAGCACTTCCTGAAACTACATTAGCAGGAACTTATGATGTTGAAGTTGGACAGTATTGGAACTCAGGAAGTCGCCAAGGTGACTTCGGAGGTACCGTTTCTATCCAAGCAGTTTCTCCAGATTTATATAAGCATGTTGGAATTGGATTTTGGCCAGATGATAATGATTTTTTCTTCACAGTAGATCCTGACACTAACGTTATTACTGTTTTAGATAAAGATCTAGCAGGAGAACCTACATTATTAAATGGATCTCCAATTATGACTTGTGCAAAAAGTGTATTTGAAATGATTATTTGTGATGATACTACAAATAAACAAACACTTATGTCTGATGGAAAACACATTGTAGAATTAACTACAGGGTATGACAGAGGAACAGGTGCAACTAGAGAATTCTTAGAAAAACTAGTGAGACAAAACTAATTTTTCAATAAAGTTATATTTAGTAAATAAGCGGTCGGTAAACATCATGTTTACCGACCGCTTTATTTTATATCGTATTAAAAAAAAAAAAAAAAACCTTAACAATTAATATGTTACAATATCCTTACATCATTCACTATATCTACAAACAGTAATAAAGGAACATTTACTATAGCCATAGCAGATTATTACCTTAAATTGCTTTAATGATGTAGTTTTTAATTTAATGCCTACGAATGGTGTAAATCCAGTTAACACATCAGTTTCAACTTAATATCCAAACCAAGTAAATTTGCACCGTAGAAGTAAGTGGTACTCTTAATTTTAATTTTGATAGCTATGCAAGTGAAATATCTTATGAAATTCTTGACTTTGAAGGTCATAGCTGTTTCTGGTCCGAGTATAGCTTTTCTAGATTGAACTGCATCAACTAGCATCCCTATAACTTTATACGACGGGAGATGTTACAGCTAAATAATATATGGTGCATACGGAGATGACTTAGCTAGTCCAGAAGCATTTACTCTAACTCTCAACAATACAGAATACACTTCAAGAGAAGGTGATCTTGGAGGTTCAGATTTAACTTCATTTCAAGCTTTCAATTAAGTAAACTTAATCCATCTTAAAAAGGAGATTGATTTAAACCATTAATTAACATTAAAGATTATTATTCGTTATTAAAAAATAACAAATAATAATACTTACTTATCTTTTACAACCATTTACTATTTATTTAATAACAAGCAGTAAAACACCGAAATATTTCCTATTTAAATTTAAATTTGAAAGAAAAATATTCAACATTAATAGTAGAAAACATTATTCAAACAATTAGTAATTAGCTAAAAGGTATTAACGAATTATCAAATAAACCACTTAAATATTAACTTAACCTCAATCAAATTACATATTTCAACTCTTTCACTAGTATTTCTACAAAATCGTAACACAAAACAAGAATTTTAACCATTATTTATTGTTTTATTAACTTTTTATTGTGATTTTTGGCCCTGACTAATTCAAATAATTTTAAAATGAAAAAAAAGTTTAGTGGAATACTAACGCTGCTATTAGCGTTTGTTGTGCAACTTACGTTTGCACAAGAAAAGACAATTTCAGGAACAGTATCAGATGATTCTGGTTTACCGTTACCAGGAGCTACTGTCTTAGTTAAAGGTACTTCAACAGGTACTTCAACAGATTTCGATGGTAAATATGCAATTAAAGCAAATCAAGGTACTACTTTGGTTTTTAGCTTTATTGGGTATGCATCGAAAGAAATTGCTATTGGATCGTCCAATACAATTAACGTTACAATGGCAGAAGATGCAGCGGCCTTAGATGAGGTTGTAGTTACAGCTTTAGGTATTAAAAGAAACGCAAAATCTATTGGGTCTGCCGTTTCTACTATTAACAGTAAAGATTTAACAGAGGGTTCTCAAACAAACATTTCCGATGCACTTAAAGGAAAGGTTGCTGGTGTAGTTATATCAAACGCTAGTACTGATCCTGGTGCTTCATCAGGTGTTATTATCAGAGGATTTAGTTCTCTTAGCGGAAGCAATCAACCTCTTTATATCGTTGATGGTGTTCCTATCAATAATGGATCTACAAATAGCTCGAGCTTAAATGGGTCATACGATTTTGGTAATGGAGCCAACGACATAAATCCAGAAAACATTGAATCTATATCTATTCTTAAAGGAGCTTCAAGTACTGCTCTTTATGGATCTAGAGCTGCAAATGGAGTTGTTATAATTACAACTAAAACCGGATCTAAAGATAAATTAACCATTGAGTTCTCTACTCAAGCGACTTTTACAGATCTATTAAGAGCTCCTAACTATCAAACTGAGTTTGGACAAGGATGGAATGGCCAACATTTTTTAGGAGAAAATGGATCTTGGGGACCAAGATTTAATGACGAAGTTATTGTTTGGGGTAACGTAGTTAATGATTCTCAAAAAATCAAACCTTACTCTTTTCAAGAAGATCAATGGAGAAACTTTTTTGATATTGGAACGTCATATGTAACGAACGTAGCTATTTCTGGTGGTACAGGAGATACTACAGGTAGAATTTCTTTCAACAATACTACTTCAGATGGTATTTTCCCAACTTCTAATGACTCTAATGAAAGAAACACAATTACTGCTTCATTTAAGTCAAAAATGGATTTCTTAACTTATGGAGGAACATTAAACTATGTAGGAACACGTGGTTCTGGAATTCAAGGAGGGCAAGGTGCATCCGTACTTAATAACTTATTGCAAATCCCAACCGATTTTAATATAAATGAATTTAAGGATTATAAAAATGATCCTTTTAACAATGTTGACAATTATTACACCTCTTTTGGAATAACTAATCCATACTTTACTCTTAATGAAGATGGAGCAAAATTTAATCAAGAAAGAGTATATGGTGCATTTGATGTAACAGCTGCTATTACAGACTGGGCAAGCATAACTTATAGATTAGGTCTTGATTCTTCATCAAACAACATTAGAGTATGGAATGCTATTATAGATGCATCACCAGGAAGTCCTAATGATGGTTCTACAACTGAGCAACCAGGATTTTATGGAGAATTTCAAACATTTTCAAAACAAGTAAACCATGATATATTATTGAATCTTGACTTTGAAGTAAATGAGAATTTCGCTATCACTTCTTCATTCGGGTTTAACTATAACGACAGAACTTCATCTACATCTAACGCAAGTGTAACATCACAAGATATTCCTGATTTCTTTTCGCTTTCTAATTCAGCAGATCCTGTAGCAGCCTCATCATCAAGATCTAAAAGAAGATTATATGGAGTATTAAACTCAACTTCATTATCATACAAAGACATGTTATTTCTTACAGCTAACTTAAGGAATGACTGGTACTCTACTTTACCTCAAGAAAACAGATCTGTACTTTATGGTGGCGCAAATGCATCTTGGATAATTACTGAAACTTTCCCAAGTATAAAAAATGTTCTAAGCTATGGTAAATTAAGATTAGGTTATGGAGAAACGGGAGTTGACACAGACCCATACCAAATATCTCCTGTGAACGTATCAGGATCAACCGACAATCAGGGATTTAGATCTCTTAATTTTCCTGTAGGTGGATTAAATGCTTTTGAAGTAGGAAATAGAGCAGGAAATCCAAATTTATCTCCGGAAAGAAGAAAAGAATTTGAAATCGGTACAGAGTTGTCTTTCTTTAAAAACCGCATTAATTTAGATTTCGCATACTATAATGCGACTGTAGAAGATCAAATACTAAGCTTACCTTTAGCTTCTACGTCAGGATTTACCTCACAAACGGCAAACATTGGTACGATTTCAAACAAAGGTTATGAAGCCTTACTTACATTAGGTCTTTTCAGGAAAAAAGATGGATTTAATTGGGACATGGCTTTTAATTTCTCTACCAATGATGCAATTTTAGAAAAACTAGATGATAGAATAGAGCAAATAGCCCTTGGCGGTCTAGGTACTATTGGTTTTGTTGCTAGAGAAGGTGAACCTATAGGATTAATTGAGGGTAGTGTTCCTCAAACAGATTCAAATGGAAACATTGTTGTCGATGCCAATGGTATACCTATAGCTTCTCCAGAAAAAGAAGTTTATGGAGATACCCAATATGATTATTCATTAGGTATAAACAACAACTTTTCATACAAAGGTATTTCTTTAGGCATCTCCCTTGATATACAACAAGGAGGGTTAATGTATAGTCGTACGGCTGATATTACACGCTTTACAGGGAATTCTGTGACAACAACAATAAACGACAGAAACGCATATGTAATACCTAATTCTGTGCAAGTAGCTGATGATGGCAGTTTTGTAGAAAATACTACAGCGATAGATAGCCAAAATTGGAACAGCTATTATAGCGCTACTGCTACGGAAAGAGATAATGTAATTGATAAATCTTTCGTTAAATTGAGAGAAGTTACTCTAGGATACAATTTCTCAAAAAAAATAATACAACATACACCTTTTGAATCTTTATCATTTACGGTTGTAGGAAGAAACCTTTTACTATTCACTCCAGAATCAAATCAATACATAGACCCTGAAGTATCAACATTTGGAACAGACTTAAGTGGTCAATTTGGTGAATTTAGCGCGAGTCCAAGTACTAGAAGTATTGGTTTTGTACTTAAGGCGAAATTTTAATAAATAAAAAAAATAAAAATGAAAAATATACTAAGACTTCTTTTTTTCTTTATACTTATCACTTCGTGTGAGGATAACTTGAATATAAACGATAATCCAAACACTCCGGTGGATGTGGATAAAAGTTTTGTTTTAACAGCAGCCCAAGGTTCTTTAGCCACAGGTATGGGTGGACAATTAGCAAACCTTGGAGGTTTTTTAGCTCAATATCACACACAACCACCAAGTGCAGCTCAATATCTTTCTATAGACACTTACAACATGAACGTTGATTTTTCTGATAGATTATGGAATGAACTTTGGGCAGGAGCATTGAACGATTTAAACTTTGTAATGTCTGAATCTGAAGCTGAAGGAGACACAGGATCTTTCTTAATAGCTTCTCTTTTAAGAGTTTATACACTACAAGTCTTAACCGATTTATATGGTGATATCCCATATTCTGAAGCACTACTAGGTTCAGCAAATATTACTCCAAATCCTGATTTTGGAGGAGATATTTATACTGGTTTAGTCTCTGAAATTAACACTTCTTTAAGCAAATATTCTAATACCCCTGTGCAATCTACAGTTGGAGCTCAAGACGCCGTTTATAATTCAGATATGGACGAATGGGTTAAATTTGCTAATACATTAAAATTAAAGTTGTATATTAGAATGGCTTATACATCTCAAGCTGATGCTTCTGCAGTAACTCAACTTTTAGCAGAAAATAATTTTATCACTTCTGACGCCAAATTTGCTATTTATGAGGATTCTCAAAACAAAGCAAACCCTTTCTATGATGTGCAAATCGATAATCTAGGAGACGTAAACAATATAGCCAGTAAATCGTTACTTAGTTTCCTGCAAAATAATGGAGATCCCCGTGATGCAGCTATATATAGAAAAAACGACGATGACCCAGCTGTATTTAGAGGTATTGATCAAGGAGATCGTGATAATTACACGGCTGAAGTAGCTAAAGCTTTTTCTAGACCTAATATTACCGCAACTACTCCTGTTTATTTCATAACAGTAGCAGAAAGCAATTTCCTTCAAGCAGAAGCTTTAATTAGATATTCAGGAGGTACTGGAGCTAAAGAAAAATATGATACCGGTATTGTAAATTCATTTTTAACTTATGGTTTAGACCCAAGTTTAGCCAATCCATTAATAGATACTGGAGGAGTTTACGAATATGTTCCTTCTGGAGATATTGAAACAGCACTAAGACAAGTAATGATACAAAAATGGGTATCCTTAGCTAACGTAAATAATATAGAAGGTTTCTTTGAATCAAACAGAACTCAATATCCTGAAACCGTGGCCTTAGGTGATGAAGATTACACTCTAGGTAATTTCGTAGCTTCTGTAGGATCGGTATTAACAGGTATACAAACTCCTAATACACTTTTTTATCCAGATACAGAAATCACTAAAAATCCTAACATTACTCAAAAGGCTTCACTTACCGAAAAAGTATGGTGGGATCAAAAATAAATGAAAGTTTTTTTTAATATAAAAAATTAAATAATGAAAAATAAAAATAAAATTACAAGAATTGTATCAATACTCTGCTTGTCAATTGTTTTAGCTTCTTGCTCTGAAGCTAGGTTAATAGAGTCTGAAATCACCATTTTCCCAAGTTTTGAAATTGATGAAGTTTATTCAACTATTCAAACAGGTTCTTCTTTTACAGATTCAGGAGTAAAGGCATTAGCAGGTGAAACAGAGTTAGATTTTACAACATCTGGAACGGTAGATACAAGTACACCGGGAGTATATAAATTAAGCTATGCAGCAACTAACTCTGACGGCTTTGATGGAACCGCTTTTAAATATGTTACCGTAGTAGATGATCCAGCTATCATTGCTGCTAACGATTTAAGCGGTACATATTTTGCCGGTAATGATCCATCTCGCGTTATGACTGTAGTCAAAATTGCTGATGGCAGGTATGAGGCAGATGACATATTACCAAATAATAGCATTAAAGTATTTATGATCCAAATATCTGAAACAGAATTAATAATACCGAGACAATCAAGCGGTTTTGGTGATATTGTTGCTGATCCAACTGATGAATCTGGAAGTAGTGGAACAATATCAGCTACCGGAGATATTGCCCTCGAAACATTTATTGGATGTTGCGGAATATTTTCTCGTAATTTCGTTAAACAATAATTAATTAAAAATTTAGACTTATGAAAAAAATACTTAAACATATTATTGTAATACTATGTGTTACAGCCTTTATTTCTTGTGATACAGAAAAAGGTTATGAAGATTTCACTATAGAAGAATCACCTGTTAAAGCTGTTTCTGGGGATTGGATTGTCGAAATTTACAGAGATGGAGTTTTAGACGGAGTAGACATCATTACTACTTCTAATACCTCCGAAAATATAGCAACAGAAATGTTACTTGATGACAAAGAACATGGTTGGGGTTTATTAACTAAAGTGTCCCTTGATTTAGAAAATTTAACATTTTCTGGAACAGATTTACCTGAGTTATATTTCGGAGTAACAGTAACAATTGATGGTCAGTTTACAAAAAATGGTGGCACAACTCCTTTAGGAGCTACGACTGACGCAATATCATTTACTGCTGTTTTTTCCGATATACCAACGGAAGTATGGGAGTATAAAGGCTATAAAAGGTCTGGATTCTTGGAAGATCAATAATAGACAATTTATCCTTTTTAAAAATAAAAAAGCCATTTCAACATGAAATGGCTTTTTTATTTTCATTATAGTATCCGCTTAAAATAATTATTATTTCATACTCACTTCTATTTATTATAATCTTATCTATTATTATCAGTATCTAAAAATTTAAAAGATAAACCTCTAACAATTAGGTTTTCTCGCCAAATTAGTTATATTATCCTTTAGTATAACTTTAAAAACACTACATGAGGCAATTAAAAATTACGAAACAAGTTACCAACCGCGAGTCAAAATCCCTAGACAAATATCTTCAAGACATTAGTAAAATACCACTAATCACTGCTGAAGAAGAGGTCGAACTAGCCCAATTAATCAAAAATGGCGACCAAAAAGCTCTAGATACACTCACAACCGCTAATTTAAGGTTCGTAGTTTCAGTCTCAAAACAATATCAAAACCAAGGTCTAACTCTACCCGATTTAATCAACGAAGGCAATGCTGGCCTAGTGAAAGCGGCGAAACGTTTTGACGAAACCAGAGGGTTTAAATTTATTTCTTATGCCGTTTGGTGGATTCGTCAAGCAATTCTTCAAGCTTTAGCTGAACAATCTCGAATAGTTAGATTACCTTTGAACAAAATTGGCTCGATTAATAAAATTAATAAAGCCTATTCATTTTTAGAACAAGAGAATGAAAGACCACCAAGTGCGCAAGAAATTGCAAGCAAATTAGATCTTTCATTAACCGATGTTAAACAGTCTATGAAAATATCTGGGCGCCATGTTTCTATGGATGCTCCTTTTCAAGAAGGTGAAACATCAAACTTGTATGATGTAATGAATTCTAGCGAATCGCCTAGACCAGATTCTGGTTTAATGCAAGACGCTTTGAATATAGAAGTTAACCGTGCTTTAAATTCCCTTTCGGAAAAAGAAGCAGAGGTTATTCGTCATTATTATGGTATTAGTAAAAAACAACCTATGAGCCTTCAGGAAATTGGTGACTCTTTTGGTTTAACACGGGAACGTGTAAGACAAATAAAAGAAAAAGGTATTCGTAGATTACGACAAACCTCAAAAAGTAAAGTATTAAAAACGTATTTAGGATAAGCCTAAAACTTAAAATCAATTAATTAAAAGAGTATCTATGTTAAAGATTATTGTAAAAGATGGTGAAAATATAGAGCGTGCCTTAAAACGCTACAAAAGAAAACACCGTAACATCAAAGTGATGCAAAATTTACGTGAAGGACAGTTTTTTACTAAACCATCTGTAAAAAGACGTCGTCAAGTTAAGAAAGCAGCTTACATTCAAAACTTAAGAGACCAAGAAGAAATTTAGTCTTTACTTAGTTTGAAGCTTATAAAAAATCCCATTCGATTATGTCGTAATGGGATTTTTTAATTATACGGATATTTTTACTACTATACCTTCGTTAGATCGTATATTAAATACGGTTTCATCATCAAAAATGAGGTACTGCCCTTTTATACCGACTAACTTCCCTGTATATTTTAGTTCTTTTTTAATATTTAAACTTTTAGGTTTAAGCGGATATTTATCAACCGGGAAGTCTAAATGTGTTTCAGTATTGTTTTCAATAAAATACTGAGCAGCTTCATCTGGGATATATTGCTTTAAACGATCACGCCATTCTACTAAATTCTCGTCTTCATTATCGTTTTTAAGCATTTTACGCCAGTTTGTCTTATCTGCTACGTAAGACTTTAAAGCAACCTCTGTAACGCCCGCTAAATACCTATTAGGTACTTCTACAATTTCCAATGCTTCGTGTGCCCCCTGGTCGATCCAACGTGTAGGCACTTGCGTTTTTCGCGTTACCCCAACTTTTACATTACTAGAGTTCGCTAAATAAACAATATGTGGCTGCAATTGCACACGTTTTTCATATTCCAAATCGCGATCTTCTTGCCCCAAATGCGCTGTGCTTAATTCCGGTCGCATAATCCAATCTCCCGTTTGTGCGGTATTATAAAAACATTGCTTATCATAGCCTTGGCGGAATATTGGTTTGTCTAATCCACAATTTAAACATTGGTATTTTACAAATTCAATAGATATCGTTTTTCCTAGTAATTGATTCATATTTATAAAATCAGAATCAAAAACCAAATAATACTGAATCGGGTTAGAAAATTCGGTTTCCATTTTTGTCAAAACACCTTGGTAAGTCATAAAAAAAAGTCTTATTTTTAAAAAATTAAAGATAAAAATAATTATGCCAATCCCTATAGTAAATTCAATTGCTTCTTGGTTTTTAAAAAAACGATTTCATCAAATAGAATTGTTCCTAAAATATCCAAATGAAGTTCAAAATGAATTACTACAAAGCCTACTGTACACGGCTAAAGACACTGAATTAGGTAAACAATACGATTTTAGGTCTATAAAAAATTACAAAACATTTTCCGAACGTGTACCAATCAAAAATTACGACGGATGGCAGGACATTATAGATCGATCGCGTAATGGCGAGAATAATTTATTTTGGCCAACACCTATAAAATGGTTTGCTAAATCTAGCGGCACAACCAGAGCTAAAAGTAAATTTATACCTGTAAGCGAGCAATCTCTAGAAAATTGCCACTATGCGGCGAGTAAAGATTTGCTTTGTATGTACTTAAATAACAACGAAGATTCACAATTATTTACAGGCAAAAGTTTACGCTTAGGAGGAAGTAAAGAACTCTCTAGGCAAAACGGCACCGTATTCGGAGATTTATCGGCTATTTTAATTGACAACATGCCATTTTGGGCAGAATATAGCAGTACTCCCAGCAACAAAGTCTCTTTAATGAGCGATTGGGAACACAAAATGCAAGCCATTGTAAACGAAACTATAAATGAAAAAGTAACAAGTTTAGCTGGTGTCCCGTCCTGGATGCTTGTACTTTTAAATAACGTTCTAGAAACTACCGGAAAACAAAGTTTACACGAGGTTTGGCCAAACCTAGAAGTCTATTTTCACGGAGGAGTGAGTTTTACGCCATATAAAGATCAGTACCAAAAAATATTACCTCAAAAGGATTTTAAGTATTATGAAATTTATAATGCTTCGGAAGGTTTTTTCGCTATTCAGGATAGAAATGATTCGAATGAATTGTTACTAATGCTAGACTATGGGATTTTTTATGAATTTATCCCTATGAACATTTATGCCACATCCGAAGAAAAAGCAATTCCGTTAAGCGAAGTTGAGTTACATAAAAATTACGCCGTTATAATAACAACCAATGCCGGATTGTGGCGATACAAAATTGGCGACACCATCAGGTTTACTTCTTTAAGTCCTTACAGGATAAAGGTTTCTGGCCGCACAAAACACCATATTAATGTTTTTGGTGAAGAGCTTATTATAGAAAATGCAGAAGAAGCTCTAAAAAATGTGTGTGCTAAAACTGAAGCCGAAATAGTAGATTATACCGCTGCCCCTATTTTTATGGTAGGAAAAGAAAAAGGTGCGCACCAATGGCTTATAGAATTTAAAACCCCGCCTACAGATATCGATTACTTTAATGAACTTTTTGACAATGCGTTGAAAGCTTTAAATTCAGATTATGAAGCAAAGCGTTATAATAGTATTACTTTAAATAAACCAAAAATCACCATAGCCAGAAAAAATTTATTTCACGATTGGCTTAAACAAAATAACAAACTTGGTGGTCAACATAAAGTTCCACGACTTTCAAATACTAGAGATTACATCAATGAACTTCTGGAATTAAATGTTTCTTATGTTTAAATTTATTTTAAGAAAACAAGAAACCCTACTTCCTGCTTATAAACTTAAGCAGGTTTTATTGCCTTTAAATTCTTAATTAAATCATTTGGATGTGATAAGTAGATAATTCTTTTATCATCCATAATACCTTCTAAATTTGTTGGATTACCAGAAATAAGTAAAGGCACATCTCCTTGCTCTAGTATCGCTTCAACTTTTACTTTAGCGGGTTGCTCTGTTGGTGTTACAAACATAGACAACATTAAGTTTGGCTTTACTTCTTTTATAACTTGTTTAATATTTTCCGTAGGCACATCTTGACCTAAGTAGTATACACTCCATCCCATTTCTCGGGCTATATAATACGCAAGTAAAAGTGCTATTTCATGATATTCATCTTCAGTTAAAAACATCAATATACTTGGCGCACCTTTTGGAGGATAAGCAAGAACATCAATTGAAGCGAACATTTTCCGCTTAATTAAATTCGAAATAAAATGTTCTTGAGCTGGCATTACTTTATTAATACCCCAAAGCACTCCTACTTGATTAAGAAAGGGATATACTAATTCTGTTACTGTTGCCAATAAACCCTTTTTAACTATTTGAGTTCTTAGCACGTCATTAAAAGAAACCTCGTCCATATCGAGCATACTAATAACGAGCGCACTAATTTCATCTTCATAATTTCCTTCAGTAATTCCATCAGAAATGGTTTTATGAATTTCATCATCCGTCATTTTATCAATCTTAGAAATGCGGTAACCATTCCGGGTCAGGACAGCAATATTCAATAATTTCTTCAATTGATTATCAGAATAATAACGAATATTAGTATCTGTACGTTCCGGGTCCAAGAAATTATATCTAGTCTCCCACTTACGCAAAGTATGTGCTTTAATACCAGTTAAAGCCACTATTTGTGCCATTGTATACTTGCTCATGTCTAAATATTTACTACACAAACTTAAACAAAAAATAATAATTACACTTCGATTAAAAACCTGTTTTGTCTAACGTTTTATCAAAATTGTTTGACAATATTAAATTTTTACATATATTTGTCTAACAAAAAACAAAATAAATTAGACATTATGAAAACGAAACACTTTTTTATCGCACTTTTTAGTCTATCATTAATAGCAACATCATGTAGTAGTGATGACGATGGCACTAAAACACCAGCCGCAACACCAAACATTGTAGAATTGGCACAAGAAACTCCGAGTTTAAGCTCATTAGTAGCTGCCTTACTTAGAGCTGATGGAGATTTAGCAACCGTATTAAGTGGAAACGGACCATTTACAGTTTTAGCACCTACTAATGATGCCTTTGCAACTTTCTTATCTGATAACGGATTTGCTTCTTTAGAAGAGGTACCAACAGATGTATTATCTCAAGTTCTGCTTAACCATGTAATCATGGCCGATGTATCTGCTAGTGATTTAGTTTCTTTAGGATCTGGATATACTTCAGGAAGTGCTACTGGAGCAGGAGATGAGAATATTAGTATTTATTTTGATGCAACCAATGGAGTTACTTTCAACAACGTTGCAACAGTTACAGCAGCAGACGTTAGCGCATCTAACGGAACAGTACATATTATAGATGCTGTTTTAGGATTACCAAGCATTGTAGATCTTGCTGTAGCAAACTCAGACTTCTCAAATTTAGTAGCAGCTTTAGGTAGTGCTGATGGTGATTTAGTTAACGTACTTAGTGGCGATGGACCATTTACAGTTTTAGCACCTACTAATGCCGCTTTTAATACCTTTTTAGGTGGTACAGCGCTAGGAGATTTTGATACTGCAGCCTTATCTCAAATATTATTGAATCATGTTATTATTGGCTCGTCTATAACTTCGACGGCTTTAGTAGATTTAGGGGCTGGATATACAAACACAGGAGCAACTGGACCTGGAGAAAATGCATTAAGTTTATACTACAACACAACTAATGGTGTTATGTTTAACGGAATATCTAGTGTAATACAAGCAGATGTTATTGGAACTAATGGTATCATTCATGCAGTAGATACTGTTATCGATATACCAACTGTGGTAACCTTTGCACTTGCAGACCCAACGTTCTCTACTTTAGTTGAAGCTTTAACCACTTTAACACCTGCTACAGATTTTGCAGCTATACTTTCAAGAACAGAAACAGGAAACTCTGATAACTTAAATCCAAACTTCACGGTTTTCGCACCAACAAATGATGCCTTTGCTGCTTTAGCCGCAGTTCCAGAAGAAGGACCGTTAACGCAAATACTATTGCACCACGTAATAAAAGAAGCAAACGTAACATCTAGCATGTTAAACAATCCTGGTGATACAACAGCAACTACAATTGAAGGCGATGATATTACCATTACACTACCTGGAACAGGAAATAATATTGCTAATATTACCGATGGATTTGGAGCTACAGATATTGGGATTATAGCTGTAGATGTACAAGCCGGAAATGGTGTAATACATGCTATTAACAAAGTAATGATTAATAACTAAAGTTAACTTATTCCCTAAAACTAGTTGATTTTAAGGCCGACCCTAACCATGTGTTAGTGTCGGCTTTTTTTTGATATTTATATAACACAAAAAAGCCATTTGTAAATATATTTACAAATGGCTTTTTAAATTATAATACAATTTAACTTTAAGAAACTGCTTTCAGTTTTTTAATGGTTGTTTTTGTAAGTTTTTCTTCGGCGTAAGCCTGAGTTACATCTAACTTTTTATCCTCGCTACTTGGCAATTCAAACATAGCATCGGTTAAAATTTCTTCACATAAAGAACGTAATCCCCTTGCCCCTAATTTATACTCAATAGCTTTACCAACAATAAAGTCTAGAGCGCCATCACTAATAGAAAATTCTACTTCATCCATATTAAACAGTTTTTTATACTGCTTAATAATAGCATTTTTAGGCTCTGTTAAAATGGCTCTTAATGTTTTAGAATCTAAAGGATCCATATACGTTAACACAGGAAGCCTTCCAATAATTTCAGGAATTAAACCGAAATCTTTCAAATCCTTCGGAATTATATATTGTAACAAATTACTTTGATCCACGTTCTCGTCAGACATAGAAGCACTATACCCTACTGCCTGCATATTTAGTCGCTTTGAAATATGCCTTTCAATACCATCGAAAGCTCCACCTGCAATAAATAAAATATTTTCAGTATTTACTTCAATGAATTTTTGATCTGGATGTTTACGCCCGCCCTTTGGTGGCACATTTACAACAGTACCTTCTAATAACTTCAATAAAGCTTGTTGTACACCTTCACCAGAGACATCTCTAGTAATTGAAGGGTTGTCACTTTTACGTGCTATTTTATCAATTTCATCAATAAAAACAATCCCCTTTTCAGCTTTTTCTAAATTATAATCGGCCGCTTGTAATAAACGTGTTAAAATACTTTCTACATCTTCACCTACATAACCAGCCTCTGTTAATACAGTTGCATCTACAATAGCTAAAGGTACATTAAGCATTTTCGCAATGGTTTTCGCCATTAAGGTTTTACCTGTACCGGTTTGCCCAACCATAATGATGTTTGATTTTTGAATTTCAATATCATCATTTGTTGGTGGCTGTAATAAACGTTTGTAGTGATTATACACGGCTACAGACATTACTTTTTTAGTCATGTCTTGACCAATGATATATTCATCCAAAAACTCTTTAATCTGTAAAGGCTTACGTAATTTTAATTCCGCAGATAGATCGCTGCTATCGTTTTGTTTAGATTCTTCTATAACAATACCATGAGCTTGCTCTATACATCTATCACAGATGTGTGCATCTAATCCTGCTATTAACAAATTTGTTTCCGGTTTTTTACGACCACAAAACGAACATTCTAATTCTTCTTTTGCCATTAATCTTCCTTGTTTTGAGGCATATAAATTTCAATCCCCTTTATACCAACACTTTAAAGTTAGTGTTTTTTTTATTAATTACGAGCTAAAATCTCATCGATCATACCGTATTCCTTAGCTTTATCAGCTTTCATCCAGTAATCTCTATCACTATCTTCATATACTTTGTCGTAATCTTGACCAGAATGCTTACTAATTATATTGTAAAGTTCTTCTTTCAAGATTAAAATCTCTCTAGCTGTAATTTCAATATCACTAGCTTGTCCTTGTGCTCCACCTAAAGGTTGGTGAATCATAACACGTGAATGTGTTAAACCACTACGTTTTCCTTTTGCCCCTGCACATAATAAAACAGCGCCCATAGAAGCAGCCATACCTGTACAAATAGTTGCTACATCTGGCTTAATAAATTGCATAGTATCATAGATACCTAAACCAGCATATACACTTCCTCCTGGAGAGTTGATGTAAATTTGAATATCTTTATTAGCATCTGTGCTTTCTAAAAATAAAAGTTGTGCTTGTACAATGTTTGCAACTTGATCATTAATTCCTGTTCCTAGAAAAATAATACGATCCATCATTAAACGAGAAAACACATCAAAAACGGCAATATTCATTTGGCGTTCTTCAATAATGTTTGGCGTTAAATTAGTTGGGTACATGCTACTAATAATTTTATTGTAGTATGTGCTGCTAATACCTTGATCTTTTATCGCGAATTTTTCAAATTCTTTTGCGTAATCCATATATTATTTTGATATTAAATTCAATTTAACACATTGACTCAAAAGCGTTTGTGCTAAATAAAACTATTTATATAATTTGTTTTTGAATAAAAAAGCGCTTAAATCTAATAGATTTAAGCGCCTAAAGATAATCATTTATTATTTATTTATTTGTCACCGTAAACTTCTTTAACAAAGTTTTCGTAACTTAATTCTTTAACCTTAAGGTTTGCCTTTTCTTTATAAACAGATAATAATTTTTGACTTACTAATTGTTCTGAAATACGACGTGCCTCTTCTTGGTTTGATAACACACGTGCAGCGATATCATCTAACTCTTTATCAGAAGGATTCATTTGACCAAATTGAGCCATTTGCCCTTTAATCATTTCTCTTGCATGATTTTTAATATCGTCCATAGTTACTTGCACGTTATTAGCTTCGATTAACTTACCTTCAATTAATTGGTAACGTAAGCTTTTTTCAGACTTCTCATACTCTTCTTTAGCCTGGTCAGCATCCATTTCTTTTTCACCTGCAGTTTGCATCCACTTCGTTAAAAACTCAGCTGGTAAATCGAATTTAGTATTTTCAACTAAATGCTCTGTTACATCATTTAATAACTTTTGATCTGCTTGTTGCACGAATTGCTTTTCAGCATCTTCTTTAATTTTTGCTCTTACTTCAGATACAGATTTAACTCCACCTTCACCAAAAAGCTTATCAAATAACTCTTGGTCTAAATCAGCTAATTCTCTTTTATTAACTTCAGTAATAGTGAAAGATACTTCAATATCTAAATCATGTATTTCATCGTGACCTAATTTTAATGCATGCATTAAATCGTGATCATCTTCAAAAAGACCTTTTGTTTTTAAAACAATAACATCTCCAGCTTTAGCTCCAACAAATTGTTTTGCTGTTGCTTTTCCTTTAAATTTATCTAAAGTTAAAGTTACTGTGTTATCAATTTCTTTTTCTTCGTTTGTGTAAGCACCAGTAATTTCACTATCTGCTTCTACAACATCTTGAGGAATTAATTTCCCGTATTGCTTTTGAATACGCTCAATTTGTTCATCAATCATTTTATCATCAGCAACAATATTATATTGCGTGATGGCTTTTTCACCCTTTAATTCAACATCAAATTGTGGCGCTAAACCTAATTCGAATTCAAATGAAAATTTATCGGCATCCCAATTAATTTCATCTTGTGTTTTAGGTAACGGCTGTCCAAGAACATCTAATTTCTCTTCAGTTAAATACTTGTTTAAAGCATCTTGTAAAAGCTTGTTTACTTCATCTACTAAAACTGCTTTTCCGTATTGTTTTTTAACCATTCCCATTGGCACATGCCCTTTTCTAAATCCAGGAATATTTGCTGTTTTGCGGTAATCTAATAAGATTTTTTCAACTTTATCGTTATAATCTTCTTTAACGATATCTACTTTTACCACAGCATTTAATGCATCAACGTTTTCTCTTGTAATATTCATTTTTAATGATATAAGCCTGAAAAGGCATTTAACAATTAGGTTTAAAACCTTATATTTCTTTGAATTCCCCTAAGTTAATAGGAAAACCAAATTCTAGCAAAAAAATTAATCTGTATGATTATTAGATTTTTTAGCAACTAAAATCGGGATGCAAAAGTACAATATTTTTACATCCTAACAAAGTTTTTAATTTGCTGATTTTATGCGGATTCCTTTACGAACACCACGCCAACACAAGCATTTTTATTCACTTGAGGTTTTATTAACTTCAAATGGAATAATTCTTCTTTATTTATGAACTCTTTTTATCTGTAGTAAAAAAGGATTGTAATATAGATTGAAGTATTGATAAAAGCACACTAAATAATATAGCCCACCAAATATTATCTACAGCAAAACCACTAATAAACTCATCGGCTAAAAGAATAATTAACCCATTAATTACCAATAAAAACAAGCCTAATGTAATAACTGTAACTGGCAGGGTAAATATAACCAAAATAGGTTTAATTAATAAGTTTAAAATAGATAACACCAATGCTACTATTATTGCAGAAAGATAACCATCTACCTGAACGCCGGAAAGCACATTTGCTAATACAAATACAGCTATAGCGTTTACTAAAAGTTTAATTATTGTGTTCATAATGTTTTTATTTTAAGGTTAAATAAAATTAAGTAGAGCCGCAAAAAAGTCCTTTGGGTTTTCTGCATGCAACCAATGCCCTGCGTTTGCAATAGTAACGATTTCAAAATCAGAAAAATGATTTTTAATAATAGCTTCATCACCAACACCTATATATTCCGAACGATCCCCTCGCATAAACAACGTAGGCTTATCGAAATTAGAATAACTTGGTAAAGCCTCACCAACTTCTGATACTTCTTCTTTTAAAACATCAAGATTAATTCTCAATGCTAATCTTCCTTTTTCAATCCAATACAAATTTTTCAGTAAAAACTGTCGGGTGCCAATATCATCAACATAACCACTTAAAGCAGTATCAGCTTCTCCTCTTGTTTTTATAACATCAAAATTTAAAGCACTTAACCCTGCTAAAATCCCATCGTGATGTACTGGGTAAAAACGTGGAGATATATCGGCTACTATTAATTTAGAGACCAATTCGGGATATTCGCAAGCAAAAAGCATTGCGGTTTTACCACCCATAGAATGGCCAAGTAATGTAATATCTTTTAAGTTATGCGCTTCACAATATGTTTTTAAATCTTCAGCAAGCACTTCATAACTAAAATTAGCATCCCAAAAACTTCTACCGTGATTTCTTTGATCTACTAAATGTACCTCAAACCTTTGTTCAGAAAGATGTTTTCCGTGCGTTTTCCAGTTATCACTCATTCCTAAAAATCCATGAAGAATTACAAATGGTTTTCCTTCACCTAAAATATTTGAATGTAACACTCTTTTATCTTCCATATACGTCTTAAATCCTTCTAAAGTACAAACAGCACCTCACTTCTATTTCTATATATTCTATTTTCTATTTTCTAAATCTAAACTCTATAATTTACTTCAATTTACGTAAATACATTTGTATTACATTCTCTACGCCTAAATATAAACTTTCGGCAATTAAAGCATGACCTATAGAAACCTCTAATAATCCCGGTATATTTTGTTTAAAGAATGCTGTATTATCTAAAGATAAATCGTGACCTGCGTTTATACCCAAACCTAAACTATTTGCCAATTCGGCACTTTCTATATAAGGTTTTATTGCAGCCTCGTTACCCAAACCATATTGATGCGCAAAGGCCTCGGTATATAGTTCAATTCGGTCTGCTCCGGTAGCTTTAGCGCCTTCAATTTGTTTTAGAACAGGATCCACAAAAATAGATGTTCTAATACCATTATTTTGGAATTCCTTAATAACATCAACTAAAAAATCTTTGTGTTTTATAGTATCCCAACCGGCATTACTTGTAATAGCATCTTCAGCATCTGGAACCAAAGTAACCTGTGTTGGTTTCACCTCTAAAACTAGTTTTAAAAACGATTCTACAGGGTTACCTTCAATATTATATTCAGTGTAAACTTCTGGTTTTAAATCGCGTGCATCTTGATATCTAATATGGCGTTCATCTGGCCTGGGATGTATAGTAACACCTTCTGCTCCAAAACGTTGTACATCTTTTGCAAACCCAACAACATTAGGCACATCACCACCTCTAGAGTTTCTTAACGTGGCAATCTTATTTATATTAACACTTAACTTTGTCATAAATACATTTTAAAACACAAAAATACAAAGTAGAACAGGCATAATTGCTATTTTTTTGATTAATTTGCATACCTATTAAAAGGGCGTTATGAAACTTTCGGAATACATTATAAACGATATAAAACCACTACAGAACACTAGTAAAATTAGTGAACTACAATTACTGTTCAATCAGTTAACGTTTTCACATATTCCAGTGTCTGATGAAAACGGAACATATTTAGGGAGTTTATCAGAAACCGATGCACATTGCTTTGATAGTACTAAACCACTATCGGAATACCCATACGCCTTCGAAGATTTCTTTGTACGTCACGATACGCTTTGGCTCGATGTTTTAGAAGCTTTTGCTAAAAACTCAACCAACATTATGCCCGTTTTAAGTGAGCAAAATAAATATCTTGGGTATTACGAACTTAACGACGTGATTAGCCTTTTTAACGAATCGCCTTTTTTCTCCGAAGTTGGAGGCGTTTTAGTTATTGAAAAAGGAGTTAACGATTATTCTTTTAGCGAAATTAGCCAAATTGTAGAATCTAACGATGGTAAACTACTTGGCGCATTTATATCTAAAATGAATAGCGACTTAGTACAAGTTACGCTTAAAATAGGAAATACGGGCCTAAACGAAATTATACAAACCTTCAGGCGTTACAGTTATAATATTATTTCTGGTCACGAAGAGGACAGCTATATTGAAAGCCTAAAAGAACGATCGGATTATTTAAACAAGTACTTAGATATATAATTTTATGAAAGTTGCAATTTTTGGACGTTTTTACAACAAAACAACTACCACCTCTGTAGAAACGCTTCTAAACTATTTACTCAAAAAAGAATTCGATGCCTATATTGAAACCGAATTCTCGAATCTTATAAAAAGTGAATCGCAAAACGAAAGCGACTATTCATCATTTAAAACCTTCGACAAACTCGATAACTCCTTCGATTTACTAGTAAGCATTGGTGGCGATGGTACAATTTTACGTGCCATAACCTATGTAAAAAACCTAGACATTCCAATAATTGGTATCAATACAGGTCGCCTTGGTTTTTTAGCAACCATACAAGTAAACCAGATAGAAAATGCCATGCAAAACATTATAGATGGCAATTATAAAATATCCGAACGCACTTTACTTTCTGTAGAAACATCGCCAGAAAACGACGATATATTATCTATGAATTTCGCTTTAAACGAAATTGCAGTAAGCAGAAAAAACACCACCTCAATGATAACCGTAGAAACCTATTTAGACGGCGAACTCCTAACCTCCTATTGGAGCGACGGCCTCATTGTATCGACACCAACCGGCTCAACAGGTTACTCATTAAGTTGCGGCGGACCAGTAATAACACCAGGCGCTAACAGTTTTGCATTAACACCAATAGCACCGCACAATTTAAGTGCACGCCCATTAATAATACCAGATTCTACCGAAATACAACTTAAAGTAAATGGTCGCGAAGAACAACACCTAGTCTCTCTAGATTCTAGAATTGCAACCTTAGATAATGGCACATTAATCACCATAAAAAAGGCCGATTTCAGAATAAAAATGATCGATTTACCTAGCGAAAGCTTCCTAGTAACTCTTAGAAAAAAACTACTTTGGGGCGAAGATAAACGTAATCAATAATTCCCTTTTTGGGCATTACCACAAGGGTCGGGCTTTCCGCTATATCTTTTCTTGTGCACAATACACCTAGCCAAAAACTATAAAACAGTCTTAAACCATAAGGCGCGTCTTCATTTGCAAACATAAGGCGCGCACAAAAAAGGATGCCGCATCAATCCCTAACGCGGGTACTTGCTATGTTTTTAGATTTTCAGAATATTTACAACCACCTACACAATACCTTCAAAAAAAGAAAGAACTCAATTAATTTCAAATAGCAGTAATAGGCATTATGGTTTACCTACCTTATCGAAAAACCAAATCCGTCTATGCTTACTGATCTAAAAGTAAATAAACCCACACCTATTGCTTTTAGCAAAACATTAAAATCCTTTAAGCGAGATACCGACGTAGCACTTACTATTGAAAATCTTGTAAAAGGAAAATCCATACTTATAAAAGATTTTTATAGCGATGGCATGGCGCTACTAAAAGACCTTCACACCCATCTAAACTTAAAACTACCAAACAAATCGTTTATAGAACAGCAAGCGTATCGCTCGGAATACTTTAAACTGTCAAACCTTATTTTACTAGAGGTTACAGACCAAAAACTATCGGCAAAAAAATCGCCTAGTATTGGCTGGTTAGAAAAATTTTATCCCGAAAACAACCACTTCTTTTTAACGTTTCCACAAATACAAGGTTTAAATAGTGCTTGGCAATGGTATAAAAACGGTGTTTCCATACCGGTACTTCGTAATAAAATGCATCCTTATTATGGTACTTATTTCCCAACACGTTTTGAGCATTTATCACTTTTCGATAATTGGCTAAAACACTACAGCGGAGCTAAAAAATCGGCAATAGATATTGGCGTAGGTTGTGGTGTGCTATCCTTATTGATGGTACAACACGGTTTTCAAAAAGTATTTGCAACCGATGTAAACCCCAATGCCATTTTTGGCCTAAGCGAGTTTATGGGCAGCACCAAACTCTCTCGAAAAATAGAATTAGACTTCGGGAACTTATTTGGCAAATGGAAAAACCAAACCGAACTTATTATTTTCAACCCACCCTGGTTACCAGAAACGCATAATTTAAACAGCATTGATAATGCTATTTATTACAATAAAACCTTATTTCCAGATTTTTTCGAAGCCGCAAAAAAAAGATTAGCACCTCAAGGAAAGCTCGTCCTTATATTTTCAAACTTAGCACAGATTACAAATGCATCTAAAGAGCATCCTATAGAAATAGAATTAGCTGAAGGTAATAGGTTTCAATTAGAAAAATGTTATAAAAAATCGGTTAAAAACGCTTCATCTAAAACAAAAAGGGATCAACATTGGCGCAGCTCCGAAGAGGTCGAACTATGGATATTAACCAATATATAACGCTACTTTCTTTATTCATTGTAATTTAAAAAAGGGCTTTAATTAATTAAAACATTTACAACTTCAAGTTAATACATTTCAAAAATCGACTAACCCTTTATCTTTTCAGAGCAATTAAGACTTCCTTTTATATAAATATTAAAATTGTACACCTTCAACTAAAACATACTATCTAAAGCATAATTCTAATTATTCACAAAACAATAATTTCAAATAAAAACAGTTTTAAACTCATACTGTTAACCTCAAATTGCAACAGTCCATTCTTATTTATTATATTTGCAAACTTTTAAACATCTATGAGATATTTAATCATATTGGCATTAAGCCTATTAAGCACCCAAATAAACCATGCTCAAATAAACGAAATTGGTGTATATGTCGGTGGCAGTAATTTAATTGGCGATGTTGGCGAAACTAAGTTTATCGCCCCTAACAGTCCAGCCATTGGACTACTATACAAATGGAATAGAAGCACTAGGCACTCCTATAGAATATCCTTAATATACGCCGATCTAAAAGCAGAAGACAGCGATTCTAAAGACCCACGCCGTATACAACGCGACTATTCTTTAGACTCTAACGTACTAGAAATAGCTGCTGGTATGGAACTTACTTTTGTCGACTTCAATCTACATTCTGGAAAAACAATTGGGACACCATACTTATATAGTGGTATAACTGCATCTCAATTTAGCAATAATCATTTTGAAAACAGCCTGCAAATTTCAGAAGGCGGAAAAGATTGGACGGTTGGTATACCTATGGCTATTGGATACAAAACAAACATTTTAGGCAATTTTATACTTGGGTTTGAAGTTGGAGCACGCTACACCTTTACCGATAATATAGACGGCAACTTTCCGGAAAGTAGTGAAAACCAACAATACCAATTTGGAAATATTAATAATAACGATTGGTACACCTTTACAGGAATTACATTAACTTACACCTTCGGAATTAAACCCTGTTATTGTTACGACTAAAATGGACTTAAAAGAAAACATACAACTCGAAAAATTACCCAAACACATTGCCATAATTATGGATGGCAACGGGCGCTGGGCTAAACAACAAGGTATGCTTCGTGCTTTTGGACACGAAAATGGCACCAAATCTGTAAGAACAACCGTAGAGGCTTCTGCAGAACTTGGTATAGAGAACTTAACATTATATGCCTTTTCTACAGAAAACTGGAACCGCCCGAAACTTGAGGTGCAAACTTTAATGAAGCTATTAGTTTCAGCTTTAAGGAAAGAAATAAAGACACTACAAGACAACGATATTAGGTTAATGGCTATTGGAAACTTAAGCACATTACCTAAAAAAGCATACAAAGAACTGCATGAGGTTATAGACAAAACCAAGGGCAACTCGCGCATGACGTTAACCTTGGCACTTAGCTACGGTTCTCGCGAAGAAATCATAAATACTGTTAAGGAGATTAGTATTAAAGTTAAAAATAATATAATTTCGCCCGAAAATATTGAAGAATCAATTATTAATGAGCATCTTTACACGCAAAATTTACCCGACGTAGATTTGCTAATAAGAACCAGTGGGGAGCAGCGTATAAGTAATTTCTTGCTTTGGCAAATTGCTTATGCCGAACTATATTTTACAAGTATACTTTGGCCCGATTTTACAAAGCAACATTTGTATGAAGCTATTATTGAATATCAAAAAAGAGAACGACGATTTGGGAAAACAAGTGAACAACTTAGTTAATTTACTAGCTTTTAAAACATACTCAAAGTGCTATTTAGCATTTTTACTTTTTGTAAGTTGTTTTAATATTCAGGCTCAAGATTTAGATTACAAAAACGGTAAAACTTATACTTTAGGACAAATTACCGTTTCCGGAAACACTAGCTTTAGTGAGCAAACTATTGTTGCTTACTCCGGTTTAAGCAAAGGAAAAGAAATAAAAATCCCTGGTGAAGACATTAGAGATGCCATTAAAAAGCTTTGGAAATCCAATCTTTTTAGTGATATTGAAGTGTTTGTAACCAATATTGAAGGGGATGTTGCTACTCTAGAAATCCACTTATCGGATTTACCACAACTTAACGACCTGAAAATTAATGGCGTTAAAAATGGTAAAAAAGAAGGAATTATAGATGATAACAAACTTAAGAGAGGTGTAAAAGTTACCGAAAACCTTTTAACCACAACAAAAAACTACCTAACAAGCAAATACAAAAAGGATGGTTTTTTAAACACCAAAGTACACATTAACACCATTGATGTAAAAGATTCTATTCAAACAAGTAGAGTAAACATGGTGCTTAATATTGATAAAGGTGAAAAAGTTAAAATCGACGATATTATATTTACTGGCGATTCTGTTTTAAGCGAAAAACAGCTTAGAAAAAGCATGAAGAACACGAAGAAGAAAAACCCAATTCGTTTACTTAAGCGTTCTAAATTTATTGAAGCCGATTACAAAGAAGATTTAGTTACTTTAATTGATACCTATAAAGAAAACGGTTATAGAGATGCCCGTGTATTATCAGATAGTATTATTGTTAATAGCGATAAAACTATTGCACTTAAAATTAATTTAGAAGAAGGTGAAAAATACACTTTTGGAGATATTACTTTTATTGGAAACACTGTTTACACTAACCAACAATTAAGTCGTTTATTGCGTATTGATAAAGGTGATACTTACGATGGTGTTACATTAGCAAAGCGTATCGCAGATGATACAAAACCAGATGCTAACGATATTACCAACTTATACCAAAACAACGGGTATTTATTCTCAAATATTAATGCCGTAGAAGTTAGTGCTGATAACAATGTTATCGACATGGAAATTAGAATAACAGAAGGAAAACCTGCTTATTTTAATAGTGTATCTGTAGTTGGAAATGATAAAACAAACGATCACGTTGTATACCGTGAAATCCGTACTCGTCCAGGCCAACTGTATAGTAAAGCCAATGTAGTACGTACTGTTAGAGAGCTTGGGCAACTAGGTTTCTTTGATGCTCAAGAAATTACTCCAAACTTTAACAATCCTAATCCAAACGAAGGTACTATCGATATGGAATACGTGGTTAAAGAAACTGGATCTAGCCAAATTGAATTACAAGGTGGTTACGGTGGTGGTGGCTTTATTGGTACTTTAGGTTTATCATTCAATAACTTTTCTATTAAAGATATTTTCAAGAAAGATGCCTACAAACCAATACCAATGGGTGATGGTCAAAAACTAGCATTACGTTTACAAGCCAGTCAATTTTACCAAACGTATAGTTTCTCATTCTCTGAGCCATGGTTAGGAGGTAAACGCCCGGTACAATTCTCGACATCTTTATCGCATACTAAACAATTTTTATACGATAACTCTACCTTTAGAGCAGATAAAAGCAGAAGTTTCAATATTACAGGTATTACTTTTGGTTTAGCTAAACGTTTAACTGTGCCAGATGATTTCTTCGTATTATCTCAATCTGTATCTTATCAACGTTACGATTTAAATAATTACAATACAGGTTTATTTACTTTTGGAGATGGTTTTTCAAATAACCTATCCTACTCTATTGGTTTAAGTAGAAATAATACAAGTGTAGATCCTGTTTACCCTATAGAAGGTTCTAGCTTCTCTGTAACGGCAAAAGCATCTTTACCTTACTCCTTATTTAACGGAACGGATTACGCTCAATTAAAAGAAGATTACGACGCTTTAGATCTTACAGATGCGGATGATTTTGAAAGAGCAGGAGAAATAGATCAACAACGTTACAACTGGTTAGAATTTTATAAAGTAAACTTTAAAGGAACTTGGTATACCCAAGTTGCTAAAGATTTAGTATTAAGACCTAATGTTGAATTCGGATTCTTAGGAGCCTACAACCAAGATCGTGGTGTAATTCCTTTCGAAAGATACTTTGTAGGTGGTGATGGTTTAGCTAATTATAGTTTAGACGGCCGTGAGGTTGTACAACTACGTGGTTACCCTAACCAATCCCTTTCTAGTGAAGATGGTGGTTCTATCTACAATAAATTCTCTTTAGAATTACGTTACCCAATTACCCTAGCGGCATCTGCTAAAATTTATGCTTTAGGTTTTGTAGAAGGTGGAGCATCATTTGATAACTTTAGAGATTACAACCCTTTCGATTTAAAACGTTCTGCAGGATTAGGTATCCGTATTTTTATGCCAGCATTTGGTTTATTAGGTATCGATTTTGGTCATGGATTTGATTCAATTGATAACAGCGGTGTTAAAAACGGATGGGAAACACACTTCATTATTGGTCAACAATTTTAACCTGTAAATTATTTTTGGCACGATATTTTCTATTAACACCATGATGATTTGAATATGAATTGAAATTTTTAAGATTAAATTTCGTTAATTTTGAAATGAGCAATTAAAAATTTTCCATAACAACGAAAATGTTTATTTTGCAAGTTCCAACAGGAACCATTAAAAATTAAGGAATTCAATCGGATAAAAAACAATTCATAGAACTGACAGCAACAAAACTATTCGTCTGTCGTTTTTAGAATTTATAAAACATAAATGATAAAAATATTTAAGCAGATGAAAAACAACGTTCTTTTTTTATTGACCCTAGTTTTTATGTTAACCCTATCGGTGCATGCGCAACGTGGTGTAAGCCTAGCCTACATTGATAGTGAATATATTTTAGAAAACGTACCAGAATATCAAGAAGCTACAGCCCAATTAAATGAAAAGGCTGATAAGTGGAAAAACGAAATTCAAGCGCAATTATTAACTGTTGAACAAAAAAGAAAAGACTTAAGTAACGAGAAGGCACTTCTAACAGCAGAATTAATTAAAGAACGCGAAGAAGATATTACGTTTGAAGAAAATGAAATATTAGACTACCAACAAAAACGATTTGGACCTAATGGCGATTTGTTTATACAGAAAAGACAATTAATGCAGCCTGTTCAAGATCAAATATTTGCAGCTGTTCAAACTATTGTTGCCGCAAGAAAATATCAATTAGTACTAGATAAAGCTAATGGAGGTATGTTGTATGTCGCAAATTCTTTAGATATTAGCGACCAAGTTTTAAGAAGCATTACTAGAACATCAAAACGTACACAAGTACAATCTAAAGCAGAACGTAAAGCTGCCGAAAAAGAAGATATTGTTCCTGAGGTAAACTTAGAGCTAGAAGCCAGACAAAAAATATTAGAAGAAAAAAAGGCTGAAAGAGAAAGTGCGATTGAAACTGCAAGGCAAAAGAAGTTAGCTGCTCGAGAAGCTAAAGTAAAAGCTGCCGCAGATAAAAGACAAAAAATATTAGACGATCGTGAAAAAGCAAAACAAGAACGATCGGGAGCTGAAACAGAAACTGACGCTACAAAAGAAGAAACTGAAACGGCTTCAAAAAGTACAGCTACTAAAACAGAAGGAGAAACAAAAACAAGAGCTGAACTTATTGAAGAAAACAGATTAAAAAAATTAAAAGAACGCGAAGAACGTAAAAAAGCCTTGGAAGCGAAAAGACAAAAAATATTAGAAGATCGCCAAAAAGCAAAAGACAGCTTAAACAAAAATTAATAATTTATAACACACAAATACTATTTACAAAATGAAACACTTTAAAACACTTTTATTAGCAACTGCATTATGTATTGGAACAATTAGTTTCACTCAAGCTCAAACTAAAGTTGCACATATAAATACACAAGAATTAATTAAAGCTATGCCAGAAATGAAAACGGCACAAGCAGAATTAGAATCTTTAAGCAAAACATACCAAACGGATATGCAAGGTTCTGTTACAGAATTTCAAAATCTTCAAAAACAATACGAAGCTGAAGCTAAGAATAAAACTGATGAAGAGAACCAAAAGCGTATTTTAGAATTACAAGAAAAACAACAACGTTTACAACAATTTCAAGCAGATGCACAAAAAGATTTGCAAGCAAAAGAAATTGCATTGTTACAACCTATTACAGAAAAAGCTAAAGCAGCTATCTTAAAAGTATCAAGAGCTCAAGGTTTTGATTACGTTTTAGATTCAGGAGTTGGTGTAACTATTCTTGCTGATGGTAAAGATTTATTAAACGATGTAAAGAAAGATTTAGGTATCTAATTTCTTTTTAAAATCATACTAAAAAACCTGTGAAATTTAATTCACAGGTTTTTTTTTGTTTTAAACTATAGGTTATTTTCTAAGACTACTTTCTAATTAAACCAAACGGCATAACCTTGGCGTCGTAATTCCAAAGATAAAACACGCTCCATCTTTAAGGCATCTGCCCTACTCACTATCGGATCGATGTGATTGTATAAACTAGGACGTAAATAAGCACCGTATTTCTCTACAATATTAGCAGATAGCTTATGCCCCTTCTTGTTTCTGTAACCTGTTTTATGTTGTATAAATCGCTCTTTTGGAGTTTTACTCGTCATGCCCACATACACACATTGCAGCACGCCGTTAAATTGCGGATTAGCCGCTCTAAATTTCGCGTTTTCTGTATAAACACGTTTTGATAATTCGATAACATAAATTCTATAAGGCATCGTAATAAGATTTACTTGTTAGTAATATCCGCTTAAATTTCACTCAACTATAAAAACTAAAAAAGTCCACCCTAAATTTAAGGTGAACTTTTAAACAATTATTATAATTTTAAATATTTAATGAGCATGTTCATCATGATCATTCTCTTCTTTTTCATCTTTGTGATCATCTATAACCTCATTATCTCTGTATCGGCAACATGGATGTACTGTATTATAAGCTTCCTCTGTTGCTTTAAGATCCATCGTGTCGTGGCCAACATTTAAAACACTAGATTTAATAGAATCTAAATTTGTTTTTCTTCCATCATAAATTAATTTCAATTCATGTGTTTTCACACTCCATACTGCCGATTTAACACCCTTTGTTCTAATGGCCGCCTTTTCTATTCTAGCTTTACACATCATACAAACGCCATCTACTTCTATAGATGCTCTTTCGTTTTTACTCTGTGAAAATGATGTTGTTACCGCAAGTAACAAGGTAATAATTAATAGTTTTTTCATAATATATATTTTTAAGTTGTTAGCATTAAATAATTTTAAATCGTAATCCCATATAGTAATTAGAACCAAAAATTGGACCATAAACAAAAGTAGAATCAAAATTAGGTCCAAATGGATCATCTGCTCCCAAAATAGGATTGTTTTGCCTAACATTCGTTATATTTTCCCCACCTAAATATACTTCAAATTTAGGAGAAAACACATGTGTAATTTGCGCATTTAAAGTTCCAACGGTTGGTGAGTATTCTGGTAATTGATATTGTAAAGGGTTTGCTACTGTAGAAGAAAAACGTTGTTCACTTACCCAATTAAACGTAGTATCGAATCTCCAATGTGAATTATTCACACCTTGTTTAGCTGTTTCGTATGATGCATTTGCAAAAAATCTATTTTTAGGAACTAAAGCTTTCTCTAATTCTCCAGATTTATAATCGGTCTTCACATCATAATACTTATATGCTAAACGTAAATCAAAATGTTCAAACACATTATAATTTAACTCTGCCTGAAAGCTATTAGCAAAACTTTTTCCTTCTAAATTATAAAAATTAATTTCCTGAGGGTTTTCATAATCTACCACTACTTGGTTTTTGAAATCTGTTTTATAATAATCTAAAGTTACATCGGCTTTTCGACCAAACAAGTTAAACCCTTGAAGGTATGATAGTCCGTAATTCCATGCAATTTCTGGATCTAAACCATAAATATTTCCTCCGGAATTTAAAATATTTATACTTCTAGACGTCGCAAACATTTGCTGATTTTCAGTAAAAATATTAGCACTTCGTTTTCCGCGACCAAAAGAGGCTCGAATAGCAGATTTCTCCCATGGTGTATAACGCGCATGCACTCGTGGCGTTACAAAATTGCCTAATAAGTTATGGTGATCTACACGTAAGCCAGCAGTTACATTAAGCTTATCTAAATTATCGAAATTATATTCAAAAAAAGCACCAACAGAATGCTCTGCGCGCCCGTAGTCTGTTAAGTTTACCATCTCATCATAATCATCGTAAGTGTAACTCACACCTGTTTTTACTTTATGTCGAGAATCACTAATTATAGTATTATAAATGGCATTAGCATATAGGCTATTATGTGTAATATCATATTGATTTAACCCAAAATAAGATTCCTGAACGTGATGACTAAAAGCCGTTTGTACACCAATACTTTGGTAAGGAATTTCTGGATTTACATATCCCAATTTACTCGAAACCTCATAACGTTTCGTGTTTATTTCACTACCCCAAGCATTAGTTGTTAATTTGTCGGTTTGTGGATTAAAATCCAATTCCCCCATTTGCTTTTCATCATTTAAAACCTTCAAATTTATAAAACTCATAAAGCCATTTTCGGCATCGGTATACTGCCAACGGTTCATAACATTAATCTGGTTATAAATTGGCATATCCAAAAAGTTATCGTTATTCACGTCGTGCTTTTGATTATGCACATTACCGTGTAAGTAAAGCCCAGTACTCCATTTATCGTTCACTTTTGTGTTTATATGTGTATTGAGTTCAAAACGTCCAGCAATGTTACCAAATAGATTTACAAACAACTTATTATCGGTTGTGGGCTTAACCAATTCTGCATTAATTTGCCCAGCAATACTCTCGTAACCATTAACTACAGAACCTGCGCCTTTAGTAATTTGAATACTCTCTACCCAAGTACCAGGAATAAAACTAAGCCCGAAAGCCTGAGATGCTCCACGAATAGAAGGTATATTTTCGGTAGCTATTAAAATATACGGACTTGTAAGTCCCAGCATTTTTATTTGTCGAGTTCCAGAAACAGCATCGGCGAAATTAACATCTATAGATGGGTTGGTTTCAAAACTTTCAGATAAATTACAGCAAGCTGCCTTTAAAAGTTCATCACTACTTACAGTAAATACATTTTGTGCCTGCATATAAGATTTTGATGTCGCCTGTTTTCTTGAGGTTAATGTTACCTCATCTAAATCGCTAGTCGGGTTTAACCAATGTTTAATCGGCTTTAGAGAATTAACAGTAAGCGTATCGGTTTTAAAACCAACATAGCTTATCACCAGTTTTTTATAACTCGTTTCGTACGGCAAACTAAATTCACCATCAATATCGGTAACCGCACCAATAGAAGTATTAAGCCAATAGACGTTAGCACCTGCTAAACCTATTGGTGTATTATTATCGTTAGCTTCCAAAATAGTGCCCGTTAATTTCTCTTGAGAAAACAGCAATACCGGAAAGCATAACATGATATATATTATATTTTTCATATTTATTTTTATAAGAATTTCGAAAACAACAAAGCTTTAAGCCATCATAATTAACATGGTAATAGCCATAATAATCATGATAGTGTTTTCAATAAAAGTGGCTTTGGTCATGGGCAATTTTAAAGCCGTCCCCAAACACGCACATTGAATAGATTTTTTATCTAACAGTGTTTTTACAACACCAATTGTAGTAATGCCTAAAATTACCAAGGTTACTACTAACGCTATAGAAATTTCTATTCGCATTAAAAACATAATTCCCAAAACAACTTCAATAAATGGATACACCCAACCGTAAAGAGGTATTGCTTTAGCTAACGGATCGTACATTTTAAAACTCTCCGGAAACCCTTTTAAATCAAGCAATTTAAAAAAGCTAAACACCACATAAAACAAGCCCATAAAATCGAGCATAAAACCCGTTGCACTCCATGGTGCTACGTTTAATAATACAGCAGCAATAGAAATGTAACCAAAAATTAAAAACAATGGAAATAACTGCTGTAACTCAGATTTTTCTGGAGCCATTACATCAGGTTTATTCGGTTGGCTTTTGGTTATCGTGTATTTATTAGCTAATACTGCCTGAAAATCTTCTAAAGGAATATGCTTAGTCATTTCGATTACAGCTTCCGAATCTTCTAGAGAAACCATAGCCGTTTTAACCAATGGCATAGCATTAAGCTTATTTTCTACCGATGAGCGGCAGCCGTTGCACGTCATGCCTGCAACCTTATAAGTATGTATCATTTTTTGAAATATATTTGAGTAAAATTAGAACATGATGAGATTTACGCTTTCGCGGAAAAAACAATTATCTATTTTATCAAATAATAAACACTTGGTCTAGCACCAAAATATCGGCGACCAAATTGGGTGGAGAATAATCTTTATGAGGAACAATTTGCTGTTCTAAACCTTCAAAAAGATTAATAAATGCATATGAAAATGCTGTGACAAATTGTTGTTGAACAAAATCTAAATCGTCAAAAGATGAAAATTTAAGTTCGCGTTGGCCTGTTACAACGTTAACCTCATCTTTACAACAACTTTCTTTATGCATTACTGTTCCTGTTTTCATGCCGCAATTTTGAGCTTCAGAAAACACAGAAACATCTATTAAAACATCGCCACAAAAATGCTTTTCAATAGTAAAATATACTGTTGAAAACAATACTAAACAAGTCATTAGTACAGCAAAGCCTTTATGTAAAACTGTTTTTATCACGGTGCAAAACTACAAAAAACTAAAGTTGAAATTACTATTTTCATTTTCTTTAACATTTACATTCACTTTTTTATATTTTAAAAGAATGATTTATAAAACTCCTACTATTTAAGACGGCTTTTTTTATACCTTTGCAGCATGCAAGAACAAACACAAATTTTTGGTATTAGAGCCATTATAGAAGCTATAAATGCTGGCGAAACTATTGATAAAGTATTCCTTCAAAAAGGATTGGATGGCGAATTATTCAATGAGTTAGAATCTTTATTGAGTAAAAAATCGGTTAACAAATCTTATGTTCCTGTAGAAAAACTGAATAGATTAACCAAAGGAAATCACCAAGGAGCAGTAGCGCAAATATCTCCAATAGAGTTTCATGATATGGAAGCTTTAATTACAGAGGTTATAGAATCTGGCAAAACGCCATTATTCTTATTGCTAGATCAAATTAGTGATGTTCGTAATTTTGGAGCTATTATCCGTACTGCAGAATGTACAGGTGTTAATGGTATTATTATTCAGAAAAAAGGTGGTGCACCTGTAAATGGCGACACCATAAAAACCAGTGCTGGCGCTGTTTTTAAAATCCCTATTTGTAAAGTAGACCATATTAAAGATGCTGTATTTTACATGCAAGCATCGGATATTAAAGTAATTGCTGCTACCGAAAAAACAAACGATACTATTTACGATGTTTCTTTTGTTGAGCCTTGTGCCATTATTATGGGATCGGAAGGTAGAGGAATTAATCCATCGACTTTAAAGGTTGTAGATTCTAAAGCTAAATTACCTTTATTAGGTGAAATTGAATCTTTAAATGTTTCCGTAGCTTGTGGTGCTTTTTTATATGAAGCCGTTAGACAAAGAATGGTAAAGTAATTATTAGTTTATTTTATACTACTAATCCTTATTTTCTTTAAATATATACCTTATAGAGAGGGGCTCTAGCTCCTCCTCTATTTCGGGTTCTTCTTTGGTCTCTATAAAGTTTCCATTTTCATCGAAATGTTGTAAAAACAAATCGTTTTCTTCGTTGTAATTTTCTTGTTCCCAAGCATATTTTTTAGGCTTAGCTATTTCTTTTCTAAAGAAAAGCGCAAAGACCAAGCCCGTAATTAAACCAGACAGATGCCCTTCCCAAGATATACCTTCTTCTATCGGAAATGTATACCAAATCATGCTTCCGTATAGAAAAATAACTAAAAGCGATAATGCAATAAGTCTGTAATGTTTTGCGAAAACACCTTTAAAAAAAGTAAAACTTACTAAAACATAAATGAGTCCGCTTGCCCCAATATGGTAAGATGGTCTACCAATACACCAAGTTAAAAATCCCGAAATTAAAATCCCAAATAAAATAACGCGCCAAGCTATTGGTCTATAAAAATAAAACAGCGCCGTGGAGAGTACAAATAACGGAATGGTGTTGTGATAGATATGCTCGATATTACCGTGCAAAAACGGACTAAAAACAACACCTCTTAGTCCTTTTAAGGTTTGTGGATAAACACCATACTTACTTAAATTGTATCCAAAACGTACTTCGAACCAAAATACGAGCCAAATGGTAAGCACGAAGAACACCGGATATGCAATGACTCCTGGTGAGAATTTAAAATGTTCGTGCTGTTTCATTGTGATGAATATAACAAATAGTTATCCAACTTTATAAAATGTGCTAAATTGGCAGATTGGCCTGCGTGAGGGATTGAACGGCTTGTTTGAGCTCCCGACCTTAGGAGGAGCGAGTAGTGAAAGCCCGACCCTTTTTGGGGCACGCCCAAAATAACTAAAAATTGGATGTTGAAGTATTCTAATTTGACAAGAATTTACTTTAATTTTACATTTATGAACGCACCTTTAGCAGAACGATTACGCCCAAGAACTTTAGAAGATTACGTGAGTCAGACGCATTTAGTGGGCAAAAATGGCGCACTTACACAGCATATAAAACAAGGATTAATCCCGTCGATGTTATTTTGGGGGCCTCCAGGCACCGGAAAAACCACATTGGCAAATATTATTGCATCGGAATCTGGCCGACCTTTTTACACGCTTAGTGCTATAAATTCTGGAGTTAAAGATATTCGTGATGTTATTGATAAAGCCAAACAAAGCGGCGGATTATTTACCACCAAAAATCCTATTTTATTTATTGATGAAATACATAGGTTTAGCAAATCGCAACAGGATTCGCTGTTACAAGCCGTTGAAAAAGGTTGGATTACACTAATTGGTGCGACTACAGAAAACCCAAGTTTTGAGGTAATACCTGCACTTTTATCCCGTTGCCAAGTTTATATTTTAAATGCTTTTGATAAAGTAGATTTAGAAACGTTGCTGAAACGTGCTATTGAAAATGACGAATTTCTATCTCAAAAAAAAATCACTTTAAAGGAAACGAATGCTTTATTAAGAATTTCGGGTGGTGATGGACGTAAATTATTAAACGTTTTTGAGTTACTGGTAAATAGCTTTGGTGAGGATAAAATTATAATAACCGACGAGACCGTTTTGGAACGTGTACAAAACAATACGGCTCGTTATGATAAAACAGGCGAACAGCATTACGATATTATTTCGGCTTTTATAAAATCTATTAGAGGTAGTGACCCAAATGGTGCGGTATATTGGTTAGCACGCATGATTGAAGGCGGTGAGGATGTTAAATTTATTGCTAGACGTTTGTTAATTTCGGCATCTGAAGATATTGGAAATGCAAACCCTACAGCATTAGTTATTGCAAACAACACCTTTCAGGCAGTGAGTACTATTGGACATCCGGAATCTAGAATTATACTTAGCCAATGCGCTACTTATTTAGCGTGCTCTCCAAAAAGTAATGCTGCTTATATGGCTATTGGAAATGCGCAGCAATTGGTAAAGCAAACTGGTGATTTAGGCGTACCGATAGAGCTTAGAAATGCACCGACCAAACTTATGAAAGAGCTGGGTTATGGTGACAACTACAAATATGCACACAACTACAAAAACAATTTTGCTGAGCAAGAGTTTCTTCCTAAGGAAATTGAAAACACAAAGCTTTATGAGCCTGGAAATAATGCTCGAGAAAATGCACATCGCGACTTTTTGAAACAGCGCTGGAAGGATAAATACGGTTATTAAAAAACGGCTTTAAACAAAAAAATCCTGCCAGACTATAAAAGCCCAACAGGATTGTATATTATTAGTAAAGTTTACTTATTTCTTTTCGGCTAAGCCGCGTGTTAACCAACCACGTCTATTAGCTGTTGCTATTGCATATGGTGTAATCCAGAACAAACCAAACGTATACAAAATACTGTATGTGTAAGCCCAAAAACCTTGAGAGGTTTTATATTGTTTAGTGAAAAACAATAATGAAAACGTTGATAGAATTAAAATACTAACTAGTGTAGATCCTAAAAATAATAAAGGGTGTACTAGTACAAAAAACAGCATAAAGATTAATAACGGGTAACTCATTAACAGTTTCGAGAACTGACTAATAAATAATAATCTTGTACCAAATTTTGGCCCTTCTCTAAAATCCGTAAACACATATTTAGCCATCGCTAAATTTTCGCGCACGTTACTACGTCCCCAACGAATAAACATTTTATATAATCCTAAATACTCTTCTGGTACATTGGTGTAAGCCACTGCATATTTTTGAAACAATACGTGTTTGCCTTGTTTTAAAATCATGTTAGTCATGGCGCGATCTTCACCAATATCCGATGGTTGCCCCATAAACTGTTGGTTAATCCATTCTGGTAAACATTTAAAAACTGCTGTAGCTCTGTAAGCCGCTAATGCGCCTGGCGTGCATAATACAGATTTTAAATTACTTTCCGCAGAACGAACAAATTCGAAACTTAACACGAAGCTTACATCTAGCATTTTTGGTAATATGGCTTTTTTGTTATTTAAAACCCTAATATTACCAGCAACTGCACCACAGTTTTCATCTTCTAAAAATGGACTAACTAAGTTTCTAAGTGTATTTTCTGTTACAATAGAGTCACTATCAACGGTTACAAATATTTCTCCTGTTCCTAAATGGAAACCACGGTATAATGCATGACGTTTCCCTTTATTTTTTGGTTGTTTACAGATTTCTAAACGATCGCCAAGTTTCTTCTTAGCTTCCTGCATCCAACTCCAAGTATCGTCTAAGCTGCCATCATCTATAGCTAAAAGCTGCATTTTCCCTTCTGGATAATCACTTTTAGCCAAACTCATTAACGTATCCCAAACTTGTTTACCTTCATTATAAGCTGGTACAATTACTGTAACCGTAGGCAGTTCATAATCTACAACAGATTCAACTGGTTTATATTTTAAATAATTATAACCGGTATAGATAAAAAATAAAGCTCTATAAAAAAATAATGCCGTTGCCGTAAAAACAAAAGTAACACCTAACGTAGAACCCATATTTACTAAGTTAAACTCTTCGAAATCGCTATGAAAAACAGAAAAAAACCAAACGCCTAAAAGTAACGTTAAAAACGTACTTGCTAATACAATTCGGTTTTGAGGGCTTCCTGTTTTTCCGTTACTATGGAAAAGGTTATTTAACTTACTGGTAAGTGATTTATTTGGTGTATTAATTAAAGTATTTGTGTCTGTTTTAAATTCCATATAATAATTTGATATTAGATTGAAGTAATATCGGATTTACGCTACAAACAAAAGTTTAGACGTTTAAGAACTTATATTTAAGAAAAATTTAAGTTTCTGTATGAAATTTAACATTACAAAAACAAGGCTTTTAATCTTGGAGTTTTGCTGAAACCTCAAGATACCCCATAAAGATTATAGGAAGAATTAACCTAGTAGATACTGGTCTACCTCTAACTTTATAAGGTATCATGGTTGGGGATTTTTTGAATATTTTTTTGATGTTTTAGTAATTTCCTTGTTACCAAAATTTGATTCTAATTTTAAAATTAAAAGATATTACTAAATAAAAAAAGAGCAATAATATTTTATAAAATATTATTGCTCTTTTTTATTTCACCGGTTAATACTTAACAGGTCTTAAAAATAAATACACTAGATTTTTAAAACTTAATATTTAAAACTTCTAGTTTTAAAGTGCCATTTTCATGGTGCTCAATAAACCATTTATTATCTTTCTTGAATATGATAGCCGATTTGTTTTCAACTAAAAAAACATCGCTTAATTGTGTATTATGCATACGGTAAAGTACTTTTGGAGAACTATCTACTAACTGAAATCCATTTTTAATAGCTTGCGCATATAATACACCTGTATTAACCGGTTCCGTTATAACCGCTTGTTCTGTTATAGTTACTGAATTATTTACAGGAGCAATACGCTCTTCTACAACCTCAACAGCTTTTTCTTCTTTAAGCGATTTAATTTCTTCCTTTAATTTCTCTATTTCACTAGATGTATTTGATGTTGCTGCAACCTCTGGAGCCGAAGCTACTACACTGCCAGCTTTAGGCTCGTACTTATACCCTAAATTCTCAAAAGAAGCAAAAGCAGCACGCGTAGCTTCCACGTAAGATTTTTGATATTCTTTTTCACGACTCTCGCCAATTCCAGATGTGTAAATTAATCTATCATTACAATCTGTAAGTTCTACTTTTAGCTTGGTTTTAAACATGCCTGGTTCTTTTAGAACATCGGCATCTAGAGCTAAGCATCTATTTCTCGATAAATCTTCTGGGTATGATTCACCTTCAATTAAGGCGATAAACCCATATTTATTCAGTAAAAATTTTGATAAATCATTCAATTGATATTGATTAGCCGATTTTAAAAAATCGAACTTTTTGGAAACGATAACGTATTTGTAATTGTTTAATTCAGTTTGAGAGAATGCACTTGCCATAAATAAACAAGCAAAAATTGTAGTTAAAAATCTAGTTTTCATTTCTTATTAAATATATAATTAAATCCTAATTGTAAAGATACACTTTGCGCATCATATACATTTTTATATTGCAATAAATTATCGGCCATAACATAAAAGTTGGCACCCCAAATATGAGCAGACATACCAAGTCCTAAATTATTAAAAGAATATGAATCTATGGTATATGCCGCTTTTAAACGCAAACCATTAAACACACGCCTGTAATAATAAGCCGTTAACGCCATTTGAGGTCGTTTTGGCCTACTAACACCATATAACTGTAACCCAACTGCATTTAGGTAGTCGCTATCGTCTACGGCGCAATTACAATCTTGACTTTGTTTTTTTCCAAAGGCATAATTAAGCGACGCGTTAAACTTTGCAGGTCTCCATTTGGTATATTTTGTAGCTGTAGTATCTACGGTAAAAATATCTTCAAAATCTTCTTCAATCTCACTCCAATAATCATCAGCAGTTTGCCCGTCATCGGCAGGAGAAAAAAGCGGATTTACGCCGTTGTATGTATACTGACCATTAATAGCATAATTTTCCACATCTTTTGTATGGCTAATAAAACCAACATCTAGCAAACTAGCATCGAAACTCCATTGGTCGGTTAATTGATAAGTAAAACCAAAATCGACTCCCAGACCTAAATTACCTCCAAATAGAACGCGTTTCTTTAAGACATCTACATCGTTCGATACATCTGAATTTTCATCATCAATTAAACTAGCAATACCAGAAGTTTGAAGCGCTAAATCTAAATCAAAAATATGGTCGTAAACATTATTTTCTCCAGGGACTGTAACAAAGCTTCCTTTGTTTTTAGTTGAACTTACGTTGGCTATACTCGAATAAATTTTTCCTCTAACACCATAGGTAAATTTATCATCAACCTTTTTATTATATCCAACATGAAGTACTGAAACCACATCTGCAGCCACACTTAAATCACTAGCATCAAACACTCTATTAATATTACTTTGATTTCCTTCTAATGCTAAAACAGCGAAATCTTTTGGAAAGTACAGCAGAAAATCTAATTCTTGATACATTCCAAAACTGATGTATTCATTTTTATTAAAACTACTACCGAAAGCGAAACCCCCAGAAAAAATTTCTAATTGCTGATTAAAACCATAAAAATCGGTAGGTTCCATACTATCTACAGCATTTCTAAGCTTAATATTAAAATCGACATCATTATCAGCAAAAACATCGTAAACTGTACTTCCAGAAACACCAACATTAACATGAAAATGCGATAACAACGGAATACCTACATACCAATCGTTTTTTACTTTGCCACCCGGATTTTGCATTAATGATTGCGGAATCTCAGAAAACCCGTAAAGCAATTGCTTGTTTTGAGAAAACGAAAACAAACACAATTGTAATGTAAACACTAAAAATAGTTTCCGCATACCTCTATTTATTTAAATTGATGTAAAATGCAGCATACGATTTGTATTGAATTCTACCTACCGTATCCTCATCTAGAGGAGCACCAGGTAAAAGACGCATTGTAAAAACTATAGTTACTGTGCGTTTTAATGCGGAAAGTGAATTCCCCTCAAAAACTTCGGTATAAGTTGTTGTAGTATCGGTATTATCAGGAGCTGCATCTTCCCTTACAGTAAGGCTGTGTTGTAAATTACCAGCTTGATCTAAAAAATCTACTTGCAGCTCAAAAGTTCTATTGATTGTGTTTTGAGTTTCGAAAACAAACTCAGCTTTTTCAACATTATCGACAACAAATTCATCGTTAAAAAAAGCAACAGAAATAAAATCTTGAATACTTAAAATTGTACTACCATTATCAACAAAACGACTTGCAGGTTCATCAAAATAAACAAGACTGGCTTCCAAATCAGGTGTTAATACAATATCGTCTGCCTGATCAAAATCTATAGCTTCTGTGCAAGATATTGCCATAAACCCAATGCTGAATAGTAAACTTATTTTAAATTTTATACTTTTTATCATATCAGTTTACAAACGAATTTAAAACACTAGTTAGTATATAGTGTTCTTATAAATAATGCCTTAAGCTTAACAGATTATCTATTTGCTTTGTGTCATCATTTAAAGTTATATTATTTACATCGAAGAAAATAACATCCATACCTATGTTTTTTGCTCCAAGAATATCAGCTTCAAAGCTATCACCAATCATGATACTTGTTTCAGCTTTTGTGTTGGCCAAATCTAAGGCGTAGTTAAAAATTTTAGGGTTTGGTTTTTTAACACCAACCATTTCCGAATTTGTAACGGTATTAAAATAATGTAAAATATTCGATTTTGCCATTTTTTTATGCTGAACTTCATCAAAACCATTGGTTATTATATGTAAACTATAGTTTTCATTTAAGTAATCAAGAATTTCGAAAGTATTATCAAACAAATGGTTAAAGCTAGATAGATGTTCAATATAATCATCGGACAGCTTATCAATCACCTCACGGCCAACCTCAACTTCTAAGGCTAAAAAAGCATCATTTAATCTACCAAAACGCAAGGTTTCTTTAGATACTTTATCTTCTCGATACAACTTCCAATAATTTAAATTTATAGGAAGGTATATGTCTAAGAATTTATTTATTTCAACTTCTATTTTATTTATTTCGAATATTTTTTCGAACGTTAATGCCGAGTTTTTATCGAAATCCCAAAGTGTATGGTCTAAATCGAAAAAGACATCGGTTATATTTTTAATTTTCATTATTTCCTGATTCTAAGATAATATTAAACAAGTCTTTAAAGCCTGACCACCTATCGCTATAACTTAATGTATAGTTATGAAAAACGGAGACAAACTGGCCGTTAACTTGTTTTACTTCATTTATAATATTGTTTAAAACACGCTTTTTATCTAATAGCGATTTATGCTTTAGTAAAGCGAAGTCCATAACATGATACGGACAAATTTTAAGTGGTGTTTGTATTTCGTAATCTAAATCGTAAAACAAAAATGGTGTGCACGAACCGGCTCTAAAACCAATTTCGTTTACATAACCCATTGTATAATCTTCCTTTATGTTTAACTCTATTAAATTTCTGTAAGTTTCTGGTAAGTTCAATTTTGAAAACGATTGGCGAGAAGCTCTCAAGGGCTTATTAATAATGTCTTCAATTTTTGTTTTTTCTTTCTTTAAAATATCAGCATCATCAATAGCAAAATATGATATTTTTAAGCCCACATTACTATAATCGCCAACATGTTTTATAAGCGATATAAACGATTTATTATTCACATTCGCTCCTTTATCGTAAGTAGAATATTCACCTAATAAAAAGAAAAAACTGAATCTAAATTTAGATTGTTTTTGCTTATTGATAACATACTTAAAAGTATCGTGAGGATCGTGACTAAAGTGCATGAGTACCATAAATCGTGTATAGAGACTTTTAAATTTAAACTTAAAAACATCTTTTAATGTACCACCAATGGTGCGAATAATACCACTTAATTTGTAACGATACGGATTTGGCACATCTATAATAGGTTTTATACTGTATGTCTTTGTTGGAAACTCAAAATCGGGAAATTGTTTTTGTAAAGCTTCCTTAAATTTATAAGCCCAAATATCTACTACGGGTTGGTTTAAAAATTTATGCTTATAAGCAATACTTTCTGATGCAGTGAACCTACCAAACTCATCTTTTACATGAGGTAAATACTCCTCGTATCGCGACAATAAATAAAAAGATGCAGCAAAAATATCAAAAGGAATAAAGCTTTTGTCTCCGTTAAAAAAAAAGCATTTGCTATGGCCCCAATCCATGACATTAATTTCAATATCATTTAAACCTTGTTCGAATAGTAACTCGTTACTTTTTACAAAAAACTCATTTCCTAACGCTTGTTTGGTATACGACATTTTTATACTATCGTGGGCAATAAATTTTTCAACCTTTGTAGTAAATGTAACATCTATGCCTAATACACGCGTGCAAATATGCTTAAAAACATAATTTAATCGTGGTGATATTTTATGAGTATATACTAATAACATAACTTTTTTTGAGTCCTATATATTTAAAATCGGTTCTAATTTTTGGTGTTTCATAGTGTTTTAAATATGAAACCTTACAACACGTTTTCGTCTGCAAAACTAAAGTATGCTTTTTCAGTAATAATTAGGTGGTCTAGCACTTTTATATCTAAACTTTGTGCGGCCGTTTTTAATTTTTGAGTGATATTTTTATCGGCTTCACTAGGTTTCAAAGTTCCGGATGGATGATTGTGAGCCAAGATAAGCCCAAGAGCTCCAACTTCTAACGCGTTTTTTAGAACTAACCTAACATCTACTAATGTTCCTGTAATGCCGCCTTTGCTTAATTGATTTTTATGGATTACTTTATTAGAATTATTTAAATATATAATCCAAAACTCTTCATGTTCGAGCTCACCAATTATAGGTTGCATAAGTTCGAATACCGATTTACTTGAAGTTATTTTCTTTTTTTGAAGCGCCTCTTCTCCACGACGGCGCCGACCTAACTCTAAAGCAGCGATTATACTTATGGCTTTAGCTTCACCTATACCTTTAAATTCCGTAAGTTGTTTGATAGACATTTTACCTAAAGCACTCAAATTATTCTCTGTACTCGATAAAATTCGTTTACATAAAGCAACGGCACTTTCTTCTCGATTACCAGAACCAATTAAAATAGCAACAAGTTCAGCATCGCTTAAAGCGGCTTTACCTTTGTATAATAATTTCTCACGAGGTTGATCGTCCTGACTCCAATTTTTAATAGAAAATGCTCCTTGTTTATCCGCCATTCGATAAATCTACATATTTTTTTAATATTTTCTTTTTGGAATTTCAAAAAAACGATGATAATCAAACGATTAAAGATTTACTACGAATGACTATAGACTTCTAAAAGCGCATATAATTTGTTTGGTTCAAAGGGCTTCCCCATAAAACCATTCATTTTATGTAATTCTGTTTTTTCTTTTACATCGGTTTGTGCCAATGCCGTTAGAGCCACAATAGGAATATTTGCTTTTTTTGGATCGGCTAACTTTCTAATACCTTTTGTTGCCTCATAACCATTAACAATAGGCATTTGAAGATCCATTAAAACCAAATCGAATTCACAGGTTTCTTTTTCAAACTCTTTTAAAACCTCAGCACCATTTTCAACAACAGTGTAAGTAACATCCCAATTAGCAAAAAACTTCTTTAAAATAAGAACATTCATTTTATTATCTTCTGCAACCAAAACATTAATATCTAATGGTTTATAAATTGATTTTAAATTTGATGTTTTACTATTTAATACGTGTTTAATAGGGTTTATTTTGAAATCTATATTGAAGAAAAACGTAGATCCTTCACCTAATTTACTACTAACTTCTAAATCACTATTTTTAAACCTTAGCAACCTTCTACAAATAGAAAGTCCCAAACCAGTGCCTCCATATTTTATTGCTGTTTCCGAGCTTGCTTGTACAAAACTTTCAAAAATAGTTTCTTGTCTACTTTCCGTTATGCCTATACCCGTATCGATTACTTTAAACCCAAGCGTTACTTTATCGTTAAGTATTCCTCGATTTTTCACGCTAAGTGTAATGCTCCCTTTTTCGGTAAACTTAAACGAGTTACTTAGTAGATTTTGTACTATTTGACTCAGCACCAATTTATCTCCAATGATATCCTCGGGCAAGTCATTCTCTTCAACTAATTTAAATCGAACATCTTTTTTAACGGCCTGCATAGAAAATTGATCTCTTATATGATCTAAAAAAGAAACTAAACTAAATTCCTTTTCAATAACATCGACCTTGCCCGATTTAATTTTATTAAAATCTAACAAATCGTTTATTAACCCAAGCAAATGCTCGCTAGAATATTTTAAAGCCTTTAGTGTATCTACCTGTTCTGGCAAATAATCTTCCATGAGTAGAATATTAGACAAACCAGTAACGGCGTTTAATGGCGTTCTAATTTCGTGAGACATCGTAGATAGAAATTCATCTTTAGAAATGCTTGCCTTATGTAATGCTATTTCTATTTCCTTAAAGTTGGTAATATCGGTTATGGTACCAATAAAACCATAGGCTTCATTATCTGTATTTTTAAAAAGTTGAGCTTTCAACTCGAACCACATTACCTTATCATTCTTTATTAACTTAAATACAAATACGGTTTTCTTCTTATTAAAAAAATTGTAGCGTTTTTTGTTTTCTTCTACATTTTTCTTCGGAATAAACTCTTTATAATTCCGTCCTAAAGTCTTTTTTACAGAACACCCCATATATTTTTCCCAAGCCCGATTTAGATAGGTAAAATTCCCTTCGAGATCGGTTTCAAAAATAATATCGCCAATATGGCTAACTATATGTTCTAATTTCGATTTTGTTTTATTATGATCTTTTGTTAACTCTTCGTTTAGAGCAAAAAGCTCCTTAGAACTTAACTCAAGAACATTTTCTAAATGATAAACATCTTTATCAAAACTATTGTAGGCTTCGTTTACCGTTTTTATAAAACTAGCTAGCTCAGGGCTATCTGTTTCACTTAAACCGGCTTTTAAAAGCTGTCTTTTTAATAATCTATGATAGTCGTTTTTCAACATTCTGAAAGTGTTGTAATGGTCATTGTTTGGTGATGTAACTCACATAAAGACTCGTTTAAAGGTGCTATTTCTCCATAAGAATAAAACCCTGTTATTTTTGAAGTATCTCCAATGACGTTACGCACGGCATCAATCTCTTCTTCTGCTAACTGTTTTAAAACCAAACGGCGCCCAACACAACTAATTAAAACCACTAATTCTATTGTTTCTTTTAATCCTTGAGTTACAGAAATTGCAGATTCTTCCGCACCTGTAATCAATTTATCCACATTACCTTTCATCAAGCGCAAATAACTTCCCTCCGGAATATTAGCGCCAAAAATTAAGCTTTGGTCGGCTTCATTTATACCCGAAAGTCCTCGAACCACAGCTTTCGCTTTTTTACTCGTTCTAATACTTACAGGAAACAAAAGCCCTGAACTTGGTAGCTTTTCGGCATCTTTACCTAATAACTCTTTATATAGTTTTAATACCGGTTTCCCATCGAGCTCGTATAATATATTTTTTTTAGACTTTGTAACCAATCGCTCAATACCAAAACCATCCCAACCTCCTTTAGAACTATAATTAACACTCAAGTAATCGCCATAAAAACCTAAGCCTAAAACTGTTTTTTCTAGCACTTGGTTATTTTTAATTACAAAGGTTTTTTCAAAATCTTCGCCATCTGCCGCTAAACCGCCAGTAACACTAATATGTGGTAAAGTAGATTTTAAACCCGAAACTAAATCGGCTCCGTTAATATTTAAGCCATCGCTTAAAACCATAACATGTTTTAAATCTTCTTTTTGTAACATGCGACCTATACGCTCTCCTGCTTTACCACTATCAACTTCTGAATCTAATTTTACAGAAACTAGTTTTAAGCTTGTTTTATCGAACTGAATAACTGTTAACGAAATAGATTTATCTCTAACAGTAACATTTGAAATTTCTCCAGCTGTAGAGCAACCAAATACTAAAGCATCAGGATATTTTAAATGTATTGCCGATAAAACCTCATCTATAATTTCGAAATTTGGCGAAACAAAAAGCATAATTAAAGTGGGTTCAATAGCTATTGAAGCCAAGCCTTGATTCCAGTTTTTTTCGTTTAAAGAAATTTGATTAACCTTCATATAAAATATTATAGCTCGTGTATAAAAAAAACAAAAGCCTTCTTGTTTTGAGAAAAGATAGGCATTAAATTAAAGCGATTTTTTTTAATACGAAACTTTTTCAATACAATTATTTACCGAAATACTTAAAAAGTACAAAAATGATTATTTAATCGAGATTTTCTAAAAAAAAGAAAAACCATAACTATCCGTTAGAGATTTATGCCATCCAATTACTCTTTACAAAAACCGATTACTAAGTATTAGTATATAAAAAAACACTGCCCATTTATAAGTAAAATGGGCAGTGTTTTCTCTGTATTGAAATCTATATTATAATTACAACTTACTTTATTAAAGCTTTTACATCTTCAAAATCTAAGCCTCCATAATTACCAGAACTCATTAGCAACAAAGCTTTATTCTCTAAATTTTGTTTGAATAAAAAGTCTTTAAAATCGTCTGGGTTTGTGTAAATAATTAAATCGTCGCGTTCAAAAGCTGTAGCTATTTGCTCGTGCGTTACTGCTGCAAGTTTTTTAATCTCTACGGCATGCGGTGAGTAAAACACTACAGCAACATCGGCAGCATCTAGAGCGCCTTTATATTCCTTTAAAAACTCAGCGTTTAAACTACTATAAGTATGTAACTCCAAACAAGCAACCACAGTACGGTTAGCATATTGCTCTTTTACCGCATTTGTAGTAGCCTCTACTTTACTTGGCGAATGTGCAAAATCTTTAAAAGCAACACTGTTTTTGCTTTCTGCTATTTTTTCTAGACGTTTACTCGCTCCTTTAAAAGTAGCAATGGCCTCATAGAAATCATCTTCATCAATACCCATGTGTTGGCATATCCATTTTGCTCCAGCCAAATTATTAAGGTTGTGTTTACCAAAAACTTCAATTGGCAATGGTCCTTCTGGTGTTTCTAAAAAAGTCTCACCATTTTCTACTTTATATTCTGGTGTTTGGTAAGCTATTTTTCTAATGGTATTATTGCTTGCTTCCACCACACGTTTTACTTCAGGATCTTCTTCATTATAATTAATACTTCCTCCATTAACAATAGAATCTACAAATATGCTGAATTGCTCTACATAGTTCTCATAGGTAGGAAACACATTAATATGGTCCCAAGCAATACCGCTTAACAATGCGATATTTGGTTTATATAAATGAAATTTTGGTCGTCTATCTATTGGAGAACTTAAATACTCATCGCCTTCTAAAACTATAAAATCATTGTCTTCCGTAAGTTTCACCATCACATCAAAACCTTCCAGTTGTGCGCCAACCATATAATCTACATCACGATCATGATAATGCATTACGTGTAAAATCATAGACGTAATTGTAGTTTTACCATGGCTACCACCAATAACTACACGAGTTTTATGTTTAGATTGCTCATACAAAAACTCTGGATAACTATAAATTTTTAAGCCTAACGCTTGTGCTTTTAGCAACTCTGGGTTATCAGCTTTAGCGTGCATCCCTAATACAATAGCATCTAACTGTTCGGATATTTTCTCAGGAAACCAACCAAATGTTTCTGGAAGTAAACCTTTGGCATCTAATCTAGATTTTGAAGGTTCGAAAATAGTATCGTCGCTACCCGTTACTTGATATCCTTTATTATGAAGCGCTAAGGCTAAATTGTGCATGGCCGAGCCGCCAATGGCTATAAAATGTACGTTCATGTGCTGATTTTGAATGTTTCAAAGATACTTTTTTGAGATGAATTGCTGAAACGTTGCTTCGGAAAATTGTTTGATTTTTTATATGAAACGTTTCATATAAAAATGAGCTTCAAATTAAATCAGTTTATTGAGAATATAACTTGCTTTCAGCCTTCATCTGAAAGCTATAAAATCATTCTTCCGAAGATAAAAAAACCATTATTAATGTTGATTTACAGTATAACAAACACAACTCTGAAAATTAAACCTACCTATTTCTCCAGAAAAATGGTGTAAATAAAATTAGTACTGTAAAAAGTTCTAAACGCCCAATAAGCATTAAAAATGCCGACCACCATTTTGCTAATGGCGGTAAAGCTGAATAGTTATTTACAGGTCCAAAATCGCCTAATGCAGGCCCTACATTCCCGAGACTAGATGCCGCCAAACCAATTGCAGCATCAAACTGAATTCCGAACATAGAAAACACCAAAGCTCCAATAATAAAAGATAACATATAGAGAATAAAGAAGCCTAAAACATTAAATACGATATCTCCAGAAACCGCACGTTTATTATAACGAACCGGTAAAATAGCATTAGGATGCAAGGTGCGTTTAAACTCTAAAAACCCGTTTTTAATTAATATTAAATGACGCACAACTTTTACTCCACCAGATGTACTTCCGGCCGAACCACCAAGAAACATAAGCCCAAAAAAGAACACCACTAAAAATGGTGACCAAAGTGTATAATCTGCCGAAACAAACCCCGTAGTTGTTATTACTGAAAGTACCTGAAAAAGCGCATGTCTAAAAGAACTTTCGGCCTTTCCCCAAACCATTGGATGATTTATTGTAGAAACAGAAGCATCGGCTTGAAAATAAATAATTAGAGCTGCTATGGCTGTGAATATGATTATGAATTTACTATAAAGCTTAAACTCTTCATCGGCTATAATTTTTTGAACTTTTCCTTTAAAAGCAAAGTAACTCAGTACAAAATTCACACCTGCTAAAAACATAAACACAATTATAATGTATTGTATTATAGGTTGATCATTCCAATAAGCGACACTAGCATTTTTAGTTGAAAACCCACCTGTAGAAAGCGTACACATGGCATGGTTAATAGCATCAAAAAACGACATTCCTGCTAAGTTTAGTAGTAAAGTTTCAGCGGCCGTATACCCAAAGTAAATAAGCCACAAGCGCTTTGCTGTATCTGTAATTCTTGGGTGTAATTTATCGGCACTTGGCCCTGGAGCTTCGGCTGCAAAAAGTTGCATACCACCAATACCAAGCAATGGAAGAATAGCAATGGCGAGTACAATAATACCCATACCACCAATCCAGTGTGTTAGACTTCTCCAAAACAACACGCCCTTTGGTACGGCTTCAATATCGTTTAAAATAGATGCTCCCGTGGTTGTATAACCAGACATGGTTTCAAAAAACGCATCAGTAAAACTTGGTATCGCTCCAGTAAAAACATAAGGTAAAGCACCACAAAGCGACATCATGATCCAACCAAAAGTTACCACAATATAACCTTCTCGCTTGTTCATTTCCTTATTATGGTTTCTGGTTAAAACCATAGAAACCACACCAATAATTACGGTAGCCATACCTGCTAAAAAAAGATCAAAAGTAACACCATCTTTATAAAGCAGACTCACTAATGCCGACAGTAACATAAAGCCACCGTTAAACAAGAGTAACAGACCTAAGAAATGAAAAATGATTTTGTAATTTAATTTCATTTGGAAATTTATTGTTGATTATATAAAACCCAACTTAGCAGGCTCTATACGTTTTAGCGAAATAATTTTTCGACACCTTTTATAGATTGTAATAAACTACAAACTACCACACGGTCTCCTGCTTGTATTTTAAAATCGCCTAAAGCAATAACTCCCAATCCGTCACGAATAACACCACCAATAATGGCAGAACGTGGAAAGTCTACATTTTTAATCACTTTATTACAAATGGCCGATGTAGGTTTTACCTCAAATTCTAGAAGCTCTGCATTCATGTTACTAAGCTTCGTCATGGCAACCACTTCACCTTTTCTAATGTATCTAAAAATATTATTTGCCGCTAGTAATTTTTTATTAATTAAGGTTTCGATACCTATGGAATGAGATAATTCAAAATAATCCATATTCTCTACTAGCGCTACCGTTTTTTTAACGCCTTTAGATTTAGCCACTAAACAAGTCATGATATTAGTTTCGGAATTTTTTCCAACCGCAATAAACGCATCCATGCCTCCAATATTTTCCTCCTCGAGCAAATCTACTTTTCTGCCATCACTATGCAGTACTAACACCTTTGGTAACTCGTCGGCAATATCAAAAGCACGTTCCTTATCTTCCTCTAAAAGTTTCACATTAAAACCTTTATCAGAAAGAGATCTCGCCGTTTTAAACCCGATTTGACTTCCGCCTAAAATCATCACATTTTTAATAACTCTATTTGGTTTACCGGTAAGTCTACATAACTCTTCATTTCCTCCTTTAGAGGTTATAAAAACCACATGATCGCCACGTTTAAATTTGGTATCGCCACGCGGAATAATAGTAAATTGCGTACCAAAACGCTGTATAGCAATAGGTACAAAGTGAAGTTCAGGGAATATTTTCGCTGCTTCTTTTACTGTTTTACCAACAAAGGATGCCGAGCTTCTTAAGGTTAAACCAATCATGGTTAAAGCCCCATTTTCAAACTCGTAAGTATCATTAAATGACGATTGTTTAAGTGATAATTCAATTTCTGCTGCAGCCAAAGCTTCTGGAGAAATTAACTCATCGATACCAAATTTGGTGAAACCAACCTCATCTTTATGGTGTATAAATTCTGTATTTGAAATTCGAGCAATGGTACGTTTCGAGCCTAATTGTTTCGCCAATACACAAATAGTAATATTGGTGGTTTCGCTTGCTGTTACTGCAATTAGTAAATCGCTCGCCTCTACCCTAGCTTCTTTTAAAATAGCAATAGAAGTGGCATCTCCCTTAATAACTCTAATATCCAAATGTGTGTCTGCGTAAGCTAAACTATCCTTTTGGGTATCTATTAAAGTAATTTCTTGAGACTCGTATGATAGGAGTTTTGCTAGATGAAATCCAACTTCGCCAGCTCCTGCTATAATTATTTTCATTTGTAATTCTTCATGATAAAGTGCTGCAAAGATAGTGCAAAATTAATATTAGTTATTTAAAATGAAACTTTATAACAGAATACGAACCTATTTAAAATCTGCATTATAAAACTAAATGTAGCTTATTAATACCTATAAATTTAATAAATTTGACACTGTAAAACAGTATAACCTTCTTTTCACTTTTAAGTACACATTATAAAGTAGAAATAAATTATGTAGGTTTGCCAAAAAAATAAAGATTTGTCGAAAATTAAACCATACAAAGACAGCGATTTAGGTAAAAAAGAACAAGTTACCCAAATGTTTGATACCATTTCTGGAGATTACGACGGCTTAAACCGTGTAATTTCTTTTGGAATTGATATTAAATGGCGCAAAAAAGTTGTTAAAATAGTTAAGGATGCCAATCCTGATAGTATTTTAGATGTTGCTACAGGTACTGGAGATTTAGCCATTAATTTAGCAGAAACAAATGCTAGCAGAATTGTTGGTTTTGATATTAGTAGCGGCATGCTTGAAATTGGAAAAACAAAAGTGACTAAAAAGGCTTTAGACTCTAAAATTGAAATGATTTTGGGTGATAGTGAAAACATGCCTTTTGAAGATAATAGCTTTGATGCCATAACGGTAGCCTTTGGTGTTCGTAATTTTGAATCGCTCGAAAACGGTTTAAAAGAAATCTATAGAGTTTTAAAACCTAACGGTACTTTTGTTATTTTAGAAACCTCTATGCCAGACAAAACACCTTATAAACAAGGTTATAATTTTTACACTAAAAACATTTTACCACTTATCGGAAAAATGTTTTCTAAAGATAGAAGTGCGTATAAATATTTATGCGAATCGGCATCTGTTTTTCCTTACGGAGAAGCTTTGAACAATATTTTACGTAAAATCGGGTTTATAGATGTTGAAGATTTGCCACAAACTTTAGGTGTGGCCACAATTTATAAATCGAGTAAGTAATAATATGAAGCAGGTTTTTGCATTATTAGCATTTTTATTTGTAATCCAAACATCGAGTGCACAGCTTTTCAAAAAAGAAAAGATAACCTACGATGCCAACCAAGGACGTGGTTCTACGGAATATAAACTATTGCGTTGGGGTTATTTTCTAGGTTTTAATAATTACGATTTCAACTTTGATTACAATCAAGATTTACAAGATGTTTATGTAAAAAGCACTACCGGTTTTAATGTTGGTTTAATAGGAAACTTAAGAATTAATAAGTTTTTAGACATCCGTATAGAGCCAGGTTTACTAATTACTACTAGAGAATTAAATTACAGCCCAACTTATTTTGTTGATGCAGAACCTCGAACTAGCGATTTAACTCGCGAAGTAAAATCGACTTATATTCACATTCCGTTATTACTTAAAGTTTCTACCAAACGTATTAATAACTTTAAACCTTTTGTTGTTGGCGGCTTCTCTACTGCATTAAACCTTTCGAGTAACCAAGACAACCCTAATGATAATAAAAACGGACAATTCCGTACTATTAAAAACTCTCTATTCTACGAATTAGGTTTTGGTATCGATTTCTATTTGTACAACTTTAAATTCACACCATCCATTCGTGGTGTATTTGGCTTAAACGATGAGTTGGTTAGAGATGAAGATCCAAACAGCCCATGGACTAGCAATATCAATAGCATGAAAAGTCGTGGTGTTTTTATCAATTTTACTTTTCAGTAGGAAGGGTTAAGGATATTCTTTTGTTGGCAATCATATGACCAAAATGACATACAATTTTGATATTCATCAACTTCATATTCTAAATGCTTTGATCTAAAATCGGAATTAAAAAATGATTCGGTAGAATATCAAATTGAAAGACGAACTCTTGACAATGTAACGCTTAAAAAAAACTCACTCGGAACGAAAACGAAATACAACGGAATAAAATCAATTTTAAAGAAAATGAGAATTTCAAAGACAATCATTTTATTCAAAATATCGGACTGAATTCGGATAAAAGCGCAGTTGCTTTAGCTACTACTTTTTGATTAGTAGTTGAGTTTTATATATCTGATTTATTTTACGTGGAACTAATTGACTTGGAAGACTCTGAATTTGGAAAAGGAACAAGTTTTGGAAAACACGGATTTACGGAGGTTGAATGGAATGAGTATCTGAAAAAAGAAAAATACGTTTACTAACACCTTATAAAAATAATTACGGCTTAGTGCTTAATCAAAGGTCGTTGCGTGTTTGCTACATCTGACTTTCCTTAAAAAAACCCTCGAAATCAAAACCTTAACCATTTATTATATAAATGAGAAAAAAGAAAACTCTACTTTTTATTACAATTATGCTAATCGGAATTGGAGTTTCACTTTGGAATTTCGGATTCTTTAATCGCTATAATTATTTAACTGCAAAATCTCATATTGCAGACAATAATCCTCAAATTGTTTTTTTTGGTGAAGCTATACTAGCAACTTCAGATTTAAACAAGGTTAGCAAAAAATACGGATTTAAGATTGTGAATTTTGGCTGTATAATAAGTCAATCAGAACAAAACGGAATTGAAATTTACAATTCTCAAATAAACAATTACTTGGATAAACTAAATGGAATTGGATGGAAAGCCGAATACAAAAAAGAAATTGACTCTTTAACGAAACTCACTAATATTCCAAAAACAGCATTTTAGACTACAAAAACACAATCATATCAATTTATAACAACCATTAACCTCTCCTAAACTCACTTATCAAAATTGAGGTTGCTGTAGCTACATTCAAACTCTCTGTAGCTTGTAAATCGCCAAATCTTGGTATACTAATCTTTTCAGTAATTAAAGCCTCTACGGCTTTCGAGACACCATTAGCCTCATTACCCATCACTAAAACGCCATGTTGTGGCAATTGCTTTTTATAAACATTTTCGCCATCCATAAAAGCACCAAAAACAGGCATATCAATATCTTTTAAAAAGGTTTCTAAATCCACATAACTAACATTTACTCTTGTAATTGAGCCCATAGTAGCTTGTATCACTTTTGGGTTAAAACAATCTACGGTAGCTTTACTACACACCAATTGTTTTATACCAAACCAGTCGCAAAGTCTAATTATGGTTCCTAAGTTTCCCGGGTCGCGAACATCATCTAAAGCCACAATAAGTCCTTTGGCTTCAACAGGTGTTTGTTCAGGAATTTTAAAAACTGCTAACGCTGTATTAGGCGTTTTTAAAAAACTAATACGCTTTAAATCGGTTTCAGAAATTAAAACTTCATCTTTGGCATCAATATTGAACGATTCCGTCGTATATAATGCATGAAGCTTTAAATTAGACGCCAATAATTCTTTTATTGTTTTAACACCTTCAACAACAAAAAAACCAAGGTCTTGTCTATATTTTTTTTGCTTTAAACTCGTTATTAATTTTATCTGGCTTTTACTAAGCATGCCTTTTTGTTATTTTTTGATAAAGAAAAAGAAAATATTAGTAACAATAGCCTAGACATTAATTTTTCAGTTGAAAAAAATGTATTTTTGAACGCGTAACGCATATTTTAATTATTTTTTCAGTTGAAACATACTGAAAACAGATTTAACCAAAATTAAGGACTAGTACATTTGAAACTTCAATTCAAAACCATATTAATTTTACTAGGCGGCTTTATATGTATTACTGCATGTAATAGCTTAAAGCGTGTTTCCGATGATGAGCACGTACTTTCAGAAAACACTATTCTTGTTAATGGCGAGAAAGAAAGTAACGAAACCTTAAACAATTTACTTTACCAAAAACCGAATACTAAAATTCCGTTTTTAGGTGTACCGCTGCGTTTACACATTTATAATTTAGCACGACCTAATATCGATTCTATTATAAATGCCGATTTAAATAAGCGACCAAAGAAAAAAGAGCATCTAGAAAATTTTCTTTCAAAAAAACAATTAAATAAATTTCTTGAATCTAAAAGAGATTTTAATGCATGGCTTAAAAAAACAGGAGAAGCACCTGTACTTGTTAACGAGTTAAAAACACAAAAATCCATAGCCCGCCTAAATAGTTATTATATTAATAATGGTTGGTTGGATGCGAAAACCGATTACGAGATTACTAAAACTGAAGATAAACGCGCTAAGGTTGAGTATAAAGTTGAAACAGGAAAACCTTTTTTAATAGATACCATTACCGAGAATATAAAATCGCCAATTATTGACACCATTTATCAAAAGATAAAAAAGGATGCATTAATAAAAAGTAACGAACAATATAAAACCGTTAATTTTGAGCAAGAGCGCGAACGCTTGGCTACCATAATTAGAAACTCTGGAGTTTACCATTTCTCGCAAGATTATATTACCATGGATATTGACACCATTGGTACGAATAAAAAAATGAATGTTGGTATTAATATTTTAAACCGTGCTATTCGAAACCAAGATTCTATAACACGTGTTCCTTTTAAAATATACACCATTAGAGATGTAAATATTATCACCGATTATTCTTTTGAAAACAGAGGAAAACCATTTCTAGATTCTATAAAATACAATGGTTATAATATTTATGCTTACGATAAAATAAAATATAGACCACGTGCACTTACCGATGCTATGTTCACTAATGCAGGTACTATTTTTAAAGATTTAGATAGAACCAGAACGTATAGACACCTTAACGAGCTGCGCACCTTTAAATACCCTAACATTGAGTATTACGAGCATGAAGATAATACCTTAACAGATACTATACGCTTAACGCCTTTAAAGAAATTTAATTTTGGTTTTAGTGCAGATGTGTCTCAAAGTAATATTCAGAATTTTGGATTTTCTTTAAACCCGAGTTTACAGATAAGAAATATATTTAGAGGTGCAGAAACCTTCCAAATATCGGGTATTGCGTCTATTGGTTCTTCCAAAGATAAAAACAATATAGACGATCCGTTTTTTGATATTAACGAATATGGTCTCGATTTAAAACTAACTATCCCTAGGCTGTTTTCTCCGTTTTATACCGAGCGTATTATTCCAAAATACATGTCGCCTAGTACCAATATTAGCTTATCGCTAACCAGCCAAACTAACATTGGTTTAGATAAGGAAACTTTTAGTGGTGCTTTTAATTTTAATTGGCAGCCAAATAAGAAAGTTACTAACCGATTAGATATTTTTAATATTCAATATATTAATAACCTAAACATTAAAAATTACTTTAGAGTTTATACCACATCGTTTACCACGCTAAACAATATTGCGCAAGAAGTTGGTTATGTTGGTCCAGATGAAGAATTAAACATTCCTAATTCCGATAATCCAAACAACCAAGCCGATGAGTTTATAGCCTATGCTTTGGGAGACACCACACCTACAGAATTATCTACAGATCAAGTATCAACCATACAAGCTATAGACGAGCGTAAAACACGTTTAACAGAAAACAACTTAATACTATCGTCTAGTTTCAGTTTCACTAAAGATGGTAGAACTAATATTTTTGACGAAAACTTTTCAATCTTTAAATTTAAAATAGAATTAGCAGGGAATATATTAGCGAGTACAGCTGGTTTAATAGGCCTTCAAAAAGATTCTCAAGACAGATACGAGCTTTTAGATGTTGCCTTTTCTCAGTATGTAAAAACAGAATTTAACTACACCAAACACTGGGATCTTGGAGATAAAAACGTATTAGCTATGCATAGCTTTTTAGGCATTGCAATACCTTACGGAAACTCTACAAGTATTCCTTTTTCTAAAAGTTTCTTTGCCGGCGGACCAAATGATAACCGAGCTTGGACAGCCTATAGTTTAGGCCCAGGAAGTTCGCAAACCACAAACGAGTTTAACGAAGCCAACCTTAAACTTGGTTTAAATCTTGAACATCGTTTTAATTTATTCGGAAATCTAAACGGTGCATTTTTTGTTGATGCTGGTAATATTTGGAACATATTTGACGATGTAGAAACCGAAGGAGCCACTTTCGATAATTTTAGTTCCCTAAAAGATATTGCCATTGGTTCTGGTCTAGGTTTACGTTACGACTTTAGCTTTTTTGTTTTCAGGTTCGATGTTGGTTTTAAAACCTACAACCCTGCCAACGAAACGCAAGACCGTTGGTTTAACGAATATAATTTCACCAATGCCGTATATAATATCGGTATAAACTACCCGTTCTAAACACCTTTTTCTTCACGTTTTTACTATAACGTTTTAGTATTATTTTAGCACTTTCAGCGGTATAAATCTCAGTTTTTTATTTAAAAATTGATTACTTTTGGTAACTTAGTAATTAATAATAAATAAATTAAAATGGGACACAATATAAAACCAGGTGTAGCTACAGGCCTAGAAGTACAAGCAATTTTTAACCATGCAAAAGCAAACGGTTATGCTTTACCAGCAGTAAACGTTATTGGATCGGACACTATTAATGGTGTTTTAGAAACTGCAGCAGAATTAAATGCTCCAGTAATTATTCAATTTTCTAATGGTGGTGCGCAATTTAACGCAGGTAAAGGTTTAAGCAACGATGGTCAAAAAGCAGCTATTGCAGGTGCTGTTGCAGGTGCAAAACATGTACACACTTTAGCAGAAGCTTATGGTGTTCCAGTAATTTTACATACCGATCACTGTGCTAAGAAATTATTACCTTGGATCGACGGTTTATTAGATGCTAGTGAAATACACTTCAAAGAAACTGGAAAATCTTTATTCAGTTCTCACATGATTGATCTTTCTGAAGAGCCAATCGAAGAAAACATCGAAATCTGTAAAACATACCTAGAAAGAATGTCTAAAATGGGCATGACTTTAGAAATTGAATTAGGTATTACAGGTGGTGAAGAAGATGGTGTAGACAACTCTGATGTAGACGATTCTAAATTATACACACAGCCAGAAGAAGTAGCTTACGCTTACGAAGAATTAAGTAAAGTAAGTCCTCAATTTACAATTGCAGCAGCTTTTGGAAACGTACACGGTGTTTACAAGCCAGGTAACGTTAAGTTGACTCCGAAAATATTAAAAAATTCTCAAGAGTTTATTACAAAAAAATATGGTGTTGAAGAAAACCATATCGATTTTGTATTCCACGGTGGATCTGGATCTACAGTAGAAGAAATTAGAGAAGGTATTAGCTACGGTGTAATTAAAATGAATATTGATACAGATTTACAATATGCATTCATGGAAGGTATCCGTGATTACATGGGTGGAAAATCTGAATATTTAAAAGCACAAATTGGAAACCCTGATGGTTCTGATTCTCCAAACAAGAAATTTTACGACCCAAGAGTTTGGTTACGTGAAGGTGAAAAAACCTTTATTGCACGTTTAAAGAAAGCTTTTGAAGATTTAAACAACGTAAACACTCTATAATATTATAGATTGTTTTATAACACATATTAAGGCTCTGCATATAGCAGAGCCTTTTTTTGTATATTATACTCTAAATCAAAAAATTAAAGGATAAAAGTCAATAAAATCACTTTGGCGTTACCACAAAATTAAAAAAAGGTTTAATTTTGCCGCCAGGCTTTCCGCTGTATCTTTTTATTTTTAGTTAAAATTGCTTTGCATTTTAACTAAAAACAAAAAGGATGCCGCATCAATCCTTAACGCAGTTAACGGCTTAATATTAAAGCTTTAAACTTTAAAACACACATCACTATGTCTTGGTTTAAAAGAAAAACAAAAGGTATTACTACAACTACGGAAGAGAAAAAAGACACTCCAAAAGGACTGTGGTACAAATCTCCAACAGGTAAAATTGTAGATGCCGAAGAATTAGAAAAAAACTTTTACGTAAGTCCAGAAGATGGATATCACGTTAGAATAGGAAGTAAAGAATATTTTGAAATCCTTTTTGATGATAATAAATTTAAAGAACTAGATAAAAACCTAGACTCTAAAGATCCATTAAAATTCGAGGATACTAAAAAATATCCAGACCGCTTAAAAGCCGCTCAAGAAAAAACAAAACTAAAAGATGCCGTACGTTGCGCTGTTGGTAAATCTAAAGGAAAAGATTTAGTAGTAGCTTGTATGGATTTTGCTTTTATTGGAGGTTCTATGGGTAGTGTTGTAGGAGAGAAAATTGCACGTGCTGCAGATTACGCCTTAAAAAACAAATTACCTTTAATGGTTATTTCTAAATCTGGAGGTGCTAGAATGATGGAAGCTGCATTGTCATTAATGCAATTAGCTAAAACATCTGTTAAGCTTGCACAATTAGCCGATGCCGGTTTACCATACATATCTTTATGTACAGACCCAACTACGGGAGGTACAACAGCATCTTTTGCTATGCTAGGTGATATCAACATAGCCGAGCCTGGTGCGTTAATTGGTTTTGCAGGACCTAGAATTGTTAGAGATACTACTGGAAAAGAATTACCAGAAGGTTTTCAAACTTCAGAATTTTTACTAGAACATGGTTTCTTAGATTTCATTACTCTAAGAAAAGATTTAAAAGACAGAGTAAATCTATATGTAGATTTAATTACAAATCAACCATTAAGATCATAAACTAAAAAAAGCGAGCCAAACGGCTCGCTTTTTTTATATACTATAAAAATACTCTTAATATTATCTTTAAGTTAAAACAAACCCTTTAAACGGCTTTCTTAAGGGATACTGAGAACTCTGTCCCTTTCCCTAATTCACTTTTCACATCAATTTTACCTCCAAGCGATTCAATATGGTTTTTGGTTATAAATAAACCAACACCTCGCGCATCTTTATGTTTATGGAATGTTTTATACATTTTAAAAAGTTGGTCTCCATGAGTCTCCATATCGATTCCCAAACCATTATCCTTAAAAGTGATTACAATAAAATCTTTATTTATTTCACTAAACAGCAACACCTCTGCTATTCTATCTTTAGCGCTATACTTTAAAGCATTGGTTAAAAAATTCAAAATGATACTATCTAAAAAAGCTGGTATGGCTAAAACCGCATGTTTAGGATCTACATTATTCTCAATTTTACATTTTATGTTTTTTGCTAAACCACTAACATTATAAATAGCCTTATTACAATATTCATGAAGGTTTAAAGATTTAACCTCCTCTTTGTTCATTGATTTTATTTTGGCAACTTCACTTAAGTGAGATACCGTATCATTTAAATTCTTAATAGATTTCTTTAAATAATCAAAATTCTCACTTTTACAGGCATCAACGGTTCCTTTTTCCACAGATATAAAACCAACTAATGTTTCCAAATTAGAAGAATGCGTTCTTAAATTATGTGTAACAATATCTGCAAAATTTGATAATCTATTATTTTGTTCTTTACTTAAATCTAGTAAAATTTTCAGCTCCTCTTGGTCCAATTTTTGCTGAGAGATATCATGTATTTCAGAAATAAAATACTCAGGTTCATCTTTATCATCTCTTACTAATGATACCGAAAGTCTTACCCAGACAATAGATCCATTTTTATGAAAATAGCGCTTCTCGATAGTATAATTAGAAATATCGCCACGAAGTAAAGCGCGCATAGCTCCTAAATCTTTATTAATATCCTCTTTATGTGTAATATCTTGAAAGGTTTTTGTGTAGAGTTCTTCCTTAGAATAACCCAAATATTTTACGATACTATCATTAACCTTTATCCACTCACCGCGCATACCAACAATGGCGAGACCGCCCATGGCATAATTAAAAATGTTCTCAAATAGTTTATGTCTTGAAAAACTAATAGCCATAAATTGCGCGTTAACTTATACAAGGAGAAAAGTTAAATGTTTTTTTTCAATTACGGAAAGATTTAATCAATTAATATCGTAATTTACTTACGCAATATGCTTTAGCCTAGATTATACTTACTTAACGTTTTATTTGATATACGAGCAACACAAAAAAAACGAGCCATCTTCAGAATGAAAATAGCTCGTTTTTTATATTAAACTATGGTATTACACTTAATTTTTACCAGGTTTTTTATCTACTTTATGCAACGGTGCCACACTTGGATCTAGTGCAGTAACATTGGTTCCGCCACTTACAATAATGAATTTCGATCTACGATTACGTTGATGCTTTTCTTCACTACAGTTATTTGTATTTGCATCATCACAGTTATTTAATAATTGATCTTCTCCATAACCTATAGCGCTCTCTATACGTGCTTTTGCAATACCCCTAGTGTATAAATAGTATTGCGTGAACTTCGCTCTTTTATCAGACAACTCTCTGTTGTAAGCTTTAGACCCGCGACTATCGGTATGAGATTCAATTTTAATAACCATATCAGAATGGTTGTTCATTACTGTAACAATCTTCTCCAATTCATATTCTGCATCGTCTCTAACGATGTATTTATCAAAGTCGAAGAAAATTGGGTTAATCACAATTTCATTTCCAACTATTAAGGCTTTCAATACTAAATCTGCCTGATTTACCTTCCCTCTTTCAGAGTTGGTTACAACAGTTTCTTGATCTGAGACATAATCTAATTTAGAACCTATAATAGTGTACTCACTATCGCAAGCAACTTTAGTAAACGTATAATTTCCGCCAACATCACTAAGTACCTCTTTCAAAACTTTACCACTTGCATCAATTAATTTAACTGTTGCTTCCGGCAAAATTGATTTACTTAAGCTGTCGGTTACAACACCAACTATACTTTGTAAGCAAGGAGATGTAGAACCAAAGCTATAAACATCATCATCTCCCTTACCGGTTGTTCTATTTGATGAGAAATAACCAGAATTTTCATCTTTCAATGTAAAGGCAAAATCGTCCATATTACTATTAATAGACTCTCCTAAATTATAAACTTTGTTTTCTTCTTTATTATTTAAATCTGTTTTATAAATATCTAAAAGACCAAAACCAAAACGCCCGTTAGAAGAAAAATACAAGGTATTATCTTCACTTATAAAAGGGAACATTTCCATACCCTCTGTATTAATTCCAGAGCCTAAGTTTTTTGGAATTCCATACTGATTTTTATCGATATCTAAGATTACTTTAAAAAGATCGGTCTCTCCTATCGCTCCTGGCATATCAGACACAAAGTAAAGTTCTTTTTCATCTAAACTTAAAGTAGGATGCCCAACTGAATACTCATCACTATTAAAAGGCAATTCTCTTTCGTTAACCCACTCTCCATCTTCTAAATCGGCTCTGTATAATTTTAAATTTGTAGTCTTGTCTTTGGCTTTTCTTAATTTTTTACCATGATAATTATCTCTAGTAAAAAACATAGTTTTTCCATCTTTACTAATTACTAAAGTCGCCTCGTGATACTTTGTATTTACATCTCCTTTTAGATAATCTAATTCACTTAGCTGTGTATCTTCTCCAATATTACCTTTGTAAACATTTAAAAAAGGCTGACGGTTCCATTTATATATTTTTTTACTTTTCCCAGAAAATGGTTGTGTTGAAAAAACAAAAAGCGAACTATCTTTTACAAAGCCATTAAAATCTGAATAGCTTGTATTTATATCTAAGTTTGTGATGTTATTATAGGTTATATTATTTTCATCTTCTACTAAACCTAATAGCACCTGTTTTGCTCTAACATCATCTTTCTCTAAAAGTGCATACTGAGAAAACATCTCTTTCGCTAACTCCTTTTCGCCCAAAGCATTTAGCGTTAATCCGTATTTATAATAATATTCGCTATCTAGCTGTACTTTATATTTATCGAAAAGTAACGCATACCAAAATTGCGCTTCCGTAACATCTGCGTTGTTATAATAAGAATCTGCTAAGCGTTGCAGGGTAACTTGCGAAGAGTCACCTTTTTTAACTATATCACCATATAATTGGGCAGATTTAACATAGGCGAATTCATTAAAATAGCGCTCTGCTACAATTTTACTTTGACCAGACATACCGGAAAAAGTAAAGCAAAAACCTATAATTAATAGTATCTTAATTTTGTTCATAATATAATTTTTAGAAGAATCTTGGAGATTTAATTTTTCCTTGTCTTAAGATGTTGAATCTTAACATAATTTCGTGCGACCCGCTTGTGTACTCATTTATTGGTGTTGTTGCATAATCATAAGCATACCCAACAAATAATTCGGGAGATATTTGAAAACCTGCCAAACCACTAACAGAACCATTCCATCTATAGGCTAAACCTAAAGTCAACTTTTCATTAAACAAAAAGTTGGCAGAAAGATCTACAGATATTGGGGCACCAGAAACACCTTTTCCTAAAAAGGCTGGTTTAAACTTTAAATTTTCACTTAAATCGAACACATACCCACCTATTAAAAAGACATGCAAGCGCTCTTCTGCCACACTTTGGATAAACTCATCATAATGCTGCGAACTAATAATATTAGGAACCGAAAGACCTAAATACCATTTGGTATCATGATGATAAAAAATACCACCACCTATAGAAGGTAAAAACTTAGAATCTATATTTTCTAAATTAGGATCATTCATTTGCTCAGCCGTTCCTTTAGCAAAATCAACATCTAAAAATCTAACACCGGCTTTAATACCGAATGATAAATTAGTTTCTAAGCCAACAGGAATGGTGTATGAGAAATTCCCATCCAAATAAACTTCGTTAGATGGGCCTAATTCATCTTGAATAATATTTAGACCTAAACCAACACGTTCTCCTGCCTGAGTTTCCAAACCAAATGTTATTGTTTTTGGAGCTCCATCGACACCTACCCATTGTGTACGATACAACCCTGTGGCAGTAAAATCTCCACCCGTACCAGCATAACCTGCATTTACACTCATGGTATTGTACATGTATTGCGTATACTGAGGGTCTTGTTGTGCTTCTACTTCTTCTACAATAAAGGAGAAAAAGCAAAACAGCACTAAGAGTTTTAATATATTATGTTGTATTTCCATTTTTAATTTTTTAATAATTTACGTATTCAACTCTTATTAGTTTATGTATAACCATCCTATTCTTGGCTCGTCTCCTTGTCCTAAATCTAAAACGTAGTAGTAAGTTCCTACTGGCACTTTATCTTCTTCATTTACTGTTCTAGGTCCGTTTGACACACCATCCCAAGTATTATTATATCCGCTAGCAGTATAAACTTCATACCCCCATCTGTTATAAATTTTCAAGGTATTTTTTGGATAATTCTCAATACAATCAATAGTAAAGTAATCGTTAATTCCATCTACATTATGAGGCGTGAATGTACTATACACCTCTATACATGTTGTTGAAAGTACAACTCCTAAAGTAACTTCATCAGAATCGTTAGCATCATATAAATCTACTTGATCTACACTTAATACAGTAGCTACGTTTGTATAATCTGTAGAGTTTAATACTTTAACTGTAATTTCTAATAACTCTACACCGTTGTACTCTAAGGCATCTATTGACCATAAGCCAGAAGCTTCATCATAAACTCCAGATGTTGTTAAGTGAGAAATATATTCGTATCCACTTGGCAATACATCTTCTATTACAATGTTAGTTCCATTTTGAGGTCCAAAGTTTTGAGCAGTGATTGTAAAAGTCACTTCATCATTAACAAGAGCAGACTCTACGCTTGCTTCTTTTGTTACTCCAATATCCGATGCTGGCTCTAGTGTATTTAAATCTATACAATCTACACAAGTTGGATCTGGATCCATAGTATCACTTGTTACAGTTACTGCATTGATTAAATCTCCTGTAAACTCAAATGGCACACTTAACGTAACTGTGTAAGTTATTGAATCTCCATCTAAGAATAAATCGATTGTATCAGTCAATGCTCCCGTTCCACTTGTTCCGTTATCTCCAACCCATGTGGCATCAATAATACCTACTGGTAATGGATCGCTAACTATTACATTAGCCGCATCACTTGGACCGTTGTTGGTTACAGTAATTGTATAAACTACATCTGTACCTGCTATATAAGTTGCTTCTCCATCATCTTTTACAGTTACAATATCTGCCATTGGAATTGGTAATACTGTTACTGTTGGACCATCTGGTTCTCCATCACCTTCAACATCTATTGTATCCGTATCATTAGGATCATCTGATATATCAGTTACTGGATTTCCATAAGGATCGATTCCGTTTGCTGTTGCTGTATTTTCAATACGACCTGCAGCAATATCTGCATCTGTAATTTTGTAATCGAATGTATATACACCTACTTGACCAGGGAATAATAATGGCGACACTATTGGTGCATCTATAACCCCTAACATAGTATCCGTAACTGTAATGCCTTCGATAACTGCATTTCCTGTATTTACTACAGTGAATGTATAAGTAATTGTATCACCTTCTTCAACAACACCGTCACGCCCTATATCAATAGTTGCAGTTTTTCTCAATTCCATTTGTGGACTTGTTAATGGTGTTACTGTACAATCTGGACACGTTGGATCGTATGCTGGATGCGACGGACCAACTGGTGTTGGATCTTCCGACTCATCGCTAACTGGACCTTCACTTGTTGTTCCATTAGCTGTTGCTACGTTGTACACAACTCCTGCATCTAAATCTGCTTGAGTAAGTGAATAATCATAAGTTACCGTTCCTGTAGATCCAGGTGTTAAATCTGCTGGCGAAACCGGTAAACCTGTAACCCCTAGTTTTGCATCATCAACAGTTAATCCTGTTACATCAATATTTCCTGTGTTTCTAACAGTAAATGTATAAGTAATAATTTCTCCTACTTCTACAACATTATCTCCATCGGCATCGGCATAAACTCCATCTTTAGTTAATTCTAAATAAGGACTTCTTAACAATGTTACTGTTGGACCATCTGCTTCACCATCACCTTCTATATCTGTTGTGTTCGTATCATTAGGATCATCTGATATATCGCTTACTGAATCTCCATAAGGATCTGTTCCATTTGCAGTTGCTGTATTTTCAATTCTTCCTGCTAAAATATCTGCAGCAGTAATAGCATAATCGAACTCAATTGTTCCTGTTTCCGTAGGGTCTAATGTTCCTGATATTATCGCTAAATTAGATACACCTAGCATAACATCTGAAACTGTAATATTACTTACTGTAACATCTCCTGTGTTTTCAACAGTAAATGTATATGTAACAATATCACCTTCATTCACACGGCCATCTACTCCTCTATCTACAACTGCAGTTTTTAACAACTCAATCATTGGGTAAACATTAGGGTTTACTGTGATATAAACCGTTGCTTGATCACAGGCTTGTGGTACTCCATTATCACAAACTTCATATACAAAACTATCTGTTCCGCTAAAGTCTGGGTTTGGTGTGTAAACAAACGTACCATCAAGGTTTAACACTAATGTTCCGTTCTCAACACCAGTAACTGGTATTGTATTTACAGTTGGTGTATCGCCTTCTGGATCGGTATCATTATCTAATACGCTACCTGCGATATCCATATTTGGGTTACCGTTATAAGCATCATCATTAGCATAGGTATCATTATCCATTCCGTTTGATGGATCTACAGTTACAGTTACCGTAGCTGTATCACAAGCTTGTGGGCTACCTGTATCGCAAATCTCATATGTGAATGTATCTTCACCTACAAAACCAGCATCTGGTGTATAAGTAATAGTTCCATCTGCATTTTCTACTATCGTTCCGTTTACCGGATCTGTAACTGATCCTGGAGTAATACTTAGCGCATCACCTTCCGGATCGATGTCATTTGCTAAAACAACAACATCTACTGAACTTCCTGCTTCCGTTGTTGCTGTATCACTATTCGCTATAACTTCATTCACTCCTGTATTTGGATCGGCTAAAACTTTGATAGTTACCGTAGCTGTATCACAAGCTTGCGGGAAACCATCATCACATATTGTGTATGTAAAAGTATCTGTTCCGGTGAAACCTTCAGCTGGTGTGTAAACATAATCACCATTTGGACTCATAACTATGGTTCCGCCTTCTGTACTTAATGGACTATAATCAGACACTGTTTGTATATCACCTTCAGCATCGATATCATTTGTAATCACATTTCCATTTACTGCAACATCTTTAAATGTATTATTTACATCATTGATAGCATCTGTTGTTACCACAATATAAGTAATTGTAACCGTCGCATCATTAGATTGATTGCCATCATTATCTTCTACATTATAACTGATAACTGTTGGGTCTTCTGTAAATGTTGATAATGGCGTGAAAGTGATTACTCCTGTGGTTTCATCTACACTCCATGTTCCTTCGTTTGGTACTGCGAAACTTGTAATGTCGCCATTAGCATCCGTTACGATACTTGTTGCGCCTACTGGTGCTACTAAACTTA
>NZ_JBAKAN010000005.1:0-232560 GCF_038154905.1 Algibacter sp. TI.3.09 | reverse complement strand
CTTGTGATACAGCTACAGTTTATATCGAAGTATTACCGGTAAGTGGTCCTGATAACGAAGCGCCTATTGCCAATGCAGATACAACTACAACGCCAGAAGGAACTCCAATTTCAATCCCTGTGATTGCGAATGATTTTGATCCTGATGGTGATACTATTTCTGTAACAGAAACTACAACGCCGGATAACGGAACAGTAACACTGAATCCTGATGGAACAATTACTTATACACCTAATGACGGTTTCATTGGTGAGGATACATTCACTTATACCATTTGTGATGATGCGAATCCTGCACTTTGTGATACCGCTACGGTTACAGTAACGATTCAACCTACAGATTCTCCGAATACAACTAATGCTAATGATGATGCCTTTTTTGCTTCAACATGTGGAAGTCTTACAGGTAATGTATTTGTAAACGATAATGATATAGAAGGTGATACGCAAACAATAACAACGACTACAGTAATAACTACTGAAGGTGTTACAGTTATTATTGATGCTAACACAGGTGAGTTTACTTACACTCCTATATCAGTAGACTTTATAGGAAATGATTCTTTCGTTTATAGTATTTGTGATAATAATGCTGACCAAGCTTGTGATCAAGCAACGGTTTATTTATCAATAACAGATTCTACGCCTCCAAGCATTATCAACTGTTCTATTAATGATGAAACTATTGAATGTGCTGGGGATGATAATGAAAGTCTTGCTACTGCATGGAACGATGCTAATATTGCTGCTTTAGAACTTTGTGCTACCGATGCTTGTGATTCAACATTTAGCGGTCAAGTTACTTCAGACTATGATTTTGATAACTTAGTTTCAACATGTGGCGCTAGTGGTACAATTACTGTAACATATACCATCGCTGATGCAAACAACAATACAACAGAGCTTGTTGCAACGTTAACTATTGCAGATACTATAGCTCCTACTCCAACAACTGACATTGAGGAATCATTGTTAGTAAATTGTGAAAGCGTACCAGAAGTTCCTACAATTGAATTTACTGATAACTGCTCATCGAGTGTAAATGTTGTTTTTGAAGAAACAAGTTCATTCGACGAAAGCAATCCTTCAGATTACGAAATAGTAAGAACATGGACTGTAAATGATGACTGTGATAATATCGCAACTTATACGCAAACAATTTCAGTTACATTAAACGATTTCATTACAACTGTTAATGAGAGAGCTTGTTCTGATGATGGAACAATCGACTTGAATGATTATTTAGAAAATGACCAAGTAGGTGGAACCTGGACAATTACTCAAGGTAACGCAAACTTAGACGAGAGTACATTCAATCCTGAAAATGTAGAGTTAGGTAATTATATCTTTAGCTACACTAACGCTAACAACGGTTGTTTAAATACTACTGAGGTTGTTATAGAAATTCATGATGAATGTATCGTTCTTCCTTGTGGAAAAGATGATGTAGTTATTTCAAAAGTTGTAACACCTAATGGTGATGCCCAAAATGAATTCTTTACAATCACTGGAGTAGAAACTTGTGGATTTGTTGTCGACTTAAAAATATTCAACAGATGGGGAGCTAAAATCTACGAGAATTCTAATTACCAAAACAACTGGAATGGTACTTCTCATAAATCGTCTGTAGGCGGTGCAGATAAAGTACCAAACGGAACATACTACTATATTATTAACCTAAAAAACAGTGGATTGGCACCTATAGCGAAAGCATTTTACGTAGGTTCTAAATAAACCCAAATATATTATGAAGTCATTAAAATTAAAACTCATTATTTTTATACTGGCCAACAGCTGGATTGGAGTAGCACAACAGCTACCCCAATTCACACAGTATATGTATAATACAATCTCTATAAACCCAGCTTACGCTGGTAGTAGAGAAACTTTCAGTATTGTTGGTTTACATAGAAGTCAGTGGGTTGGAGTAGAAGGCGCTCCTACTACACAAACATTGTCTATGCATACGCCATTAAGAAACGACCGTATTGGTGTAGGTTTGTCTTTTATCAATGATGAACTTGGTTATGAAAACTTCTCATATTTATACGGAGATTTCTCATACACGCTTCCAATAGGTTTAAAAGCTAAATTAGCATTTGGTCTAAAAGGTGGTTTTACACAATACCATATTGATCAATCTATTTTAAATGACCCAACTGTTGTTAACGATCAATTTTTTGATGATGTTTCTAATAGATGGAGTCCCAATATAGGTCTAGGACTTTATCTACACACCAACAAATGGTATGTTGGACTGTCTGCTCCTAGAGTTTTAAATACAGATTACAATAATGGTGGAAATGGGACTATTGATTACGTCGCTTTAGAACGTATTAGTTACTATGCAACTGGTGGTTATGTTTTCGATTTAAGCGCTACTACTAAATTTAAACCTGCTGTTTTACTTAAAGCAACAAATGGTGCACCTTTATCTTTTGATATGACAGCCAACTTTTTGTTCAATGATAAATTTTGGTTAGGTGGTTCTTATAGAATTAACGAATCTGCAGCTGCTCTTGGTTTTATTACCGATTTACAAGTATCCAAACAAATGCGTATTGGGTATGCTTACGAGTATCCGCTATCAGAATTAAACACGTACACAAGTGGAACTCATGAGATCTTACTTATGTTCGAAGTCTTTAAAAGTAAACGTATTAAATCTCCTAGATTCTTCTAAAAAACATATTATGAAATCAAATTTATTACTAATTATATTTACTATTTACGGTTCTATAATGTTCGGCCAAGTAAAGCTAGCCGATAGGTTTTTTGATAACTATGGTTATGTAAAAGCAAGTGAACTGTACCAAAAAGCTTTTGAAGATGGTGATGATAGCGAGCATGTTTTAACACGTTTGGGCGATTGTTATTACAACAATTCTAACTCGGAAAAAGCGGCCACCTGGTACGGGAAGGCTGTAAATAAATACGATGATATCTCATCACTATATTTATTTAAATATATTTCAACGTTAAAAAGTATTGGTCATTATGCTGAAGCTGATATTTGGTTGAAAAAATATTTACTACTTCAAAATGACGACACTAAAACTAGCGAAAACAATTCTGAAGATTTATTAAATTACGAAGAACTTAACACCGTTGATAAATCGTTATATATTACAATAGAGAACTTATCGATCAACTCTAAATTTTCAGATTTTGGTTCATTTGTACAAAACAACACACTATACTTCGCCTCTTCTAGAAGACTTGATGAAAACAAAAAATATGGTTGGAATAAAGAACCATTTTTAGATATTTTTGAAGTTGCTGTTAAAGAAAAAGCTTATGAGTTAGAGTTTGGATCTCCGCATTTAATTAAAGCTTCAAAAGTAAATACAGATTATCATGAAGCTACTATTACTATTTCGAACAATGGTAAAACAATGTATTTTACTAGAGATAACGTAACAAAAAGAAACGAATTAAATTTTGACAAAAAAGGGACTACTCACCTAAAAATTTATAAAGCGAGTCTTATTGATGGTCAATGGTCAAACATTGTAGAATTATCAATTAACGACGAAGTGTTTTCAACAGGACACCCTAGCTTAAGTGCTGATAATAAAAAATTATTTTTTGTATCAGATAGAGAAGGTGGTTTTGGACAAACTGATATTTATGAAGTTGATATTCTTCCAAACAATAAATTTAGCGAACCAAGAAACTTAGGACCGAGGATAAATACTGAAGGCCGAGAAATGTTTCCTTTTGTAAGTCAAGATAGCACATTCTACTTCTCTTCAGACGGTCGTTTAAACCTTGGATTGTTAGATATATTTAAATCGAATATTATTAAAGATAGCTTATCTCTACCTCAAAATTTAGGTGCGCCTTACAATAGTGGTTATGATGATTTTGCTTATTTCGCAGATCCTTCTGATAAGAATAAACGTAGTTATTTCTCATCGAACAGACCTGGAGGAGTTGGTAACGATGATATTTACACAGTGTATTCTAAAGTATGTTTTCAAACTTTAACAGGTACTACTAGAGATAAAAACACCAATGACATTTTAGGCTACACTAATGTTAAGCTTATAGATGAAACGGGTAAAATAATTGAAGAAGTGGCTACTACCGAAAATGGAGCTTATGAGTTTACTCTTGAGTGTAATAAAAATTACAGTCTTGTAGGAAGTAAACAAGGATATGTGGATGATAAAGCAAACTTTAACACAAGCGATAAAAATGAAATTGGAGTTGAACAAGATTTATTTTTAGGTTCATTAGTTGTCGGAAATCAAATTGTAATTAAGCCTATCTTTTTTGATTTTAATAAATCTAACATTAGACTTGATGCTCAATACGAGTTAGAGAATATTGTAGACGTATTGAGAGCAAACCCAACCATGGTTATAAAAATTGAATCGCACACCGATAGTCGAGGAAGAGATAAATACAACTTAAGCCTATCTGATAGGCGAGCAAAATCTACTAGAGATTATATACTTTCTAGGGGTATTGCAACAGAGCGAATAGAAAGCGCCATTGGTTATGGAGAAACACAATTACTAAACCAATGTAGTAACGGCGTTCGATGTACACAAGAAGAACACCAATTGAACAGACGATCTTATTTTTATATCGTTAAGAAATAAAATTACTCAACCATTATAAAAAAATCACAAGCCTTATAGTTTGTGATTTTTTTTTGCTTATTAATTTAGGTTTCTATCAAACCAACAATGAAAATTACATGCTAGTATTTTCCAAATCTCGATATTACAAACTCTTAAATTTAAAGGGCTTTTTCTATATTGCATTAAGTTTCCAAAAATATGCTCAACCTCTTTATTAAATATAAACACCCCACTCCTATTTCTAATATATTATGCATTTTAATATGCGGAATAATAGCATTTAATAGCTCTTTTATAAATGCTCAAGAAAAAATTAGTGAACCTCAACAGGTAGAAGCACTTTTATTAAAGTCGAAAGGACTAGCTCAAACAAATATTGATAGTTCTTATTTCTATTCTGCAAAAGCTGTTGAAAAATCGAAACTAATTAAGAACGATACATTGTTGGCAAAATCTAATTTACAACAAAGCAGTCTTCTCATTTTTAAAAAGGAGTTTTCTAAATCAGACTCTTTACTACAAGAAAATCTTACCAAGATTTTACCAAAACACATTAAAGGGTTAACCATACATAACCTAGCAACTATACAATACTATAAACAAGATTTTCAAAAAGCATTAGAACTTTATGTGCAAGCTGCCGGCATTTTAGAGCAAACAAAAAAAACAGAACAACTTGTTAGCACATATTCTAACATTGGTGCTATTAATGCTTCATTAAAGAACTATAAAAATGCTCAAATTTATTTAGAACGTGCTTTGGCTTTAAGTGATTTTGATGAAGTTGTAAAGCTTCAAATTCTAGTTAATTTATGCAACATATACTACAGTGAAAAGCAGTTTGAAAAATATACCGAAAGTATTTTTAAAGCAGAAGAACTTGCTATTAAATACAACTCTAAAAATACACTATCTACTATCTATAATAATTTAGCAATCTATTTTACAAATGATGGAGCAGATTATAATAAAGCAGTTTCTTATGGAAAAAAAGCCATTGCATTAAAAAAAGAACTTAATAGCACTAACACCCTCAACGTGACTTACAATAATGTAGGTAATGCTTACCTGAAAAGACAAGAATATCAAAAGGCCATCAGTTTTTTAGACAGTGCTAGCATTGGTGCTCAAGGTCTTTTAAAATCTTACATATTCAATAATCTTAAAGAATCTTACCTCGGCTTAAAGCAATATAAAACAGCTTTACATTATGCCGATTTAAAAGATAAAATTAAAGATTCTATTACTAACCAAAAGCAAAAAGAAAGTGTAGCCGAACTAACAGAAAAGTACGAGTCGGAGAAAAAAGAACAACGTATTAATATATTAGATACCGAAAACAAGCTACAAGCCCTTACTATTAAACAACAAAATTACCTACTTGCAGCCTTAGCACTTTTTGTTTTACTTATAATCATTTTGGGTTATTTTGGATTTAAAAGTTACAAAATACAGCAACAACTAGACAAGGTTCTATTGCAGCAACGCTTAAGAAAAATGCAATTAAACCCGCACTTTTTATTCAATGCTTTACAAAGTATTCAAAATTTTATTCATCAAAATGATAAGGAAAAATCGAGTTCATATCTTACTAGTTATTCAAAATTAATCCGATTGGTTTTAGAAAAATCTGATGACGATTTCATTAGCGTTGAAGATGATAAAGCAGCCATCGAATCTTATCTTACATTGCAACTACTTAATTACAACAATACGTTTTCATTCAAAATAAACATTAAAGAATCTGTAAATGAAGATTTTGATATGTTACCCACATTGATAACGCAACCCTTTGTTGAAAATGCCATATTACATGGTTTGAAAAATAATGATAACGGTATTATTTCTGTAACTTACTATAAGCAAGATTCGATTTTATATGTATCCATAACCGATAACGGAAAAGGTTTTGAAGTTAAAAAAGATGATTCTAACCGATTGCACAAATCTATGAGTATGGAAATCATAGAAGAACAATTAAAAAACCTCAACAAATCATCGAAAGACTTTAAAGGCGATATAGAAATAAAAACAACTTCTAATGGCACTCAAGTCCTTTTAAGTTTTACAACAATGTAAATAGAGTATCTTTGTCTGCCTATGGAAACTATATCTTGTTTTATTGTAGAAGACGATCCGCAGGCCTTTGCCTATGCGTCGTCTATTATAGAAACCTATCAACACATAAAAATAGTTGGTACTTCTAATACAATTAAAGAAGCCGCAATGCTAATAAAAGAACTAAAGCCAAACTTTATCATTTTAGACGTTTTTCTAATTGATGGTAATGCTTTTGAGTTTCTACCTCTATTTGATAATATTGATTTTAAAATCATTTTTACAACCTCGTATGCTAAGTTCGCCATTGATGCTTTTAAGTTTAGTGCTTTAGATTATCTATTAAAACCTTATGAAAAGAAGGACCTAATTCTGGCTATAGATAAAGTTGTAAGTGATCTTGAAAAAACAAATTACCAGCAGCAATTAAGCACATTAATGCATAACATTTCTAATAAAGAGCAATCTAAAAAGCTCATTTTAAAAACAACAGAAGCTATTCATATTGTAGATATAAAGGATGTTTTATATGCAAAATCGGATAATAACTACACCTCTTTTCGACTAATAGATGGCAAAAGTATATTGGTATCTAAACCGCTTAAATCTTTTGATGAAAAGTTAAAAGAACATCGTTTTTTTCGTGTTCACCAAAGTTTTTTAATAAACTTAAATTACATTACCTCTTTTAATAAACGCAGTGATGAAGTTGTTCTAAATGGAAACCATGCTATTCCAGTTGCTCAAAGTAGGAAAAAGAATTTACTTAATTATATTGATGAATTGTTCTAAAACCTCATCGTTTTTCACTTTTCAACAAAGACAAAATTTCTAGAATTCTCTTAAAAACCTATCTATTTCTAAATGCTTTACGGTGAATTCTCATTTGTCTAAATTTTCATCTTTAATAAATTTACATTTACTTCTTAGAAACAGAAACACCAATACGTCCTCTACCCTATTCCCTTCCTACTGAAAAATCATATTTCTAAACAAAAACAACTATTTAATTTTCCAAAAGATGAAAAAAACGATAACAGTATTTGCTCTAATTGCTATTTGCTCATTAATGCAATCTTGCTATGTGATGAAAAAATCTGATGATTTTTACAAAATAGAAACATCAACCCTAAACACGCTTTATCTTATTGATATTTCGGGAAGTATGGAAGGTATAGATGAAGGCTCTGTTAAAGACCAAGTAATGCGCGAAGTTGGTGACACAGCAGGAAATCAAGTTAGTAAAATTATAGGTGGTAAATTCGGTAACTTGTTAGGTAAACAAGTTTCTAATGAAGCTACAAAACTAGGTGCCGTAAAACGTAAATTAATACCCGCTATTAAAGGGTTACCTGATGGTAAAAAATTCGTGGTTTTCACTTTTAGTGATAACGTTACAAAACAGTCTACAGAATTTAAAGTAGCCGATAATGTATCGAGAACGGCTTCTAACTTTTTTGTAAAAAACTTAAAAGCTAAAGGAGGTACAGAGACGCTAGACGGCCTTTTAGAGGCTTTATCTATGGCAGATGTACAAGAAATAGTATTAATGAGTGACGGTTTACCTAACGGTAACCCTGAGGTTGTATTGAACGAAGTACGTAAAGCGAATATAAAAAATATTATTATTCACTCTATTGCCTTTGGTGATGATGCCGATTTAAATTTCATGAAAACTTTAGCTGAAGAAAATAACGGTAACTTTATTACATCTAAAATATAATACCAAAATTTAGACTGAAAAAGTAATTCTACAAAACATAAAAAAAGCTCAGTAAAATGAATTACTGGGCTTTTTTTTATACTTTAAATTAACATACTATTCTATTAATTCAGGATGACTTAAAATCAATTCTATTTTTTTAATAATCACGGTAATTTGATTCATTTGTAATTCAATATTTCTAAAAAATAAGCTGATATCTCTATTTACCCAACTTTCTGAAATTACACGTGCGCCCAAACTAATTCGCAACACAGCACTTTGGAAATCATTACCATATTTTACATTTACGGCCTGACCGATATGACATTTTTGAGCTGCGAGCCTTATAATCTCTAAAGACGCATCTTTAAAATAATCGGATAAATCTGAATTTAATAAAATATAAAGTTTCTTAACATTCTCTACTGATAAGGCTTTATCGTTTTTAAGAATAAAGAAAGGAAAAATGGTACGTATATTTCGTATTCCAAACTCTTCACTATTATAAGCATTGGCATTTGGAAGCTCTCCGTATAGAGGTTCTAAAAAAGAAGCATCTTTTACAGAATCGTCTACAAAATCGCAAAACATTTCAATAGCCATATTTCTGTATAGCATAGGCGTTTTAAAATACCTTTCCATTTCTACTATAGAGGCATTCCAGCGCATGTAAGAACCAAAATTATAACCATCTGGTAGATCTTGTGAGCAAAACCAAGATGCTGGCCATTCGGAACTATTGTAGTATTGTGTTAATCCTTCTGGAAATTTATTTTTAGCAGATTGAATTGAATCACTAACACTTTCTGGCAAAATTAACGCTCCAGAATACGGAGGGCCAGTAAAATATTTACTTCCTGTGATTGTAACAATATAGCCTTTGTTTAAATAGTTCTGCATGTCTTTAGGGTCCAACCTAAGTTGCGCAGCATCTACAATAACTTGTATCGATAAATTGTTTAGAGTATTTAATTTGATCATCATCGCTTCACTGGGTGATTGATACCCTAGTTTAGAATGATCCATGGTATGCAAAACAACATGCCTACCCAATTCATTAGTTTTAGATATGGCATTAAATATTTCATCATCTAATTGTTCAGTAGTTTTTAACGCACCATTTTCATCTCTTAAAGTAACTTTTATTAAATCGATATCTCTAAAACCTTCAATTCTATCCCCTTTGGTAACCGGGTAATTTAAGGCTGTTGTATTTTCAAAATGACATCCTTTTAATGCGCCGGGCACACCACTACCCGTTTCATCTGAAGCTACTAAAACATGTGTAATATCCTTATCGGAAATAATTTGGGTTATCGCCGCTATTTGAAGTGAAGAATCGGTTCCTGATGGTGAAAATATAATTTCACAGGCCTCATTCAACTTAAATATTCTTTTCAGCTTATCTTTTAATAATTCAGAAAACTCTATAGTAGTACCTTCAAAACCATTTTTCAGGCTATTCCCTATTAAAATACTACGTGCTTTATCTGTTTTATCGAAAGCAAAATTAGAAACACTAGTTGCCGTAGAAGATGCAAAGGTAAAAGCATCAGGTCTTGGAAATGGTCGGCAACCGTATTTATTAAGCAAATCAATTTCATCTATATTTAATCTAAGATCGCCACCAGCCATTAACAAAAACTCTGTTGGTTTTGCTAAATTTTCAATAATAGGTTTCCAAGATTCTTTATATATTTTATTGTTTGTATTTAAACCATGTAAAGCTTGCAGTCCACCATGTTCTAAAGCATCTTCTACACTTACCTTTTTATCATTCTTAATTAAATTTATTAAAAAATAACTAAGCGGTTCTAGTTTTTCTTTATCCTCTTTTGGTAATAGCTTATAAAAAATTCTAGCAACTTCAAGTGCTGCAATATCACATAAAACAGTATTACTTTTGTCTGTACCTAAAGCTTTATACCACAGTTGCCATTCAATAGCATATCTTAAATATACTAGAGCTAAAACGGGTTTACTTAAAAACAACGAACCTATAACAATCGACTTATTAGGCTCAATTTTAAATACATCTGGAGCACTGTTAGAGGTAATAATATTGATATTGTTTATTTTCGGGACTGTATTAAATCTTTTTAAAACATGAACCAGATAATTCACATTTTCTTTTTCAAACAAACTGGTTCTTTTATACTGATCTTCAATTAGTATATTATTCTTCATTGGTGGTTTAATTTAAAACGTTCTTACAAACGGCGTTCTCGCAGAGCTCTCTATTTTTTTCTAATAACTCTCAAGATTTAATACTTGTTCTAAGACTTATAAAGTATTAGAACGTTTAATCAATTTGACGGCAAATATAAAGTGTTCCTCGTTAGGATTAAAAGATTTTCTCTATACAGTGAAAATCAATTATTTTATTTAAATTACCTAGGTGCGTAATGTATGAAAATCTCCTTTAATTTTGGAACGACTTTATTAAATTTTGATAAAAAGCATGTAACTTTATCTCTTAAAACTCCACAACCTTCATTTTAGGTAAATACACTTATTGTGCCATTATAATGATACTTGATTAGTATTGAAATTTCGAACTCCTACTTTTGAACAATGCACATGATTTAAATTTATTCTACCCGAATATTGTGACTTTTTACATCATTTTGAGTCTAAATAATAAACGCCCTAAAAAAATAGTTTGAAAATTTTGTAACATTTATTGCTATATAAACGTATAACTATTGAATACCTTAACAAAGAACCTAAACAACATACTTTATAATGAGACAACTTAAAATTACCAAGCAGGTTACCAATAGAGAGACCGCATCGCTGGATAAATATCTTCAAGAAATTGGAAAGGTTGATTTAATTACTGCAGACGAAGAGGTTGAATTAGCACAACGTATTAAAGCGGGAGATCAAGTCGCTTTAGAGAAGTTAACAAAAGCTAATTTACGTTTCGTTGTATCGGTTGCTAAACAATACCAAAACCAAGGACTTACATTACCAGATTTAATTAACGAAGGTAATTTAGGTTTAATTAAAGCCGCACAACGTTTTGATGAAACGCGTGGTTTTAAATTTATCTCTTATGCTGTATGGTGGATTCGTCAATCTATTCTTCAGGCATTAGCAGAACAATCTCGTATTGTGCGTTTACCTTTAAACAAAATTGGTTCTATCAACAAGATTAATAAAACTTTTGCCTTTTTAGAGCAAAGTCATGAACGTCCACCTTCTGCTGAAGAAATTGCAAAAGAATTGGATATGACGATTAACGATGTTAAGGAGTCTATGAAAAACTCTGGACGTCACGTAAGTATGGATGCACCTTTAGTTGAAGGTGAAGATTCTAACTTATATGATGTATTAAACTCAGGAGAGTCTCCAAATCCAGATCGTGAATTATTACACGAATCTTTACGTACAGAAATTGAGCGTGCTTTGGAAACATTAACACCTCGTGAAGCAGATGTTATTCGTTTATACTTTGGTTTAGGAAACCAACACCCAATGACTTTAGAAGAAATTGGAGAAACTTTCGATCTAACACGTGAGCGTGTGCGTCAAATTAAAGAAAAAGCTATTCGTAGATTAAAACATACGTCTAGAAGTAAAATATTAAAAACATATTTAGGTTAGTAATTACACATTATTACGACTAAATTACAACTACAAACAGTTACAAAAATAACTGTTCGTTTTTTGATTGATGAAAGAACCCACGGCTGATTACCGTGGGTTTATTCATTTTAAACCTTTCTATCTTTTTATCCGTAAGCCTTTTAACTAAAACTTAATAATCTTATATTTGGCAAATGTTAAAAACCATTTGCTACACGAGTACTGTAAAACCCTCACTTAGTCTTTTAGAGTTTGAAGCTTTATTCAACGAAACTCAAACCAGAAACGATAGAAATAACATTACAGGCGTTTTGGTAAAGAAAGACAATCTGTTTTTTCAAATAATAGAAGGGCATCCCGAAGTTATTGACTCGCTTTTTGTACAAATAAAAAAGGATTCTAGACACTCTAAGATTTCTGAACTATTAAACGCCTCCATTTCTGAGCTCAGTTTTAAGGCCTTCGATACCGGATACACAGTTATCGAAGATATAGACACGCTGTATGGTTTACAACTTTATGTAGCAGCCTTAGAGCAAAATAATATTGAAAACAGCAGCCTCTTCTTGCAAATTATTGAAGACCTATTAACGGTCAACTAATAAAAATCCTTAGCTTTGCGGAAATAACACAAAACGAATACAAATGTCTTCTAAATTAATTGCTCCTTCAATGCTTGCTGCCGATTTCGGTAACTTACAACGCGATACAGAAATGGTTAATAACAGTGATGCCGATTGGTTTCACATTGATGTTATGGATGGTCATTTTGTTCCAAACATTTCATACGGAATGCCTGTAATTGCAGCTATTAAAAAGCATGCTACAAAGCCATTAGATGTGCATTTAATGATTGAAAAGCCAGAGCGTTATATTGAAGAATTTGCTAAAGTAGGTGCAGATATAATTACAGTGCACCACGAATCTACAGTGCACTTACACCGTACGCTTACTCAAATAGAAGATGCAGGCTGTAAAGCTGGTGTTGTTTTAAATTTAACAACGCCTATTTCTGTGTTAGAAGATATTTTACCTAAATGTTATATGGTTTTGCTTATGTCTATAAATCCTGGTTTTGGCGGACAAAAGTTTGAAGACATGACATACAATCGGGTAAAAAAACTTCGTAAAATGATTACTGAACAAGGTTTAAATACCCGAATTGAAATTGATGGTGGTGTTACCGATAAAAATATTCAAAAATTAGTTGAAGCTGGCGCTGATGTTTTTGTAGCTGGAAGTCACGTTTTTAAAAGTGATAACCAAATAGAAACCATTAAGCAATTAAAGGCCTTAGCTAATTCTTAAAATTCTCTAATAAAATAGTTTAATAAATCGGTTGTGGTAACAATGCCCACTAAGTCACCTTTGTCGACTACTGGTAGTGCGTGAAATTCTCTATTAGCTAAAATTAAAGCAACATCTTTAATGCTAGTTTCCGGAGCAACCGTTACTACATTTTTCACCATAACCTGTTCTATTGTAAAACTATTAAGCACTACAGAATCTAAACCAACATTATCGCTTCCAGCAAGCTCAGGGATGCTTATACGCATTAAGTCGGTATAACTAAGCATACCTATAATGCATTCTCCTGCAACTACGGGAATGTGTTTAATTCTATGTCTATTAAATAGCATTTCTGCTCGTTTTAAATCGTCTGAACGGGTTAAACCTATAATCGTCTTGGTCATTATAGAAGAAACTGGGATGTGCTCTCTCATGGCTTTCTGTTTTAATTACTAGAGTAAATTTACAGAACAACATGCGTTTATTTTATGACATTTATCACTTATCCCTTTGGGGTTATTCCGAAGTAAAAAAAAAGTTTAATCATTACGGTAAATTATAAATAACAGAACCTTGTTTTACCCAGCATCTACTTACAAAACATCATTTTTATAATAAATATCAGAACCGAATACTAATAGCTAGGGAAATCGAAATTCAGCATTTGCCGAACCTTAAAATAAATTACCGGAAATTGATTTCTAAAGGCCTGAGGTGTTTCAATAAAAGTTTCGACTATAACGGCAAGCAGCTCAAAATCGTTTGTAAAAGCATAGTCTCTTAGATATTCTGAAGTTACTAATCTCTTTTTTAAAAATTCATCACTAGAAATTAAAGCTCTTAGTTCATTAAACGTATCAATAAATATAATAGAATTAATATCTTCTTGATAAATACTATTAAAATGAATGGCGTGAGCAAACTCGTGAATTCCTAAATTTAATTTATCATCTTCAATACGGTAGCCCTCCATAAAACTATCCCATGATAAAACTAATGTTTTAAGCTTTGCATTAAACTCTCCCTTATGATACTGTTTATTTAATTGAGAATAATATCGGGTTGGATAGATAATTATATTTTCAACAGCCTCAATCATAAAATCTCTAAAACCAAAGGTTAACATCACAGCTGTAGCTGAAACTAAAACCTGCACTTGTTCGGAAATTAAAAAATCTTCTTTTCCAATAAATTGCTTTTTGTCTATGAATGACGCTACCCGATGCCTGAAATAAAGCTTGTTTTTTTCATCGAGCCTGTTATAAAAAGTGAATTGTTCTTCTAAAATTCGAATTTGCTCAGGCTTCATTTTTTTAATAAATACATATAAATGAACAAAGGCCGGACGCTTAGTAAAGAACGTATACATCATCTCCAAACCGTCTACAATAGACATAACAACTCTCTTTATAAACACGAAAATCATCACAATTACGACACCAACCAGAATAGCAACAATTATAGTTCCTATGTAGTATTTATCATTTTGGATTAGTAAGGTCATTTAAATTATGAAGGTTGAAATTAGATAATAAGGGTTCTGTAATATAGTATTTTTAAATATTCTAATAGCTCTTAAAACAGTTGTTTGCTTATACATTTCGAATTATTCATTTCAATGCGCTTATTATCGATAATACCAGTTTATTTAAAACTTTAGAAACTCACTTTTTTCGTTTCTAAAAAACAAAAAATTAATAAATAAGAAACTTCAACCACAAAAAAAGCTCTTTAAACATTTAGTTTAAAGAGCTTTTAAATACTGTGACCGCGAAGGGATTCGAACCCCCAACCCTCAGAGCCGAAATCTGATATTCTATCCAGTTGAACTACGCAGCCTTATTTCCGCACAAGCGAAAATCTTTTTATATTTTTTAAGACAGTTTTGCTTTTACTATATTAGAAATGGTTTTACCATCTGCTTTTCCAGCAAGTTCACTACTTACCATGCCCATAACTTTACCCATATCTTTCATGCCTTGCGCTCCTACTTTTTCAATAGTTGCAACCACTACTTTTTCAACTTCCTCATCAGATAATGCTTCTGGTAAAAACTGAGAAATAACTTCTGCCTCTGCTAATTCTGGAGCAGCTAAATCTTCTCTATCTTGTTCTAAATAAATAGCGGCACTATCGCGACGCTGTTTTACTTGCTTTTGAAGTATTTTTAGCTCTTGATCTTCCGTTAACTCTTCTTTTGCACCACTTTCTGTCTGAGCTAATAAAATAGCCGATTTAACAGCACGTAAAGCTGTAAGAGCAGTTTGATCTTTAGATTTCATTGCGGTTTTAAGCGCCGTCATTATGTCTTGTTGTAGAGCCATTTTTTCAATTTATTTAGTATGCGAAGATAGAAAAAACTTAGTATTAAAATACCCGAATCCCGATTAGTTTTAAGAGCAACCCTTATAAAAACACAATAAAAAACCCGAAAAGTATGGTTAACTTTTCAGGCTTGTAATTTAGTTAAGTTTAGTGATATGCACTAATCTACATTATCATGTAAGAAAGAGTTATTTCTTCTTACTTGTAAATCATCATTATCATCTAAACCAATACTTGTTCTTGAAAAATCGTTATCAGATGAATGTTTAGAATCTTCTAAATTCACACCTTGACGCTTGTAAGCAGGCACTTTTTCTATATCATCAATTTTTGCATTGTTGAATTTATAGTTGAAGTCTTTCATTTTACGACGACGCTCGGCCGCGCGTTCTTTCAGTAATTCTGAAATTGGCGTGTTCATCGGATCGATATCCTCTTCTTCAGGAATGCTATGTTTAACAACCTCTTCTTTTTGAACCACTTTTCTTTCGAAAACAATATCTTCTTCTATTTCTTCTACAATCTCCTGACTTGAAGTTTGTTTTTTGCTAGAAGAAGCTTCTACTTCAGTAAAATCGTCTAAAGTATATCTAATATCACCATTTTCATTTGGCTTTGCTGCAGATACTTCTACGTGATCGTTAACGGCGATGTCTTTAATATCATCGTCGTCTAAACTAAACGTTACTTTTTGCTCTACAACTTCTTCCTTTTTCGGTTCCTTTTTAGTCTCGTTACTAATTGGTAAATCGAAAGTTAAAGTTATTTGCTTTTCTTCTTCAAATTCGTCTGCTAATACTTCAATCTCGTTGTAGTCTTCATCTTGATTGTTAACAGAGTTTATAATGAAATCGTCTTCATCTTCAACATTAACACGAACTTCGTCATAAACAACGTTCATGTTCTTTAAAATTTCTGAGGTAGGAATTAAATTAATATTTTGTGGCGGCGATGATAATTTATCCTTTCTTATCACGCTTTTTTCCAAAAAAGTGAATTCCTCCTCGTCATCTAAATCCAACGTATGCTTCACTACTTTAGGTTCTTCTTTTATCTCTACAACAACTGGTGGAGCAATAACTTCAGGCGCAACTTCTTCTTTAACCGCTTTAGCTTCTACTTCTTTCTCTTCACTTAAAGAATGAATTACTTTTTTAGTTTCAGTATTAGAAATTTCGTCTTGTTGTTCAATATTAAAACCCGTTGCTATAATAGTTACAGCAATAGATTCGTCTAAAGATTCATCTTCACCAACACCCATAATAATGTTAGCACCATGGCCAGCTTCATTTTGGATATGATCGTTAATTTCACCTATTTCATCAATAGTAATTTCTTGTACACCAGAAACAATTAAAAGCAGTACATTTTTAGCTCCTGTAATTTTATTATCGTTTAATAATGGTGAATCCAAAGCTTTACGGATAGCATCTTGCGCACGGTTTTGACCCGACGCTAATGCAGACCCCATAATAGCTGTTCCACTATTACTTAATACCGTTTTAGCATCACGTAAATCGATGTTTTGTGTGTAGTGGTGTGTAATAACTTCGGCTATACCACGAGCAGCGGTAGATAACACTTCATCTGCTTTAGAGAACCCGGCTTTAAATCCAAGATTTCCGTAAACTTCACGAAGTTTATTGTTGTTAATTACAATTAATGAGTCGACCATACCACGCAATTTCTCAATACCTTTTTGAGATTGTTCGATACGCATTTTTCCTTCAAACTGAAAAGGCATAGTAACAATACCTACAGTTAAAATATCCATGTCTTTGGCCATTTTAGCAATAATAGGCGCTGCACCAGTACCAGTACCACCACCCATTCCGGCTGTAATAAACACCATTTTAGTATTTGAGTCTAACATTTGAGAGATGTCTTCAAAACTTTCTACTGCCGATTGCTCTCCGATATCAGGATTTGCTCCTGCACCAAGACCTTCGGTTAAGTTTAGACCTAATTGTATTTTGTTTGGCACACCACTGTTTTGCAAGGCTTGTGCATCGGTATTACATACGTAAAAATCGACACCCTTTATACCTTGTTGGAACATGTGATTGATAGCGTTACTACCGCCACCACCAACGCCAATAACTTTAATAACATTTGATTGATTTTTAGGTAAATCAAATGCGATGTTTTCGAATTCTTTGTTGCTGCTCATAAACTCTGTTTTACTGGGGTTTTGTACTAAATATTTTTTATTCAATGGATTTCTTAATCTATACTTTTACTCTGCGTTATCTAGAAAATCTTTAACGCGATCGGTTAATTTATCAAGAAAAGAACGTCTTTCTCTAACCGGTTCTACTTTAATTTCTTCTTCAACGTCTTCGGTAGGATGTTCTGTTGCTTCTTCGACTACAACTTCCTCTTCTACCTGTTGTTCTATTTTTTTACGCTCTTGTCTTTTCAAGCCATCTAAAACCAAGCCTACTGCTGTTGCAAAAAGCGGACTAGTAACATCTTCATTACTATCGCCTGCTAAATGCTCGTTAGGGTACCCTATTCGCGTATCCATACCAGTGATATACTCTACCAATTGCTTTAAATGTTTTAACTGGCTTCCTCCACCTGTTAAAACAATACCTGCAATTAGATTTTTCTTTTGCTCTTCGTGACCGTAATTTTTAATTTCAACATAGACCTGCTCTATAATTTCTACAACACGAGCGTGAATAATTTTTGAGAGATTTTTTAATGTAATTTCCTTTGGCTCACGACCACGTAAACCAGGAATAGATACAATTTCGTTATCCTTATTCTCGCCTGGCCATGCTGAACCAAACTTTATTTTTAATAATTCGGCTTGTTTTTCAATAATCGAACAACCTTCTTTTATATCTTCAGTAATAACATTTCCACCAAAAGGGATTACTGCAGTATGGCGAATAATACCATCTCTGAAAATAGCTAAATCGGTTGTACCTCCACCTATATCAATTAAAGCGACACCGGCTTCTTTTTCTTCTTGACTTAAAACTGCATTAGCAGAAGCTAAAGGTTCTAAAGTGATACCTTCTAAATTTAAATCGGCACTTTGTATACATCGACCAACATTACGAATAGATGATACTTGCCCAACAACCACATGGAAATTAGCTTCCAGACGGCCACCGTACATCCCGATAGGTTCTTTTATTTCTGCCTGACCATCTACCTTATATTCTTGAGGCAAGACATGGATAATTTCTTCACCAGGTAACATAACTAACTTATGCACTTGGTTTATTAAACGATCTATATCCTCATCATCAATAACATGATCTGAGTTTGGTCTGGTTATATAATCACTATGTTGTAAACTACGGATATGCTGTCCAGCAATACCAACCGTTACACCGTCAATTTTTAATTCGGCTGCAGCTTCTGCTTCTTGAACTGCTTGCTGAATTGATTGAATGGTTTGTGTAATATTATTTACTACACCACGGTGCACACCTAAGCTTTTAGACTTACCTATGCCTAAAATTTCAAGTTTGCCGTATTCATTTTTACGACCAATCATAGCCACAATTTTTGTGGTTCCTATATCTAATCCTACTGATATGTTATGCTCCATGGCTTATATTTTGGTACATACTACTTGGTTATCGAATTGCAAATTTACTTTGCTATAATTATCTAGCGTCTTTTCTTTGATATTTTTTTGATAAAATGCCTTCAAATTATTTATTTTTTTGTCTAATAGGTCTAAATCACCTAATTGCACTAAAAACTTACACTGTCTTAATTTTAAAAACAGCCTATTATTAGCATTTTGATGAATTTCTATAACATTCATTTTTAAAAACTCATCTTCTCTAATTTTTGTCGCTATTTTAAAAATATTTTCTAAGTTGTTTTTTTCAACAACACCTGTTACAAGTGGTACTCTAGCCGAATAATTATTCGATAAAGGCATGAAAAAACCGCGATCGTCAATATAATAAGACGCATTTGTACTAACTCTTGCTATTGGTGTTTTTTGCTTTATTTCCGCGTTAAGCGTTCCGTTTACTGCAACATACACTTCAGCACTCTTAATCATGGGGTTCGATTTGAGCACATTTTCTAACTTATTCAAATCTAAAGTTTCTTTAGCAACGTTTTGAGCACCACCGTAATTTTGTGTTAACAACTTACTAACAGTCTCATTAGTAACAAATAAGTTATCTTCTCCTGTAAATTTTATAGCAGGCTCAGTAACCAATCTAGCATTGTTTCTTCCCGATGCAAAAGCAAATAGAAAACCCACCAAGCAGAACAAAGCCACCATTTTTATGTAATTCCAATTAACTTTCAAAACTCAGCTCTTTTTTAATATATTTTACTTGTTCTCCAATATCTCCCGCTCCAATAGTTAAAATAACTTGAGCTTCACTCTTTTTAATTTCAGCTAGCAGGTTTGCTTTATTCACCAACTGCTTTTTCTCACTTGTAACTTTACTCAACAACCATTCCGATGTTACACCTTCTATAGGTAATTCTCGTGCAGGGTAAATATCTAAAAGTATCAACTCATCGAACTGAGATAAACTTTGAGCAAAATCGTCAATAAAATCTTTGGTTCTGCTGAATAGATGCGGCTGAAAAATGGCCAACACGCTTTTATTCGGATACATTTCGCGAACGGCTTGATGCACAGCTTTAATTTCTTCTGGATGATGGGCATAATCATCGATATACACCAAGCTATCCGTTTTAATTTGATATGTAAACCTACGTTTAACCCCTTTGTAAGATGCTAACGCCTTGATGAGCTTTTGGTACGAACAACCATATTCTATAGCCATCGCCAAAGCCAATAAAGCATTCGACAAATTATGCCTTCCTGGTAGGTTAAACTCTAAATTTTCTAGCACTGTTATTGGTGTTTTCACATCAAAAACATACGCGCCATTTATTATTTTTATATTTTGAACAGCATAATCAGAATTATCCTCAATACCGTATGTAATTCCTTTTAAAGGCAATCCGTTTTTAACAAACAGTTTTCCGTTAGGTTTTAATCGTTTTGTAAAATCTTCAAAAGTCTTTTTTAATTCTGAAGCATCACCGTAAATATCTAAATGATCGGCATCCATCGATGTTATCCCTGCGAAATCTGGAGATAACGTTAAAAACGACCTATCAAACTCATCAGCTTCTACAACAGAAACCTCTGTCCCCTTTAAAATAAGGTTAGAATTATAGTTTTCACTAATACCCCCTAAAAATGCAGTAAGCTCAACTTGGCATTCATGCATTAAATGCCCAAGAATACTTGTTGTTGTGGTTTTTCCGTGAGTTCCAGCAACAGCCAAACAAATGGTGTTTTCTGTAATCAAACCTAAAATTTCAGAACGTTTTAAAACATTAAAACCATTGGCTTTAAAATAATTTAATTCCGAATGATCTTTTGGTACCGCTGGTGTATAAACCACCAATGTGTTTTCTGAATTTAAAAAAGCCGAATCAATCTGCTTTACATCATCATCAAAATGGACTTGCATACCTAACTCCACCAAAGTATCAGTAATTGCAGTTTGCGTTTTATCATAACCCGCCACAAGCTTATTATTCGCATTAAAATAGCGCGCTATAGCACTCATGCCAATACCGCCAATGCCAATAAAATAGATGTTATGTATATTATTTAAATTCATTTATTTTTTTAGAAGTTTTTCAACTTCATTTACTATATCTTTTGTTGCATTTACTAATGCTAATTCTTTTATATTTCGTCCTAATTCTGCCTGACGATCGGGTGCTGCAATAAGTTGCGAGAACTTATTTTGAAAATCGGCATCCAAATCTTCTTCTTTAATAATCATGGCTGCATCTTTATCTACGACAGCCATAGCGTTTTTGGTCTGATGGTCTTCGGCAACATTTGGCGATGGAATAAAAATTACTGGTTTTCCAACAATACAAAGTTCCGAAACAGAACTCGCTCCCGCTCTCGAAATCACCACATCTGCAGCAGCATAGGCTAAATCCATGTTGTTTAAAAACTCATGAACCTGCACATTTTTTATATTACCATAAATTTTATATTGTTGGTAATATAATTTCCCGCATTGCCAAATAATTTGGACATTCTGCGTATCGAGAAAATCTAATTTCTTTTCTATTAACTGATTAATGCGTCTCGCACCTAAACTACCACCAATAACCAAGAGTGTTACTTTACCAAGTTTTAAATCGAAATGCTTTATAGCCTCTTCTCTTTTGGTATCAATATCCAACAAACCTTGACGCACCGGATTACCAGTTTTTATAATTTTATCTTGAGGAAAAAAGCGCTCCAAATGATCATAGGCTACACATATTTTTTTAGCTTTTTTAGCTAAAAATTTATTTGTAATTCCTGGATACGAATTTTGCTCCTGAATTAAAGTAGGCACCCCTTTAGAGTTTGCAATTTGCAATAATGGTCCGCTTGCAAATCCACCCGTTCCAATAGCCACATCGGGCTTAAAACGCCTCACAATTGTATTAGCTTTCCACAAACTACTCATTAACTTAAACGGAAACATTAAATTCTTAAAGGTTAGCTTACGCTGAATACCCGAAATCCATAGTCCTTTAATATCAAAACCGGCTTGTGGTACCTTTTCCATTTCCATACGATCGCTTGCGCCAACAAACAAAAATTCAGCATCAGGATAACGCAACTTTAATTCGTTCGCAATAGCGATAGCCGGATAAATATGTCCGCCTGTCCCACCTCCCGATAATATAATTTTATATGGTTTCATTCCTTTTAGACTTTTCCCGTAAGAGAAAAATTTCTTTCTTTTTTAATTCAATATTTATATAGCCTCCGAAAGAATCTCTAACGGATTATCTTCATTTATTTCTTTTTCCTTCATCTCCTCGCGTCTAGCACTTACGCTAAGTATAATACCTATCGCTAAACAGGTCATCCAAATAGATGTTCCTCCACTACTAACCAAAGGTAAAGTTTGCCCCGTTACCGGGAATAATTCTACAGCAACAGCCATGTTTATTAAAGCCTGAAAAACAATAGGCAACCCAACGCCCAACACAAGCAACTTCCCAAAAATAGTATCCGATTTTTGAGAAACAATTACCACTCGAAACAATAACCACATGTATAAAATCATGATTGAAAAACCTCCAATTAAACCGTATTCTTCAATAATTATAGCAAAAATAAAATCTGAAGACGATTGTGGCAAAGCATGTTTCTGAATACTTTTACCTGGTCCAACACCAGTAATTCCTCCAGAAGCAATGGCTATTTTTGCTTTTTCTATTTGATAATCGGCATCAGTATCTTCACTATCAGAATAATTCTTAATTCTATTCTCCCAAGTTGTTACTTTAACATTTAAAGGCCCTGTTGTTAATTTAGCTACCATAATAAATAGTATTAAAGCAACTAAGCCAGAACCCAAGATAATAGCCATATAACGCACAGGATAACCTCCTAAAAACACCAAAATCATTACCATTAAAAACATAATAGCAGCCGTAGAAAAGTTAGATGGTAAAATTAAAGCCAGCACAATAAATACAGGTGCCCAAAGCGGCAAAATAGACGCTTTGAATGTTATGACTTCATCTTTTACTTTCGACATATATCGCGCCACATAAACCATTAAAACTACAAAGGCCAACGTAGATGTCTGGAAAGACAAACCTACAACCGGTATTTTAATCCATCGACTCGCACTTGCACCACCCATTACCGTGCCTTGAGCCATGGTAATTAATAACAAAACCCCAACCACAGGTAGCATCACTAATGACAGCCCCTTAAAATAACGGTACGGAATTTTGTGCACTCCATACATAATTGCAAACCCTAAAACCAAATGCATAAAGTGTTTTACGAACGAAATAAATGTATTTCCATCGTATTTACTATATGCCAAGTCGCTCGCCGCACTGTACACAGGTAGAAAGGACAATATAGCTAGTAGCGCTACAATGGCCCAAATTAATCGATCTCCCTTTATATTTTTAAATAGCGTTTGCATTTACTTTTTTTCTTATCTCGCTTTTCTATTATTCCGCTTATTATGCAGCATTAACTGTTTTATAAATTTCTAACCGCGTTTTTAAACTGGCGGCCTCTATCTTCGTAATTTTCAAATAAATCGAAGCTTGCACAAGCCGGAGACAACAATACGTTATCGCCAGATTCAGCTAATTTATAAGCAATTTTTACTGCTTCACTCATAAACTGAGTTTCAACAATAACATCCACCATATTTCCAAAAGTGCTCATTAAAGTCTCGTTTTCTGCACCTAAACAAATAATAGCTTTCACTTTTTCGTTTACAAACTGAAACAACTCTTGGTAATTATTACCCTTATCTACACCTCCAACAATCCAAACTGTTGGTGCACTCATACTCTCTAAAGCAAAATATGTAGCATTTACATTGGTTGCCTTAGAATCGTTGATATACTGTACTTTATTTATTTTTAAAACTTGCTCTAATCTATGTTCTACACCCTGAAAGTTTTCTAAACTCTCACGAATAGTTTGTTTTCTAATTTTTAGTAAATGCGCAACAGTAGAAGCCGCCATAGCGTTCTTTACGTTGTGTTTTCCTTCTAATGCTATTTTGTTTGTTGGCATAATTATTTGGGTGTTATCTATTGTTATTTTAATGTTATTTTCTTTGTCTAAATACGCGCCATTCTCTATTGTTTTCACTAATGAAAACGGCAATAATGTTGATTGAACCGGATTCTTTTTTAAATAATCTACAATAACCTCGTCATCGGCATCATAAATTAAATAATCGTCCTTACTCTGGTTTTTAGCTATTCGAAATTTAGATGCAATATAATTTTCAAATTTATAATCGTATCGATCTAAATGATCTGGAGTAATATTTGTTATTACAGCTATTTTAGGCTTAAAGTCGATAATATCATCCAACTGAAAACTACTAATTTCTAGCACGTAATTATCAAAATCTTCTTCCAGAACTTGCTTAGCAAAACTATCGCCAATATTACCAGCCAATCCCACATTCAATTCTTCTTTTAAAATGTGATGCGCTAGTGTTGCCGTTGTTGTTTTACCATTACTTCCCGTAATACCAACAATTGTTGCATTGGTATATTGGGCTGCAAATTCAATTTCCGAAACCACCTTAATTCCCTTTTCACGAATTTGTTTTACCAAAGGCGCTTTATCAGGAATACCAGGACTTTTCATGATGATGTTAGCATTCAGAATTTTTTCTTCCGAATGTTTCTCATCTTCCCATTCAATATCATTTTGTACAAGAACTTGTTTATAATTTTCTTTTATTTTTCCCTTATCGGAAACAAAAACGTCGAAGCCTTTAGTTTTAGCCAAAAGCGCAGTTCCTACACCACTTTCTCCTCCTCCTAATATGACTAGTCTTTGTTTTGCCATTTCTTTATCATTTTATATAATCTACGCTTTCGCGGAAACCATACATTTATTATCTAATTTTTAACGTTACAATTGAAAGAATAGCTAGCAAAATACCAACAATCCAAAATCGTGTTACAATTTTACTTTCGTGATATCCCGATTTTTGATAATGATGATGCAATGGTGACATTTTGAAAATGCGTCGACCTTCACCATATTTCTTCTTTGTATACTTAAACCAACTTACCTGCATTACTACCGATAAGTTTTCAGCTAAAAAGATGCCGCAAAGCACCGGAATTAACCATTCTTTACGCACCGCGATAGCAATTACAGCAATAATACCTCCAATAGTTAAACTACCGGTATCTCCCATAAAAACCTGTGCCGGATAGGTGTTGTACCAAAGAAAACCAATTAGCGCACCAACAAAGGCAGCGATATAAATTGTGATTTCCTCAACACGTGGGATATACATAATATTGAGATATTCTGAGAAAATAATATTACCAGAAACCCAAGCAAATATCCCTAATGTAAGTACAATAATAGCCGATGTTCCTGCCGCGAGGCCATCGATACCATCGGTTAAATTAGCTCCGTTTGAAACTGCTGCGATTATAAAAATGGTAACTAGAATAAAAATAATCCAAGCGTACTTTTCTAAATCTGGACTAATCCATGTGATTAACTTTGCATATTCAATTTCATTTCCTTTTACAAAAGGAATGGTTGTTTTAGTCGATTTCATTTCGGCCGCGAACAACTTCGACGGCGCTATATCCGGATTTTCTACCAATAATGCTCGTTGTTGCTCTATTGGTAATTTTTCCTTCATAGTAACATCTTGATGAAAAAACAATGTGCTACCCACTATAATTCCCAAACCAACTTGTCCTAAAATTTTAAAACGCCCTTTTAAACCGTCTTTATCATTTTTAAACTTCTTTAAATAATCGTCTATAAAACCAATAATCCCCATCCAAATAGTGGTTACTATCAATAAAATGATATAAATATTTGAAAGCTTTGCTAATAACAACACAGGAATCAACGTTGCTAGAATGATAATAATTCCACCCATTGTAGGTGTACCGGCTTTTTCCTTTTGACCGTCTAAACCTAAATCGCGAATGGTTTCTCCCATTTGCTTTCTAGATAAAAAGCTAATTATTTTTTTACCGTAAATTGTTGAAAAAAGCAAAGCAAAAATCATAGCCAATGCTGCTCTAAAGGTTAAAAACCCAAAGAGTGATGCCCCAGGAAACTGGAACTGTTTTTCTAAATATTCGAATAAATAATACAGCATTCTTTCTCTATTTTAATTACTTCTGTAATTGCTTTAATATCTCTTGCACGGTTTCATAATCATCAAAATGAAAACGTTCTCCTTTAATTTCCTGATAATCTTCATGCCCCTTTCCTGCGATTAAAATAATATCGTTAGGTTGCGCCATTTGGCAAGCCGCTTTAATAGCTTGTTTTCTATCTGAAATTGTTAAGGCCTTTTTAAAATTCTGAGGCTCTACGCCTTTTTCTATATCGTCTAAAATGGCTTGTGGCTCTTCACTTCGTGGGTTATCACTAGTAAAAATCACTTTTGTACTTAACGCCGTAGCGATATGCCCCATTTTTGGACGCTTTGTTTTATCACGATCTCCACCACAACCAACAACGGTAATGAGCTCTTCATTTTTAGTACGAATACTATTTATAGTTTCCAATACATTTTTCAATGCATCAGGTGTGTGTGCATAATCAACAATCGCTGTTATTTTTTCATCTGAAATTAAATACTGAAATCGTCCGCTCACGCTTTCCAAATCACTAATTAAACGCAGAATCTCTACTTTTTCGAGCCCTAACAATTCCGCTGTAGCGTAAATAGCTAATACATTGTAAGCATTAAAATTCCCGATTAATCGTGTCCAAACTTCACTATCATTCACCTTAAGCAATAAACCGCTTAATCTGTTTTCTAGAATCTGTGCTTTATAATCAGCATAGCCTTTTAAAGCATATGTTTGTTTGTTCGCTTTTGTATTTTGAAGCATAATTGCTCCATTTTTATCATCGGTATTCACTAACGCAAAAGCTGTTGATGGTAAACCGTCGAAAAAACGTTTTTTAACATCGCGATACTCTGCAAAAGTGTTATGATAATCTAAATGATCGTGCGATAAATTTGTAAAAATCCCACCTTCAAAATGTAACCCTTCTGTTCTAAATTGATGAATACCATGCGAGCTAACTTCCATAAAACAAAACTCAACACCTGCAGCATTCATCTCCTTTAAATACTTATTAATAGTTAAAGAATCTGGCGTAGTATGAGTTGCTTTATACTCTACAGTATCTACAATTATTTTTACAGTTGAAAGTAACCCCACTTTAAACCCAGCATTTTTAAACAACTGAAACAACAAACTAGCAACTGTTGTTTTTCCGTTAGTACCAGTAACACCAACAAGTTTTAAATTCTCGGATGGCACACCGTAAAAATTAGATGCCATAATAGCCATAGCTTTACTAGAATTATCAACCTCCACATAAGTTACACCATCAACAACATCTTCTGGAGTAGCCTCACAAACTATTGCAGTAGCACCATTTTTAACAGCTACATCTATATAATTATGTCCATCCACAACACTGCCGCGGATAGCCACAAACACATCACCTTTAACAATGTTGCGCGAATCGAAATGAATGTTATTTACATCCATGCTCGTGTTTCCAACAACAGCATTTAAAGTAACCTTATACAATATGTCTTTTAATACACTCATGATGCTTTTAATGTAACCGTTTGGTTATTTTTTAACTTAGTACTCTTATTTATAGATTGCTCTTTCACAACGCCGTTTCCGTTAAGTTTCACCTTAACCTTCACATCCATGTTTTCTAAAAGCGCTAATGCGTCCATGGCAGGTAAGCCCACAACATTTGGCATTATGGTTTTATAAGTTTTTGTGGTTTCGTAAAAACGATTATACTCTTCCTGAACAGAAGCTACTTTTACATCCAACGACTTTACTTCGTCTATTAAAGGTGTGTCTGTAAATATTTTTTGCGCAATACGTTTAAAAACCGGCCCTGTAACATCGGCCCCGTAATACCCTTTTTTAGTACTTGGCTTATGGATTATTACAATACACGAATACTTTGGGTTTTCTGCTGGAAAATACCCCGCAAAAGATGAAATATATTTTCGATCCTTTCTCCATTCTTCGTAATTACCATATTCAGTTCTTGCCGTCCCCGTTTTTCCTGCCATAGAAAAACTTGAAGAATACAGTTTTTTCCCTGTTCCACGAACCACTATGTTTTTCATGATTTCCTGCATTTCTCCCAAGGTTTTATCAGAGCAAATCTTTTTATTAATCACTTCTTTTTCAAAAACCTCAATTTCTTCATCAAACTCCTTAACTGCTTTTATAAATCTTGGCTTTACCATCTCACCATCATTAGCAATAGCATTATAAAATGTAAGTGTTTGCAACGGTGTAATTCGTAAATTATACCCATAAGCCATAGACGGTAAAGCATTCCTACTCCAAATTTTATCGCCTGGCTCAGGAATTACAGGATCACCTTCACCTTTAATAGAAACACCAAGAGGTTTATCTAATCCCCAATCTTTTAAGTGTTTTATAAATTTTTGAGGATCTTTAGAATAATTATCATCTATAATGGTTGCTAAACCAATATTAGAAGAAACCTCTAACGCACGAGCGGCGGATATTTTTCCGTTACCATGTGAATCACTTATTGTTCTTCCGTAAAAACGCTTAGATCCTTTTCTAGTATCTACAATCGTTGCCGTATCAATCACCTTATCTTCTAGAGCAGCCATAAGCGCCATAACTTTAAACGTAGACCCTGGCTCGTGCGACTCCCAAACGGCATAATTGCGTTTTTCGTAATATTCGCCACTCTTGGTTTTTGCTAAATTCGAAATGGCTTTAATTTCACCAGTTTTAACATCCATAACCACAACACACCCATGCTCAGCCTCGTAATACTCTAACTGCCCCAATAGTGAATGATGCGCGATATCTTGGATATTTACATCTATAGTTGTATAAACATCATACCCATCTTTTGGCTCCACCTGGTTGTAATCCGTAAGTGGTTTCCATTTGTTTTTCCCTATTTTTTGTTTTAAACGCTTACCATCGGTACCACGTAAATATTTTACTCCAAAAGCACCATCGATTCCAGCACGCGTTACATTTCCTTCGTCATCAAATCTTTCGTAACCGATAGAACGCTGCGCTATTTCACCCATTGGAAATTCTCGCTTCGTTTTCTGACTTACAATAAGCCCTCCCGGAATTGCGCCTAATTTTAAAAGCGGAAATCCTCTAAAACGCACATAATCGGTATAATTAATATTTTTTGCTAATAGTAAATATTGATTTTTATTTGCACGTGCTTTTCTAATAGACTTCTCGTAATAGGATGATGATTTTCCTGAATATTTAGAAAGCGAATCGGACAACGGACCAACAAATTCTTCGAACTTTTTAGTTGGCGACACCACTGCATCTATAGCAATATTATACTTCGGTATTGATGTTGCCAACAAACCACCATTATCAGAATATACATTACCACGATTTGCAGGAATAGTAATATTTTGAACATCACGTTTTTCAACCAGCGCTCTATATTTATCACCTTGCAAATACTGAATACTAAACAATTTAAACAACACAGCAAGCCCGAACACAAACATGCATCCCGCTACAAAATATAGTCTATTTAATATGCCCTTATCGTTTACAGCCAAGGTGTTCTAATTATTTTTGAGATTTTACTTTTATCTTTTTTGCTGGCGTTGTGGAAGTTGCCAAACCTTTTTCTTTCATTTTTGCCAACACAGTCGATTCCATTTTTAATCGCTGCAATTTAGAACGACCATCCACAAATGCCGAACGCATTTCTTTTACTTCATTATTAAGTTTAGATATTTCGTAAACTTTTTTATCTGCACTATGCGAGCTCGCTATCATAACTATCGCTAAAGCGGAAACAAATAAAATCATGCGCCAATTCTTAAACGAATCGTCACTGACTAAAAATGTTCCTTTTAATATGTCGTATATATTATTTTTCACTTTAATAACTGAAATATGATGTTTTCAAAAAAGCGGAAAAACCACTCTTATTATTAAAGACACAAAAACCTCCTTTTTCAATTCGGTATTGGATCTAGCACTCTCGTTTTATTTATTTGAAATTAAGCCTTTGTAGCAATCCTTAACTTTGCACTTCGTGCTCTGTTGTTTATTTTAATCTCTGCAGCAGTAGGCACTATTAAGCCACCAACCTTTTTTAGCGGCACTTCAAAATTGCCAAACATATCACGTTCTGGCTCTCCCTCAAACAGTCCGTTTCTAATAAATCTTTTAACCAACCGATCTTCTAAAGAATGGTATGATATAAAACTTAACCTTCCGTTTTCGTTCAAAATCTCAGGTGTTTGAGATAAAAACTCTTTTAGAGCTTCAATTTCTTGATTCACCTCAATTCTAATAGCCTGATATATTTGAGCTAAAACTTTATTCTCGTGTCTTGGCGGTAAAAACTTTCGCAATACAGACTTCAATTGTTCACTTGTAACAATAGCTTCAGTTTCACGATGTGCAACAATTAAACTAGCCATAGCAGGCGCCGCACGTAATTCACCATATTGCAAGAACACATCTTTCAATTGTTCTTCTTCATATTCATTAATAACATGAAATGCCGACAATGCTTTTTCTTGATTCATTCGCATATCTAAATCAGCCTCAAACCGAGTAGAAAAACCACGTTCCGCAACGTCAAATTGATGTGACGATACGCCAAAATCTGCCAAAACACCATCTACTTTTTTCACACCATGAAATCGTAAAAAACGTTTTATAAATCTGAAATTCTCGTTTATCAATGTAAATCGAGAATCGTCAATTGTATTTTCAAGAGCGTCCAAATCTTGATCGAACGCAAATAATTTTCCGTTTTCACCAAGTCGCTTTAAAATCTCCTTACTGTGTCCGCCACCACCAAAAGTAACATCAACATAAACGCCGTCAGGCTTAATATTTAAACCATCTACCGTTTCTTTTAATAATACCGGATTATGATATTCCATAGTCTTCATCATCTTGCCCCATAACTTCTTCGGCTAAATCTGCAAAATCGATTGCCGCATCATCAATGGCTTGTTCATATAAATCTTTATCCCAAATTTCAACAATATTGATTGCCGAAGCCACTACAATATTTTTCGAAATGTTAGCAAAAACTGTTAAATCTTTCGGTACTAACAAGCGCCCATTAACATCAACTTCAATAATTTTTGCCCCAGCAGTAAATCTTCGAATAAAATCGTTGTTCTTTTTCTTGAACTTATTAAGCTTATTCATTTTCTGCATTAACGCTTGCCATTCTTGCATTGGATATAACTCCAAACACTTCTGAAAAACCGATCTTCGCAAAACAAAACCATCGTCTAACACCGACGCAAGCTGCTTTTTTATCGCAGCAGGCATCATAAGTCTGCCTTTGACATCAACTTTACAATCGTATGTTCCTGTTAATAAGTCCAATAGTATTTCGCTATGGTTTAAACGTTTAAGATTCAAATATATTGAAAATTTTACCACATTTTACCACTTTACCCCACTTTGTTAACAAGTTTTTGACGAAATACATCCTACAATCGACGAGATCAATAAAAACGGTAAGCAAACTTGACTATTCTTTAATTAATTTTATAAGAAAAATCTTAATTCAAAACACTATTCTTGACGCAGAAAAATTATTCTTTTTTCAGAAGGAATTAAAACCTTTGAAATATCAATGAAATAACTATATTTGTTTCTCATGCAATGAATACTGATTAATGACGCATAGTTTAAAAAAAGAAGGTAATTACAGCTATATTGAAGCCGGAGAGGGTACACCAATTATTGTGCTACACGGATTAATGGGCGGATTGAGTAATTTTGATGCCGTAACTGATTTTTTTAGCCAAAAAGGATATAAAGTCCTTATCCCCGAACTCCCAATTTACAGCATGTCACTGCTTAAAACTAACGTAAAAAGCTTTGCCAAATACCTACACGAATTTATAATTTTTAAAGGTTATGATGAGGTTATTTTATTAGGAAATTCGCTTGGCGGACACATTGGCTTATACCATACAAAAATGTTCCCCGACACTGTAAAAGGCTTAATAATAACCGGAAGCTCTGGCCTTTACGAAAGTGCTATGGGTGGAGGCTACCCAAAACGTAGCGATTACGAGGTGATTAAAAAGAAAGCACAAGATGTTTTTTACGATCCCGCAGTTGCCACCAAAGAAATTGTAGACGAAGTTTACGAAACCGTAAATAACCGTAATAAGCTAATAAAAACTTTAGCTATTGCCAAAAGTGCTATTAGGCATAATATGGCAAAAGATTTACCTAACATGAAAACGCCCACTTGTATTATTTGGGGTAAAAATGATAGCGTAACACCACCTGAAGTTGCAGAAGAATTTAACGAACTTTTACCAGATTCTGAATTACATTGGATTGACAAATGTGGCCATGCAGCCATGATGGAACACCCTGATGAATTCAATAAAATCATGGATGCTTGGTTAGAAAAAAGACAATTCTAGACACTTTTCTAGCATAAAACATTCCCAACATTAAACACCTTAAGATAGATGCATATTAAATCGGCCGAATTTGTAATGAGCAATTCCGAAGTTGAAAAATGCCCAAAAAGCAGACTGCCAGAATACGCTTTTATTGGCAGAAGTAACGTAGGAAAATCGTCGTTGATTAATATGCTAACTAGCCGAAAAAGCTTAGCTAAAACGTCTGGACGACCAGGAAAAACACAGCTTATTAATCACTTTTTAATTAATAAAAACTGGCACTTAGTAGATTTACCAGGTTATGGTTATGCTCGTGTTTCTAAGAGTTCTAAAAAGGTGTTTCAAAAATTTATTACTAATTATTTCGGACAGCGAGAACAACTTGTTACGGCGTTTGTTTTAGTTGATATTCGCCACACACCTCAACCTGTAGATGCCGATTTTATGGTATGGCTTGGGGAAAATGGCATTCCATTTTCTATCATCTTTACTAAAGCCGATAAACTGAGACCAAAAGCAATTCAAGATCACGTTGATGCTTACAAAGCTATTTTATTAGAAACTTGGGAAGATATGCCTAACTATTTTATTACATCATCATCTAAAGACATAGGAAAAGACGAAGTTTTAGGCTATATCGATAATCTTAATGCTAATATGCAATATGATGGTTAGATGATGATATACATCATCACACTAAACTAATTCTTTTTAAATTAAACTAAGCACACTCACCCTTTTACATCTAACGCATCGCGTAACGCATTACCTATAAGCATAAAAGCCATCACCAAACTCATTATACAAAGCCCCGGGATTAAAGCCAAATAAGGCTTCCCTAATATAATATAATTGTAGTGATCTTTTATCATAGCACCCCAACTAGCCATTGGTGGTTGCGCACCAATACCCAAAAAGCTCAAACCACTTTCTATTAAAATAGCTGCGGCAAAGTTTGCTGCTGAAATTACAATTACCGGCGCCATAATATTCGGAAGGATATGTTTTGTGATTATTCTGTAATCATTAAAACCTAAAGCTCTTGCTGCTGTTACGTATTGCATTTCTTTAGTGCTAATTATTTGCCCGCGCACTACTCTAGCTACTTCCACCCACATGGTTAAACCGACAGCAATAAACACTTGCCAAAAACCTTTGCCTAATGCTAAAGTAATCGCTATTACCAAAAGCAGAGTAGGTATAGACCAGGTTACATTTATAATCCACATAATAACAGCATCTACCTTACCTCCAAAATAACCCGCAATACTACCCATAAAAATGCCGATAACTAATGAAATAAACACCGCTACAAACCCAATAAAAAATGAAATCCTAGCGCCTACTAGCACACGACTCAATAAATCTCGCCCGTATTTATCAGTTCCGAAAAGAAATGATTTTTCTTTTATAAACGATGTAGCATCACTATTTGGAAACCGACTTAACTCCATTGTTTTCTTAACACCTTCCAAGCCATCGGAAGCATATTCTGTATAACTTAAAGTTTTGCTCTCTACATGGTATTCCGATATAGGAATTTCAGAATCTGTGTTCTTCTTCCCAAAAAATAGTTTATCAAACATGCTTTGATCTACTTCTAATCCTGAAGGGATAGTAAGCATAGTTACCGTGTAGCCAGGTTTTTTAGAATGAATTGATAAATGCATTTGATTGGCATATTGAGAATTATCGGGTGCAAAGGCATATGCAAACACCGAAACAACACCAACAAAACCAATAAAGCATAAACTAAAAACACCCCAAAAATTCTTTTTAAATTTTTGGAGTGCCAATTGTTTTAGTGAGCTAGATTTTGAACTCATATATTTTATTTCTTCTAATTTTTAGCTTGAGTATGCGTCGCTGCAACTTTTTCTACTGGGAAGTTTTTCAAATCTTCTAAAACATTTAAAGCCTCTTCAACATAAACATCTTGACTTAAGCTCTCGTGCCAACGTACGCGTTTTTCTTTTAAATCGGTAGTATCCTTATCAAAAAGAGATTGCTCGTATTTTGTGGAATTAAAAGTTAAGTTGGTTTTATAATCAGAAATAGCGTCAAAACGTTTAGCTTCTTCTTCATTTTTATCCAATTGAGATTTATACTTTTTAAAATTCAATGAAAACTTAGTATCGTCAATTTTACTTTTTACCCATTTAGCATTTTCATCAATAAGCTTTAATTGAGCGTTATTAGCCATACGTGCTTTACTATTTGCTACAATTGTATTGTAATCGAAATAACCCGTCCAAGGCTTGTAATCGGCCGCATCAATTTCATCATAAGGTAATGGATTATCTTTATCCTTTTCACCTACATCAATATAACTAAAACGTCCTGGTACTTGCACATCACTTTTAACACCTTCTAACTGCACAGAACCACCATTAATTCTATAATATTTTTTAGTGGTTAACGCTATAGCTCCAAGATCTCCTCCTGTATTACTCCGTAAAACATTATTTAAATCTATTACATTTTGCACTGTACCTTTACCGTAAGTTTGTTTACTCCCTATAATAATAGCACGCTTATAATCTTGCATAGCTGCTGCCATAATTTCTGATGCTGACGCTGAAATTTCGTTTACTAACACAACCAAAGGCCCGTCCCAAACAATAGATTTATCACTATCCTTTAAAACTTCTTTTGCTTGACCTGTAGATCGTACTTGAACCACTGGCCCTTCTTCGATAAACAAACCTGCCATATCTACAACAGTGGGTAAAGATCCACCACCATTATTACGTAAATCGAGCACTAAACCTTCAATACCTTCTTTTTTAAGACGTAAAATTTCGTCTTTTACATCTTTAGCAGCATTTATATTTTTATAATCCTGAAAATCGGCATAAAATGCAGGTAAATCGATAACCCCAAAACGTCCGCCATCTTTTTCAACAACAGATGATTTTGCATAAGTTTCCATTAACTCTACCACATCTCTAGTAATAGTAACATCTTTAACTGTACCATCCATACTTTTAATGGTAAGTGTTACTTTGGTACCTTTAGGTCCTTTTATATATTTAATAGCATCGTTAATACGCATACCAACAATATCCACAGCTACATCTTCATTTTCTTGTTTTACTTTTAATATAACATCTTCAACTTCTAAAAGCTTACTTCTCCAAGCTGGTCCTCCAGAAATTAATTCTACAATTTTAATGTAATCCATTCGCTTTTGTAATCTCGCTCCAATACCTTCAAGTTTTCCTGACATACGTTGGTCGAAATTCTCTTTACCTCTTGGCGCTAAATAATATGTGTGCGGATCAAATTCTTCTACAATAGTGTTTACATAAACAGCAAACCAATCATCACGATCTAAATCATCCACACTATCATTGAAATAAATATCGATAGATTTTAAAGTCGCCTCACGCGCTTCTTTCTCAATAACCTTATCGGTTTTCATAACATACTCTGGGTCCTTTTCTTTAGAACGTTTTTCTCCTTCGTAAATATCATCGTAATTAGAAAGTGTAGAAAACTTTAATTGCTGTCTCCAACGGGCTTTCATTTCTCTCTTATTCTTTACATAACCAGTATTCTCGTAATCGGTATCAAAATCTTCATCAACATTATAATCAAAAGGCTTAGATAATATATCGTGATAAATATTTTTGGCTTCACCTATACGTTCTAAAACACGCTCGTGCACCAAATTGAAAAACGAAATATCTACAGATTTTAATTGATCGTCTAAACTTGTTCTGTATTTTTCAAACTCCCTGTAATCCGAAGCATAAAAATATCTTTTTACAGGATCTACGATTTCTAAATAATCGGAAAACAACTCTTCCGAAAAGGCATCATCAAAAGCAATAGGATCAAAATGTCCACGCTCAATAACAAAGGTTATAAGTTCTATTAATTTTTTATCTTTATCTGGATTATCGAATTTCTTTGAAGTAAAACTACACGAGGCAAATGCCAAAACCATTAACAACGATAGTACTTTAAAATTCTTTTTCATAATATTCTTCATCTTCTGTATTTAAAAATTCTTTAGGGAATTTTATATCATTCTACTAAAATAGAGAAAAAACTATGCCAACAATCTGTTTTCGTTACTAATTTTTTGTTAAACAGAAGAAATAAGGCGTTAACCATCGAAATTATGTATTTTAGCATTTATAATTTAAGAACAAATTATGTCAAAAAAACCCCTTATTTTAATTACAAATGATGACGGCATTACAGCTCCAGGAATTAGAGCTTTAATTGAAGTTATGATTAACCTAGGTGATGTTTTTGTGGTAGCCCCCGATAGTCCGCAAAGTGGCATGGGCCACGCCATTACTTTAGACGCTATGCTTTTTGCTCAAAACGTAAAAATTAGCGAAGGTCCGCAGAAAGAATTTAGCTGTTCTGGCACACCTGCCGACTGCGTAAAAATCGCCATTAGAGAATTACTACCAAGAACACCAGACCTTTGTGTTTCTGGTATAAACCACGGATCTAACTCTGCTATAAACGTTATTTATTCTGGCACCATGAGTGCTGCTATTGAAGCAGGTATTGAAGGCATTCCGGCTATTGGTTTTTCTTTACTGGATTACGCATGGGATGCTAACTTTGAAGCCTCTAAACCTTACGTAAAAAAGGTTGCCGAAAATGTACTAAAATCAGGCTTACCAAAAGGCGTTGTTCTAAATGTAAACATACCAAAGGCTAAAAGTGGCGACATAAAAGGCATCAAAATTTGTAGACAAGCAAAATCGAATTGGGTAGAATCTTTCGACAAACGCAAAAACCCACAAGGCAAAGATTATTATTGGCTTTCGGGTAAATTTGTAAACTTAGACAATGGTGAAGATACTGACGAATGGGCACTTGCAAACCACTATGTTTCTGTGGTTCCTGTACAGTTCGATTTAACCGCACACCACTTTATACAACAACTAAATACTTGGAATTTAAAATAGATGAAGAAAGAAATTTTTATAGGCATGCTCGTTGGATTAATAGCAAATGCTGTTGGCTTAATTTTAACCGCAACACTACTTGGCAGAGGCGACGATTTTACAACTGTAATTAAGGCTGCAGCCGAAGAAGGCTTTTTAGGAAAACTCATTAGCTTAGGCGCTGTTTTAAATCTGATTAGTTTTTTTATTTTCATTAAAAGAAAAGAAGATTATCGTGCTAGAGGTGTATTATTAATCACTGTTTTTATTGCTGTATTTACGTTTCTTTTTAAAATGCTTTAGAAATTACAATCACCCCAACTTAAAAAGTTTTAGCACATGAAATATTACATAATAGCAGGTGAAGCATCGGGAGACTTACATGGCTCAAACCTTATGAAGGCTTTGTTTCAAGAAGATCCAAATGCCGAAATTAGATTTTGGGGAGGCGACCTTATGCAATCCGTTGGCGGCACTTTAGTAACACACTACAAAGAGCGTGCTTTTATGGGCTTTATAGAGGTTATTATGAACCTTCGAAAAATATCTAAATTTATAAGTTTTTGTAAAGAAGATATTGCAGATTACAAACCAGACGTTGTTGTTTTTATTGATAATTCGGGCTTTAATTTACGCATTGCAAAATGGGCCAAAGCTGCCAATTTTAAAACACACTATTATATTTCACCACAAGTTTGGGCCTCTCGAGCAAGTCGTGTTAAAGACATAAAACGCGATGTGGATGCCATGTATGTTATTCTTCCTTTTGTTGAAGATTTCTATAAAAAACATGATTACAAAGTTAATTTCGTTGGCCACCCACTTATTGACGCCATTGCCAACCGAGAGCAAGTAAGCGAAAAAAAGTTTAGAGAAACATACCAACTTAGCGACAAACCTATTATTGCGCTTTTACCAGGAAGCAGAAAGCAGGAGATCACAAAAATGTTATCGGTAATGCTTAGTCTTGTTGACGATTTTAAAGCCTATCAATTTGTAATTGCAGGTGCACCAAGTCAGGATTACAGTTTTTATCAAACCTTTATTAAATCGGCTAACGTAAAATTTATTGATAATAAAACTTACGATTTATTAAGTATTTCTACAGCAGCTTTAGTCACCTCAGGAACGGCTACATTAGAAACGGCTTTATTTAAAGTGCCGCAAGTGGTTTGCTATAAAGGCAGTGCAATATCTTACCAAATAGCTAAACGTATTATTACTTTAAAGTTTATATCCTTAGTAAATTTAGTAATGGATCGCGAAGTGGTAACAGAACTTATTCAGGGTGATTTTAATAAAAAAAGACTAAAGAAAGAATTGGAACGTATCTTGGACAAAGAATCTAGAAAAAAACTCTTTTTAGACTATTACGAATTAGAGAAAGCCCTTGGGGGAAAAGGTGCTAGTGAGAAAACAGCGCAATTAATTTACAACGCGATAAAAGGTTAATCTTTATATGAAAAAAATCATTTTTATACTAGTTCTATTTATAAGTTTTAGCAGTTGTAAATCTTCAAAACGATCAAAAAGAAGTTCTAATTCATCTTCTAAAATAATTACTAAAAAATCTCAGGAATACGAAAAAGGACGCGTAGTTATTTCTTCCGAAGAAAAAAATTACACGCCAAGAACTGCAAATAGCAGAAGAACAAAAGCAGACAACATTATTGAATACGCTGAAAGTTTTGAAGGCGTTCGATACAAATGGGGTGGCACTACAAAAGCGGGCATGGATTGTTCGGGCTTAATTTACGAATCGTTTAGAGCTTACGACGTTAATCTACCGAGAATCTCTCGAGACATGGCCAAGCGTGGAGATAAAATTAACTTAAAAGATGTGCATAAAGGCGACTTGTTATTCTTTAAAACCGGCAATAGAAGAAACGCAATTAACCATGTTGGACTTATTGTTTCTATAGAAAACAACGATATTGAGTTTATACACGCCACTAGCAGCAAAGGCGTAATGACTTCTTGGATAAACGAAACTTACTGGCATAAAGCTTTTTACGAAGCTCGACGGATTTTATAAGATATTTTATATCTTAGTTTAATTATGAAAATTCTCAATTTCACCATAATTAAACTAACCATTTGCCTAGTGATAGGCGTTTTAATTGGGTATTTTATTCCCATTCCAATAATGATGACTTTGTATTTTACACTAGCTGCATCATTAATACTAGGTATCACTTACTTTATAGCTAGAAAACAGTTTTTTAAAACTATTTGGTTTGGGATTACTGCTTTTATTTTAATGATTTCGATTGGAGTTCTCACTGTAAACATCCACAATCAACAAAATTTTAAAAACCACTATACAAAACATCTTTTAAATAAAGATGACTCTGGTTACGCTATCACTTTCAGAATTCGAGAAGTTTTAAAACCCAACACTTATTACGACAAATATATTGTTGATATTTTACAGGTTGACGCAAAACAATCCAAAGGAAAATCGCTACTAAGCATAAAGAAAGACACTTTAAAACCGCCGCTTAACATAGACGCTATATTCTCTACAAAAAGCAATTTTAAAAGCTTAGGCTATCCGTTAAATCCTTTTCAATTTGATTACGAATCGTATTTAGAAAAGAAATACATTTATCACCAAGTCAGCTTAAAACCTACCGAGCTATTTTTAATTAGCGATAATACACATACGGTATTTGGATACGCAAATGCTACTCGACAATTTATTAATTCGAAATTAAAAAAATATCATTTTAAACCCGACGAACTCGCTGTAATTAATGCGCTTTTTCTGGGGCAAAGACAAGACCTCAGTGAAGACATTTATAGCGATTACAGAAACGCAGGAGCTATACATATATTGGCTATTTCAGGACTTCATATTGGAGTTATACTAATTCTATTAAATTGGGTTTTAAAACCGATAGAACGCTTAAAATTTGGCAAACTTCAAAAAACAATATTAATACTTATCATTCTATGGAGTTTTGCCGTAATTGCTGGTTTAACAGCATCGGTAACTCGAGCTGTAACCATGTTTAGCATTGTCGCTATTGCAAACAACTTAAAAAGACCAACTAACATTTACAACACGTTGGCGATTTCAATTTTCATTATTTTATTACTGAAACCGCTTTATATATTCGATGTTGGTTTTCAATTAAGTTATATGGCTGTACTTGCTATTGTTTACATAGACCCTATGATTTATAAATTATGGCAACCAAAAAACAAATTACTAGATATTTATTGGCATACTATTACTATAAGTATCGCAGCTCAATTTGGTATTGCTCCGCTTCTACTCTTTTATTTTCATCAATTCGCTGGGCTATTCTTGTTGTCTAGCATCATTATTATTCCGCCGTTAGCTATTATTTTAGGTCTAGGAATCGTTGTGATTTTAATGGCTTCTCTAAATATATTACCTGCATTTTTAGCAGACTTTTTTGGATATATTATTAGCGGCATGAATTATATTATGAGTGTTATTTCTCAACAAGATTCATTTATCTTCAACGATGTTCATTTTACCATCTGGCATGTATTAACATCATATCTTATAATTTTTTCAATAATACAAGTCTTTAAAAACTATAAGTTTTCTAATTTAAAATGGGCGCTTTTAGCTGTAATTAGTTTTCAGTGTGCTCTTATTTACACAAATTTCAGAAAACCTTCTAATCAATTTGTGGTGTTTCATAAAAGTCGTTTTAGCATGATTGGGAACACAACGCAAAACAAATTAAACGTAGCGCATGATTTAGATAGTATGGCCCTTTTAAAAAATTCAACTATAAAAAACTATACCGTAGGCCATTTTATTAACAACATTGAATACAATAAACTTCAATCTATTTATCTGTTGAAAAACAAAAAATTTTTAGTTGTAGACAGCTTAAACACCTACCATATTAAATCGTTTAATCCGGATTATGTTTTACTGCGCCAATCACCAAAAATAAACTTAAACAGATTAATCGATTCTATTAACCCGAAATATATAATTGCAGATGGTAGCAATTATAAATCTTACACCAAACAATGGAAAGCCGTTTGTAAAAAACGAAAACTCCCTTTCCATGACACACATGAAAAGGGAGCTTTTATAATTGAATATTAAGAATGTACTCGGATTATTCTATCCTTTAAATTCCGATTTAAACGCACTGTAATACGCATTAAATTCATCTTGTGTTTTAATATTTTTGTGATCGTCGTTTTTAAACATCTTTAAATACAACTCTAATTGCGGAGGTGTTTGATACCCTCTTAGCGGTGTAATAACTTCAGCAGTTTCATCAAAAAACAAAACCGTTGGATAGGCGTTTATTTGAAAATAACGTGCTAATTCGTGCGCTGAGTTACGTTTGTTCGCTTTTGCCGGATCGTAATTGGGATTACCGTATGCTTTATCCTTATAGTTTACCACATCATTTCCTTCACCATTTAATTTAACGGCATAATAATGCTTGTTTACATAATCTGCAACTTCTTTATTTTGAAATGTATTTTTATCCAACATTTTACATGGTCCACACCAGCTGGTGTAAATATCCATCATAATCTTTTTTGGATTTTTCTTTTGAAGCGCTATAGCCTCGTCTAATGTTAACCACTTAATTTCTTGTGCGTTTACGTAAACTGTAGTAATAACCGTTAATAAAAACGCGAATGTTATTTTTTTCATTGCAATTAATTTTAATGTATTCAGCTTCATATTTATTATTTGAAACTGCTAACTTCTTACAAAAGTAACAAAAGCCGTACCGAACTTACAAAAAACGCCCCTAAAAAAGGAGCGTTCTTATATATTTTAACATTTTATTTTATTATCGTACACCATGCATAAGCCTTTTAAGTAAAGGATTTAGCACTAATGAAATTAACGCAAATATTGCCGGAACAATAGTAAATATCAAGAAAAAACTACTTAGAGAATACTCTGCTGTAATCTTATCAATCATGCCTCCCATAGTTCCCGCTGCTTTTTGACCGATAGCAATGGCTAAATACCAAATACCGAACATAAACCCGATCATTCTACCCGGAACTAATTTACTTAAATAAGATAACCCTACTGGAGAAATACACAACTCGCCCATAGTATGTAACAAATAAGCTAATATTAAAAACACCATACTAACTGATGCCGTTTTTGCGCCTTGCGGAATACCCAATGTACCAAAAACTAACACTCCAAAACCTAGACCTAAAAGCAATAAGCCAATACCATACTTAGTAGCTGCACTCGGGTTATATTTACTTTCCCACCATCTAGAAAATAATGGAGCTAATGTAATTATGAAAAATGAGTTTAAAATACCGAACCAAGTTGCTGGCACTTCAGTAGCATCTTTACTAAATTCATTGTTAATTTTATAATAAACAATGTACCATAGAAACACAAAAGACAAGCTCAGAATAATATTAGATAATAAGATTTTCTTATACGTTTTTTTGAAAAGCAAAAATAAGACGTAGGTAATTATTGCTAATGGACCTACGGTTAATATTAAATCGATGACTTTAAAGATTGTTGCAGAACTACCTGTAAGTGCACGCTCTGTATAATCTCTTGCAAACAGCGTCATGGAGCCTAAAGCTTGTTCGAAAGCTGCAAAGAATATTACTGTAAATACAGCAAAAACAGATACTGCAATAATTTTATCTCGTACAATTCTAGAATATCTAGAAATACGTGTTGTTATTAAATATAAAAATAGAACTAACGCCGTTAAAACAGTAACGCTAGAACCATCTAAACCTCCTAATTTGAAGTTTAGCAAATTAACGTTTCCTATTTTAGAAATCGGATCGTTTAAAAGATATAAAAAGCCTCCTAGTGCAGATAAAATTATTAAAACCTTATCTATAGTCGTAAAAGGGTTTAACTTCTCAACATGCTCAGTTGCATCTTGTTCTTTAGGATTTCTTTCATTGATGTTTTGAGGTAATTCTACTTCATGCACTTTAGATGGTTTTTCACCAATTTGTCCAAAAAAGTCTTTCGCCAACCAAAACTGAATTAAACCAAGTAACATAAAGATACCTGCCAATCCAAAACCATAACTCCAACCAATGTTTTCAGCTAAATAACCACAAAGCATCATTCCGAAGAAAGCTCCAGCGTTTACACCCATATAATAAATAGTATAAGCGCCATCTTTTTTAGACTCTTTGCCTTTGTACATTTCAGAAATCATAGAAGTCATATTAGGCTTAAAGAAACCTGTACCTATAATTAATAAAGCTAAACCTAAATACAAAGACCAAGGTGTTTCAAAAACCATAGACAAATGCCCAAGCATCATAAAGAAGCAACCAATGATAACAGCCCATTTATAACCTGTAATTTTATCAGCAACCCAACCACCAATAATTGGTGTTAAATACAGCATAGAACCATAAGTTCCAATTAAAGCTAAAGCATGCTCACGAGGCCACTCCCAACCGGGATTAGTGCCAAGCATAGGTGCCGTTAAAAACAATACTAAAAGAATACGCATTCCGTAGAATGAAAAACGTTCCCACATTTCTGTAAAGAAAATAATAAACAAACCTGCAGGATGCCCTATTACTTTGTCTTTAAATAGATTTTCAATATCTGTATTCATAAAAAGAATATTTAATGGTTATAATGAAGAAAACCCTCAAAAGAGGGTTATGTGTTTTTTAGTTTTCAGCTAATTCGAAACCTTCAGCTTCTTCGTTTTTTAAAACGCGTTCACTTTCTTCTGCTCCATGAGTTAACCGTTTTAAAGGTTTCAAAATTACTATAAACAATATACCGATAACTACAGTAAAAATTACAATTCCTGCAAAAATATTAAGCTCTCCAAATTCACTTGCAGATTCACCTATAACACCAGCGACTTTATTACCAAGACCAGTGGCTGCAAAATAAACTCCCATCATTAATGAGGCGTATTTAACAGGCGCTAATTTTGTTATAAAAGAAAGCGCAACTGGCGAAATACAAAGCTCTCCAATAGTGTGAAATAAATAAGCTAACACTAACCAAATCATGCTAGACGTCCCTGATTTCTCAAATTCCATGGCTGCAAACACCATGAATAAAAAACCAAAGCCCATAATTATAATACCTGCTGCCATTTTAAATAAAGAAGAAGCTTCTCTTCCTTTTAGTTTTCGTTTAGCCCAAATACCAGCTACAGTTGTTGCAAGAAGAATAATAAATCCGGCATTTAAACTTTGAAACATAACTGTTGGTATTTCCCAACCAAATAACACTCTATCCGTCTTAGTGTCTGTGTATAAATTAATTAACCCTCCAGCTTGCTCAAAAGCACCCCAAAAGATAATTACCATAATGAATGATAACAATAAAACAACAAAACGATCTTTATACACCTGCGTATCTAAATCTTTATAAATCATCATTAATAAAGATGAAATTGCTGTTAAAAACAAAAATAACAAACCATAACCCCACCCCATAGCATACCAACCAAATAAAGATGCCGCTAATAATACACCAGCAAACATTAATTGTTTTGGAGAACTAAACAACTCAGAATACAACTGACCGTAAGACACTTCGTTTTTATCATTTGTGCTCGGTATAAAGTTACCGACCTGAGATAAATATTTTTGACCAGCTATATAGTTTATTAATCCAAGAACCATAACAACACCTGCTAATCCGAAACCAGCATGCCATCCCCATTTTGCAACAACACCACCAACAACCATAGTTGCTAAAAGCGACCCTAAATTAATACCTATATAAAAAATACTAAATCCTTTATCACGTCTAATATCACCTGCCTTATACAAGCCACCAACCATAGTAGAAATGTTAGGTTTTAATAAACCAACACCTAAAATAACTAAACCTAAACCAGTATAAAAAGCCCAAATATCAGTAAGCACTAAAACGGCATGACCAATACATAAAATAACGGCTCCATATAAAACCGCTTTTTTCTGACCAATCAATTTATCTGCAATCATTCCTCCAGGAATAGACATCACATAAACCAGCATAGTATACCAGCCATAAAGCGCTAAAGCTTCTTGATCTGTCCAGGCTAAACCTGCACCTCTATTGTCTCCAGTAGTTTGCGTAGTCATGTACAACACCAATAAGGCACGCATACCGTAGTATGAAAAGCGCTCCCACATTTCGGTTAAAAATAAAATATACAGTCCTATTGGTTGTCCAAATAATTCCTTTTGATGTGGTTGCAATGCCTTAGCTGCCATAAATTTGTTGTTAGTTAATTATGCTTTTATTATTTCTTGCTTATTTTATCACCTAGATTTTCATCTAAAAAATTGGTCATTTTTGTGTATAAATGCAATCGTGTATTACCACCATAAATGCCGTGGTTTTTATCTGGATAAATTCCCCAATCAAATTGTTTGTTTGCTTGCACTAAGGCTTCAACCAAACGCATTGTGTTTTGCACATGCACATTATCATCTCCAGAACCATGAATTAAAAGAAAATCTCCTTTAAGTTTTTCAACATGATTTATAGGCGAATTTTCATCATAACCACTTGCATTCTCTTGTGGTGTTGCCATGTAACGCTCTGTGTAAATAGAATCGTAAAAACGCCAGCTACTTACCGGCGCAACCGCTATTGCCATTTTAAAAACATCATTCCCTTTAAACAAACAGTTACTACTCATAAAACCACCAAAGCTCCATCCCCAAATACCAATACGTTCCGCATCAATATAAGGTAAAGCACCTAATTGTTTAGCTGCAGCAATTTGATCTTCAACTTCGTATTTCCCTAATTCATTTTGAGTTACTTTTTTAAAATCAGCACCTTTAAGCCCTGTTCCTCTACCATCAACACAGGCTACAATATAGCCTTTTTGCGCCAATAATTGATACCAATAATCGTTAGAACTTATCCAACTATTTGCTACTTGTTGTGAACCTGGCCCTGAATATTGAAACATTAATAACGGATACTGTTTTGAAGCATCAAAATCTGTAGGCTTAACCGTCCACATATTTAAATCGTTTCCATTTATAGCAATTGTACTAAATTCTTTATTAGAAATTTTATACTCCGAAAGCGTTTTAGATAACGCTTCATTATTCTTAATCAGCTTAATAACCTCGCCAGAAGACGCACTATTTAAAGTATATCTAGGTGGTGTTGAAGCGTTAGAAAATGTATTTATAAAATATGAAAAATCAGCACTAAAATCAGCACCATTTGTACCTTCGTCTTTTGTTAACCTCGTTTTACTTCTACCGTTTAATTTAACAGAATAAACATCACGATTTATAGATCCATTTTCTACCGATTGATAAAAAATAGTTTTCGCTTTTTCATTAAAACCATAATAATTGGTTACTTCCCAAGCGCCTTTGGTAATTTGGTTTATCAACTTACCATCTTTACCGTAATGGTAAATGTGATTATAGCCATCCTTTTCGCTTGTCCAGATAAAACTATTATCTTTCAAAAACGTTAAATTATCGGTAACATCAATATAAGCTTTATCTTCTTCACTTAGCAATACACTAGTTTTATTCTCAGCAGCGTTATAAGCTAATAAGTCTAATTTATTTTGATGACGATTTAAAACCTGAGCACTTAAAACATCAGCGTTTTTAGTCCATTCTATTCTGGCAATATATTCTATCTTTTCTCCTAAATCTACCGCAGTAGTTTTTGTTGTTTTCAAGTTATAAACATGAAGCGATACTTTAGAGTTGGCCTCACCAGCTTTAGGATATTTAAACACTTCCTGCGTTTGGTAAAGTCCCATTCCATAAACATCCATCGAAAATTCAGGCACGTTAGTTTCATCAAACCTAATGTATGCTATTTGAGTTCCATCGGCATTCCAATCGAAGGCGCGAACAAAGGCAAATTCTTCTTCGTAAACCCAATCCGTAATACCATTAATAATTTTATTCTTTACACCATCAAAGGTTATTTGAAAAGTTTCACTTGTTACTAAGTCCCTAATATATAAATTATTATTTCTAGCAAAAGCTACTTTATTCCCGTTAGGAGACAACGTTGGTTCCTGTATTTTTTCTTCAGAAATTAAAGTCAAACTTTTACTTTTTACATCGTAGATATAATAATGCCCTAGTACTGAATGACGAAAGATAGACTCCTCGTTTGTCGCCAATATAATTTGACTCTCATCATCACTAAAAGTGTAATCTGTAAAATAATCTACATTATCCAAATCGCTCGAATTAACCAACGTATTAACTTTTTCCAGAGTTTTATAATCGTAGATATCTATAGAAGTGCTTCGTGCTTCGCGATTAAAATTTAAAACAGAATATTGCTGACCGTTAGCCATAGAATGCAAAGCATCGAGCCTTTCGGTTCTAAATGTTCCGTTCCATATTTCTTCTAGAGTAACCTCTTTATTTTGAGCAGATAACACCGCGGTAAAAAAAAGACAAATTTGAAAGCTGAATCTTAGGTATTTCATTAAAATTGATGTTTATTTCTCATAATACCGGCAAGTTTAGTAAAAATACTTCAAAAAAACGTTATTATTAACACATAAATAACTAGTAAAAGTCAAGTTCACGATTAATTATAAGAAGAGTATTATCTTTACACCGTTAAATGAACAAATTATGAGTAAAACGATTGCCGGATTTTCAAAATTATCTAAATCTAAAAAAATTGACTGGATTGCAAACACCTATTTTGCTAATGCAGAAAACACTAAAGCTGTTTTAAAACAATACTGGAACGATAACGAAAAACTACAGCAATTACATGATGAGTTTATAGAAAACACCATTAGTAATTATTACTTACCCCTTGGTGTTGCTCCTAACTTTTTAATAAACGAAACGCTTTACGCCATACCGATGGCTATTGAGGAAAGTTCTGTTGTGGCCGCAGCAAGTAAAGCTGCAAAATTTTGGCTAGACAGAGGTGGTTTTAAAACTACCGTAATTTCTACTAAAAAAATTGGACAAGTTCATTTTATGTTTCATGGTGATTTTGAAAATCTAAAATCGTTTTTCACCACCGTAAAACCAAAATTAATCACCGAAGCTAAGCCACTTACCAAAAACATGGAAGCTCGTGGCGGTGGTATTCTAGATATTGAATTACGAGATAAAACAGCCGACATTGAAGGCTATTATCAATTGCATGCCTCTTTTGAAACGCTAGATGCGATGGGTGCGAATTTTATAAATTCTTGCTTGGAGCAATTCGCAAAAACCTTTAAAAATGAAGCTTTATTATTTTCTGGTTTTTCTGAAGAAGAAAAGCATATAGAAATAGTGATGAGCATCCTTTCTAACTACGTACCCGAATGTTTAGTGCGTGCCGAGGTAAGTTGTAAGGTTGAAGATTTAAGTGAAAATAAAGCCATTTCTGGTAAAGCTTTCGCTGAAAAATTTGTGAGAGCTGTAAATATTGCAGAAGTAGAACCTTATAGAGCCGTAACCCACAATAAAGGTATTATGAATGGTATTGATGCTGTTGTACTTGCCACCGGAAACGATTTTAGAGCTGTAGAGGCTGGCATACATGCTTATGCTTCTAGAAATGGAAAATACAGTAGCTTATCGCATGCTAAAATTGAAAACGGCATATTTACCTTTTGGATGGAAATACCGTTAGCTTTGGGAACCGTTGGCGGATTAACAGGCTTACACCCTTTGGTTAAATTAGCTTTAGAATTACTCCATAAACCATCGGCAAAAGAGTTGATGTCTATTGTAGCAGTTGCAGGATTAGCACAAAACTTCGCAGCATTGCGTTCGCTTACAACTACTGGAATTCAAAAAGGACACATGAAAATGCACCTTATGAATATTTTAAATCAATTTGAAGCCAACGATGCAGAAAAAGTGATACTAGTTGAACATTTTGCAAACAATCCTGTTAGCCATAGTGCTGTTGTAGATGCTATCAATAATTTAAGAAAGGAATAGACAGAAAGATTCCGTCTAGAGATTTCAATAAAAAAAGGTGTTTATTCTTTCAAGAAACGCAATGAGTCTTCATTTTTAAAACTCAAAACATAAAACCCTCTATCTAAACTTTGAATATCAACTCGATCTTTACTACTAGAAACAACACCTTCCTGAACTCCTTGCCCTAGTACATTTAGAATGCGGTATGTTTTAACTTCTTTTAAATTAGAAATAGAAATATAATTTTTAGCAGGCACCGGATATACAGATAATTTACGCTCTACATTCGCTAAATTATTTACTGATAATGTAGACGACTCTAAAAACAAAGTAGATTCTTTTTGAATATTATAATCAGCTAGCGTACGTCCATCCTCTAAAGTCTGACCGTTGTATTTTAAAACTTGTTCATTTGGAGGTATACCTTCCTTATCTTGAATTTTTGCTTTTACATTATCAATTGTATCATTTGCTTCAACCTCTAAGGCTATAGTCTTACCATCACTAAGTTTAACAAAAATTTGCATCGCCATAACATTTAAAGACAAAAACAGAAATGCAATTAAAGCGTACTTTTTCTTCATAGATATATTTTTAATGGAAATTGGGTTTTTTATTATTTCAATGAAGCCTATACTCCAGCCTCATGTAACAAATAAGTGTTTAAATCATACTTAAAAGCTTATCCATACTATCAAAAGTTTGGGTAGCTTCATCTTTTAATTGGTTGTTATAATCGTGAGCTACGTAGCCAAAAACATCGAATCCACCAGCTTTTGCCGCGCGAACTCCTGATATACTATCTTCAATTACAACACATTCTTCGGGCTTAAACCCCATAGTTTCGGCTGCCCATAAAAACACTGCTGGATCTGGTTTCCATTTTTGGATTTTATAGCAACTAAATATTTTATTTTCGAAGAAAGGTAACAAACCGGTAAGCCCTAAGTTAAGTTCTATTTTATCTTCTGGACCGCTAGATGCAACACAAAATGGTCTATTTATATTTTCAAGAACATCCTTAACCCCTTCAACGGGTTTCATATCTTTTTTAAAAGCTTCAAAACTGCGCTGTCTGTATTCACTTTCCAAAGAATCTGGTAATTGTTTTTGTGCTAATTCAGAAATCATACGTTTACAGGCATCGAAGAAACTTCCTTTAAAATGTTTCATTCCGTAAGCTAAATCAATATTCGCTCCATATTCATTTGCGATATCTACTAACACCTGTATGCTTACAGGTTCACTATCCACCAAAACACCATCGCAATCGAAAATGACACATTTATATTGCTTCATAAAACTTTAATATTTAATAATTTCGAACTCGCTTCGTCTGTTAAGCTGGTGCTCTTCTTCTGTACAATTTAGCATAGGGCACGGCACAATAGGCTCCATTTCCCCAAAGCCTTTAAACGATAATCTACGAGCGTTAATATAACCTTCCAAAGCTATGTAATTTCTTGTAGATTCTGCACGACGCTCTGATAAAATTTGATTGTATTTTGCACTACCACGACTATCAGTATGCGCACTAATTTTTAAATAGATATCAGGATAACGTTCTAATTTCGCAGATAATTCGTCTAATATTTTTTTAGAATCTGCTCTAATATTCCAAGTTCCAAAATCAAAATAAATAGGCGCTAACTTAAAAAATAATTTACCATCTTTCTCTATAACTGGAGGTCCATCGACATCGGTAAGCAAAGCAAACCTCGTTGGATCTTCTTCTTTTAATTTCTTATCTATTTTCTTTTCTGTAATTATAGCTTCCACGGGATCCACAACTACTGGTGGCGGTGGCGGAATTTGCTTTAAATACAATACATGTTTTTGATCTTGTTTTTCTAAAACTTCTACAGGGAGTGTTTTTGCATAATACCCTTCACTTTCAGCTTTAAGATCGTAATGATCTGCTAACAAATTCATGTTAAAAACAGAAGTATCATCTAAGGTATTGCTATAAATCTCTGCTTTTTTGCGGTTGCTTAAAACAACTTGAGCGTTAGGAATATATTCTTTTGTAACAGCATCTCGAATTTCAAATGTATTGATATACTCTCTAATAAATATTGGTCCCGATTGTTTAAACTTGAAAATATTATCGTCTTTTTTATTTCTATTCGAAGCAAAAAAGCCTTCATTTTCGTTGTAATAATTTATTCCGAAATCATCGTATTGAGAATTGATTGGCACACCTAAATTTGTTGGCGCAGTAAACGCATTATCCACCAACTCCGAAACAAAATTATCCAACATACCCAAACCTAAATGTCCGTTAGAAGCAAAAAACAAATGTCCTTCTTCTGATATAAATGGAAAGTGTTCTCTATTTTCTGTATTTATTGTAGCACCTAAGTTTACGGGCTCGCTAATTTCATCTTCACTTAAAGCGACGTAATACAAATCGAAACTTCCAAAACCACCTTCTAAATTCGACGAGAAGTATAATTTACTCCCATCTGGACTTAAAGCTGGATGCTGATATGAGAATCCGTTTTTATTAAACGCTAATTTCACTGGCTCCAACCATTTTCCATTCTCTTTTACCCACTTATAAATGTGAATATCATTGGTTTTGGCATTGTTAAATTCACGCTTACCATCTACAATATTGCTTCTTGAAATATATAAGGTATTACCGTCTTTACTAAAACAGAAATTCCCTTCGTGATATTTAGAATTGATATTTTTCGGCAATGCTTTTGTATAGCCAACGGTATCAATATCCTTGTTTACAGCAGCTACATAAATATCTAAAAATGGCTGATGCGTCCATTTATAAGTTTTTCCGAATAATTGATTTACATCTCTATCGGAAGTAAAATAAACACTATCTCCAAACTTTACCGCTCCAAAATCTGAAGCTTCAGAATTGAACTGCGCTTTTTCAATTTTGTAATCGGGTGTTTTAAGCTTAAAAGTTTCAATGGTTTCGATAGATTCAGCAACATCTAACGTTGCAGAATTATTCTCTTTATACAATTTTAAATACACCAAAGCAGCCTCATAATCTCCTAAAGCAGAAAGTATTTGATACAGCTTGAAGTTGTATTCATTGTTGTAACTTTTGTCCTTTTCGCCAAATCGACCTTTTACCAATTGCTTTAAATGTCGAGATGCTAATCGATACTGAAACGTATTGTAATAACATTCCGCTATATTTTCTAGATCTTTTTTATGACGTTCCTTTTCTAAGGCCGTTTCGTAATATTTTGCTGCGTTGATGTAATCTCCTTTTTCGAAAAAACGATCGCCTCTAGATTTTTGGCCAACAGCCAACTGAGACATAAAACAGATTGCAAAAATTAAAGTTATTTTCTTAATCATATTAGTAGAATCTTGGAGATGAATATTTTTTACTTAAACCTAATACATCAAACCTATAAAGCAAAACAAACTCGTGACTTCCATTGTTATAACTTTTTAATTGGCTCGTATTAAAATCGTGAGAATAACCGATGCGTAAATCTGGTGTTATGTTGAAAACAGCCAAACCAGAAACAGCGTCTTGATAACGATAAGACACTCCTAATTCGAACTTATTATCATAAAGAACATTTGCAGAAACATCAAAAGATAAAGGCGCTCCTCCAGCAAATTTCATAACAGTTGATGGTTTTATTTTGAACAAATCATTCAATTCATAAATATAACCTGCAATTAAAAACCCATGGATACTATTGTTGTATATCACATCATCATTAACACTTAAATCGGCAGGAATTAAATTTGGTGACGATAACCCGACGTAATAATTTTTATGAAACAAAAAGGCTCCTGCTCCAATATTTAAAACCGTTTTATTAGTGTTTCCAAAAGAAGGATCGGCAGACACATTACTACCAATAGCACTAAAATTTAAATGATCGAAGCCGGCTTTTAATCCAAAAGACAAATTAAGCTCCTTGTTTAAATTAATTTTATAAGCTGCATCTACATTAAATACGTTTTCACTTGTATTTACATTTCCACCTATATTATCATTTAAATAATTAACGCTTAATTCTATTTTTTCACTCAATGGAATATTAGCAAAAACATTAGTTGTTTTTGGTGCTCCGTCTATCCCTACCCATTGTGTTCGGTATAAAGCACCAACTTCTACAAGGCTTGGTTCGTTTATCATATAAGCAGGATTCACCATGCTCATATTGTACATATATTGTGTGTACTGTGGTTCTTGCTGTGCAAAAACCGACAGATTACAAACTATAAATAGTATAAATAATTTTATCTTCATCAACTTATTTGCTTAAGTAAAAATTCCCCTGAAAAGGTTTAGTCATCCCGTCTTTCGGATCGAAAACATAAAAATAAACTCCAGAAGACAATTGATTCCCTAGTGTTCCCGAGACATTCGATTTACCCGAAAATAACGGTGTGCTTTTTATGCCTTTATAAACAGTAACTCCATATCTGTTATGAATATTTAATTCGAAATTTGGATAGGTTTCCGGTAAATTACATAAATCGAAAACATCGTTTACACTATCACCATTAACGGATACACCATCTTTAATACAACTTTCGCAATTATCATCTCTAAAAGATAGGATAGTAACCGTCATGGCTATTTTGGGAGATTCGCAACCATTTTCATCTAAAGCAGCAACAAAATAGTCTTCGCCGTTTATTAAAATAGTCCCTAGTGGTAATGGAGTTGTGTCAATGGCTGTATCATACCAATTAAAATCATATCCATTATTCGCGACTAAGCTATTAACGGTTTCACCATCTACAGCGCAAAAAGTTTGATTAGATGTTGTTGGCACCTCAACCTCAGAAATAGTAATTTCTATTAAGGCTGTATCTAAAAGACATGAAGCATGCCCTTGAATTTCGTATCTAAAATTATAAACTCCAGCCACCAATTGAGAAACATCTAATAAATTCCCTATGGGTAAATCACCATTATCTACATCTATAAAAACACCACCGCTGTTAGCTGAATCATCTAGATAATCTATTAAATCGATTTCCAAATCAGATCGGCACACATCATAAGCAACATCCTCACCTGCACTTGGACTCTTATAAAGAGTTACCGTAATAGTTGCCTCACTACCAGAACACATAGTTGTTCCTTCTGGCGTTAAATTATCAGGAACTGTATAAGTATAAACTCCGGCATCAGCAGTTTTTGGATCAAATTCAGCTTTATAATCGGTTGTAATAAATCCATTTGGCCCTGTCCAGATTCCTGTTCCACTAGGATTTCCGTCTAATTCATCAAACAAATCAACAACACCATTATTATCGCAAACATCTAATAGCGTATCTACACCAGCTGTATATTCTTCATAAACTGTAAACGATAAATTTGCCGAATTAATACAGCCTTTTTCTGTTACAGTTGAATAAGTAAAATCGAAAAGCTGACTATTTTTAACTTGGGGCAACTCGTAGGTTGTTGGGTTTGTAATAGTTTCTCCAGAAATATTATCAACCCATGTTCCTAAAGGTCCTTGGTAAATTGGGCCATCAACACTATTGGTATTCAAACGAGAAAACAGATCTAAAGGACTTGCTATTAACGGATCATTTTCGCAAAACTCCATACCTACAGTGTCTTCACCTGGATAATTATTAGGCAATAAAACAACAGTAACATAAGTGAATTTAGGATCGCATGGCGACGTACCACTACTTCCACAAGTATTACACAAACTAGAAACATAGTAACTAAAAACGTAGGTACCTGCATTGGCTTGAGTAAGTGTATTTAAATCAATATAACCAGAATCGGTATCTGTTCTAATATCCGAAGGTCCTGAAATAAAACTCCACGAGTTACACCCAAATACTTCTGGATAATTATATAATACACTGTTTTCTGTTGTAAAAATTAATTCGTTGTACAAGCTTATACCTGCTGGCTTATTATCATCCAAACACACTTCTAAAGGCTGAGCTTGATAAAAGGGCTTAATAGGTTCGTAAATTCTAAATACCACTTCCGATTCTTTACTTGGGCAATCGGTTAAAGAAGACCTCGCTTCTACCGAGTATGTATACGTAAACTCTCTACAGCCAAAATTAGATTTACTACTTTTTAAATTATCGTAAACCTCTCTAATATTAATATTAGAATCTGCTGGGTTTGAAATTTGGTTTGTAGGATCAAAAGCAGATTTCCAAGTACCTTCTACATCTTCACCTACAAGGAATCTATCATCAGTTAAATCAATATCTGCATCCCACATTCCAGATAATATATCACTCTCACAAATATCATAAGTTGAAGGTTCTCCGGAAAGTACATCACGAATAACTTCTACTTTAAAATGAGATACTTTTTCTGAATCGCATGGCGACACACCATAAACGGTATATTTAAATTCGAAAACGTCAAACTCTACTAGATCACCGTAAGGCTCATAAGGAATTTCGGCATTAAACTTACCTTCAATACTTAAGCCTTTAAAATTACTTGGGTCTCCCATATTCCCTACAAACTCCCAAACACCATTTTTATGAGGTGATGGTTGCGACTCAAAGACTTGAAATAAATCGAAACCAGCTAGCACGGCTTGACATACCGTAACATTGGCATCATTAACTCCTGCAGGAGGCAAAGGTTTCCCTTCAAAAGGGCCGAGAACAATATTTAATCGTGTTTTTATTCCATCGGGGCACGCACTAGATGTATCGATTAATTGAAATTGGTACGAATCGATATCAACCGAAGCATCTTTTAAATCCCATAAATATAAATCGCCAGTAGATACATCTAGGGAGAAATTATAATTTGGATCGAACCAAGTACCCGAAGCCGATGTTATTGGCGTTGAAACTCCAGGAAGAGCATTATAAACGTCGTATAAATTAATTATTCCGTCGGGCGTTCCGTCAGCATCCTTATCAACGATTGTCATGTCACAAACATTATAAGTTACTACTTCATCGCATTGCGCATGTACTTTTGCAAAACAAGATACTAGAAGAGCAAAAGCCAAAAAGAGGACTTTTTTCAATTGAGTTAATTTAGGTTTTGTGCAAAGTATTATTTACAATGCATAGGCAAAGGTGTGGAAAATAAAAACCTACAACTAAAAAACGAAGGAAAAAGTTAAAATTTAACGCACAATATCTGCTTTTTATGCATTTCAACGATAAAAATTCATAAAAACAAGTTAGATTTTAACATAAAAACTTCAAAAAATCCACTTTTTAAACACAAAACAGATTATCGGATTTTACACTTTCTTACCCAAACCATCATCAATCTATCTAAATTTACTCGCATAAACCTCTTAAACAGTTTAACGAATCTCACAAATTAACAAGTATTAAACGATGCAAAAAGACTTTTTATCCACCAAAACATTTTAACATAATTCACGATTTAAAAAGAAAACAACTTCTAAAGAGTATTTACATTACGGGGTAGAATTAGAAACCTGTAACATTTTACCGTTATAATACTTATTTCCGTTAAGTGAAAAACCGAAAATATACTGAGCCATTTCTAAAGCTGTAGTTGGTGCTTGATAACCAGGAAAAGCTTCTTCCAGCATTTCGGTTTGCACAGCTCCTAAAGCCAATACATTAAAAGCAATACCAGATTCTTTATATTCTTCTGCTAAGAGCTCTGTAAGCGTAATTACGGCTGCTTTACTAGAACTATAGGCTGATAAGCCAGGAAACTTCATACTGCCTTGCACACCTCCCATAGAGCTAATAGTAACCACGTGGCTTGAAGCCTGCATAAACGGCAGTACTTTTCTTGTTATTTCGGCAACACCAAAGACATTTGTTTTATAAACCGCTTCAAAATCTTCCATTGTTATTTCTGCAAACGGTTTGTTTAGTAAAGCTCCAGCGTTATTGATTAAAACATCAACTTGTTTCCAATTTTCAGAAATAAAAGTTTCAACTTTCTCATAAGCCTTTCCGTCATTTAAATCGAAAGAAAAACAAGTAACGTTTTCTAAATTTAAATTACTAATAGGTTTTTCATTCCGCGAAAGCGCCAATACATTATGCCCTTCGTTTGCAAAAAGTTGTACCAACTCAAAACCAATACCTCTACTTGTTCCTGTAATAATTATATTTTTACTCATTGGTAAGTTTTATTTCTTTAGTTGAAGCGTTTATCATCCCTTCTAGAGCAGGAATCATTTTATTTATAAAGTTCGTCATGTGCTTAAAATCCATGTTTTCAGTTTCGTCATCCACATGGTGATAATAATCAAAATTTGTAAAATCGAAGGTTGAAATGGCTTGCGCCGGAATTTGAAAAGACTGGTAAAATGGATAATTATCCGAACGTTTAAATAAATTAAACTCTTTAGCCTTTGGCAGGAATCCTATAATTTCAGCATTAGCATAACCGTTTAATTTTTCTGCCATATTCGATTCTTTATAACCGGTAACATAAGCCATAGTTTCTCCTTGTGCTCTAGGCACACCAATCATCTCGAAATTAATCATGGTGTATACATTTAAACTATCGTTTTTTAAACGCTCAGCTAAATGTCCCGAACCTTTTAAACCCATTTCTTCTGCAGCATAAAGCGTAAACAAAACACTACGCTTATTAGTTTTAGTTTCAGAAAAATATTTTGCCCATTCCATAACAGCTACTGTACCCGAAGCATCATCGTTAGCTCCATTTGCAATAACATCGCCATTAACTTCTTTTGCCGTACCAATATGATCGTAATGCGCACCTAAAATCACGAATTCATCTTTTAAAACAGGATCATTACCTTCAATATAGCCTACAACATTATAGCCTGTGATATCCTTTAGATTAAAGGTATCTCTATAAGTTTCGAAATAAGGTTTTACATTATTTTCATTAAAGAAGTTCTCTATAAAAACGGCTGCTTTCTCTATACCAATACTCCCTGTACTTCGCCCTTCCAAAGCATCGGATGCTAAATACTCTAAACTTGTTTTAATAGATTTTTCTTCTATTTTATTTTGAGCAGCACAGCTAAAAACAAACATTACTAAACTAAGACTTAATATATTTTTCATATTTCAATTTAAAAATTAAAGATAAAAAAAACCTGCTTCAATAATATGAAACAGGTCTTTATATTTAGATTTTGAAAAATCTGGTTACACTAACATGGTTACCGGGTTTTCAATATATCCTTTTAATGTTTGAAGGAATAAAGCACCTGTAGCGCCATCAACCGTTCTATGATCGCATGCTAATGATAACTTCATGGTATGTCCAACAACAATTTGTCCGTTTTTAACCACTGGCTTTTCAACAATATTTCCAACAGAAAGAATTGCAGAGTTTGGTTGATTGATAATCGATGTAAATGTATCGATACCAAACATACCTAAGTTAGACACAGTAAATGTGCTACCTTGCATTTCGTCGGGAGTTAATTTTTTGTTTTTAGCTTTACCTGCAAGTTCTCTAACCGCACCACCAATTTGTGGTAACGATTGCTCGTTTGCAAACTTAACAACTGGCACAACCAAACCATCTGGAACTGCTACTGCAACACCAATATGTACGTGATTGTTTAATCTCATTTTATCTGCAAACCACTGAGAGTTTACTTGAGGATGTTGTTTTAACGCTAAAGCACAAGCTTTAACAACAATATCGTTATAAGATATTTTAGTATCAGGAATTGAGTTAAACTGAGCACGGAAAGACATAGCGTTTTCCATATCGAACTCCACACTTAAATAGTAATGTGGTGCAGAAAACTTAGAGTTTGTTAACGCTTTAGCAATTGCTTTACGCATTTGAGAATTATCAACATCATCAAAATCTTCTTGGCCAGAAGGTACAAATTTACCCGCTGCTGCAGCAGAAGTTGCTGGCTCGTAATTTTCTATATCACGTTTTACAATACGTCCATTTTCTCCAGACCCCTGTATTTTTGTTAAATTAATACCTTTATCTTCAGCTAGCTTTTTTGCTAATGGAGATACATGTACACGTCCGTCTGCCGTTACTGGCGTTGGAGCAGGTGCACTTGTTTTAGGTTTAGAAGGAGCAGCTGGTGCAGGCGCACTTTTAGGAGCTTCTTTTTTCGCTTCAGCTTTTGGAGCTTCTGCTTTAGCAGCTGGTGCAGCCGTACTAAAACTAGAGGCAACTCCAGAAACATCTGTTCCCGCAGGGCCAATAATAGCTAAAAGTTCATCTACTTTTGCAGAATCGCCTTCTTGCAAACCTATAAATAATAAAGTACCAGATTGGAATGATTCAAATTCCATTGTTGCTTTATCTGTTTCAATTTCAGCTAGAATATCGCCTTCTTCAACGCTATCTCCTACTTTTTTCAACCAAGTTGCAACAGTACCTTCTTCCATGGTATCACTTAAACGTGGCATGGTAACAACTATAACACCTTCTGGCAATTCTGCCGATGCTGCTGTTGCTTCTTTAGTTTCTTCTACTGCAGGAGCAGCTTCTTCTGTTTTTTCTTCAGTCGCTTCCGCGGAAGTACCACCACCGTTTAAAAGGGCAGAAATATCTTCACCTTCATCACCAATAATAGCTAAAAGTTCATCTACCTTAGTAGTTTCACCTTCTTGAACACCAATATGAAGCAAAGTACCTTCATTGAAAGACTCAAATTCCATTGTGGCTTTATCCGTTTCAATTTCAGCTAAAATATCGCCTTCTTCAATTTTATCTCCTACTTTTTTCAACCAAGCTGCAACGGTACCTTCTTCCATGGTATCGCTTAAACGAGGCATATTTACTACTATTGCCATAGCTTATATTTTGTGTTGTATAAATGGATAATCTTCTTGTTCGTATACCATATCGTAAAGCTGTTGCTTTTCTGGGTATGGAGATTCGTCAGCAAATTTTTCACATTCTGCAACAAGATCTTTAACACGCTTATCGATTATTTTAATATCATCTTCAGAAGCATATTTGTTTTCAAGAATAACATCTTTTACTTGCGTAATTGGATCTATTTTCTTGTACTCCTTAACTTCATCTTTTGTTCTGTAATGTTGAGCATCACTCATTGAGTGACCTCTGTAACGGTAAGTTTTTAACTCTAAGAAAGTTGGACCATCACCACGACGACCTCTTTGAATAGCTTCATCAAAAGCTTCAGCAACTTTAATAGGGTTCATACCATCTACAGGTCCGCAAGGCATATCATAACCTAAACCCAATTTCCATATATCTGTATGGTTCGCTGTTCTTTCTACTGAAGTTCCCATAGCATAACCATTGTTTTCACAAACAAATACTACTGGTAACTTCCAAAGCATTGCTAAGTTGAATGCCTCGTGAAGAGAACCTTGTCGTGCAGCACCATCACCAAAGCAACATAAAGTAACGGCATCGCTACCGTGATATTTATCGCCAAATGCAATACCTGCGCCTAAAGGAATTTGACCACCAACAATACCGTGACCACCGTAAAAACGAAATTCTTTAGAAAAAATATGCATAGAACCTCCCATACCTTGAGATGTTCCTGTTACTTTTCCATATAATTCTGCCATAACACGTTTAGGATCTACTCCCATACCAATAGGTTGAACGTGATTACGATAAGCGGTTATCATTTTATCTTTAGTCAAATCCATAGCGTGCAAAGCACCTGCTAAAACAGCTTCTTGACCATTGTATAAGTGAAGAAATCCTCTTACTTTTTGTTGAATGTAAACGGCAGCTAGCTTGTCTTCAAACTTTCTCCAGAATAACATGTCTTCATACCATTTGAGGTAAACCTCTTTTGTGATTTTTTGCATCGACTAGTATTAATGTTTTTATTTCGCGAAAGACAAAAGTAACACATTGCAAGTAATTGTAAAAACCCAATGCCCTTAAAGTGAAAAAAATATTAAAAAAACTTAATTTGAGAACGCCTTTAAATTATCTTCAAATAATTTGAACGAATACTGATTTTTTAAAAATCTAAAGCGCTGATTTATCAAAACCTAGAGGCAATAAATTAGCCAATGAATTCGACTTAGCAACTTTACCTGTTTCGCCCATAAAATAAATTTCTATTGGGCTATCTTGTTTCACCTCATATTCGGCGATAGATTGGCGGCAAGCACCACATGGAGGTATAGGCGTTAAAGTTGTTTTTATTTTTGAACCCGCCGTTATAGCCATACGTACAATTTTTGCTTCTGGATACTTTGCTCCTGCATAATATATTGCTGTGCGCTCGGCACACAAACCAGATGGGTATGATGCGTTTTCTTGGTTACTACCTGTAATTATTTCATTGTTATCCAAAAGTATGGCAGTGCCCACATGAAATTTAGAATATGGTGCATAGGCTTTATCTCGAGCTTCTATAGCTTTACCCATTAATGCAACAACATCATCAGGTGTTTCATTTAAATCATCATAAACGTATAATGTGGATTCTATCTTTACTTCTTTCATATATTTTTTTATTAGTGTAACGAGTTTTCAACTTCAGAAGTTTTAAAAATTTGTTTTAAATTTCATCTCAATTATTGAAAAATCTAAAGTTTTGAACGCAACAATGTAAGCTAAAAGTTGATATTTACAACTAAAGCCGTTATTTTTTTTCCATTTACGACACTACTTATTGATGTAAAACGAAATAAAAAATTTAGAAATATTCGTGAAAAACTATTTTTTAATCTCTAATTTCTCAGCAAAATAATCACAGAAATCCTTCATGGTTGCTGTCATTTTTTCGTCTTGTGTAGCACGGTTAAATGTGTTACTCATAGCCACAAGTGTTTGATGAAAAAAGACTTTCATCTCATCTACAGGCATATCTTTTGTCCAAAGATCAATACGTAAACTTTCTTGTGTTTTAGAATCCCAAACTGATAGCATCATGGCTTTAGCCTCAGCATTCGAAATTCCGCCATCTTGTGCTGTCCAATGTAATTTTTCTGGAACTCGATTTTCATCTAACTCCACATTCAATTCAATTTTAGATTTTATATTAGCCATTACTTTTTTTTGGTTTAAATTTTGATTTATTAAAGAGTTCTTCGGCATTCATAATCAACATATCTTTAAAAGATGTGTCGTTGTTATCCATGTAAGCTTTCACTATTTGCCAACCTACATACTGCCCTATTTTACCTGGCGACTCACCATCTATGTCTTCTAAATAGAATTTAGAAAATGGCGCTGGGTTTATAAAGCGGTTGGGTAATTTAGAATTTGTACTGTATAGCAATTCGCGTTCTACAAAATATTGCCAAACAGAACTTTCGTTATTTTCAACCCAAGTAAACTCGTCTTTGGTGTAACTTATTCGTTCGTTTTCTAACTTAAAAGGAATAACCTGATCTTTAAAATATAGAATTTTACCAAAAAAGATCATTTCATCTAAAAGCGTTTTTCTTTCCGGTTGAAAAACATATTTCTTAGCATATTCCTCGGCTACATCTACAACAATTTGTTCTTTCCTTAAATCTTCCGAAATGTATTTTGGAATACTCTGATAGAAATAATGATCTTCCCCTAAGTATGCATCTAAAGCTACCAAAACAATAGTATCGGTAACGATAACACGGTTTCTATAATCTACATTACTAGTTGTGGTTATAATCCTTGGCGTTTTTAATTCAGGAAAATAATAATGAATATAGCTAAGCAATTCCTCTAGCTCTTCTTCTGTGTTTTGATAATCTGAAAACACTTTATCAACCTCGCCACTTAACTCTTGCTGTAAGGTATCATTCACCTTATCCATCCAAATAGAATCTGCTATAGCTTCAGGAAACATAAACGGATAAGCCTTTTTTAACTTAGGCAATTCTTCCAGATTAGTTTGTGCAAAAAACCGGTCGAAGCGCTCTACAGAAATATCTATCTTGTTGTTCTCCAATGCTAATTCTACATCACTTTTATTTTTACAAGAAAAAACACAAATAGCAACAAGGATTATTAATGACAGTTGTTTCATACTAAAACTTAAACGTTTTAAATTTTTATTAATTGAGTGATTACAGTATTTTTGTTGACAAAGGTAGTATTCTTATATCAAAACTCTTCTAAAATGCAAACAGAAAAAGTAGTAGATTATATTGTAAATTGGTTAAAAGATTATGCAACAAAAGCTGGAGTAAACGGTTTTGTAATAGGTGTTTCTGGAGGTATAGACTCGGCAGTTGCGTCTACATTATGTGCAAAAACAGGATTAAATGTTTTATGTATTGAAATGCCAATACACCAAGCCGAAAGCCATGTTACTCGTGCGCAAGAACATATTGCCCAACTATCTAAACGTTTTGGTAATGTTAGCGATACAAGAACCGATTTAACACCAGTATTTGAGTCTTTTAAATCTGAATTGTTTTCCGACGGAGATAAAGCTACAGTCGATATGGCACTAGCCAATACGAGAGCACGTTTACGCATGACGACTTTATACTATTATGCCGGACTTTATAAACTATTAGTTGCAGGAACAGGTAATAAAGTTGAAGATTTTGGTGTTGGTTTTTACACAAAATACGGTGATGGAGGTGTAGATTTAAGTCCAATCGCAGATTTATTAAAATCTCAAGTTTACGAAATTGGTGAGTTTTTAGAGGTTCCAGAATCTATTATGAAAGCCGCTCCTAGCGACGGACTTTTTGGAGATACAAGAAGTGATGAAGATCAAATTGGAGCCTCGTATCCCGAGTTAGAATGGGCGATGTCCATGGATGAAGCCGGTAAAACAGATGCTGAATTTTCTGGACGTGAACTTGAAGTTTTTAAAATTTACAAAAGATTCAATTCTAGTAATAAACACAAAATGATTGCTATCCCAATCTGCGACATTCCTGATAATTTGATGTAATTTTTGCAAAATACGTAAAAAACTCATACTTTAGCCCCCGAGCTTTTTTCTTTCAAGTAGTATATTCTCTCAACCCTTTACAATGAAAGCTCGGAAAATTATGATAAAATTATTAATAGCAGACAACCATCCTATTACGAGGAAAGGATTAGAGGTGCTTTTTTCTGCCTCACCAAACATCGAAATTGTTGGAAGTTTACAAGATGGAAATGACATCTTAGATTTCATTAGAAAAAACGAAGTAGACATTATTTTAACTGAAGCTGATTTCCCTAAGCTTAATGGATTAACTCTTTTACGTTATTTAAAAAATGATTTCCCCGACATTAAAACCGTGATTTTTAGCGGTGAACCTGAAGAAGTTTATGCAATAAATGCTATTAAAGCAGGAGCTTCTGGATTTATCCATAAATCTGTAAATGTGATTACTATCAACGAAGCTATTTTAAAAGTTTACGATGGTGGTATTTATTTAAGTAATGATCTAACCCAACAACTAGCGTTTGGGAACAGAGTGAACAAAGGCTCTGGAACGTTTTACAAAAAGTTATCTACTAGAGAAGCTGAAGTTTTAAAGCTTTTAACTATTGGTAGAAAAAACAAAGAAATCTCTAAAGAATTAGACATTAACGAAAAAACAGTAAGTACTTACAAAGCGCGTTTAATGCGTAAGCTTAAAGTAACAAACCTTATTGACTTAGTTAATCAAGCGAAACTAGCAGAACACCTATAGTACGCGGTTTAATTTTCGAGATAACAACATTTTAAGACCCGAATAGTCTCTTACTTCTTCTAGTATGTTTCTATTCGAGTCTTTTTTATTTTGCAACGTTTCTTGTTGAAACTCTTTTACTTTTTGATCTATTAAAAAGCAACGCAAATTAAGTATGGTCTCGCTTACTAGTTGTGCTATACTCATTTTTTTCTCCTTCGGAAAAATATTCATTCTATTCCAATCGTCTAGCGCATAACGATCATCATCCATTAAAATGGTGGTAATTTCACTAGACATATCTGTACTTACGGTATTGATGAAAGTTTTCAACTCGAATTTAGTATCCTGATTTAATCTATCAATAATAGTGTAATACAGCTCTTTAAAATGTGTGTTTGTAAACTCCATTTCATCATCCTGCAAATCCAAAAACACTTTTTCAAATACTTTTGCCTCATGCACAACGGGTTCTAAAACCAAATCGCCTTTTTCGTTTTCTTTCAAAACTAAGTCCTCGAACTCCTCTACCTCATTACCATAAAGCAATAGTACTTCAATAATTTTTCGTTCTAAAAGATACTGAACATCTACTTTTTTTACCGGTTCTTTATTAGTAATTACCTCAAACGGATAATTATCCGGAGGACCTTCTCTTGGGTCTTGATTTGGATCCATATTCGGATCCATATTATAATTCTGCTTATTAGTTGCTGGTTTCGCGCTATTATCTTTAGCCGTTTTACTCTCAATTTGTGCGAGCGTACTGAATAATACAGATTCGCTCATATCCATTATACGAGCACACTCCTGAATGTAAATCTCTTTCTTTATCTGATCTGGAATTTTAGAAATACTATTTACAATATCTCTAACCGTATCTGCTTTTTTAATCGGATCGTTTTTAGACTCTTCGAATAAAATAGAAGCTTTAAATTGAATAAAATCCTTAGCATTTTCAGTTAAATACGTAGATAGTTCTTCTAAGGTATTTTGTTTTGCAAAACTATCGGGATCTTCTCCTTCAGGAAAGGTACACACCTTAACGTTCATGCCTTGCTCTAAAATTAAATCGATACCACGCAGCGATGCTCGCATACCTGCAGCATCTCCATCAAAAAGCACGGTAATATTTTTGGTAAGTCTATTTATTAATCTAATTTGATCTGGCGTTAATGCGGTACCAGAAGATGCCACAACATTTGTTATCCCTGTTTGATGAAACTGAATAACATCGGTATAACCTTCAACCAAATAACAGTTATCTTCTTTTGCAATACTTTGCTTAGCATGATAAATACCATACAACACCTTACTCTTATGGTAGATATCACTTTCTGGCGAATTCATATACTTCGCTGCTTTTTTATCAAGCACCAAAATACGGCCACCAAAACCTAACACACGGCCACTCATACTTTTTATAGGAAACAACACACGACCTTTAAAACGATCGAAACGTTTATCTCCTTTAACAATAGTTAACCCTGTTTTTGCTAAAAAATCGATATTATAACCTTGTTTTAAAGCCTCATCGGTAAAACCTTGCCATTCGTTTAGTGAATATCCTAAATCAAATTTTTTAATAGTTTCTTCTGTAAAACCACGCTCTTTAAAATAACTTAATCCAATAGATTTTCCTTGGTCGGTTTTATGAAGAATTTTCTGAAAATAAGTATTTGCGAATTCACTAACCAAATACAAACTTTCGCGCTCATTAGCTTGTTCTTTTTGTTCGTTAGATTGTTCGGTTTCTTCTATTTCAATATTATACTTTTTTGCTAAATACTTTATAGCTTCAGGATAAGTAAAATGCTCGTGCTCCATTAAAAAAGACACCGATGTCCCCCCTTTTCCTGTTGAAAAATCTTTCCAGATTTGCTTCACTGGCGATACCACAAAACTTGGCGAGCGCTCGTCACTAAAAGGGCTTAACCCTTTAAAGTTACTTCCTGCTTTTTTTAAGTTTACAAAATCGCCAATAACCTCCTCTACTCGGGCGGTTTCAAATACTAAATCTATGGATGCTGGTGATATCAAATTTTATTTTTTAAAGTAAAAACAATTTATTATTTAAATAATCGCGGTTCTTTTTAAGCAAATTCAGCTTCAAAAAGGGCTTTAAAATGTTTTAGTAATTTTTCTTTTACCTCAACCTCATCAACTGTTTTTTGAGCCAACTCTACATTAAGTGATGTTACTGCTTTACCGCGAATACCACATGGTATAATATTATCAAAATACCCCAAATTAGCATTTACATTAAGTGCAAATCCATGCATGGTAACCCAACGACTTGCGCGCACACCCATAGCACAAATTTTTCGAGCAAAAGGTGTTCCAACATCAAGCCAAACTCCTGTTTCACCAGGACTTCTTTCGGCCTTTAATCCATATTCTGCTAAAGTTAAAATAATCATTTCTTCTAAAAAGCGTAAATATTTATGAATATCGGTGAAAAAATTCTCCAAATCTAAAATAGGATATCCAACAATTTGCCCAGGTCCATGGTAGGTAATATCTCCTCCTCTATTTATTTTATAAAAGCTTGCTCCTTTTTCGGCCAACTGTGCTTCATTTAAAAGCAAGTTCGACAAATCGCCACTTTTACCCAAAGTATATACATGCGGATGCGTAACAAACAAAAAATAGTTTTTGGTTTTTAGAGCGGTTTCCTCTCTCCTATTCTTTATTTTTGCATCAACAATACCCTTAAACAAAGCCTCTTGGTAATCCCAAGTATCTTTATAATCTTTATAGCCTAAATCCTGCAGTTCAATTTGCTTATTCATAGGCTGCAAAATTACAATATTTTAAGGAGAAAGATTAACGTAAAACAGCAATAAGACAAAAGTAAAATTATAGATATGTCTAAAAAAAAATATACCATTCAAGCCAATCCCTTTATTGTACCAACAACCGATGGTAAAGTAATTAAAGAACATTTTGGAAACACAACTGATGGCAATAAAGACATCAGCATTGCACACATGAAAGCCCCTGCAGGCTGGAGTGAGCCTTTTCAAACTCCTGAATTCGATGAGTTCACCTTTATTATTAGTGGTAAAAAACAATTTATTATCGATGGCGAAACTATTGTTTTAGAAGCGGGACAATCTATAAAAATTGAACGCAATACTAGAGTACAATACTCTAATCCATTTACTGAAGTTTGCGAATATATTGCTATTTGCACCCCAGCTTTTTCAATAGATTTAGTAAACCGAGAAGCGTAAACAAAAATGAAAAAATATATCCCTAAAATTATTGGCAACGGCATAAATGCTATTGGTTTTTTAGCTCCAAAATACGCTGCACACCTATCAATCGTTTTATTTTCTTCTCCTAAAAAAGGTAAAACTAACGAAAAGCAAGCCGCTTACTTAAAAAGTGCACAACAAGACGAACTTATTTGCAACGATATTAAAATAAAAACTTACCAGTGGCCCGGTAAAAAAGACACTATTTTGTTGGCACATGGATGGGAAAGCAACACCTACCGCTGGAAAGATTTAATTGAACTTCTAAAAGCTGAAGATTATAACGTGATTGCACTAGATGCTCCTGCACACGGAAGTTCTGGCGGAAAACTTTTTAACGCTTTAATTTATTCTGAATGTATACACGCTGTGGCTAAAAAGTTTAAAGCAACAACTATTATCGGGCATTCAGTTGGCGGCATGGCTACCGCTTTTGGTAATTATAATTTACCAATAGACCATGTAGATAAACTTGTGCTTCTAGGAGCTCCTGCAGATTTTACAGGTGTTTTCTCTAGATATATAGATATGATGGGTTATAACAAACGCGTTTCTAAAGCAATGAATACCTATGTTTTAAAACGTTTTAATAATTTGCCTGAATATTTTAATGCAGCACAATTTACCCAAGAGTTTAAAGCAAAAGGACTTATTGTTCACGATAAAAAAGATAGAATTATTCCTTATAAAGATGGATTGAAATTTAAACAAAACTACGCAAATGGTGAGTTTGTTTCTACTAAAGGTTTTGGACATGGTTTAAAATCAGATTTAGTTTACAATCATATTTTAGACTTTTTAAACACTTAATTAACCTATTTTTGCAAGATGGAAGTACAATTAAAACGTATTAATAAATTTTTAAGTGAAGTTGGTTATTGCTCGCGCAGAGAAGCCGATAAACTAATCGATGCCGGACGCGTAACAATTAATGGCAGTATACCAGAAATGGGGACTAAAATCGCGCCTAACGATGTAGTATGCGTTGATGGCAAAGAAATTACAAATACTAAAACATCGTTTGTTTATTTAGCATTCAATAAACCCGTAGGTATTGTTTGTACAACAGACACTTCCGTGGAAAAAGATAACATCATTGATTTTATAAATTACCCGAAACGTATTTTCCCTATTGGACGATTAGATAAGCCGAGTGAAGGCCTAATTCTTTTAACCGATGATGGAGATATTGTAAATAAGATTCTACGTGCTAGTAACAATCACGAAAAAGAATACGTGGTAACGGTTGATAAACCAATTTCTCAAACGTTTATTGAACGCATGGCGGGCGGTATCCCTCTGGAAGAACTAAACAAAACCACAAAGAAATGTGAGGTTCAAAAAATAAACACTTATACCTTCAAAATTATTTTAACACAAGGTTTAAACCGTCAAATTCGCCGTATGTGCGATTACCTAAACTACGAGGTAGAGACTTTAAAACGTGTTAGAATTATGAATATTAAACTCGATATGCCTATTGGCGAATATCGCGACTTAAGCAAAGAAGAATTCATTGATTTAAATAAGCTTTTGGAAGATTCCACAAAAACTTATGAAGACAATAAAAAACGTAAAGCATAAAAAAAAGCCTCAAATTTAAATTTGAGGCTTTTTTATTTTTCTTATTTCTACCTTTTAACTTTCAGTTTCCGCGGTATTCAAATCTTTAGTTTCCTTTGGCTTCTTCCAAAACAACAAGCATACACCTGCCCAAACTAAAGCGATAACAACCATTCCTATAAAAAATGGTGTTTCACCCTGATCCATAGAGCTATCTTCTATTCCAAAAATATAAAACGCTAACAAACCAAAAAATATTATTTGCCCCGCGAAATAGGCTATTACACCTCTTTTTGTTAAATATCTTAATATTAATGCATCTAGCATATTCTATCTGTTTTATTAATGTTTAAGCGCTTATTACAAATTTCTTTCTCGAGCCAATAACGTATTTTTAAGCAACATTGCAATCGTCATTGGGCCAACACCTCCCGGTACCGGTGTAATATAACTTGCTTTTTTACTTACACTTTCGAACTCTACATCTCCAGCTAATCTATACCCTGTTTTTTTAGTAGCATCTGGCACACGTGTAATTCCAACATCGATAATTACAACATCTTCCTTAACCATATCTCCTGTTAAAAACTCCGAAATACCAATAGCAGCAACAACAATATCAGCTTCTAAAGTAATTTTTTTTAAGTTTTTAGAACGACTGTGCACTACAGTTACGGTAGCATCACCAGCTTTTCTTTTCTGGCTCATTAAAATACTCATTGGGCGACCAACGATATGACTACGTCCTAAAACAACAACGTTCTTACCAGAGGTTTCAATTTGATAACGCTCTAACAACTCCATAATACCATAAGGTGTTGCAGGTAGAAAAGTTGGCAAATCTAAAGCCATTTTCCCGACGTTTGTTGGATGGAAACCATCAACATCTTTATCTGGGTTTACAGCCATTAAAACCTTTTGCTCATCGATGTGTTTTGGCAATGGTAATTGCACTATAAAACCATCAATATCGTTATCAGTATTTAATTGATCAATTTTTTGAAGTAATTCTTCTTCAGTAGTATAATCTGGCAAATCTATTAAAGTAGAATTAAAACCAATACGTTCACAAGCTTTTACTTTTGCATTTACGTAAGTCATACTTGCACCGTCTGTACCAACTAAAATAGCAGCAAGATGTGGCACTTTTTCTCCTTTAGAAACCATAGCTTTTACATGCTCGGCGATTTCATCTTTAATGTCGTTACTTACTTTTTTTCCGTCTAAAATTGTCATATAAAATATAGTTTTCAGTGGCAGTCGCGGTCACAGTGCTCACTCTTATATGCATACTCAAAATTTCAAGCATGCGTTATTTTTATTTTAACCTTCTATTTTTACTCCGAATTTCCCCGGATTATTTATCATGTAATTTATTAGTCTACCAATCTCTTTTCCTTGTTCCGAAAAATGCATATAATCTTCCGATGATATATAATTACAAGCCAAAGCAAAATCTATCCACGTATTCGTTTCAGAATTCTCTCCGTCTGCATCTGTTAATTTACTAATGAAATGTTTAGGATATCGCCTTTTACGATATGCCTCTGCTATATTTGCGCAAACAGAGCGAGAACTTCTCCTAATTTGATCGGTTAAAGAATAAGTCTCCTCCTTTGGAAAACCTTTTGACACATTAAAAATATGCATTGACAAATCGAATGCTTTTTTATAGGCCAATAATTCTTTAAAATCCATACTTCAACTGTAAACTGAGACTGAGACTGAGACTGAGACTGAGACTGAGACTGTAAACTAAATAATTATTTCATATTCTGCATCATCTGCATCATCTTTTTGCCACCACCACCTTGCATCATCTTCATCATTTTGCTCATTTGGTTGAATTGCTTTAAAAGTTGATTTACTTGTTGTACAGAAGTACCAGAACCTTTACCTATTCTTACTTTTCTACTGGCGTTAATAATAGCAGGGTTTGTTCTTTCGCTTGGTGTCATAGAATGAATAATAGCTTCAATACCTTTAAAAGCATCATCATCGATATCAACATCTTTAAGCATTTTACCCGCACCAGGAATCATACCCATAAGGTCTTTCATGTTTCCCATTTTCTTTATTTGCTGAATTTGCTTTAAGAAATCGTCGAAACCGAATTGATTTTTAGCAATTTTCTTTTGAAGTTTTCTTGCTTCAACCTCATCAAATTGCTCTTGTGCACGCTCTACTAAAGACACCACATCTCCCATACCTAAAATACGGTCGGCCATACGTGATGGATAAAACACATCGATAGCTTCCATTTTCTCACCAGTACCAATAAACTTAATGGGTTTATTTACTACCGATTTAATAGAAATTGCTGCTCCACCTCGAGTATCACCATCTAATTTAGTAAGGATAACACCATCGAAGTTTAAGACATCGTTAAAAGATTTTGCCGTATTTACAGCATCTTGTCCCGTCATAGAATCTACAACAAACAAAGTCTCTTGTGGATTTATAGCTTTATGAATGTTTGATATTTCGGTCATCATCGCCTCATCTACAGCTAAACGACCCGCAGTATCAATAATAACAACATTATGTCCGTTTGCTTTTGCATGCGCAATACCTGCTTGCGAAATAGCCACCGGATCGGTATTACCTCTATCACTAAAAACCTCTACACCAATTTGATCACCAACAACGTGTAACTGATCGATTGCCGCCGGACGATAAACATCACAGGCTACCAATAAAGGTTTTTTAGTTTTTTTGTTTTTTAAATAATTTGCAAGTTTACCAGAAAAGGTTGTTTTACCAGACCCTTGTAAACCCGACATTAAAATAATACTTGGAGTGCCAGATAAATTAATCCCTTCTACATCGCCACCCATAAGTTCGGTAAGCTCATCTTTTACAATTTTAACCATTAATTGCCCTGGTTGCAGAGTGGTTAAAACGTCTTGCCCTAGTGCTTTTTCTTTTACTCGGTTGGTAAAATCTTTGGCTATTTTAAAGTTAACATCGGCATCTAAAAGTGCACGACGAACTTCTTTTAAAGTTTCGGCTACGTTTACTTCGGTTATGCTTCCGTGACCTTTTAATACGTGTAAGGCTTTATCTAATTTATCGCTTAAATTATTGAACATGGTTTTTAAGTATTCAGTTGGCATTCCGTATTTAGTAGTTCACAGTTGGCGATCTACATAATTAACGGCTTGCTATCTTATTAAAAATGAAGTACAAAAATAATGAAATATTTTCTTTTTTTCGATGAATTTACCCGTTTTTGTTCCGCAAGAATTCAGGTAAAAAAAAGAACAAAGCAAACTCAAAATCAAACTTTTAGACCCAAACTCTAAACCTACAGAATAGAATCTATAAGCTGAAATATTACAGAAAAAGAAGACTAACCATCAATTTGGGGTGATTAGAAAAACTGATTACTTAATAAATGAAAGAATTTTATTATATCAAATATTATCATTAACCTTGCTGTTCACAAAAAACAAAACCCATGAAAACCTACTTTAAAATTTCATTAACATTATTAATTTCTCTAATGATAAGTTGTTCGGACGACGACGACAATTCAGGAGATAACATTTCTAATCAAATATTACAAGGACAAGTATTTGGAAATGATTTTACAGCTTTAGGAGGTAAAGCATTCGATTCTGGCGAAGATATTTCTGTAAATATTACAAATATAGCCGCCGACTGTGAATCTTCTGTTCTTGATTATGACCTAGAAATATCTACTTACGTTACACCTGAAGTAGGTGTTTATGAAGGGATAAATGTTATTTTCAATAAAGATGGAGAAGCGCCTTACAACTATTTAGCTGCCACTGTTGAAGTTACATCACTTACTGAGACTGAAATTACTGTAAAAATTAAAGCCGATTCTAGTTCTGATAAAACTGTTGAAGGTACATTTACAGTGCCTTATTGTCAATAAGCTATATCTAATCTTATTTTAGAGGGTCGTTGCAACTAATTGTTGTAACGACCCTTTTTTTATTCTAATAAATAAACTAAAATTTAATTTTTAGGGTTATTTAAAATAACTAGCGCTGCAATGACGCCTGGTACCCAGCCACAAAGCCATAGCAAGAAAACGATTATTATAGATCCGCAGCCTTTATCTAAAACGGCCAATGGCGGACAAATGATTGAAAGTAAAACTCTCCAGAAACTCATAATGATTTGATTTTGATTGATGATTTTAATTATTTGACGTTTTATTAAACGTTTTGTTACAGCTTTTTTTAAAGTTTAAGAGTTTCAGATATTGAATTTACCTAATAACAAAAACACATTGCTATTTATAAAACAACTTCGCCAGATGGCTTGCGCTAGGGATAGCAGTGAAAAGCCCACAGCAGGACCAATGGTAATTGGACCTGCGAGGACTTGCAACGTATAGCCCGACCCTTGTGGTAGCGCCCAAAAAAAAATGAGTAATTGTTAATGGAAAATGGACCACCAAATGTTTATCTTTGTGCCTTTAAAATTTTTAGAGCATTTAGACTATGTCGCAATTATCAGAACAAGAACTTGTAAGGAGAGAGAAATTAGTAAAATTACGCACTATGGGCATTAACCCATATCCAGCGGATTTATACCCTGTAACCCACACATCGAAATCGATAAAACAGGATTTTACAGAAGAAAAACAGGTGGTTGTTGCTGGTAGATTGATGGCAATAAACATACAAGGTAAAGCATCGTTCGCGCAGTTGCAAGACGGCGAAGGACGTATACAGGTATATTTTAACCGTGACGAAATTTGCGCTGGTGAAGATAAAACCAAATACAATGATGTTTTAAAGAAATTACTAGATTTAGGTGATTTTGTTGGTATTGAAGGTAATTTGTTTACAACTAAGGTTGGCGAAAAAACTGTTCGTGTTAAAGATTTTACTTTATTAAGTAAGGCTTTAAAACCATTACCATTACCGAAAGAAAAAGACGGAAAAGTATTTGATGCTTTTACCGATCCTGAATTACGTTACCGCCAACGTTATGCCGATTTAGTGGTTAACCCACACGTAAAAGAGGTATTTGTTAAGCGTACTAAATTATTTAATGCCATGCGTTCGTTTTTTAACGGTGCTGGATATTTTGAGGTTGAAACTCCGGTTTTACAACCTATTCCGGGTGGTGCTGCGGCGCGCCCATTTATTACACACCACAACAGTTTGGATATCCCGTTGTATATGCGAATTGCCAACGAGTTGTATTTAAAACGACTTATTGTTGGTGGTTTTGATGGGGTTTACGAATTCTCGAAAAACTTTAGAAATGAAGGGATGGACAGAACGCATAATCCTGAATTTACAGCCATGGAAATCTACGTATCATACAAAGATTACAACTGGATGATGGATTTCTGTGAGCAACTTTTAGAGCATTGTGCTATTGCCGTAAACGGAAAAAGCGAGGCTACTTTTGGTGAGCATAAAATTGATTTTAAAGCGCCTTACGCTCGTGTTACTATGGCAGACTCTATTAAACACTTTACTGGGTTTGATATTACTGGTAAAACTGAAGATGAAATTAGAGCTGCTGCAAAAGGCATGCATATTGAGGTGGATGACACCATGGGTAAAGGTAAATTAATTGATGAAATTTTTGGTGAAAAGTGTGAAGGCAACTACATACAACCCACTTTTATTACAGATTACCCAAAGGAAATGAGTCCACTGTGTAAAGAGCATAGAGACAACCCTGAACTTACTGAGCGCTTTGAGTTAATGGTTTGTGGTAAAGAAATTGCAAATGCATATTCTGAATTAAACGACCCTATTGACCAACGTGAGCGTTTTGAGCACCAATTAAAGCTTGCTAAAAAAGGTGATGATGAAGCTACGGAATTTATTGATGAAGATTTTTTACGCGCTCTAGAATACGGTATGCCTCCAACATCTGGTATGGGTATTGGTATGGACCGTTTAATTATGTTTTTAACAAACAACCAGTCTATACAAGAGGTTTTATTCTTTCCGCAAATGCGACCTGAAAAGAAAGCGTCTTCAGTTGAATTGAATGACGATGAAAAAGCTTTACTTGCCTTAATTGAAAAGGTTGGAAATATAGATTTAAACACTTTAAAAACACAAAGTGGGTTGTCTAATAAAAAATGGGATAAAACCATTAAAGGCTTAACAAAAAATAATTTGGCTAAGGTTACAAAAACCGATGATGGCTTATTTGTAGAAGCCGTATAATCACTAATATATTCTAGGACATAAAAAGGCCCGTAATTTAACTAAAATTACGGGCCTTTTAATAACTAACTAACTTATCAACTTTTATGAAATTGAGATTTAAGGTTAACTACTCCTTAAATTCTATACAAAGAAACAGCCTAAATTCGAAAACCTAATCCTTGTTTAGATTTGTTTAACACACTTTTGGTGTATTTTATAATTTCTTTAAGATTAAACTCGATGAGTTGTTATTTTTTTTAAGGAATTCGATGAATAAGTATTATTTTTAAACATAAAAAAGCCCGTGATTTTTATTCAAATCACGGGCTTTTTCAACTAACTAATTAACTAATCAACTTTATGAAAATTAACTTTTAAGGTTAACTACTCCTTAAATTCTATACAAAGAAACAGCCTAAATTCGAAACCATAATACTTGTTTAGATTTGTTTAACATGCTTTGTTATAGTTTTATATTTTCTTTAAGAATAAAGACCGCTACTTGTTAATTTTTTAAGAAATAACGATGAATACAACGCTATTTTTTAAGTATAAAAAAGCCCGTAATTTTTATTCAAAATTACGGGCTTTTTATAACTAACTAACTAACTAACTAACTAACTAATCAACTTTTATGAAAATTAACTTTTAAGGTTAACTACTCCTTAAATTCTATACAAAGAAACAGCCTAAACCCGAAACCATAATACTTGTTTAGATTTGTTTAACATGCTTTGCCATAGTTTTATCTTTTCTTTAAGAGTAAAGCGCATCACTTGTTAATTTTTTAAGAAAACTAGCACTGTTTCAACCTAAAACATTTAATCTAAATTACTTTTTTCAACATAATCCTTAATCGAGATATCATCAATAATAACATCTTTTAAAACAGCTTCTCCTTCTTGCACATAAACTAAGGCATGCGTATTGTTTACTAACGAATCACGCTGTCTATCTCTTACTGCAGTTTCCGCTGCGTAGGCTTTTGTTTCTTTCATATAATATTTATTGAAAGGAAATCGAATAACTAACTCTTTGGAGTATGTTGAATACCAATACGCTTTTGCTTTTACATAATCGTTAGTATTTCGTTCTAAAACATATTTACTTACGGCGTCTATTTTAGCATAACCTAGCGAATCTGTTGTTAAATAAACAAGAACCTCATCATTACGTTCCCATAAGGAATCTTTAGTTTTATAGTTGCTTACATCAAAATTAAGTGTGATATATTTTCCTTTAAATGGATCACTCGGATCTACAGGTTGTGTTTTAAACTTATAAGCCACACCTGATTTTAAAACAGCTTCTTGACTAAAAATCATTTGAGCAGGAATAGACAGTTGCACCAGCGCAACAAGTATAAATAGAATGAATATATATTTAGTTTTCATAATCTTAAATTTTAGGCGTTTCATTATTTTTTCTCTTTTTAAGCATTATATAATTCGTTAAAAAGAAACCAACACCAACACTAACAAATAATAATCCCCGAAAAACAAAACTGATATCGGTATCGAAAAAACGACAAGTAATTAATGCCGTAACAATAAGCAGCCCATAGTTTAAAACACCTAAATGAAACCTTTCGGCACCAATTTTAACTGCCATAATTCCTAAAGCTAAAACAAACAAATTATTTAATATTACAGCTATTGAACCATCTACTAATACTAGATAAAACAAAATAGTAAAACATATAAAACTCACCTGAAAAAGATTAACATTGGAAATCCCCCTTTTAATGACAGAATGAACTAAAAGTACAGAAGCAGCAATAAAAAAGATTAATGTGATAACAAATTCTTGTGATTCAAAATTATATCCTTGATTAAAAACACCTTCCCAAAACCATTTAAAACTAGCTATTAAAAGCATACAAACCGTTCCTAACGAGCCAATAATTAAATATCCATTTCGTCTTAATTTCTCATTGGCGTAAAATGGCATTCTACCAATATTATACAGCAAGCCAAACAAAACAACATACATTAAAAAACCAGTTTGCTCATCATGATCTATAAAAGCACCTAAAACAATAACCAAACTTAAAGGTGTAAGCCAGTTTAAAACAGAGCTTATGTTTTTATCTTTCCCTAGTTTTAGATAATACGGTAAATACAAACTTAAACCAACCAAATATAACCATGGCGTTTTACTACTGGTAAAATAACCAAAAGAACACGCATAACAAGTTATAAAAACGAGATGCAAAAGTGCTAAAGCATTCGACTTTAGTAAATAGACAAGAGGCAAACAAAGTAATACCCAAGTTAACAGATAACTACTTAAATCTCCCGGTATATTATAAATCTGGCTAACCAAAGCCATACTTGCCCCTACAGCAAAAAACAAAAATACTCCAGAAGCCTCTTTCCAAGTTTCACTTTTACGGCGTAAAATAGAATAACCAACAAAGAACTGCCCAATAATTAATGGTAAAAAAGCAAAAGTAGTTTTTATAGTTCGCGAAAAATGGTCCCAATTATGAGCTAATATTAGAATAAGCCCTAACCCTACCAATGTAGAACCTAAAACAGCAAATACTGTAAACAAACGGTTTGAAGTTTGAGACTCCTTAGATTGATAATAAGTTTCAATTTTTAAAGCAACATCTTCAGATATCACTTTATGTTTAACAAGCTCCTTTATATCGCTTTGAAGTTTTGATGACATACTTTTTATTTTAACAATTTTAAAGATACTATTATTTAAAACCTCGCAACACTTAGCCGCGAGGTTTTGGGTTAGCTAACCAACCATCAAAACAAATCGTTATGTTTTGTGTTTTGATTATAATTACTATTAAGCATCATCATCTTTGCCATTATCAACAAATTGAACATCTCGCGTATTTTTTTGCACTGCAATGGCGGCAAATAAACTCAATAAAAATGCCATACCATAAAATCCCTTTTCACTTAAAAGTAAATTGGCATTCCAAAGCCCGATAACAAGCAACACAATAGATGCTACCGTTGTAAACCAACTAATACCATAATACATATCGGTTACTGGTATGTTTTCCATTCTATCACGTACCGCTTTTTGCACAGAGATTACGGAGAACAAACCAAAGAGCAAAATAGTAAAGTAATACCCCTTTTCATTAAGTAACATATCTGCATTCCACAAACCAATGCAAAATGATGTCATCCCTATTAATAGTGCCGACCACGACGCTCCTATAAATGCAGCAGTTGGTTTTTTATCGTAAAGCTTATTTTCTTTTTTCTTTTTTTTATCAGAAGGTTTTTCGTCTACTGAAACTGTTGTTTGATAATTCATAATTTTTGTTTTAATGATTACATGGCAAATTTGCGATACTTCGGAAACATGACAAACACAATATTTTAATAAAACTGACGATATAATTTAATAATTTCATTAAATAAATATTATTTTTATAGCATATAACAACTATTTACTGACGACTAAATGAATGATTTAAACGCCATAGTTTCTACTTTTTCTACTGAAGAAGAGCAGTTTTTTATTTCATACTTAGAAAAAAAGAATAAACGTAGCGACGTGAAGAACATAAAACTCTTTAAGCTACTATTAAGTAATGAGCTGCCAACAAAGGCGATTTGCATTGAAATTTACGGCACTGAAAAATCGGGAGCTTACCATGCTTTACGTAAACGGCTATATCAATCTATTATCGATTTTATTGCGAATTCGAGTTTACAAGAAGAGAGCTCGACCGATATGCAAATTATTAAATACATACTCGCAGCCAGAAAATGTTTGCAACATAAACAATACAAAGTAGCTTATAAAATTTTGAATAAGGCCGAATTATTAGCAAAGGAGCATTTTTTGTTCCCGATGTTAAATGAAATTTACCACACTAAAATTCAATATGCCTATGCCAATCCAAGTTTAAATTTGGAAGATGAAATTTTAAAATTTAAGCAAAATCAAAAAAATCATTATTTAGAAGATGAGCTTAATGTAGTCTATTCCAAAGTTCGCCAAACATTAAACAGTATTACTTATCAAGGTGCAGTTATAGATTTTGAAACAATTTTAAATCAGATTTTAATAGATCACAACATAAGCATAACCGAAGCTTTATCTTTTAAATCACTCTATCAACTTATGTCTATTATTGGACTTTCAGCTTTTGTAACCAACGATTATTTAAAAACCGAACCCTTTTTAATTAAAACCTACGAAACTATACTTCAGCATAAAAACAAAGACAAACAGATCTATTATCATATTCAAATATTGTATTTAATTGCAAACACACTTTTCAGAAATAAAAAATTTAGCGCATCTCAACACTATCTCAAATTGATGTTAAGTGAAATGCAAAATGCTCAAAACAAATACTTCAACAGCTTTATATTAAAACATCATCTTTTACTCGGATTAAACTTAAACTTCTCGAACAAACAAAACGAGGCCATTCTACTTTTAGAACAAATAAATCCTAAAAAGCATGACGACATTGAGTCTTTATTAGGGATTAGATTAAGTTTAATTGTTTTTTACTTTCAGAATAATGAATTCAAAAAAGCACATCAATTATTTTCTAAATTTTATCATACCGATAACTGGTACACCGAAAAAAAAGGAAAAGAATGGACTATGAAAAAGAATATTATTGAAATATTACTTCATATAGAATTAAATAATATCGACTTGGTAGAATCAAGATTATTAAGCTTTAAACGCTCACACTTCAATTACTTAAAAAGCATAAATCAAGAACGTGTTATTATTTTCTTAGGTTTTGTAGAACAGTTTTATAAAAATCCAGAAAGTATAACTTCCGAAGCTTTTAAAAACACTGTAGAACAGAGCTTTGTTTGGATTAGCAATGAGAAGGAAGATATTTTTGTGATGAGTTTTTACGCTTGGTTAAAAAGCAAAATGGAAAGCGAAGCCTTATATTTAACAACTTTAAACCTTACTAGGGATTTCCAAGAAGGTGCGTCATAAAATTCTTAATCACATATTTAATTAGTTTATTTACATTTGTGTAATGAATAAAGCTATTATATTAGTAATCTGTTTTTTATGCTCTTCTATTCTGAAAGCACAACAAAATGATACTATCGTTTTTAAAAACGGTATAGATAGCCCAAATCAATTAGCGACACATCATTTCGGTATGTTCAGCTCAAGAATTTCCACCAACTTTAAATTTCACGCTCCTAAACGTAAAACTTTTAATTTCAACATATCTAACGGAAATACCTTTCACCCATTCGTGGAAGCATATTTACCTAAAGATCCAGAAATACGAGCACAACTTAGCCAAGTTAAATGGCACGATCGCCGTTTTGATTTTATTGATCAAGAAACCACACCTGCCGATTACATGAACATTGTTGTGGATGCAGTAATTAAAGAATTTCGTACTAGTTTAAGCCTGCCATTATCTAAGCATCATGAGTTGAGCATATCGCTCCGTTCTCACTTAATAACAAAAGGCAAATATCCGTTTTCGATTTTTACAAGTGATGAAAGTATAGAGTGGTTCCATAGTAATATTGCTGGTGGTGAAGATCCCTACGGAAGGCGTTACTATGGCTTAAATAAAGTAGACTTTAAGTACACCGATAGAAACGGAAAAATTTTAGAGTTTGAGAATAACGATTTTTTTATTGGTGGCATTGAACTTAACCACTATTACTATCCAGAGTTTTTAATAAACAAAAGCCGCAACATCTTTATAAACTTCGGAAGTCATTTAGGTTTAAATACTTCAAAATATAATTCTGCTATAGACCTCGGAGTTTCAGCAAACGCAGTAAAGCATATTAAATTAAAAAACCAATACGAACTTAATATTGCATTAGGTGCAAATCTATTACGCAAAAACATTATAGATTTCAAAGACAATGTAGATTTGGGTAATAACCCTTTTTTAGCAACTACAGAAAGCACCGTTGAAATCACAAAATACACTAAAAAAGGAAACTATAATGCCTTTAGTATTAATTACCAATTACAATCGCGTTACAACAAAAAAGATGAAGCCGGCTACTATAAACTTATTGGTAAATGGCAAGAAATAAATGGAGGTTGGCAACATGGTGTAAGCACGCTTTATAAAACATTAACCAATTGGAATTTCACCTATACTTACGGCATGCCAAATATGCAATTGGCTTTTTATGTAAAAGAAGATTTTCTGGTTAATAATGCTCCAGATTTCCAAACCGGATTCAACATAAAAATACCTGTGCTTAATTAATAAAAAATCAGGTTTTTGTTAATTTTAACTAAACTTTCGTTAATTTTTACCGCTCTAGGTTATAATTTTATATAAAATAAATATTTTCACGTTATTAACTAACCCAATAATAATTTGAAAAAAACTACCAAACTATTATTGTTGTCTCTAACAACAATAATTCTGTCTTGTAATTCTGCAAAAAAGACAGCTGAAGCCAATGCGGCTAAAAAGGTTATGCTCGCAAAAAAAGCGAAGGCCGACAAACTGAAAAAACAACAAATTCAGCCGTACAGTAAAATCGTTACAAAAGATGCAAAAACAGATATCGGTCTATTTAAAATCCATACTATAGACGATAAATATTTGTATGAAATTCCAGATTCTCTTTTCGATAGAGAAATGCTTATGGTGACCAGAATTGCTAAAACAGCAAGCGGACTTGGCTTTGGCGGTGGAAAAGAAAACACACAAGTGTTACGCTGGCAAGTAAAAGATAAAAAAGTATTGCTACGTGTAGTATCTAATAACGTAGTAGCCGATAAATCCTTACCGATTCACGAGGCTGTGGTAAACTCTAATTTCGAACCTATTTTATATGCTTTTCCTATAAAAGCTTTTAGTAAAGACTCTACTGCAACAGTTATCGACGTTACCGATTTATACAAAAAAGATGTAAACTCGCTAGGCTTAAGCGTTCGAAACAAAAAGAACTACAAAGTATCTCGATTAGACGAGAGCAAATCTTACATAGAATCTGTAAAAAGTTACCCTTTAAACATTGAAGCGCGCCATGTAAAAACATACTACGCATCAAACCCTCCATCAAACTCTAGCACAGGAACTATTAGTATTGAAATCAATAACTCCATGATTTTACTACCGAAAACACCAATGAAACGTCGATATTTCGACAAACGTGTAGGATGGTTTACAAGTAACCAAACCGATTATGGCTTAGAAGCTCAAAAAAGTAAACGACTAACTTATTTAGATCGTTGGAGATTAGAAGTGAAAGATGAAGATCTAGAAAAGTTTAAAAATGGTGAACTGGTTGAACCTAAAAAGCAAATTGTTTATTACATAGATAGAGCAACTCCTGTAAAATGGAGAAAATATATTAAGCAAGGTATTGAAGATTGGCAAACTGCTTTTGAAGCCGCAGGTTTTAAAAACGCCATTATCGCTAAAGATCCGCCAAGTGTAGAAGAAGATCCAGAATGGACTCCAGAAGATGCACGTTATTCTGTTGTGCGTTACTTAGCATCGCCAATACCAAATGCAAATGGCCCACACGTTAGCGACCCAAGATCTGGTGAAATACTAGAATCGGATATAAACTGGTACCACAACGTAATGAGCTTAGTAAACGGTTGGTTCTTTACTCAAACTGCCGCTGCAAACAAAGCCGCTCAAAACTCAGAATTTAGTGATGAGGTTATGGGAGAACTAATCCGTTTTGTATCATCTCACGAAGTTGGACACACTTTAGGTTTACCACATAACATGGGAAGTAGCTCTGCTTATAAAGTAGAAGATTTACGTGATCCTGAATTCACAAAAAAATACGGAACAGCTCCTTCTATTATGGATTATGCCCGTTTTAATTACATCGCACAACCCGAAGATGTTGGCGTTTCTTTATTCCCAAATATTGGTATTTATGACAAATATTCTATTGCTTGGGGTTACAAACCTATTTTAGACAAAACAGCAGATGAAGAAAAAGAAACTTTAGACAGTTGGATTATGGCACATGATGGCGATCCACTTTATAGATTTGGTAAACAACAAAGAGAAACTATAGATCCTAGCTCGCAAACTGAAGATTTAGGAGACGATGCTGTTTTAGCAAGTACTTATGGTATAAAAAACCTAAAACGCGTAGTGCCCAACTTAATTGAATGGACTACTAAAAACAATTCTGATTATGAAGATTTAAAAACCATGTATGGTCATGTATTTTCACAATTTAACCGCTACATGGGGCATGTTGCCAATAACGTTGGTGGTGTTTACGAAAACTACAAAACAGCCGATCAAGAAGGTGCTGTTTACAGCCATGTAGATAAAAAACATCAAAAAGATTGTTTACTATTTATAAACGATCAATTATTTGAAACACCAGAATGGTTAATTTCTCCAGAGATTAATGATAAAATTCAGGCTTCAGGAATAATAGAACGTATTAACGCGGTGCAAACACGAACGTTAAACAACCTTTTAAGCACCTCTAGAATGCAACGAATGATAGAGAATGAATCGCTTAACGGAAACGACGCATACGCCCTTACAAGCATGATGCGTGACTTAAGAAACGGTGTTTGGAAAGAATTAAACACCGGAAAAAATATAGATACTTATAAACGTAATTTACAACGTGCACACGTTAACAGGTTAGCTTATTTAATGACGAGCACAAGCAACTCTGATATTAAAGCTATTTCTCGTGCCGAACTTACTACTTTAAAAAACCTAGTACGCTCTCGTATTGGTTCTAGAAACGCTATTACAAATATTCACCTTAGAGATATGGTAGAACAAATTAATGCTATTTTAGACCCTAAATAAAAGCAGGTTACATAATTAGCACACCTAAAAAAGGCTTCCATAACGGGAGCCTTTTTTGTTAAAAGCTAGTTAAATTTCAAAACCTTTTTAAACCTTTTTGAAATGTGAAAGTCCTAATAGCAAATAAACATTAAAACTTAAATAAGATGAAAAAATTAATAATTATTGCATTGGCTTTTATTGGATTACAAGCAACTGCTCAAAGAAAAGAAGGCGGACCAAGAAATCATGACAGAGGAGAAAAAATGATGAATCTTACTGCAAATGAAATGGCAACACTTCAAACTAAAAAAATGACTTTAGCATTAGATTTAGATGAAGGGCAACAAAATAAAATTTACACCATAAATTTAGACAACGCCACAAAACGTAAAGCGATGATGGAAGAACGCAAAGCTAAAAAAGAAGCTGGAACTGCGGAAAAACCAACTAAAGAAGAGCGTTTAAAAATGATGAATGATATGCTTGATCACAAAATTGCTGAAAAAGCTAAAATGAAAAAGATTTTAAACAATGAACAATATACTAAATGGGTAGAATCTTTAGAAAAAAGAGACAAGAATAAACGTGGTAACAAAGGCGATAATAAAAAAGGCAAGAACCACAAAAGAGACTAAGAATTTTGTTAGATTGATTGATAGTTAATGAGAAAGCGCATTTCAGATTGTTGAAATGCGCTTTTGTTTTATATAAATACTACTACTAGCCTAAAATCTTACCTATAAACATATCAACCACCTCGATAACAATTAGAATGATAATAATCCATTCTAGTCTGCTACTCTCCTTATGGTCCATAATATCTTTAAACAACTCTAGGTTATCTTTTATAATCTCAATTCGATCATGAATTAATCGGTAACGGTCTTGTAAATCGAAGGTGCGTTTTAAATCCTGATTAAGCTTATTAAGCTGCTCATTATCCCATGTAATTTCAGGAGAATCGAAAATATATAAGTTCTCCGAAATTTTATTTTTGATATTTAAAATCTTCCCAATAAATCGTTTTAATTTATTTCCCGAAATATCAAGCGTTCCCCTTTCTTCTAAAAACAAAGTATGCTTATTTGTTTCTATAAGAAGCTCTTCTGTTATTTCTGCATAACGATCTAAAGCCACAGATTGCGATGTATTAAGCATTACTAAACGTATCATTTCTTGATCGAGTTCAGGAAGCACAACATCATCGAAAGTTACTCGTAACGTCTCTGGTTTTACAATTACAGAAACAGATTCAGAAAGTTTTTCAGTAAAATAATTAGAACAAAAAGGCTTTATTTGCTTTAATGCGTGTTCAATTTCATCGTGAGATAAATTGAAAAAAGACACCATCCCGTATTGAAAGATGTAAATAAATTTTTGATCTGAACTTTTATAATAAAGTTCATCGCTATCTTGAAACACTAATTGCCACGGCAACTCTTGTTTACTAGTTTTTATTTGGATAGCACTAGCTACTTGGTAAGCAACTACGCGGTACATTATATTCTATAAGTGTTGTGTTATTTTTAGAGTAGGGAATTTTATACCCGACAGGTTTTTAAAGCCCATCAGGTTTAAAATATTCTATTAAATGAATTAATCTATCGGTTTTAAACTCTGAACGCGATAGATGGCATCGTCACCATCAGCATCTTCAACAAATGTGATTCTGAATTCTTTATCAACTAAAGACTCATCGTTTTTTAAATCGAATTGCTTTAAAACCCGCGGATGTACTTCCTCAAAAGCTAGCTCCTCGCCGTTTTCAAACCAAAAATTAAAATAACCGTTTTCGAAAGATTTAAAAACAGCTGTTCTCATAATATTAAATTGTGTTAATCGTTATCGTCGTCGTCTTCTAAACTCGGGTCTTGTACAGCCTCTGGATCATTATCGTCAAAATCTTCATAATCATCTTCATCATAATTCTCCATGGTTACTGCCAATTTCGAACTTACTTTTACTAAATATTTAGTATCATCGGTGGTTACTTCTACCGCTTCTATAATTTCGTTATGCTGATTTTTAAATGAAATAATTTGATCATCATCATATCCATCAGGATAGCGTTCTACTAATAAGGCTAATATCTCAGGTGTCAATTTTTTAAAATCAACAATGACACGTTTTAAATTTTCATTTCTATTTTTCATGTGTTGGTTTTTATTTTTTTTATTAGGTTTCACATGTACCCTATTTAACGACATATTAATCTCATTAAACAGGGTTAATTGTTTTTTAGATTTGGGCATTATTTAGCCACAAGATAAATATAATTATTTATGATTACTTTACACGAATTACATCATAAAAATCTTTTCGTCTATCCTTCAAGTTTTTAACAGCTCCAAAAGAATGTAGTTCACGCAATAAGCTTAAATCTACATCGGCAACCAAAATCATTTCTGTATTTGTTGTCGCTTCAGCTTTTATCCCATTACTTGGAAACGAAAAGTCGCATGGTGTAAACACAGCAGACTGCGCATATTGAATATCCATGTTATTCACGTTTGGTAAATTACCAACACTTCCAGCAATAGCAACGTAACATTCGTTCTCCACAGCACGTGCTTGCGCACATAAGCGCACTCGAGAATATCCGTTTTGTGTATCTGTTAAAAAGGGTACAAATAGAATATCCATGCCTTCATCAGACAATAAACGTGACAACTCAGGAAACTCCGAATCGTAACAAATTAATATCCCTATTTTACCACAATCGGTTTCAAAGGTTTTTAATTTATCACCACGTTGCATACCCCAAACCTTAGCTTCATCTGGTGTTACATGTATTTTTTCGTAACGCTCAAAACTACCATCTCTTCGGCATAAATACCCAACATTATACAGTTTATCACCAATCAATTCTGGCATACTTCCTGAAATAATATTAATATTATATGAAATAGATAACTGTTTCATTCTATTAACAATAGTTTCAGTAAATTTTGCCAACTCTCTAATAGCATCTGGTTCATGCATATGGTTAAACTCAGCCATTAAAGGCGCATTAAAAAACTCTGGAAATACTGCAAAGTCAGAGCGATATGCCGAAACACTATCAATAAAATATTCTACTTGCTGCATTAAATCGTCCAAGCCTTTATAGGGGCGCATTTGCCACTGTATTAAACCTAAACGCACCACCGTTTTTATGCTACTTGCTTTTTTATTAGGTTTGGTATAATTTATATTATCCCACTCCATTAAAACTGCGTATTCGCTTGATGCTGTATCTCCTTCTAAATAATTTTTTAAAACCCTTACCGGATGAAAATCATTAGATATTTGAAAGTTTAAAACCGGATCATGAATTTCCTTACGCTTAACTTTTTCAATATATTCTTTAGGCGTTAAATCTCTATGTTTATGATAATTTGGCATACGCCCGCCAAATACGATACTCTTTAAGTTTAACGTTTCGCAAACTTCTTTTCTGTAATCGTAGAGTCTTCTACCTAAACGCAACCCTCTATATTCTGGCTTTATAAACACATCGATACCATAAAGCACATCGCCTTCTGGATCATGATTTTTAAAAGATTCTCCAGAAATAATATCGCTATAAGTATGGTTATCATCTATTTTATCGTAATCGACAATAAGAGACAACGCACAGCCCGCTAAATTTCCATCAATTTTAATAACCACCTGTCCTTCTGGAAACATGGTGGTTAATTTTTGAATGTGATCTTTTTTCCAATAAGAATCTAGCACACCGCCATAAGACTCTAACGTTGCTGCTTTTAACTCCTCAAAATCATCAACAGTTAGATACTTTAATTCTATATTTTCAATATTGTTTATGTCCATTGCTATTGACCTAGTAGGTATGCAAAAATTAATGGCGCAACAATAGTAGCATCACTTTCGATGATAAATTTAGGTGTATTAATATCTAATTTACCCCAAGTAATTTTCTCGTTTGGTACAGCTCCAGAATACGAACCATAACTGGTTGTAGAGTCGCTAATTTGACAAAAATAACTCCAGAATGGCGTATCTGTACGTTCCATATCTTGGTACAACATTGGCACCACGCATATCGGAAAATCGCCAGCAATACCACCTCCTATTTGAAAAAAGCCAATACCTTTAGATGAATTATCAGTATACCAATCTGCTAAAAACGTCATGTATTCAATACCAGATTTCACAGTACTTGCTTTTAATTCTCCTTTTAAAACGTAGCTCGCAAAAATATTACCCATAGTACTATCTTCCCAACCTGGGCAAACAATAGGCAAGTTTTTTTCCGCTGCAGCGTACATCCAAGAATCTTTTAAATCAATTTCGTAATACTCTTCTAAAACTCCAGAAAGTAACATTTTGTACATATACTCATGAGGTAAAAAACGCTCGCCATTAGCTTCAGCATCTTTCCAAATCTTTACAATATGTTCTTGTAATCGTCTAAAAGCTTCCTCTTCAGGAATACAAGTATCAGTTACACGGTTTAAGCCTTTTTCTAATAAAGCCCACTCATCTTCAGGAGTTAAATCACGATAGTTAGGCACACGTTTGTAATGTGAATGCGCTACTAAATTCATGATATCTTCTTCTAAATTCGCACCCGTACAAGAAATAATTTGCACTTTATCTTGACGAATCATTTCAGCAAAACTCTTGCCTAATTCAGCAGTACTCATAGCACCTGCTAAAGACACTAACATTTTAGCCCCAGAGTTTAACTGTGCCTCGTACCCTTTTGCAGCGTCTACCAAAGCAGCAGCGTTAAAGTGTAAATAATGTTTTTCTATAAATTGCGAAATTGGTCCTTTAGTACTCATCGTTGTCACTGAATTTAGAAGCGTTAGTTTTTTGTTTTGTATTATCGTATGCGTTATCGTAATCGTCGTTTACCGACTCATCCATAAATTTATAGCTTAGCATTTTGTAATATAATTTTGCTGCTAAAAAATCGGATGATTTTTCTTTTTTATTTGGGCAAAGCTCCACAATATCGAAACCTACCACATTTTTCTCTTTAAAAACTTGTTTTAAAAAATCTAAGGTTTCGTACCATAATAACCCACCCGGTTCTGGTGTGCCTGTGCTTGGCATAATTGAAGGATCGAAGGCATCCAGATCGAAAGTGATAAATACATTATCCGTCATTTGATCGATTGCCGAATCCATCCAAGTGTCATCCACCGCCATATCGTGTGCAAAATAAGTCTTCTCTTCATCCATTACGGTTTTCTCCATAACGTCCATAGAACGAATTCCTACTTGAATTAAATTAGTTGTTTGGCTTGCCTCGTAAACAGCACAAGCATGGTTACACGTAGAACCATCGTACTCTTTACGTAAATCTGCATGTGCATCAATATGCAAAACCGTTAAGCTTGGATACATTTCGTTAAAAGCACGAATAGTACCTATAGAAATAGAATGTTCTCCACCAAAAATGGTTACAAACTTATTTCTCTTAATATATTTTTTAGTCGCTTTATGCACAGCTTCCACCATAGCTTCTGGCGATGCATTCTCGGTTACAGCATCGGCTAAATACACCCCTTGGCGGTACACTTCCGTTCCGGTTTCAATATCGTAAAGCTCCATGTTTTCCGAAGCATTTAAAAACGCCTTAGGCCCCTTATCTGCACCTTTTTGCCATGTACTTGTACCATCATAAGGCACAGGAATTAAAACAATCTTTGCAGTTTCCTTTTTTGCAAACTCTTCTGCAATTCCAGCGTAGGTATTATTGCTCATAACCTAAAATTTTAAGTAAGTCTTCACTTTTTTGTTGTTCACTAAATATTTTTTTTGTGATGTTTCCATCTTCATCTCTATCTATTAAAATATGCTTTGGCGATGGAATTAAACAGTGCTGTAAACCTCCAAAACCACCAATAGTTTCTTGGTAAGCACCTGTATTAAAGAAGCCAATATATAAAGGTTTATCTTTATCGTACTTTGGTAAATAAATAGCGTTCATGTGTTGTTCACTGTTGTAATAATCATCGCTATCGCAAGTTAAGCCGCCAAGTAAAACACGCTCGTAACTATCGTTCCAGCGGTTTAAAGGCAACATCACAAAACGCTTATTAATAGCCCAAGTATCTGGTAATGTTGTAATGAAAGATGAGTTGATCATGTTCCATTTTTCACGATCGTTTTGTTGTTTTTGGTACAAAACTTCGTAAACCGCACCACCACTTTCACCTACAGTAAAACTACCGAATTCAGTAAAAATATTTGGTACATCTACACCTTCCTCTTCGCAAACAATTTTAATTTGATTTACAATTTCTTCAACCATATAGGCGTAGTCATAATCAAAAACTAAAGAGTTTTTAATAGGGAAACCTCCACCAATATTTAAACTATCTAAACTCGGACAAATCTTTTTCAAGTTTGTGTAAACCTTCAAACATTTAGTAAGCTCGTTCCAATAGTACGCATTATCACGAATACCGGTATTAATAAAAAAGTGAAGCATTTTTAAATTAACCTTCTCGTTATTCTGAATTTGAGATTTATAAAACGGCACAATGTTTTTATAGCCAATACCTAAACGTGAGGTATAAAATTCAAATTTTGGTTCTTCTTCCGAAGCAATTCTAATACCAACATTAAAGTCGCCATCGATCTCGTTAGAAAGCAATTCAATTTCCTCGTAATTATCAATAATAGGAATAGCATTTCTATGTCCGTTATTAATTAATCGAGCAATATTAGTTACATATTGCGCACGCTTAAAACCATTGCTAATTACAAAGGTATCATCTGTAATTTTACCTTCTTTTTTAAGGTTTTCAACAATATCAATATCAAAAGCCGATGAGGTTTCAATATGTATATCATTCTTTAAAGCCTCGTTTAAAACATGTTTAAAATGCGAGCTCTTTGTACAATAGCAGTAATTATATTTACCCTTGTAATCGTTCTTTTCGATAGCATCGGCAAACCATTTTTTTGCACGATTAATATTGTTAGAAATTTGAGGTAAATATGTAAATTTTAATGGTGCACCATAAGTTTCTACCAACTCCATTAGATCTACTCCGTGAAATTGTAATGTTTTGTTTTCTAATGCAAATTCCTCTTGCGGAAAATCATAAGTCTGATTGATTAAATCAATATATTTTGTATTCAATGTATTTATTTTAAGATATTTAAAGATATAAATTGTAGATTAACTACATGTTAATTCCGTAAAAAAATTAAAATCAAATTTGAATTTCAGGTTGAGTAGTAGGCACGAAGCCGTACTTATACTGGATAGCATATATGGCAGATACGGAAGTTAGCTTTAAAATTCGGTCGCTTAATCGGTAAGCTGCTTTTGAAAATGACTTCCTAATGTCCAAAAGCCCGAACACAGAAACAGAGTTCAATTCGTTCAGCTAATAATAGTGCAAATGAAATACAAAAAAATGAATTACAAACTTTTTTTTAATTTATTTTTAAAATATTTTTCATGGTGCGTTACCACAAGGGTCGGGCTATCACTACTCGCTTTTTTGTGTTGCATTGGTGCAACCACACAAAAAGAGCTCAAACACGCCGTTCTATCCCTAACGCAGGTGTATTACCCAAGTATATTCCATAGAATTAAGAGCCATATTTAGAGCAAAAACATAGATAAAAAATAATACTATAAGAGTTTATTATTCCGAAGAAAAAGAAAATTTCTTTATAAAACAGCATGCCATGTCTCCTAGCGTCGACATGACTTCAAAAAAATTTTTAAACTTACAGCTGGTCATTTCTACCTTCTGAGAAATCACATAATCTCTAAACATTATTTACGTTTTCAGTATCATCTAAAACATCTCCACACTAACAATACTTTTAAGTTTAAACACTTCTAACGTCGACACGAAAAAAAAGAGAATACAATATGCTCCAAACCAAATCGAGTGTTACACCTCCTAATGAAGACATAACACTCGATTTAAAATTTTTACTAAACGAAACGTTTTACAACATTTTTAAAGTATTTAACTCTTGCTCAGTTAAATGTTTCCAGCTTCCACGAGGAATATCTTTTTTAGTTAAGTGCCCAATAGCCACACAATCTAAAGTAACAATCTCGTACTTTATGTAATCGAAAATACTACGGATAATAGTGTTTCCTGTATTTTTAATTTTAAGTCCAATTTCTTTTTTAGACGCATTATCGATGTAGCTAATTTCCTCTACTTCAATAAGTTTTCCGTCAATTTTAAAACCAGCTTGTATCTTTTTAAGATCTTCTAATTTTAAATTCTTATCCAATTCAATATGAAATAAACGTGGCACACCATGTTTAGAGTTGGTAAACTTAGCCGCTATAGCATCATCGTTTGTAAATAGTATTAACCCCTTAGAGTTTCTACCTAAACGGCCAATAGGCTTAATACGTGAACTTGTTGAATTCGCAACCAAATCCATTACCGTTCTCCCTTTACCTTCACTAGTTGTTGTAGCAAAGCCTTTAGGCTTATTTAATAAAACGTAAGCTTTTTTCTCAGGGTTTATACGTGCACCATCATAACGAACCTCGTCTGCAACCTTAACTTTATATCCCATTTCGGTAATTACTTTACCGTTAACGGTTACTAAACCAATAGCAATATGATCATCAGCCTCACGACGAGAACATATACCAGAATTTGCAATGTATTTGTTTAGTCTAATTTCATCAGGATTACTCGCTTTTTTAGGTGCAGGATTACCTTTTTTAATAGGTGCATTTCCTCTAGAAAAACTTTTACTTTTTCCGCCTTCGCCTCCTCTAGCAACGCCTTTTTTAGCTTCACCTTGATTACCTCTTCCTGAAGGTTTCCCTTTTCCGCTTGTTCCTTGATTTCTGTTCATGACTAATAATTTTCTGCAAAGATATATTTAAAATTATGATTGACGATTTAAGTTTTACTTTTTGTTTTCTATAAATATCACGAACGCCCTTAATAGCAATGTTTTATTAAGAAACCGTGACACTTGTTTTATATGCTGAAATTCTATTTTTCTTTAATGTATAACTGAAGAAAGAACATTGTATTAAATTCTATTTAAAACCACACTAACCTTTATAAGTACAATACTAAAAGCACCAACAACAATTATAAATTTTAAAATATTATGAAGTATTAAATAATGTGTTTTTGTTTTAGACATCCATAAAATCAACAAAAAAGCCAATAACAACGGAATGCATAAATAAAAATATAAATACATATAACCAATATCGTAACGGGAAAGTAATAAACTTATAGGCAACCAGGTTAAAATCGCCAAAATAGTCAACATTATTTTAGATGCTCTTTCACCATAAACTATTGGTATAGTTTTATAATTTTGAGCCAAATCTCCTTTTATATTTTCTAAATCTTTAGTGAGCTCGCGCATAGACATCATTAAAAACAAGAAAATGGCGTGTACAAAAACTACATGTTCAAAGTTTTTGTAATACATAAAAATAGCAAAAAATGGTGTAATGGTTAGTATAGCCGAAGTTAAATTACCAATAAATGGCATTTTTTTAAGTTTATGCGAATAGAACCAAATTCCGAAAATGTAAATAGAAAAGAAAATTACGCCTTTAAACGACACATAACTTGCCATTACTGCAGCCAAGAAATTAAGAACAAAATAGAAAGACAGCTTGGTGTTTTGACTTATTAACTTATCTAACTTCGATTTTATAGGCCTGTTAATTAAGTCTTTCTCAGAGTCGTAGAAATTATTAATAATATATCCGCCAGCAATAGTTGCAGCAGAAGCTAAAACAAGCATAAGTAAGTTTAAATCTAGAACAACATCTTTTACAGGTAAATCGTGCCCTAAAATAAAAATAGCCGTTAAGTATTGCGCGATAACTACAATAAGAATATTGTAACCTCGTACCACAGAGAACATGCTAAAAAACTTAAGTAAAATGTGCTTTTGTTTTCTGGACAGCATAAAATCTTGCTTTTGAAAAGAATTCTCGAATAATCTCGAAAAGTTTTCGAAATTTTATAATAAAACCTAAAATCTAGAAGTTGTAAACCACTTCTAATTTATAACCCGAAAGTGCTTTTTCTGCTTTACTCAAATCTTCTGTAAAGCCTAAAATATAGCCACCTCCACCAGAGCCACAAAGTTTTAAATAGTATTCGTTAGTATCGATACCTTTTTTCCAAAGCTCGTGAAACTGTTGCGGAATCATTGGTTTAAAATGACTTAAAACCACCTTAGATAAACTCTTGGTGTTTTTAAATAAAGACTTAACATCTCCTTTTAGAAAATCGTCTACACAAGCATCGGTATGTTTAATAAATTGATTTTTCAACATACTACGAAACCCTTCTTGCTTCATGCTTTCCATAAATAAACTTACCATTGGTGCAGTTTCACCAATAATACCACTATCTAATAAAAACACAGCGCCTTTACCATCGTTTTGCTGAGCAGGAATACCTGTAGCCTCGATATTATCTTTTGAATTGATAAGAATTGGAATACTTAAATAACTATTTAAAGGATCTAAACCAGAAGATTTTCCATGAAAAAAAGATTCCATTTCAGAAAAAATTGTTTTTAACTTTAATAGTTTTTCACGTGTTAAATTCTCTAAAACTGTAATTTTATCTTGTGCATACTTATCGTAAATAGCTGCAACCAAAGCACCACTACTACCAACACCATAACCTTGCGGAATAGACGAGTCGAAATACATACCAGCCTTTACGTGTTTTTTTAGTGAAGCCACATCAAAAACAACCAATTCCGGATTAATATTCTCTAAATACCCAACATAGCGCTGTAAACTTGCGTTAGAAGCTATTGCTGTTTCCGATGGGTTTTTATCTGTTTTCAAAGCACCATTATAAAAACTGTAAGGTATTGATAAACCTTTAGAATCCTTGATGATTCCGTACTCTCCGAAGAGTAATATTTTTGAGTAAAATAATGGTCCTTTCATAAGCTATAAGTGACTTGGTAAATGCAAAATTACAACAGTTTTGCTCCAAATCCAATTTTATCGATAATATACTCACCTTTTTGACAAAAGGTAACTAACTCACTTTTAATGAATTTAAGCACAGATTCCGCCTCATTTTCAGGGTACAAAACATGCACATTCGCACCAGCATCCAAAGTAAAACAAACTTTAGAACCTGTAGATTCTCTAAACGTCCAAATTTTATTAATAATTTGTAACGTATTTGGTTTCATTAAAATAAAATAAGGCATGCTCGTCATCATCATAGCATGTAGCGTTAAGGCTTCACTTTCAACCAAACCAATAAAAGCATCTAAATCTCCCGATTTTAAAATACTTTTTATGTCTGCAAGGTTTTTATTTGCCTGCTCAAAACGTTGTTGTGCAAATGGATGGCCATGCATTAAATTATGCCCAACCGTACTACTCACCTGCTTTTCACCTTTATCTACCAATAAAATAGTATCGTGATAATTTTTAAAGTTCTCATGAACTTCAAACGGATATTTTACTCCAAACAAATCGGAACTTCCAACTACATCTTCATGCTCGCCCCAAACTACCAAATCGCCTTCCAAACTTCTGCAAGCACTACCAGAACCTAAACGCGCTAAAAAAGATGCTTTTTGAATAAAATTGATTTTTAAATCATCATTAACCAATACCTTTTCAATACTCATTAAGCACAAAGCCAAAGCGCTCATACCTGATGCAGACGAGGCGATACCAGAACTATGAGGAAATGAATTTGACGTTTCTATTTTAAAATGATAGTTTTTTAAAAATGGTAAATAGCGCTCCACTCGCTTAAAAAAGGTTTCTATTTTAGGTTTAAAATCGTCTTTTTTCTCATTATCCAAAAACACATCGAACGAAAAAGTGTCTTTATTTTCTTTTTCAGAAAAACTTAATTTCGTAGTGGTTTTACAATAATCTAGTGTAAAACTTATGGATGGATTTTCTGGTATTTGATCTTGCTTTTTCCCCCAATATTTAACTAAAGCAATATTACTTGGCGAACTCCATGTAAAATCTCCGCTTTCAATATGCTTCGAATATGGTTTTGGGATAAAATCGGTTTCAGTCATGTTTAAATTTTGAGCTTGAATACAGCTAGTTTTGGCAAAAATAAGAAATATCTCTGCTATTTTTATCGAATTTAGTAATTCACTATTATTGTCAACAAATTATTAGTTTAGCCAGCGTTTTTAGACAGTTTTAAAAGCTTCACAATCGTTTTATAATTTCTAGCTGTGGCAGTAACCTTTAATTTACGCTCAAAGAAGTTATTATTGTATTTCGTTTTTCCGTAGCCAACAGATGAATAAAAATAAACACAATTTGGCGAAATTTCAATCTCCTCATTCTCAAATTCTATACTCGAAACTTCATTTACCAAACCGACTTCTGGTACTGTATATAATAATGAAAAGTAACTTTTTTGTTTTTTTTCTTCGGAAAAGGGACAGGCATCAAAAATAATCTTTAAAGCATCTCTAGTTTTTACAAGCACAGGAACATCTAACCCGAAGCGTTTTTTTATAGCTTCCGTAATTTGAAATTCTAATTCCGAAGCGTTTCCCTCTTCAGAATTAAAAATAATATTGCCACTCTGTATATATGTTTGTACGTCTTTTAACCCCATATTTAATAACAAATCGCGAAGCTCTGCCATTAAAATTTTATTATTTCCTCCAACATTAATGCCTCTCAACAGAGCAATATAAGTTCTCATATCCGTTTTATTTTATTTTTTTAGCGAAGCAAATACTATTTTTGGCTTTTGCATAATCACCAAAATTAGGAATAGTATGGTAATTATTTTTCTCGTAAAACCTGATAGCATAAGGCTTCTCCTTTAAAGTTTCAAGAATACATTTTTTAAAACCTAATTCTGCACTCCAATCTTCTAAGGCTTCTAAAACCAATTTAGCAACACCTTTTCCTCTAAATTCAACAAGCACAAACATCCGCTTAACCTCAACTTCATCTTCCGAAAAAGCTTTAATTCCCCCACATCCAATAGGGTTATTATTTTCATCGTAAGCCACAACAGCATGCTTAATTTTATCAATATTATTAAGTTTTCCGTAAAACTGTTTCTCCTCTTTATAGTAAATACCTAAATCAATATCCAAAGCTTTAACAAGTTTTTGAAAATCTACATCATCAGAACTTGTTCTTTTTATACTTATCATTCTTTTACGCTTTTTAACGATACAATTGTAGGGCTTGCAACCAAAACTAAGGCATTCATCGCTATATCATGGCTTTAAAAGACAATATTCCGTAACTTTGTTTAAATATTTTATTTCAATTGTGAAAAAGGTTGCCCCAAAACATACTAACTTTTACAAGCCTAAAACTGCATTTTTAATGCTATTCGCTTTGGTATGCATGTCTTGTGCCACAAAAACAAGTCTTGTTCAAAACTCAGAAGTTCCGGAAAGCGACCCAAAACTTATATTCTTAAATTATCAAGTTTCTCAAAATATAAAAGGCCAAAAATCTATTGAATTTATAGATAAAAAAATAGTAGACGGCAAACTACGAAACAGTGGATCTAAGTATATAAAATCGGGAGTTCCAGGCGATTTAGTTTGCACACAACTTAGTAAAAATAAAACGCTAATTTCCGAACAAACCATATCTAACCCATTGTTAAAAACTATTGAATTCACAACCGACTCTTTTAATTTCAAAAAGCGAAACGTATCTATAAAACAAGCACCGTTAAACCTGCGTATTCAGTTAAATACTTCAACTAAATTTATTAGAATTAAAGAAGTGATAGACTCTCTACAAAACACAAAAACGCTTATTACTTCTAATATTGAATAATATGAAAAACGCCTTCTTTTTATTTTTTGTATTAGTAAACTTTCAGTTTACAGGGGCTCAAGTTTTCACTACGGAAATCATCAAAAATTCCGGTGACAACAGTAAGCGTATCAATTTAGTAATTTTAAGCGAAGGCTACCAAGTTAGTGAGTTTGCCAAATTTAAAACCGATGCTGTTAATTATACAAACAACATGTTTAACGAATCGCCTTTTAAAGAATACTCCAATTACTTTAACGTTCATATCATTTACGTGCCATCAAACGAAAGTGGTGCCGATCATCCTGGAGAGAGTTTTGATCCGGAAGAAACTCCAGATGCATTATTGTCGCCAATAACTAGTGCAGATACTTATTTTAATGCAACTTACGATTCTTACGGCGCGCACAGAAGGCTTTTTTACGAAGCAGACGGCAATTACGCCAACCAAACTGAAGTAAAAATCAACAGCGTTTTAGCCGACAACTTCCCTACTTACGACCAAACTTTAATACTAGTAAACTCTGATGAGTACGGAGCTAGTGGAGGTGAGTTCCCGATGAGCTATACCGGATTATGGGGTCCAAAAACTGTACTTCATGAGCTCGGCCACTCTATGTTTAACCTGAAAGACGAATATTATCCAGGTGAATTATTTACAGATGAAGCCATAAACATGACTAGAGAAAGTGACGAAACTCTTGTAAAATGGAAAAACTGGGTAGGCACAAATAATGTTGGTGTTTATCAATACACCTGCGATACTGGTAATTGTGCCGAATGGTATAAACCGCACCAAACCTGTATTATGGAAGACATAACCAAATCGTTTTGCCCGGTGTGTACAGAAGGCATTATTGAGAAAATTCATGATTTATTACCACCCGTTAACTCTTTTACACCAAGCAACGACAGCGCTATTAGTGATGCTACTTTTCCGTTAGAATTTGAGTTGAACTTAATTGAACCTATACCGAATACTCTAGAAAGTGAATGGACTTTAAACAATATCTCTTTCGCTACTAATCAAGATTTGGTTAACATACAAGAAGGAGATTTAACCATAGGTACAAATATATTAACCTCAGTAATTGTAGATAACACCGAACTTTTAAAAGTAGACAACCACGAAACAACGCACGTAAGCACTGTAACCTGGACGATAGAACATTCTACACTAGGCATTAAATCTATTGAAAGTAGTAACACCACCTTTGCCGTATCGATGTATCCTAACCCGGTTTTAGATGTTGTTAATTTGAAATTTGAAAGTGATAACACCGAAAATATAACCGTAGAGATTATATCGATAGATGGTCGAAAAATTAAATCGGAAACGCTTACCAATTCTACAGTAAACTCTATTAATTTAAGGGCTTTGCCTTCAGGAATTTATTTGACTAATTTTTACGCTAACAAGGTACTTTTAGCGACTAAAAAACTAATAAGAAAATAAGCTATTTCTTAAAAATCAATACTATCATTTATCTTAACGCTTAGCTCATTATCATTAGGAATGATAAATTCATTAGAGAAAGACCTTACAGCATCATAATCTTCAGCCTGAATATCTACCCAATAATCATCACCAAGTAACTTAAAAAAATAACGCTTATCTATGTGTTTCTCATAAAACGCTTGTATTTCTGTATGACTATCTTCTTTTAAAGTATTTGTTACCGAGTCGGTATAGGCAGTTCGAATAACTTTTTCTTTTAAATAATAAATATATGTAGTGTCTCTATGGAAGAGTAACGCTTTTGGCTCACCACTACCACCATCCCAATTAACGTCTTCTGGTTCTATTCCCAGTTTATACGTAAATCGATGTGTAGTGCCGTAATTATGCCCAGAAAACAGACCTATAGCAGTTGAAAGCGTTGTTGTTTTTTCAACTTCCAAACGCTTCCCGTTTGATAACACTTTATGAGTTTTATCAACAATCACTTTATCTTCATAATCACAACTCACGAATAAGCTAATAATTACAACTAGAATCCCTAATTTGATTATTTCCTTCAATTTAAAAACTAAGATCATCATAATCTTTCTTGTTTTCTATGCAAAAACCTTCTCTATCCCAATTAATGTAAAACAGTTTCACTTTATTCTTTTCAGTAAACTCACTAAACCATTGTTGAGAAAAATCTGAAAGTTCTTTTTTTGATATTATAATCGCTTTTAAGCTATCGCCAATTTCCAAATAATCTTCGGTTTTGGAAAATGAAATGAACCGATATTCATTTTCTCCAGCATAATCTTTATGCTTAAGAAAACTATTCTTTCTAATTCTTTCTAAATTATCGTTACAATATTTTTCAAGACCTGATTCATATAAAATATTGAGATCTATATCATAGTTATTTTGAACTAAATCATCATAACCGATATAGTTAACATCTCCTGAATGCTTTTTATAATTATTCTTTTTCAGTTTACTTTTATCAAACACCAGACAAACACCATTATATTTATCTCCATACTGATCCCACATCCTTGGTTTAAGAAATCCATAATATTCATCTGGAACAACCATCTCTCTAGCAAATTTTGGGTCTTTATTATTTTTACAAAAACAAACTTGTTTTAAATTTTTTATTTTCTCCTTAATATAATCAGATGCTTTATCACTAATTTCATTATCCGCTCTCTTAGTATCTTTATAACCAAAAAAACTTTTCCCCAAATTGAGATTAACATTGTTTTCTATTGGGTCATTCGACATTTTCCCTCCTGAAAACTTTAATTTATTTGTATGCAAAATATACTCATAAGCCGTTTGGGTTTTGGTAAAATGATACAACGTTTCTGTTGAATTAAAAATATCGTCAATTTCACTCATTTATTCCTTTATAAAATTAATCATACCTAATTTTTCGGCGGATACTTCTTTAATATTTTAGCAACAATAGCACTTAAACGTGCTTCACGTTTTTCTGGCGAGCTATTTGGATTAAAACTAGATTCGCTAACCGCTTGCCAGTAAAGCTGCTTGATATTTTCGTCAACAAAATCGACTGTTATTTGTCGTGTTACTTGTGCTTGCCCAAGAGGTAAACCAATAGAAATACCTCCGCCAACATTACCGCCTCCACCGCCAACTCCTACGCCAACGGTTTGCCTTTGTGCTCCTTGAAATTCGGTGCTTTTTATGTCTATAAAAAAATCTGGCGTATCAGATAATGCAAAACCTTTGGCTTGCAGTTGTTCATCTAAAGCATTTAAAAGTCGTTTAGTATCCAACTCACTTAAACCGGTTTTCATGTCGGCATAATAGTTATAACTTTTGTATTTGGCGAAATCTGTACCTTTTTCGTAATCGTAGTTTACATAAATAGGAGCGCAAGATGCCACTAAAAATAATATAGCGAGAGTCTTAACAAGTTTCATAGTATTGTTTTTTATATAAATTTAAACAAAAATTGTTCCGAATATGCATTACTTTTTATTCTGAAATAAAAAACCGCTAAGTGTTGTTTAAAAACAAGACTTAGCGGCTTAAATAATGTTATAAAAAAGAACTTCCCCTTTTACAGGTTCGTCCAAATTATTTTATTGATTCAACATTTTCCAAAGTACATCCTTTAACTCTGTGATACCTTTTTGGGCTACAGACGAAATAAAAACGTATGGAATTGGCAATTCGTTGTCTAGCTCTACTTTTAGCTCAGCTTGAAGCTCATCATCTAGCATATCACTTTTTGATATGGCGATGATACGATCTTTATCCAACATTTCAGGATTGTAACGACGAAGCTCATCAAGTAAAATATCGTATTGTTTTCTAATATCTTCCGCATCCGCAGGAATCATAAACAACAAAATTGAGTTACGCTCAATATGGCGTAAAAAATAATGTCCTAATCCTTTACCTTCAGCGGCACCTTCAATAATACCAGGAATATCTGCCATTACAAAAGTTTGAAAATCACGATATTTTACAATACCTAAATTTGGTTTTAGGGTTGTAAACTCGTAATCGGCAATTTTTGGTTTTGCAGAAGTTACTACAGATAACAGTGTTGATTTTCCAGCATTTGGAAAACCTACTAAACCAACATCTGCAAGTACTTTTAACTCTAAAGTTATGTACTTCTCTTCCATTGGTAAACCAGGTTGCGCATAGCGAGGTGTTTGGTTTGTAGACGATCTAAAGTGCCAGTTTCCTAAACCACCTTTTCCACCTTCGGCAATAATTCTTTCTTCACCATTTTCGGTAATTTCAAGAATGATTTCGTTAGTTTCAGTATCACGAATTACGGTTCCTAATGGTACATCTAAATAAAAATCTTCACCATCGGCACCAAAACTTCTACTTTTCCCACCATTTTCACCATGACCAGCACGTAAGTGTTTTTTATATTTTAAATGCAGAAGGGTCCATAAGTTATCGTTACCACGTAGAATAATGTGACCACCACGGCCTCCATCTCCTCCATCGGGACCACCTTTTGTAATATATTTTTCACGATGTAAATGCGCCGATCCACGGCCACCCTTACCTGAGCTTACATACATTTTTACGTAATCTACAAAATTTCCTTCTGTCATTTTCCAATTTAATATTAATAAGCACAACCCTTAAAATAGCGGTTGTTCCTTTATTTTTTCCGCGTAAGCGAAAACTTTATTTTGTTAAGTGTTATTATGTTTGATTTGCCTTTAACAAAATATAAAAAGCAGCAAACCGATGTAAAAACAGCATAAAGAGTATCTTATTTTACTCCTTGCTATTTCTATTTGTTTTTACAATTTATCAATAGCCGTACTTAAACGCACAGTAATATCTTCGATACTACCAACACCATCAACACCAAAATATTTCTCTTGTGCGTTGTAGTAATCTTTTAAAACAGCAGTTTTGTTATAATACTCGGTAATTCTATTTCTTATAATAGATTCATCGGCATCATCAGGTCTTCCGCTTGTCTTTCCTCTTTCTAATAAACGACCAACTAAAATTTCATCGTCTACCTCTAGTGCAATCATTGCGTTAATTTGCGAATCTTTAGCTTCCATTAATTTATCTAGAGATTCTGCTTGTGCATTTGTTCTAGGAAAACCGTCGAAAATAAACCCATTTGCATCGGCATTTTTTTCAACTTCAGCATTTAACATATCAATAGTTACTTGGTCTGGAACCAACTCTCCTTTATCTATAAACGATTTTGCTAACATACCGAGAGCTGTTTCGTTTTTAATATTGAATCGAAAAACATCACCGGTAGAAATGTGTACCAAGTTGTATTTTTCTTTTAAAAAGTTTGCTTGTGTTCCTTTGCCTGCTCCTGGAGGGCCAAATAGCACTAAATTTGTCATGTGTTGTGTTTCTTTTATTTGATATACTTCTGGTAAATTTCTTCCTAAACCATCATAATCTAAGCCGTAGCCTACAATAAATTTATTAGGAATTTCTATACCAACATAATGTAGTTTAAAGTCTTTTTTATAGGCCTCAGGCTTGTAAAATAACGTAGCAATTTTTAAAGCCTTAACATTCTCGTTTTTAAAAATACGATGTACTTCGGCAAGCGTGTTTCCGGTATCTATAATATCTTCTAAAATTACAACAGTGCGGCCAGACAAATCTTGGGTTAGCCCAATTAAACGTTGAATATCTTCGGTAGATTTCACACCTTCGTATGATGCTAATTTGATAAAAGTAACCTCACAAGGTTTTGGATATTTTTTAACAAAATCGCTTACCACCATAAACGAACCGTTTAAGATACCGATAAATACAGGAACTTCGTCACCAATATCATTCGCAATCTCATCGGCCATTCTAGCTAGTGCATCATCAATTTGTGCAGCAGATATAAATGGTTTAAAATATTTGTCGTGTAACTTTATCACCGTTATTAATTTTTGAAGTTGCAAAGATAATCAATAGATTAACGTTTTAGGCTTTTTTGATTTATGAATTGAAGCCTATTTTAAGATTATAACGTATTTTTGCTTACAATTTAGGACACTTTAGTTAAAAACAAGCAAATGAATTACTTTTCTTCTCATTTTAAACTCGGCATTTTAGGTGGTGGGCAACTCGGTAAAATGCTACTTTACAACACCAGAAAATTTGATATTTACACCTGTGTTTTGGAAGCTAGCAACGAAGCGCCTTGCAAAACAGCCTGCGACGAATTTCACCTTGGTGATTTAATGGATTATGATGCTGTTTATAACTTCGGAAAACAAGTAGATGTTTTAACTATTGAAATTGAAAACGTAAACATCGATGCCCTGGAAGCGCTTGAAAAAGAAGGCGTAAAAATATATCCATCGTCAAAAACATTACGTATTATCCAGAATAAAGCAACGCAGAAATTATTTTATGTGGATCACAACATTCCTACATCGCCTTTTACTCGTTTTGCTTTTACTTCGGAAATAAAAGAAGCTCTAAACCATGGCGGATTAAGCTTGCCTTTTGTTTGGAAATGTGCCCAGTTTGGATACGATGGTACTGGCGTGAAAATTGTTAGAACCGCTGACGATTTAAAAGATTTACCTAACGTAGAATGTATTGCAGAAAACTTAGTACCGTTTAAAAACGAATTGGCCGTAATTGTTGCAAGAAATGCATCGGGAGAAACAAAAACTTACCCTGTGGTAGAAATGGAATTTCATCCAGAAGCCAACCAAGTAGAGTATGTTATTTGCCCTGCTCGTATAGATGTTGCTGTTGCTAAAAAAGCAGAAGCTGTTGCATTAAAAGTTTCGGAGGCTATTAACCATGTTGGTTTATTGGCTGTTGAAATGTTTCAAACTGAAAATGATGATATTTTAATAAACGAAGTCGCTCCAAGACCTCATAATTCAGGTCACCAAACTATAGAAGCCAGTTATACTTCTCAATTTGAACAGCATATTCGTGCCGTTTTAAATTTACCTTTAGGTCGTACAGACAATAAAGTAGGTGGTGTTATGGTTAACCTTGTTGGCGCCGAAGGTTTTAGCGGCAATGTAGTTTACGAAAACATAGAAAAAATAATGAATATGGATGGTGTTACACCGCATATTTATGGCAAAAAACAAACACGTCCGTTTAGAAAAATGGGACATGTCACTATTGTAAATGAAGATTTGAATGAAGCGAGACGGATTGCCGAAGAGGTTAAAAAATCCATCCGAGTAATTTCAGAATAAAACATAATTATAAATTTAATTCATATAAAAAATGAATAAAGTAGGAGTCATCATGGGAAGCAAAAGCGACCTGCCAGTAATGCAAGATGCGATAGATATTTTAAAAGGATTTGGTGTTGATGTTGAAGTTGATATTGTATCGGCTCACCGCACACCAGAAAAATTATTCGATTACGGTAAAAACGCACACACCAGAGGCTTTGCAGTAATTATTGCCGGAGCTGGTGGCGCCGCACATTTACCAGGCATGATTGCATCACTATCACCATTACCAGTAATTGGAGTTCCTGTAAAAAGCAGTAATTCTATAGATGGTTGGGATTCTGTATTATCAATATTACAAATGCCAGGCGGTGTTCCTGTTGCAACAGTTGCTTTAAATGGCGCAAAAAATGCAGGAATATTAGCAGCACAAATTTTAGGAGCTAGCGATTTATATGTTCGTGAAAAAATAATAGCTTACAAAGAAGACTTAAAAGTAAAGGTTAACGAATCGGCTAAAGATTTAAGCTAATACTATAAAATGAAAAACCTCGAAATATAAATTTCAAGGTTTTTCTAGCTATTAACAATAATCCTATAAGAGTTAGTCACTCTAAAATTGTTGCAGCAAATTTACAATAATTTACTATGCATACATACTAAATTATAATTTTAACTTATATTTAATTAAAATGATAAAAGCATCTTTAATTACCCCGTTCCAAACACCATACAACGCAGCGCCTTTTTCAGCTATTGAAAACGACGACTATCTTCCTACTTTTAAGGAAGCCATAAAGCAAGCCAAAGCTGAAATTGATGCGATAGTAAACAACACCGAAGCACCTAGCTTTGAAAACACCATTGTAGCATTAGATTTTTCAGGAGAACAATTAGATAGAATTTCGAGTATATTTTTCAATTTAAATTCTGCTGAAACCAATGAAACTATCCAAAAAATAGCTCAAGAAGTTTCTCCTTTATTATCAGAATTTGGTAATGACATTACATTAAACGAAGACTTATTTAAGCGTGTAAAAGCCGTTTACGATAATAAAAATGAGTTAAATTTAACTACGGAAGAACAAACCTTATTAGATAAAAGATATAAAGGTTTTTCTAGAAATGGAGCTAATTTACCCGAAGACAAAAAGGAAAAATTACGCGAAATAGACAAAAAACTGAGTCAGTTAAGTTTAAAATTCGGAGAAAATGTTTTAGCTGAAACCAATAAGTTTGAAATGCTTATTGTAGACGAAAAGGATTTAGCCGGTTTACCAGAAGGCACAATAGAAGCCGCAAAACAATTGGCAGAATCTAAAGAAAAAGAAGGTTGGTTATTCACTCTAGATTACCCAAGTTACATTCCTTTTGTAACCTATGCAGACAATAGAGAGTTACGTAAAAAACTAACTTTAGCGGCAGGCAGCAAAGCCTTTAAAGGTGACGTTTTAGACAATCAAGATATTGTATTACAAATTGTAAACCTACGCCACGAACGCGCTAACTTATTAGGATACAAAACTCATGCGCATTTTGTTCTAGAAGAACGTATGGCACAAACCCCTGAAAAAGTTTTAGATTTTTCTAACGAGTTGTTAGAAAAAGCAAAACCAGCTGCAAAAAAGGAGTTTGAAAACTTAGAGAAATTTGCAAAAGAATTAGATAGCATAGACCAATTAGAAAAATGGGATGGCTCTTATTATTCTGAAAAACTGAAACAAAAATTATTCAGTTTAGATGATGAACAACTGAAACCATATTTTAAATTAGAAAATGTAATTGATGGCGCTTTTACGGTGGCTAACAAATTATTCGATTTGAGTTTTGAAGAAATTGATACTATTGATAAATATCACGAAGATGTTTTAACGTATAAGGTTACCGATAAAAACGGTGATTTAGTTTCTATATTTTACGCCGATTTCTTCCCAAGATCTGGAAAAAGAAACGGTGCTTGGATGACCTCTTACAAACCACAATATATAGTAGATGGTGAAAATAGCCGCCCGCACATTTCTATAGTTTGCAACTTTACAAAACCAACAAAAAGCAAACCATCTTTATTAACCTTTAACGAAGTTACTACCCTATTTCACGAATTTGGACACGCATTACATGGTATGCTAGCAAATACTACTTACCCAAGTTTATCTGGAACCAGTGTGTTTTGGGATTTTGTAGAATTGCCAAGTCAGGTTATGGAAAACTGGTGCTACGAGAAAGAAGCTTTAGAATTGTTTGCTAAACATTATGAAACTGGAGAAGTTATCCCAATGGATTTAGTTGAAAAAATAAAAGATTCGGCTAGTTTTCACCAAGGAATGCAAACATTACGTCAGTTAAGTTTTGGTCTTTTAGATATGAAATGGCACGGACAAGATCCATCAAGCATTTCTAATGTTAAAGATTTTGAAACCGAAGCTTTTAAAGACACCAAATTATATCCTAAAACAGAAGAAACTTGCATGAGTACCGCATTTTCTCATATTTTCCAAGGTGGATATTCATCTGGGTATTACAGTTACAAATGGGCTGAAGTTTTAGATGCCGATGCTTTCGAATATTTTCAAGAAGCCGGTATTTTTAATAAAGAAGTTGCTACCAAATTTAAAGACAACGTACTGTCGCAAGGTGGAACAGAAAACCCAATGGTACTTTACAAACGTTTTAGAGGCCAAGAACCAAAACCTGAAGCTTTATTAAAACGTGCTGGGTTAATAAAATAAATAATACAGATTAAAATAACTTAAGGTGTTTATGAAGTTTTCGAACTAAATAAGCACTTTTTTTTGTGTTTAGAATTGAAATACTCCACGTGTTCCTTTAAAAATAAACGAGCCTGTACTGCTTCAGAATAAAATCTACTTTAAATCTTTGGTAAGTTTGTAATAATAAAAAGCAGGCAGTAACAATATTAAAATTACAGGCTGAATTAAAAAGCGTCTTAAATTAAAAAAGAAGTAGTAATCGGTTTGTTTCGGGTTGATAACAAAATATAAATAGCCACAAATTAAAATAATAAAAGCCATAGCGTAAACCAAAGCCGAAAACTTAACAATATTTCTATCTTTAAAAACCACATAAAGAATCCCTAAGGAAACTAAACCGTTTAAAACATAGCGTAAAACTGTAAAAGCTACTAATTTTAATACTTCTCTACGCGGACTATCGATGTACAAATAATCGTTATGAAAAAAGGTTAAATATGGATCGTAAAACAATTCATTCTCAAACCATCGAATTAACACCAATACGGTTATCAATATAAAAAGTAGAATATATTTAAACGGTTTAGACATTTTTTTGGTTTAATTTAGAAAAACGATTCACCCAAAAAATCCATAGCAGAAATACAACACCATAAATAATAGCAGGAAATATTACGGCATGTAAAAACTCCGATTGTTCTGGGTGTTTATAAAGCCAAATCGATAATATTACAATACGCGAAACATTAACCACATAGATAATTACACTCCCTGAAAGCAGATACAAAAGCGTAGTTTTCAATTTTCCTGAAAACGCAACAATAAAAGAGACAAATAGAATTAGCACGCTTAATCCGTTGCATCCTTCAATAACTCGGGCCACATAGGTATTACCTATCATAACCTTCAAAGAAGGCTCTTCTAGATGTGGCACCATTTCGGTAGCATAGCCAAATGTGTTTAGTAAATCTTTACTTTGCTCGCCAACCAAATGCGTGAAATAATCTGGATAAAACTCGGAACCATCAGAAAATTGTAAATAGAATTTATAAATTACAGAAAGTGACAAGTACACCAACAAAAATGTAAGTATAAACTTTATTACCGACCTGTATTTTACAAAGAGTGTTTTCAAATTAAAATGCTATAAACAAAGTACCGAAATTACATCTTTTTAAATACTTTTGCCAAAACTTTTCAAATTATGATTTTAGAAACTCTAAAACCCCAAGTATCAGCAATTATTTCTAACCAAGACCTAGATAAAAACGAGCGTCTATTAAAAATATGCGAACTACTCGATAAAAACATAACATATTATAACTGGGTCGGTTTCTATTTTAGAAACGGCGAAAAAGAAGAGCTACTTTTAGGCCCTTATGTTGGTGCACCAACAGACCATACTGTAATTCCTTTTGGAAAAGGTATTTGCGGACAAGTAGCCGTTAGCAACGAAAACTTTGTTGTGCCAGACGTTGCTGCTCAAGACAATTATATTGCTTGTAGCATTACCGTTAAAGCCGAAATAGTAGTTCCTATTTTTGTTAATGGTGAAAACATTGGCCAAATAGATATCGACTCGAATACGCCAGATCCTTTTACAGAATTGGACGAACGTTTTCTGGAGTTTGTTTGCGAGCAAGTTGCAACTATACTTTAGTAGAGTTTTCTATTAAAGAATTAAAATACAGCAAGTTTATTTAAGTTGTTAGCACGTGGTGTTTGCGTTTTGCATTCCACTTGTTAACAACTTCTGTTTTTAGTTAAAAAATGAAGCGTCTTTTTTATTATTTCACAACCCATTTTTTAAACTAAATAAGTACTTTTGCAAATATTTTAAATTTTCAGCGTAAAAGACTGAAAAACAACAAAATTTCACATAAAAAAGCACTCTTAAACACAACACAACACCAATGAGCAACGAAAAAACCATTAAATCGGCACTAATTTCAGTATTTAGTAAAGACGGATTAGAACCAATTGTAAGAAAGTTAAACGAACAAGGCGTAACCATTTATTCTACCGGTGGTACTGAAAAATTTATTAACGATTTAGGTATAGACGTTGTTCCTGTAGAAGATGTTACATCATACCCTTCTATTCTTGGTGGTCGTGTAAAAACATTACACCCAAAAGTTTTTGGTGGTATTTTAAACAGACAAAACCATGATGGTGATGTTGCTGAATTAGCCGAATATAATATCCCACAACTTGATGTTGTAATTGTTGATTTATATCCTTTTGAAAAAACAGTAGCTTCTGGAGCAAGTACTCAAGATATTATTGAAAAAATTGATATTGGAGGGATTTCTTTAATTCGTGCTGCTGCTAAAAATTATTCAGATGTTATCTGTGTATCTTCAGTTGATGATTATGCTGAATTTTTAGAACTTATTTCAGAAAATAACGGAAGCATTTCAGAAGAAAACAGAAAACGTTTTGCAGGAAAAGCATTCAACGTATCTTCTCATTACGATACTGCTATTTTTAACTACTTCAACCAAAACAATGAAGAAACAGTTTTAAAAATAAGCGAGACTAACGGTAAAACGTTACGTTACGGTGAAAACCCACACCAAAAAGGATTTTTCTTCGGAAATTTCGATGAGTTATTTACTAAACTTCACGGAAAAGAATTAAGCTACAACAACCTTTTAGATGTTGATGCCGCTGTTAATTTAATGAATGAGTTTAAAAATGACGCACCAACATTTGCTGTATTAAAACACAATAATGCTTGTGGTTTAGCACAACGTGACACACTTCATCAAGCTTATGTAGATGCTTTAGCAGGAGACCCTGTTTCTGCTTTTGGAGGCGTTTTAATTAGCAACAAAGAAATTGATTTAGCTACAGCTGAAGAAATACATAAATTATTCTGTGAAGTTGTTATCGCTCCTTCTTTTTCTGCAGAAGCGTTAGAAACTCTTAAAGGTAAAAAGAACAGAATTTTATTAGAAATACATGATATTGAAATGCCACAAACAAACGTTAGAAGTTGTTTAAACGGCGTTTTAGTTCAAGATAGAAATAATATTACAGATCAGGCTGAAGATTTAAAAACAGTAACAACTTTAGCTCCAACAAGCGAACAAGTAGAAGATTTAATTTTTGCTTCTAAAATTTGTAAGCATACCAAATCTAACACTATTGTTTTAACAAAAAACAAAACGTTATTAGCAAGTGGAACAGGACAAACTAGTCGTGTTGATGCTTTAGAGCAAGCCATACACAAAGCACAAACTTTTAAATTCGATTTAAACGGTTCTGCTATGGCGAGTGATGCATTTTTCCCTTTCCCTGATTGTGTAGAAATCGCGAAAAACGCTGGTATTAGCTCTGTAATTCAGCCAGGTGGTTCTATAAAAGATCAATTAAGTATTGATTATTGTAACGGTAACAATGTAGCCATGGTTATGACAGGAACACGCCATTTTAAACACTAAATTTTATAGACGGTTTAAACTTTCATTTCTTCTGGAAACGCAAGTTTAAACCGTCCATAAACAAATAAATTACGTATAACTTACGAATACATTTGGTAAACAGAATTTTGGGCCCCGTAAAACTCAGAATATTTAGTAACTTTTAGTACTTTTACGGGATTCGTATTTTAAACCATAATTAATTATTAATAGCACATGGGATTTTTTGACTTCCTTACCGAAGATATAGCCATAGATTTAGGTACCGCAAACACGCTTATTATTCATAATGATAAGGTTGTTGTAGATGCACCATCTATCGTGGCAAGAGATAGAATTTCTGGTAAAATTATTGCCGTAGGGCAAGAAGCCAGTTTAATGCAAGGTAAAACCCATGAAAACATTAAAACCATCCGTCCGTTAAAAGATGGTGTTATTGCAGATTTTGATGCTTCGGAACAAATGATTAGTATGTTTATTAAAAACATACCCGCATTAAAAAAGAAGTTTTTCACACCTGCTTTACGTATGGTAATTTGTATTCCTTCTGGAATTACAGAAGTAGAAATGCGAGCAGTAAAAGAAAGTGCAGAACGTGTTAATGGTAAAGAAGTTTACTTAATTCACGAACCTATGGCTGCAGCAATTGGTATTGGCGTAGATATTATGCAACCTAAAGGAAACATGGTTGTGGATATAGGTGGTGGTACAACAGAAATTGCTGTTATTGCTCTTGGTGGTATTGTTTGCGACAAATCGGTTAAAATTGCAGGTGATGTATTTACAAACGATATTGTTTATTACATGCGTACACAGCACAATTTATATGTGGGTGAACGTACTGCTGAAAAAATAAAAATTCAAATTGGTGCTGCTACCGAAGATTTAGAATTACCTCCAGAAGATATGAGCGTTCAAGGACGTGATTTATTAACAGGAAAACCTAAGCAAGTATCAATTTCATATAGAGAAATAGCTAAGGCTTTAGATAAATCTATTTTACGTATTGAAGATGCCGTTATGGAAACCTTATCTCAAACGCCTCCAGAATTGGCTGCAGATATTTACAACACCGGTATTTATTTAGCTGGTGGTGGCTCTATGTTACGTGGTTTGGATAAGCGTTTATCTTTAAAAACAGATTTACCGGTTTACATTGCCGAAGATCCGTTGCGTGCTGTAGTACGTGGTACAGGTATCACTCTTAAAAACTTACCTAAATACAAAAGTGTATTGATAAAATAAAAGCATAAAATAGGTCTATAACCCATGCAACAGATTATTAATTTTCTAATAAGAAACAAAAACTTTTTGTTGTTCTTGTTGCTGTTTAGCATTTCTATTGTTTTTACAATTCAATCACACTCCTACCATAAAAGTAAGTTTATTAACTCGGCTAACTTTTTAACTGGTGGTGTTTATAATTCTGTAAATAATATTTCAGATTATTTTAATTTAAGATCTCAAAACAATCTGTTATCAGAAGAAAACAGACATCTAAAATCTCTTTTGTACAACCAAGCTACAAAAGATTCAGTTTATATAGATAGCTTATCTTTTAATGATAAATACAGATTTACTTCGGCCAACATTATCAAAAACAGTTATGCTTTACCTGATAATGTTTTACTTTTAAACAAAGGTAAAAACGATAGTGTTTTTGAGGATTTTGGAGTTATTACTAGTAAAGGTATTTTAGGTATTGTAAATAAAACAAGTAAAAATTTCGCAACCGTTATTTCAATCTTAAATACAACTAGTAATATTAGTGCTAAGTTGAAAAAGACCAACCATTATGGATCTTTAAAATGGAACGGGAAAAACCCAAGAATTACCCAATTAGTAGATATCCCTAAAATTGCAAACTTTAAAACAGGAGATACTATTGTAACCTCTGGCCTATCGTCTATTTTCCCTAAAGGCGTTCCTATTGGCACTGTAAACGATTTCAAACTAGATAACACAGAGAATTACTACGAAATAAATGTATTGTTGTTTAACGACATGACGAATATTGAGCATGTTTACATTATAAAAAACATCAATCTTCCTGAAATTAAAAACCTTTTAAACGGCATAAGCAATGAATAGTTTATTTTTCGCCCAAGCCAGCCGGTTTATTATACTTGTACTTTTTCAGGTATTAATATTTAACCATATTAATTTCTTAGGATATATAAATCCGTATATCTACATTTTATTAATTGCATTTTTCCCGGTTAGAAATAATCGTATTGTTATCATTTTTCTTAGTTTCTTCTTAGGATTGTCTATTGATTTATTTCTAGACACAGGAGGCATTCATGCGGCAGCATGCGTATTTATAGCTTACATTCGTCCTATTCTTTTAAAATCGTCTTTCGGTATGATTTACGAGCACCAAACCATCCGTTTTAATACCGTTGACTTTGGAGCTAAACTTACCTATATTTCATTACTAACCATAGTGCATCACCTTGTTTTGTTTAGTTTAGAAATATTTAACTTTTCAAAAGTAATTTTAATCCTTCAAAAGGCGTTATTCTCAAGTATATTCAGTATTATATTGATTATTCTAATTACAGTTATTTTTAGTAGAAAAACGAAATGAGACAATTTTTACTTTTTATCTCCATCATTTTAGTTGGTGTTTTATTTATTTCAAGGCTTTTTTATCTTCAAGTGTACAGCTCCAACTCTAATAGCTTATACGATGATAATGCCATTAGAAAAGTATGGGATTACCCTAAACGTGGTTTTGTATACGACAGAAACGGTGAACTTTTAGTTTCCAATCAGCCATCATACGATGTCATGGTGATTCCACGTGAAGTAGAACCACTAGATACTTTAGAATTTTGTAATCTTTTAAAAATTGATAAAGAAAAATTCATCTCAACATACAACAAAGCACGTCATTATTCTCCAAGATTATCATCTGTTTTTGTTTCACATTTATCAAAATCTGATTATGCTGTGTTACAAGAAAAAATGCGTAAGTTTAAAGGTTTTTACATTCAAAAACGTTCACTTAGACATTACGAAACCACTATTGGCGCCAACGTTTTAGGTGATATTGGTGAGGTAAACAATGCCATTATAAATCGTGACGATTACTACAAAATGGGTGACCTTATCGGAAAACAAGGTATTGAAGCCTCTTATGAAGAAACATTGCGTGGTGTTAAAGGGTTAAAATTTATTCAAAAAGATAGATTCAATCGAGATATTGGCTCCTATAAAGATGGTGAATTCGATATTACACCAGAACAAGGTAAAGATATCAAAATCACTATTGATGCCGATTTACAGGCCTACGGCGAATTACTTATGCAAAATAAACGCGGTGGTATTATTGCCATAGAACCATCGTCTGGAGAAATTTTAGCCATGGTTTCGGCTCCAACCTATGACCCTAATATTTTAGTAGGAAGAAACCGTTCTAAAAACTTCACGAAACTCTATAACGATTCTAGAGCAAATCCACTTTTCAACAGAAGTTTACAAGGTGTTTACGAGCCTGGATCTCCTTTTAAATTAATGAATGCTTTAATCGCATTACAAGAAAATGTTGTAACTCCAAATGAAACCGTTACCTGTTATGCAGGTTATAAATATGGAAATAGATTTATGAAATGCCACTGCTATAGCGGTACTAGAAACAATATGATTTCTGGCATTCAAAAATCGTGTAATGCCTATTTTGCCACAACATATAGAAAAATTTTAGATAAAAACGGTAATGCTTCCCAAGGTATTGATACCTGGAGTAAACATGCTAAAAGTTTTGGGTTAGGTCAATTTTTAAACAACGATTTATATGTGGGCCAAAAAGGACGTATCCCAGACCGTGCTTATTACAAACACATTTACCCAAACACCTTCTACTCTACCTACACCATTTCTAATGCCATTGGGCAAGGCGAAGTTGCTACAACACCAATTCAATTAGCAAACATGGCTGCTGCTATTGCTAATCGTGGTCATTATTTTACGCCACATATTATAAAAAGTATTGAAAACGAAACCTTACCAGAACAGTTTACAAAGCCTAAAATAACCTCGATAGATAAACAAAACTTCGACCCGGTTATCGAGGGCATGCTACAAGTTTATCAAAAAGGTACAGCAGCAACTTTGCAAGTAAAAGATATTGATATTTGTGGAAAAACTGGGACCGTAGAAAACTTTGTTAAAATTGATAGCGTAAGAACACAACTTACCGATCATTCTATATTTTTAGCCTTTGCACCAAAAGATAACCCTAAAATAGCTATTGCTGTTTTTGTTGAAAACGGATACTGGGGAAGTCGTTTTGCTGGACGAATTGCTAGTTTAATGATTGAAAAACATATTAAAAAAGAAATTACCCGAAAAGATTTAGAAGAATGGCTTTTAAAGCATAGTTTAGAAAACGAATACGCAAAACCTTATTCTGGTGAGCCTTTTAGAATTAACGGACAAACAAGCTTGCAAATTGTTGACGATCAAGAATACAATCGACTAAAAACAGAGCTGAATAAAATACATAAAACAGCAAATTAATGGTTAGAGACACTAACAGACATTTTAAATTCGATTGGATTACTATCTTTCTATTTTTTCTTTTAGTTGGTTTTGGTTGGCTTAATATTTTATCGGCTTCTCATACTGGGGCAACGCTTAATTATTTCGATTTAGACCAACCCTTTGGAAAACAACTTGTTTTCATTTTTTTAACCTTCGGTTTAATTATACTACTCTTAGCCATAGATGCTAAGTTCTACGAGCGTTTCTCTAGTCTCATCTATATTATATCCATGTTGTCCTTAGTTGGGCTCTTTATATTCGGTAAAAACGTAAACGGAGCTACATCTTGGTATGCCATTGGAGGCATGACGTTACAACCTAGTGAATTTGCAAAAACAGCCACAGCATTAGCGGTTGCCAAATATATTAGTGATTTAAACACCAACATTAAAAACTTCAGCGATCAAATTAAAACGTTTGCCATAATTATAACTCCTGCATTTCTTGTATTATTACAAAACGATACCGGAAGTACCATTGTTTATGGCGCTTTCTTCTTTGTTTTGTATCGCGAAGGCTTACCAAAATACTATTTAACACTTGCTGTTTCAGTCATATTACTCTCTATTTTATCTTTAAAATTCGGAGCTATAATAACATCAATAATTGCTATTATTGTGGTGATTTCATACCATTTTATAAATAAAAGAAAACTTAGAATATACCAATTATCACTTATTTTAATAGCCGCCTTATCTGTTTCATTTGGGGTGAAATTCTTCTATCAAAACATTTTACAACCGCACCAACAAGATAGAATAAGTCTTTGGTTACGCTTAGAAAAAGACCCTGTTAAGCTTCAGAAAATGAAGCAAACCTTTGCTTACAACCTAAACGAATCGGAAAAAGCCATAAGCTCAGGCGGTCTCTCTGGTAAAGGTTTTATGGAAGGTACACGTACCACTGGTAAATTTGTACCAGAACAGCATACCGATTATATTTTCAGCACCGTTGGCGAAGAGTGGGGTTTTCTTGGCAGCTCCTTTGTAGTAATCGTTTTTGTATTATTACTACTGCGTATATTACACTTAGCTGAACTTCAAAAATCGCAATTCAGTCGTGTTTATGGCTATGGCGTTGCGGCCATTGTATTTATCCACTTTTTAATTAATATAGGCATGGTTATGGGCTTAATTCCAACCATCGGTATTCCATTACCACTTTTTAGTTATGGTGGCTCTGGACTTTGGGCATTTACTATTTTAATCTTTATTTTTATTAAATTAGACTCCAACAAAATAAACGAATGGTAGTTTAACCGTTCTTATTTTATTATGTTTACTCTAATGAAAAATAAAATATACACTCTTTTATTACTAATCATTTTAGCTAGCTGTTCTGGCAGTAAATCTCTTATAAATCAAAGTTTTTCCAAAGAGCAAACGCAGTTAATTTCAAGTGCCAATAGTTTAGCACCCATGCGTGTTTTTAAAATAACTAACAAAAAAGATTCACTTTTACTACGTTCAAAAAGTGCATACGTAAAACCATCGCCAAACAATGTTGTTTTAAAAACCTTTGTTAGCAGGCTCTATGCTACAGTTAGAGACAGTATATCTATGGGTGTTGGTATTGCCGCGCCGCAAGTAGGTATTCTAAAAAACATTATATGGGTACAGCGTTTCGATAAAGAGAACCTCCCGTTCGAGGTCTATTTAAATCCACGAATAACCAAATATTCAACAGAGAAACAATCGGTAAAAGAAGGCTGTTTATCCATTCCAGACCGTAGTGATATGCTTAATAGTCGTTCCTTTTCAATAGAAATTGAATACGATACCATGAATGCCGAACATAAAACTGAAACCATAAGCGATTTTACAGCAGTAATATTTCAACACGAAATAGATCATTTAAGTGGTATTTTATATTTAGATCATCTCGAAAAAGACATACGCGACGCCAAAAAAAACAAGCTTTAAAATGAATAAAAACTCTATAGGTATTTTCGATTCTGGAGTTGGCGGAACTTCCATCTGGAAAGAAATTAACGCGCTTTTACCAAACGAAAACACGCTTTATTTAGCCGATAGCAAACACGCGCCTTACGGTTCTAAAGGTAAAGATGCTATTATAGATTTAAGCATAAAAAACACCGAATATTTACTCAATAAAAACTGTAAAATAATAGTAGTAGCTTGCAATACAGCAACCACAAATGCTATAGATTATCTGCGCGACCAATACAAAATCCCGTTTATAGGCATAGAACCCGCCATTAAACCAGCAGCCCTACAAACCAAAACAAACGCCATCGGTATCTTGGCAACACAAGGCACATTAAGCAGCGCATTATTCTCAAAAACAGCAGGAATATTTTCAAAAAGCGTACATATTATCGAGCAGGTTGGAGAAGGCATTGTAGACCTCATTGAAACGGGAAAATTAGATTCTCCAGAAATGAAATCTCTATTAAAAATCTACCTCAGCCCCATGATAGCTGCCAACATAGACCATCTGGTTTTAGGCTGTACGCACTACCCATATTTAATGCCATTACTACTCGACATCTTGCCAAATCACGTCAAAATAATAGATTCCGGTGAAGCCGTAGCACGCCAAACTAAAGCTATTTTACAACAAAATAACTTATTAAACACATCAACAAGTCTTACTAAAAATCGGTTTTTAACTAACGGTAATCCAGAAATCATGCATACCCTGTTAAACAAAAAATTCAATATTGAAATTTCCGATTTCTAATTAGTAAGTACAATTCAAGATGTAATTTCCAAACTTTCACTCTAATACCGATTAGCAGTTAGTAAATCCGCGGTAGATTAAACCTTTTATAAAAGTAGAGGTCTAAAGATTAATTAAATTCAAACCATGAAAATTCTAGCTGTACTTTTAGTAGCACTAACCTTTATATCTTGTTCTAATAATAAAAACTCAAATGATTCTGAAGAAGTCATCCCTGAAAACATATTACAATATCAACCTGAAGGCTCTGTTACTATCACAGAAGGTTCTGGAGGCTTAGTCGCTGGTTTAGAAAGTGGAGATCGCTTTGGGCGCGACCATGATAAAATTGGTGATGTTGATGGTGATGGGGTTATAGACTTTGTAGTTGGCGCTCGATCTGATGATGATGGAGAAACCGATGCGGGAGCCGTTTACATTTTATTTATGAATAATGATGGAACAGTAAAAGCCAATCAAAAAATATCGATGCTTTCTGGTGGTTTTTCAGAAGTTTTAAATGAAGGCAATTTTTTCGGTTATGGCGTTGCAGGCATTGGAGATTATGATGCCGATGGCATTCCTGATATTGCCGTTGCTGCTCCCGTTGCTCCAAATAATGCTTTATATATTATTCATCTAAAAGCCGATGGTACCGTTAAAGACTTTGTAAAAAACGAAAATATTAATGCCAATGGATTATCTGCAATAGGAGATTTAAATAACGATGGTAGAATCGATTTAGTAGCATGCGCTCCAGGTTCTAACGATGGAGGCAGTAATAGAGGCGCTATAGATATTTTATTTTTAAATGCCAATTCTCAAGTAATTTATACCACCAAAGTAACCATTAGTTCAACACAAGGTGGCTTTGGCGATGGTTTAGAAGATAACGATCAGTTTGGTGGTCGAGAAGTTGCAATGCTCGGAGATCTCAACAATGATGGCAATAAAAAATTAGCTGTAGGCGCTTTTATGTCCGATGGAGGAAAAGGTGCCATCTGGATTCTATCTTTAGATTCTACAACTTACAACGTCGTATCTAAAACAAAAATAACAGAAGGGTTAAATGGCTTTACAGACGAATTAGTTACGGATATTAATCCTAACGGAACTTTTGGAGCCAACTTAGGTCATGCTATGTGTGCGCCTGGCGATATAGATGGCGATGGTATAGCAGATTTAGTTACGGGTGCAAACCAACAATATGAAGGTTGGGGTTATGTGCTGTATTTAAACGCCGATAAAACTGTAAAATCGTTCGATAGAATAAATAATACCGAAGGCGGTTTTAACCTCACATTAGAAGCAGAAGGCCGTTTTTCTCGTTCAATTTCTTATGGAGGTGATTTAAAAGGAGATGGTTCTATGGCTATAAATTTTGGCGGTGGTGCAGGAACAACTGGCACCATGTATACCTTGTTTTTCAGACCACAATAACTTCATTCAAAAAAACTATTCTTTAAACCAACTCGAATATTTAATGTAATTATCGGCTATACGATTTATTTCTCCCGAGATCAATTCTTCGCTAATATCTTTAACTTTTTTAGCAGGTACACCGGCATAAATACTACCCGATTCTACACGCGTATTTTTGGTAACCACAGCTCCAGCTGCAATAATGCTATTACTTTCAATTACGCAATCGTCCATAATAATACTGCCCATTCCAACCAAAACATTATCGTGAATGGTGCACCCATGTACAATGGCATTATGCCCAATAGATACATTATTACCTATAGTTGTTGGCGATTTTTGATACGTAGCATGTATTACTGCTCCATCCTGAACGTTTACTTTATTCCCCATTTTTATGTAATGCACATCGCCACGAATTACGGCACTAAACCAAATACTACATTGTGTTCCAACAGTAACATCGCCAACTATTACAGCATTTTCTGCTATGTAACAATCGCTTGGTAATTGAGGTGTTTTTCCGTTTATAGTTTTTATAATAGACATAATAAATTGAGTTTTTAAGGTTACGCTTTCGCGGAAATAATATCGTAAAATTATTTAAAATAAGATAACAACTGAGCTTTTTTAGATGCTGAAACCATAATTTCTTTTCCGTTGCTAAGTAAAACACTTCCGCCCTTTCCTTTTAAGTATTTTACAACTTCGTTTACATTTACCAAATACGATTTATGCACCCGAGCAAAACTAGAACCCGTTAACGCTTCCTCAAAATACTTAAGTGTTTTACTAACTAGTTTCTTTTTATTATTGTTTAAATAAATTTCAGTGTAGTTATCATCGGCTTTGCAATATAAAATATCTGCAGTGTTCAGAATTTCGAATCCATCGAGTTGCGGAATCGTTATTTTCCCACTAATACTATTGGTTTTAGGCACTAACACTTCATCTTGCAACGCATTTTCCTTAGTTCTTATTTCAGTAACATAATCTACTGCCTTTATAAGTTCATCTATAGAAATTGGTTTCATTAAATAATAACTCGCGTGAGCATTTAAAGCCTCGATAGCATAATGATTATAGGCCGTTACAAATACGGTTTCAAAATTAACATCGCCTACCTTATCTAGTAAATCAAAAGCATTACCATAAGGCATTTCCACATCTAGAAACACCAAATCTAAATCGTTATTTCGAATTAAAACCAAAGCCTCTTCCACGTTTGATGCTTCACCTAAAACAACAACATTCGGACAGTATTTTTTGATATAATTTTTTAGAATTTCTCTACTGGTTTCTTCGTCTTCAACAATTATGGAAGTTAATTTCATATCTATAAATTTTAAGTTGAATATTTTCAGCAGACCTATTTAGTTCCTACCTTCATCTTCAAGCTTATTTTAATCTTTTTTGAGCGTTACAATAACTTTTGTTCCGGTATCGACTTCATCTTGAAAATCACCAATAGACACATCAACTTTATCTTTATACATCTCATTTAGAATAGAAACACGTTTTTTAATATTCCCCATTCCTTTTGAGTTTTGTTTTTGCTGATGCTCGGTTTTTAAAGCCTTAGACTGTGTGCGTCCAATACCATCATCTATAATACTTATCGTAATTTCATTTGGGTTAGATTGATTAATAGCTATTTCTAAATTTCCCTTTGTTTTTTTATAACGCAATCCGTGCCAAACCGCATTTTCTATATAAGGTTGAAGCAACATAGGCGGAATTACAAAATCGTTCACATTGATGTTTTCATCCACTTTAATGGTATAATCAAACTTATCTTTAAATCGAAAATGTTCTAATTTAGTATACAGTTCTAATAGCTTAATTTCTTTTTCTAAAGGAATAAAATCTTGCTCACTATTTTCCAAAACAGCACGCATTAACAGTGAAAAATCGGTTAGATATTTATTTGCCGTACGTTCGTCATTAGAAGCTATAAAACTATTTACAGAATTTAACGCATTAAAAATAAAGTGTGGATTCATTTGGCTTCGTAAACTTTTTAAAGCCAACAAATTATTTGCTAATCGTTGTTGTTTAATATACTTAAACATTAAAAAAGCGGCGAGTAATAACAAAGCTAAACCACCAATTAATGAATAAATAATAAGTTTTTGACGCTTAGTTTGCTCTGTAGAAAGTTGGTATTTACTCTCTGATAATTCTCGATCGCTCTCTAAGCTAGTAATTCTATTTTGCTTAGTCGACAACTCCTTACTAAAGCGCGCAGCTTGCGAAATTTGCTGTTCTTTTTTAGCATAAACCTGATCTACTAAATCTACATAATCTTGGAATGCCTTTAATGATTTCTCGTAATCTTCGGCTGTTTGATAAACCTCAGATAATCTTCGAGTGGCATCTTTTTTTACAATTAAATCCGATTTACTTTCAGCTTCAACAATACTTTTTTCAAGGTAACTTATCGCATTACCTACATCACCTTGTGAGGCGTAAGCATTTCCAATTTTATAGTTTTGTTTTTGTGGCGTTAACGGGCTTTCATTATCGAAAACAGAATCGGCTTCAATTTCACTAATAGTATTTAAGGCCTCTTTTCTAAGCTGAATTTCTTCAGAATAATCGCTGATATCATTTTGAAAATCGGCTACCTTTAATTTTTCTGAAACGGCTCTTTTTTTATTTTCGCTATTGGCAAGGTTTAATGACTTATAAAAAAAACCTTTTGCCTTATCTGCATCTCCTTTTGCACTATAAGCCTGCGCTATTTTGGAGTTTAAATCGGTTTCTTTAGGTTTTATTAAATGGTTTTGAGCCACGGTTAAACCTTGCTTATAATTATCTATAGATGTATTGAAGTCTTTAGTTAACAAATACACATCGCCCAAACCTTCGTAAAGCGATACTAACTGCCAATTGGTAAGTTCTTTTTTATCGAGTGCTTTATAGGTTTGTATACTTTCTTGGTAGTTTTTATTGAGTTTATAAGCATTTGCAAGCTTTAAAGACACCTCGTTACTGTTGGTGCTTTGGAGGCTTATTCTATAATTAGAAACTGCTAAATCGTACTGTTTCCAATAAAAATAAATATCGCCTAAAGACTCGTAAGCAATACCATTTTCTTTGGCAGAATTGGCTTCAACTAAAGCTTCAGAAATAAACTGAATACTTTTTCGAGCATCTTTTTTTAAATAGACATCTGCCGAATCTATTAGCGATTTAAAAGATTCAGGATTACTCCGTAATCGTTTACTATACTTAGATAAAGTACGTTCTTTTTTATTCGTTTCTACCTGAACTTCGATACGCTCGTTACTTTTTATGGTATAATAAACGGTTTCAAAATCTTTGTATCGAATGGTAAGCTCATCACCAATACGCACCTCAATTCTAAAATCGCCCATAATATCGGTGGTTGCATATCCGCCACCGTTAACTTCAATGTTTACATCTGGAATTGGATTTCGAGTATCACTTTCAATCACTGAACCACGCACAGTAAATCTTTCACCCCGAATATTTAATCCACCGTTATTCTGTGCCAACACGAACGTACTGAACAGAACAAAGCTTAAAAGCGCTATATATTTTAAATAAGTATTCATTATAATTTTCACAACGATAAACTTACGCACTTTACTTGGTATAATAAAATGATGGTTTTAGAAATAATAGCCTTTTAACAGCCTAAAAGTAGCGTTTACTAATTAAAAGGTTAATGTCACGCATTGAAATGCCCGTGCTACGCATTACTGTTTTATTATGAGCTGGTTTGAATTTAGTTTTACAGTATTGAAATCTTTCTCATTTAAAAAACAAAAACTATGAAAACACACTTAAAAACATTCGCCTTTTGCGCTGCATTAATTGGTTTCACCTCTTGTAACGCTAATAATAAAAAACAACCTAAACTTTATGCTGAACATACCGTTGAGCACGAAATTGAAAAGGAAAAGAACGACAAGGAACCTAATAAACAATTCATTAAAGTGGCACTTTTATTAGATACCAGTAATAGCATGGACGGTTTAATAGATCAGGCTAAAGCTCAACTTTGGGATATTGTAAACGAGCTATCTTATGCTAAATGCGGAACAAACAAGCCAAATTTACAAATTGCTCTATATGAATATGGCAATGATAATTTAAACGGAGATGAAGGCTACATTAAACAAGTATTAGCTTTTAGTGATGATTTAGATGATATCTCTAAAGAGTTATTTTCGTTAACCACAAATGGCGGTGAAGAATATTGCGGACAGGTTATCCAAACCTCATTAAACCAATTAAATTGGGGTAAAAACCCAGACGACTTAAAGCTTATTTTTATTGCTGGAAACGAAGCTTTTACACAAGGAAAGGTGAATTATCAAGATGCAACCACAAATGCAAACGAAAAAGATGTTACTGTAAACACCATTTTTTGTGGTAATTACAGACAAGGTATTTCTAGTAAATGGCAAGCTGGTGCACAGTTAACAAAAGGCGACTATATGGCTATTGAACAAAACACCAAAACGGTACATATTGCATCGCCTTATGATGATACTATTTTAATTTTGAACAAAAAACTAAATAATACTTACGTGACTTACGGTTCTAAAGGGCAACGCAAAATGGAAATGCAAGCCGAACAAGATAAAAATGCTGCCGGTTACAGTAAAGCAAATGCCGTGAGTAGATCGGTTAGTAAAAGTTCGCATTTGTACAAAAACAAATCTTGGGATTTAGTAGATGCTGAAGAAATGGACGAAGTTGTTATATCGGATTTAAAAGATGATGCTTTACCAGCAGAATTAAAAGGAAAATCTACTGAGGAAATTAAAGGTTATATTGACACAAAACGTAAGGAACGTGAGGATATTCAGAATGAAATACAAGAACTTAATGCGAAACGTAAAGTTTTTATTTCGAAACAAAAAACAGAGGGAAATAATGGTTTAGAAAATGCCATGACTAACGCTATTAAAGCACAAGCCCAAAAGAAAAATTATACTTGGAAGTAAACCGTATTAATGGTTTAGTAAACTACCGATGCGGATAATGCGTGAGGGATTGAACGGCCTGTTTGAGCTCCCCGACCAAAGGAAGGGAGCGAGCAGTAAAAGCCCGGCGCCGACCTTAGGAGGTGACACGCCCAAGCTAAGAAGTTATTAAACAACAAATCCCACTAATGACTTAGTGGGATTTGTTGTTATGTATTGAATTGTAATGTCTTTATTTTAATTAACTGCCGGACAGTTACAATGGTAAGCCTCTTTTCTGCAATTAAAGTTGTAACCTAACGTAAATTGGTGAAAACCACCATTTGTAAACACTAAAGAGTTTGATTGATAGGTGTATGTGTAAGCAAACATAAACTCATTAAAATTAACCCCTAAAATTGGTGTAATTTGCTGTAGTTTTTGACTTTTAACCGAATTGGTAGAGGTTAAATATTCCGCACCATCACTACTTTGACGGTATGAAATCCCTCCCCAAATTTTACCAAAATCCATTTGTTTGTATGCCTTGGCATTAATATCTATACCACCCTCTTTTGTAGCATCGCGATATTGAAACATTATTGATGGCTCGTAACTCCAAGTACTTCCATAGCTACCAAAAACAGCTCCTAAAGAAAATAGGTAACGTCTTAAATTACTTGTAATATTTTGGTCGCTATTTACTCCTGAGTTTTTAATTAAATTCTTAACCGTACCGTGAGCATAATAATCTAAAAACTGGTAAGAAAAACCGAAATCTAAATTGAAGTTGGTTTCACTTTGTACTGTACCATCGATTATTGGGTCTGGACCATCGAAAAGAAAAGAAGTCTCATCTAATTTATATTGAATAATTCCGGCACTTAAACCGAAAGAAAGCATATTTAAATCTACCGGAGAACGCGAAAACATAAGGTGATGCGCATAAGTTGCATAAGCTCCAGTTTGCGAGTGATATCCGTTTTTATCGGTGTACAAAATTCCCCCAACTGCCGATGGTGTATCGCCAATACGGCTATTAACACTCATGGTCATTAATTTTGGAGCATCTTCTTGCCCAAACCATTGTTGGCGAGCTGTAAGGCGTAGCTTTGCACAATTTGCGGCTCCTGCCATAGATGGGTGAATTAAATAATAATTATCGGTTAGATAATCTGTATAAATTGGTAATCCTTCTTGAGAAGTTGCCATGTTGGAAAACAACATTGTTGCAATTACCATAAAACTAAATTTTAATCTCATAACTTGTACACGAGGTATGTTTGCTATTATAAACGCCTTGATTATTAAAAAATTATAGCCTTAAACTTACTAGTAATTACATACTTGGTTCAGTTCTACAATTGGGCAACAAAACTCAAATATATGGATATCTAAAGTTTTCTTTTAGTATTTTTGTAAAAAAATAGCTAAAATGAGTAATTTCAAGGTTTCTATTAAAGAAACATCTAACGATAGCATAGTAAAATTTGAGTTAAATCAATTTATTACACAGCACCAAAGTTTTGAATTTAATAATATTGACGAGGCAAAAGGTTCGCCTTTAGCGCAACAATTATTTTATTTACCCTTTGTAAAAAAGGTTTACATTTCGGGTAATTTTATTGCTGTAGAACGTTACAGTATTGTAGAATGGACCGATGTGCAAGATGAAATGGCTGAACAAATTGAAGCCTATTTAAATGATAACGGTATTGTAATGGAAGAATCGGCAGCTCCTAAAAAAGTTCCAGTTACTGTTTACGCAGAAAGTACACCAAACCCTGCTGTTATAAAGTTTGTTGCTAATAAAAAAATAGTAACAGCTCTTTTTGAATTCACTTCTATTGATGAGGCAAAACTTTCGCCATTGGCTACCGAGTTGTTTCATTTTCCTTTTGTAAAAAGCGTTTTTCTTGATGAAAATTACGTTTCTATTACAAAATATGATATTGCCGAATGGGATGGTATTACTTTAGAGCTTCGTGAATTTATTAGAAGTTATATTGAAGATGGAAAAGAAGTTGTTTTACCGGAAGCAGTAGAAACTCTAAAAAAATCTACAGAACACGTTGATACACATTTTGATACGCTTGATGATACATCTAAAGAAATTATAAATATTCTTGAAGAATATGTAAAACCTGCTGTAGCTAGTGATGGTGGTAATATTCAGTTTATATCTTATGATGAAGAAACAAAAAATGTAAGCGTCCTTTTACAAGGCGCTTGTAGTGGTTGTCCATCGTCTACATACACTTTAAAGAGTGGTATTGAGAACATGCTAAAAGAAATGTTACCAGGCAAAGTCGCTATGGTAGAAGCTATTAATGGCTAAAAAAGTGACGTTTTAATTTATTTAGGGTCTTAATTTTAGTTATCTTTAGAGGTAACTATTATTTTAACTAAATAAATTTTATATCATGGCAGTATTAAAAGTAATTGAAGTATTAGCAAACTCAGAAAAAAGCTGGGAAGATGCAACTAGAAAAGCAGTAAAACACGCATCAAAAAGCGTTAAAAATATTCGTTCGGTATACGTGCAAGACCAAAGTGCAAGTGTAAAAGATGGCGAAGTGGCAGACTTTAGAGTAAACTTAAAAATTACTTTTGAAGTGAACTAATTTCATTTTAAAATAAAACAAAAAGCGTTCTATAAATTTATAGAACGCTTTTTTTTATGTCTAATTTTTCAGAAAAACAAGCCTAACATGGTTTAACAATATTTAACTAACTTTGATAAATGAAACACCTTATACTACTCGCATTCTTTACTTTAATTATAGGTTGCAAAGGTCAAAATGCCTCTCCAATAGAACATGAACACACCAATGCTTTAATCCATGAAACGAGTCCTTATTTATTGCAACACGCCCACAATCCCGTAAACTGGAATCCTTGGAACGATAAAACCTTAGCACATGCCAAAGCCGAAAACAAATTAATTTTGTTAAGTGTAGGTTATGCTGCTTGCCACTGGTGCCATGTTATGGAACACGAAAGCTTTGAAGATAGTTTGGTGGCGCAAGTAATGAATAAAAACTTTGTAAACATAAAAGTAGATCGCGAAGAGCGCCCAGATGTGGATCAGGTTTATATGAGTGCGGTACAACTCATGACAGGAAGTGGCGGCTGGCCCATGAATGTTATTACCCTACCCGATGGCCGACCTGTTTGGGGTGGCACCTATTTTAAAAAAGAACAATGGTTGGATGCTTTAGATCAAATTTCAAAATTATACATTGAAAAACCAGAAAAATTAATAGAATATGCCGATAAGTTAGAACACGGCATAAAATCTATGGATGTTATAGAAGTGAATACCAACGCGCCTGTTTTTGAAGCGGAATTTATTGCTGAGGCCGTTTCTAAATGGTCTAAACAATTTGATTATAAATTTGGAGGCCTAGACCGCGCGCCTAAATTTATGATGCCAAACAACTATCATTTTCTGTTGCGCTATGCTTACCAAACTGACGATAAAAAACTACAAGACTACATAAACCTAACGTTACAAAAAATGGCTTATGGTGGTGTATTTGATCAAATTGGTGGTGGTTTTTCTCGATATTCCGTAGACAACAAATGGCACGTGCCTCACTTTGAAAAAATGCTGTACGATAATGGGGAATTAGTGAGTTTATACGCCGATGCTTATTTAAATTCTAATAATACACTGTATAAAAATGTAGTTGAGGAAACCTTAGCGTATGTAAAACAGAACATGACTGCTGAAAATGGTGCTTTTTATTCTTCATTAGATGCCGATAGTCACAATACCGAAGGCGAACTTGAAGAAGGCGCCTTTTATGTTTGGACACAAGATGAACTCAAAAACTTAATACCAACAGATTTTGAATTGTTCGCCGATTATTATAATATAAATAACTTTGGGCATTGGGAACATAATAACTATGTGTTAATTAGAAAAGGTGATGATGCCACTATTATTAAAAAACATAAAATAACGCTAGAGGTTTTAAATGAAAAGAAAAGCACTTGGAAACAAACCCTATTAGAAGCTAGAAACAAAAGAGACAAACCACGATTAGACGACAAAACACTTACTTCATGGAATGCCATAATGCTAAAGGGTTACACCGATGCTTATCGTGTTTTTGGAAATCCAGAATATCTCGCTTCCGCGGAAAAAAACGGTAACTTCATTTTAAAAACGCAATTAAAAGAGGATGGCGGCTTATTTCATAATTATAAAAATGGACAAAGCAACATTAATGGTTATCTAGAAGATTACGCCACCACTATCGATGCTTTTTTAGCGCTTTATGAAAACACTCTAGATGAAAAATGGCTTAATGCCTCAAAAAACTTAACCAAATACGTTTTCGATTATTTTTATGATGCTCAAAGTAGCATGTTTTATTTCACCTCTAACAGTGATGCTTCTTTAGTAACCAGAAGTATTGAATATCGCGACAATGTTATTCCGGCGAGTAACTCAATCATGGCAAAAAACCTGTTTAAGTTATCTCATTATTTTGACGATGCACATTATCAAACTACAGCACAAAGCATGTTAAATAACGTAAAACCCGAAATACAGGAGTATGCTTCTGGCTACTCCAACTGGCTCGATTTAATGCTCAATTATTCCAATCCGTTTTACGAAGTTGCTATAGTTGGTCCAAAAGCAAAAGAAAAAATAAAGGAACTCAGCAAAAGTTATATTCCTAATAAACTTATTGCAGGTAGCCTTACTGAAAACGAAATGCCTTTACTAAAAAACAGATTTAGCCCTAGTAATACACTTATTTATGTATGTGTTAATCAAGCTTGTAAACTCCCCGTTTCGGAAGTAAGCGATGCTAAAAAATTACTCACTAAATAAAATACAAAACCAACAGTATTTTTAGAAGAAATTAAAGCATTAACAGCTCAGCAAGAACTGCATAATGAATTTATTGAGACCTCTATTCTGCTTGCCATTTTTATAGAAGTCAACCTTTTATAATTTTCTTTTTAATATATGTGACTATTACTGGTATATTCGGGTCTTAATCTACAAAGCAGATTAAACTTTTTTGAGAGCAATTCATTCTTGTTATAATTGCACTAATACTAAGTTTAATTTAATAATTTTTTATCATAAAAAAGTAAACAAAGCAGCATATTAGTTTTTAATTTTGCAAAAAACAAATCAAAAGAATTTATGGATTTAGAAAACATTGACACAGAAAAATGGATTGCTCTAGCAGCAGAATATGGTATTAAAATTATTGGTGCCATTGCCATATGGATTATTGGCTCTTGGGTTATTAAAAAGATATTAAAGGCTGCCGAAAAGGTTATGTCTAAAGGAAATTACGATATAAGTCTTCAAAAATTCTTATTAAACTTATCTGGTTGGGGATTAAAAATTATTCTAATCATTGTTGTTCTAGGTACCGTTGGTGTAGAAACTACATCTTTCGCTGCTATTATAGCCGCCGCAGGTTTAGCTGTTGGTTTAGCTTTACAAGGTTCTCTAGGGAATTTTGCTGGAGGTGTTTTACTTATGATTTTTAAACCTATTAAAATTGGTGATTTAATTGAAGCTCAAGGTGAAATTGGAGTAGTAAAAGAAATTGAAATTTTCACTACAAAATTAACAGGCCTATCTAATAGAGAAATTATTATTCCAAACGGTTCTTTATCTAACGGAAATATAATTAACTATTCTACGGAAGGTACACGTCGTGTAGACTTAACGTTCGGTGTTGGTTACGACTCTGATATTAAGAAAACAAAACAAGTACTTATGGATGTATTAACATCTCACCCTAAAGTATTACAAACTCCTGCACCTTCTGTAAACGTATCGGAATTGGCTGACAGTTCAATAAACTTTGCCGTTAGACCATGGTGTACAACTGCAGATTACTGGGATGTTTATTTTGGTATTACTGAAAATGTAAAAGAAGCTCTTGATGCAGCTGGAATTGAAATTCCTTACCCACACCAAGTTGAAATACATAAAGAAGGATAAGCCATTACGCTTAAAACTTATTAATTGAAAAAGACCTGATAGTTTTAACTATCAGGTCTTTTTTTAATTTAACAAATAAACTCTATTAGTATTACTATGTTTTCGCCTTAGGCTTCAAAGCCACAAAATCTTTTAAATAATAAGGTTCGAAATAAGCCACATCTTCAAAATTATTGTTTTGATATTTTTTATAAGCCAAAGCACTCATTTCATTAGCCGATGGCAATTTATCTTCAATAAAAATGGCATTAGGGTTTGTAATAAGTGTTTTTGTTTTTTCAACACCGTTTCCTATAAAATATACTTTTCCGTTCTGTAAATTTTCCGCGAAAGCGTTTTCATCTAAAATCTGAGCTTCAGTGGCTCTAATCTCATTATAATTAGAATCGTAAATAGCAGAATACACTTCCATACGTCGCGCATCTAGCATAGCCACAACCACACCATGGTTAACAGGCGCTTGGTTTGCCAAAGCCTCTAAGGTTGGCACAGCAATTAATGGCTTATCTAAAGCGAAACAAAGCCCTTTAGCGGTAGAAACCCCAATACGTAAACCAGTATAAGACCCAGGGCCTTTGCTAATCGCTATCGCGCTTAAATCGGCTCCGGTAATTCCTACCTCTTTTAAAGCGGCGTCTATATAAACGTGAAGTCTCTCGGCATGCGAATAACTTTTATCGTTATCTTCTTTTAAAACAATAGTTTCACCATCTTTAGCAATGGATACCGAACAATTTGTAGTTGCTGTTTCTATATTTAATATGAATGTACTCATGTTTTCATTTTCATTGGAATTGCAAAAATATTGTTTTTATTATTAGAAAAATATTACTGTTCTATAAAAAGTAAAAAGGCCATCATTTATTTAAAATGACAGCCTTAATTTATTATTTAAAATTGAGCTAAACCGAAAACTAGTTTATTAACGATTTACCCATGTAAAAATCTAATACTTTGGTTTTAAAAACGAAATCGTATTTGGCATTAATTAGCGACGATTCTGCATTTATAAGCTGTACACGAGCTTGCTCTAAATCGAAATTGGTTAGTACTCCAATATCAAAACGCTCTTTAGAGTTATTAAAGGCCAAAGTTTGAGATTCTAAAGATTTTTTCGCTGCTAAATACGCTTTTAAACCCGCTTGTGCATCGGTATAAGCACGTTGAATATTGGACTCTAAATCTATTTTAGCTTGTTGTAAACGCAACTTAGAATTATCTTCTTGAATTTTAGATTTTGCAACATTCGTTTTATTTTGAAATCTTGAAAAGATAGGAATACTAATACCTAAATTAAAACTGTGTCCTTTATTATTATTTAACTGGTCTAAAAAAGCTTCTTCATTAGCGCTTAAATTCGAATAAAAGGCGTTGGTACCAAAACCGTAACTTAAAGATGCCGACGGCAAGTAACCTCCTTTAGAAATTTCGGTATTTAACTCTGCACTTTCAATATTCTTTTCCGCAATTTTAATTTCATTTCTATTTTCTAAAGCATAATTTAAAACAGGATCTACGCTATCGTACATTACCGCTTCAGAAGGTGAATCAATATCAATTATTTCAACATTAAAACCATTGTAAGGCACTTGTAAAAGTTGTGATAATGATAATAATGCTAAGTTGAAATTATTTTCGGCTAAGGTTACTTGTTGCTCGTCGCGACTTAAAGTAGCTTCAGCATCGTAAATATTAGCTTTAGGTTGCACTCCAGCATCAACTAAGCTTTTTACTTGATTTAGTTGTTTTTCACTAAACAGTATTTGCGCTTGAGCGGTTTCTAAATTTTCCTTATTAAAAAGTACATTTAAATATGCATTCACAACATTGAGTGAAATATCATCTTTAATTCTGTTAAGCTCTAACCCATTGGTTTCACGATTTAACAACGCCGATTTTTTGTTATTTAAATTTCTAAAACCATTAAAAACCGTTTGAGAAACACTTAATCCCACATTGGTAGAATGACTGGTTCTATTCGCAAAAATACCTTCTGCCACTAAAGAAGTTCCTAAACTTAAACCCTGAGATGTACTCGCGCTTAGCGATGGCAAAAATTGCCCTTTTGCTGCAACTATATCTTGATCGCTAGTTAATAGCGAATTTTCAGCTTGCTTTATAGTAATATTATGTTCTAGTGCATGATTTACACATTCCTGTAACGTCCATATTTTTTCTTGCGAAAAGGAAGACACCGAAATACATAAAACAGCTAAAACGATTAAGCTTTTAAAACCTTGTAATTTGGTGTTTTTAGTTTTCATCTTCGTCCTCATCTTCGTTATCTTTTGATGCTTTATTCCACACTTTAATCTTGTCGCCTTCTTTAACACCTTCTAGTATTTCTACGTTTATACCATCAGATAAGCCTAACTCTACGTTTTCTTTACGGTATTTATTATCACCTTCAAATATTTCAACAAAAGGTTTTTCGGTAATTCTGTTATACTGTAGTAAAGCTTCTCTAATTGCTAACACACTATCTTTAGCTTCAATATCTATTTCCGCATTAGCGCTATAACCGGCTCTAATATTTGTTGTAGAATCTATTTCAACATCGGCCTTAATAGTAAACTGTACTGCTCCATTTTCTTCAATACCTTTTGGTGCAACAAAAGTTAATTTTGCAGGAAATTCTTTGTTAGCAATAGCTCCTAAAACAACTTTAATCACTTTGCCTTCTTTTAATTTTCCTACTTCAGCTTCATCAACTTTACCTTCAAAAATCATTAAACTCATATCGGCAATAGTCGCGATAGTTGTTCCTGCATTAAAGTTATTACTTTGAATTACTTGATCGCCTTCTCTTACCGGAATTTCTAAAATAGTACCAGGGATTTGAGCAACAATATTAGTATTTGCAGAACTTCCGCCAGAAATAGAACCACGCTTAATGATTTGGTAATCGTTTTGCGCTTGTCCGTAAGTTTCTTTGGCTTGATTGTAACCTAACTCACTGTTCTCAAAATCTTGCTTAGAAATAACACCTTTTTCAAAAAGGGCTTTGTTTCTATTATACAACACTTTTGCGTTCTCAAAAGACAATTTGGTAGATGATATACGGCTACTTGCACTTACCAAACTTTGCTCGTTTGGTACTACTCTAATAGTAGCAATTAAATCTCCTTTTTTAACCTTGTCTCCTTCTTCAACTAAAATCTTATCTACAATACCAGGAATTTGAGGTTTCAATTCAATTTCTTCCTCAGGATTTAATTTCCCTGTGGCAACGGCTTTTGTATTAATTGATGTATAAAAAGGTGACTCGACCTTAAACTCTTCAATACCTTTAGAATTTGCATCCTTAAAATACTTTAATACAAAGGCTAATAGTAAGATGACTACTATTACTGCAATAATTTTTACTGTTTTTTTCATTTTTTTGATTGTTTATTCTTCTCTTAAAGCTTCTATTGGTTTAATACTTGTTGCTTTTGTTGCTGGAATTAGGCCTATTAAAGTCCCTAAAACTACTAATATCAATAAGGCTGTAAATACCACACCTATAGATACAGATGCGTTTACCAAGGCAGCATCTGCTCCTTGCCCAAAAAGATTATCGAGTAGTATTAAAATTAAGCCTCCCGAAATAATACCAAATAAGCCTGCTACCAGTGTTAAAAACACAGCCTCAACAACTATTTGTCTTTTAATTTCGAATGGTGTTGCACCTAATGCGCGACGTACTCCAATTTCTTTAGTACGCTCTTTTACGGTTATTAATAAAATATTACCAATAGCAAAAACACCTGCTATTAATGTGGCAATACCCACAAACCATGTTAAAAATTGCATCCCAGTTAAAAAGCCTGTCATTTTAGAAAACTCTTTCCCTAAATTAAAACTTCCAAATGCACGTTTATCTTCTGGGTGAATATTGTTTAAGTTTTTAAGTAATAGTTTAGAATCTTCTTCTATTTGCTTAATATCATATTCTGGTTTTCCGGTAATCATCATCCAACCTATACGATCGCCTTGATTGTAAATTTGCTGATAGGTAGTAAACGGAATATGCATATCTGTAGATGGCCCCATATTAACGTTACCAGAATCGAACATTCCAACAACTTTAAAATTGATATCATTAATAATTAAATACGTCCCAATTGCTTCAGCATCTTTTTCATAAAGCTGTTTATATGCATCTTCTGAAATGACTACAATTTTTTTATTGTCATCAATATCATTCTGATTGATAAAACGGCCGTGTATTAATTTTTTCTTCTGAAGTTTATCTAAAAGCGGATAATCGCCTGCCATTTGAAAACTACCAGATAAAAAGTTTTTTGTAACCGTTGCGCTTCTTTGATTCCTAGGAAGTACAAACTCGATACCTTCAACATTTTCTTCGATTTTTTTAGCATCGGATAAAGATAACTTCACCTCTCGACCTTCTTGAAAACCTTTAAAAGGTTTTCCTGTACTTTGCCCCCAAACAAAAACACTGTTTGTTGCAAAATCTCCAAACAACACGTTAAAAGAATTCTCTAAACCACGTGCCGAACCTAGTAAACCAATAAGTAATAAAATACCCCACCAAACACCAACCATGGTTAAAATAGACCGTAGTTTGTTTTTGCTTAAGCTATCGAAAACTTCTTGCCAGGTATCTTTCTCTAGTAAAAATTTAAACATAGTTAATCGTTTCTTAAAGCTACAATAGGCTTAATTTGTGATGCTCTTTTTGCTGGTAAATACCCTGCAATGGCTCCCGCAACTATTAATGTTATGGTTGCTCCTGCTACTAAGCTGTTACTTACTCCTGGGTCTTTTATAAAATAGTCTTTTAAAACCGGTGTGGCGAGTTCTAAAACACCTACACCAACCAATAAACCAACATATCCAGCAATGGCTGTGATAATTATAGATTCTAATAGAATAATGGAAACAATAGATCTTGGTGATGCACCTAGTGCTTTACGAATACCAATTTCTTTAGTACGTTCTTTAACAATAAAAATCATGATATTACTAATACCAACAATACCCGCAATTAAAGTTCCGAAACCAATAACAAGTATTATAATTGATAAACTAGTTGTCATCATATCTACTTGTTGTGTGCCTTGCGCCATGTTCCTAATTCGGATTGCGCGTTGATCACTTCTGGCAACATCAAACTTTTCTTTTAAACTTTTTTCAATAGAAACTCCAAAAGCAAGGGCCTCGGTAGAATTCATTTCTGGGTTATACGTTAAATGCAATAAATCTACCAAATCGTTATTACCATAAACACGCTGTATGGTGGTTATCGGCATGTAAATGATACTTTCTTCACTATCGCCTTCATCATCAGTAAAAACACCAACTACTTTGTATTGAATTCCGCTAAGGTTAATATATTTTCCAATAGCGGTTTCTTTAAAAAACAATTCATCTTCAACCTTTTTACCAATAACAACAACTTTAGTTTTATGCTTTAAATCGTTTTGATTAATGTATCGGCCTTCTTTAACTACATTATTTTCAATAAACATGTATTCTGGAGAAATACCATGAAGTTGATATGTATTCTTTTCGCCTTTAAAAGAAGCATTAACACTTTTATTAACTTTAGATGTTATAAACTGAACTTTATCGCCGTATTTTTCTTTTAAGAATTCGCGATCTTCATTTTTAAACTGAATTCTTCTACCAACCTGCAAACCTTTGTGTGCTTTGGTTGTTCTTCCTGGGTAGACAATAATAGAATTGTTGGCATCGGTTCCAAAAGCCTCCTGAAAGGTGTTTTGTAAACCATTTGCTATACCAAATAAAATGGCAAATAGCAAAATAGCGAAAGCCACAGTAAACCCAGAGAGCAAACTCCGAGTTCTATTCATATTAATACTTTGGAATATTTCTCGCCAGAGATCTAAATCAAACATATAACTTGGCTCTAACTTGTTCCACTTTTACATCTTCAATAATAACACCATCACGAAGTCTAACATTACGTTTACACATGGCTGCGATATCTTCTTCGTGGGTTACCATTAAAATAGTTTTTCCTTCATCATTAAGATGTTGGATAAAATCCATTATTTCGTGAGATGTTTTAGTATCCAATGCTCCTGTTGGCTCATCGGCTAATAATAATTTAGGATCTGCCGCTAAAGCTCTCGCAATAGCAACACGTTGTTTTTGCCCTCCAGAAAGTTCTTTAGGCAAGTGTTTTGCCCAATCGGCCAAACCAACTTTTTCCAAGTGAAACATAGCCAGCTCTAAACGTTCTTTACGCTTCATACCTTGATAGTACAACGGAAGCGCCACATTTTCGAGTGCCGATTTGTAATTTATTAAGTTGAAAGATTGAAAAATAAAGCCTAAGAATTTGTTTCTGTAAACAGCTGCTTTTTTTTCGGTAAGATTTTTAATAGGTAATTCGTCTAAAATGTATTCGCCTTCATCAGCCTCATCCAACATACCAATAATATTCAGTAATGTAGATTTCCCAGATCCAGAAGAGCCCATAATAGCGACCATTTCTCCTTTTTCTACCGATAAATCGATACCTTTTAAAACATGTAAACTTGAATCTCCTATGGGATAGGATTTGTGCAATTGACGGATTTCTAACATATGTTTTGATTGATTGATAAAATCGTTTCACTTTTCGTTAAAAAGAACGACTTTATAGTAAGACTACTCAAACAAAGAAATGTTACAATATTCGATAAAAAAAATAATTATTATTTTTTTAACAGCATCAAAAATAAAATAGAAATCTCAAAATCAAACAATTACACTTCTTTTTTACTATACTTTTTATAAATAGCAAAAGCAATTCCTGCTACTAATACATACGGTACAGCCATTAGATAAACAATACCATCGTTTATACCTTTAGCTGCTGCTCCACTTTCTTCACTTTCTAAAACCGCTCTACACATAGCGCATTGCGCATTGGTTTCTAGAAAGAAAAACAGTGTAAAGAGAAAAAATATTATTTTAGTTTTCATATTATTTATTAATGGGCTAGCCTAACCAACCGATTACAACATAAGCTTAGTAAGCGAAACGATTTAATAATAAGGCGATATCATTATAAAAACAACTACACCTGATACTGCCACATATAACCAAAGCGGAAAAGTAATTTTCGCGATTTTACGGTGCTTTTCTATATTGTTTGTAATAGCACGTACATAAGTTATTAAAACAAACGGAATAACCACAATAGACATTAAAATATGCGTAATTAATATAAAATAGTAAAGCACGCGAATAAAGCCTTCACCACCGTATTTAGTAGAATCGCTCGTCATGTGGTAAGCCACATACATCACTAAGAACAAAACCGAAAGTCCGATAGCAAACTTCATTAATTTTTCATGCAGTTTAACTTTTTTATTCTGAATTGCAATAAATGCCAATACCAAAACAAAAGCCGTTAATGCATTAACAGAAGCATAAATAGGTGGTAAAAATACAGGTAATTCCGCGTCGATTTTAACCCCAAATAAAATAGCCACAACCACAGGAATAGCTACAGAAAGTACAACAATAAGTTTGTTGTATTTTTTATCGTCTAGAGTATTATTATCTTTATTCATTCAGTAATTTTTTAATATCTGATTTTAAAGCGCTAATTTCTTCTTTTACGCCGTCGTCATCAACTTTTTCAGATTCCGACACAATACCTCTGTAATATATAATTGGGTTCCCATAATCATCCATTCTAGATCTAATAAAACCATTTTTATCAATTAACGCGAAGTTTCCAGAATGTTCAAAACCACCAGCTACATTTTCTGCTTCGGCTGCATACAAGTTAAAACCTTGATTGGCCAACTCATAAATGGTTTCTTTTTCTCCTGTCATTAAATGCCAGTTTGGGTTAGTAACACCGTATTTTTCGGCGTAAGCCTTTAAAACCTCTTGCGTATCATGACTCGGATTTATAGTGAATGATGCTACACCAAAATCTTCAAAGTCTTCAAAAGTATTTTGAATTTGAACCAAATTCTGACTCATTCTAGGGCATATGGTTGGGCAGGTTGTAAAAAAGAACTCAATAACATAAACCTTGCCTTCATAGTCTTTGTTGGTAATAGTTTCACCGTTTTGATTAGTAAATGCAAAAGCAGGTACTTTTTTAGACTCACCATTTATTTCAATAAAGGCTAAATCGGACACTTTAGAAGCCGCAATTTTTTGGTCACTTCTTCCTGATTGTCTAGACACATCATTATTAGAAATTCGATCTACAATCTTTGGAATAAAAATAATTCCAAAGATTAAAATTACAAAAGCAATACCGATGTATGAATAATTATTCTTTTTCTTCATTTTAAAAAATTATTTTGTGCTTCCTTTTAAATCGCCTGCACGTCTAATATCCGAATTAAATTCTCCTTTACGTTTTTGTCGATACTCTGTAAATACAATACGTAAATCGTCGCTCATTTTGTTTTTAACTTCAGCAACTTCAATACAATCATATCCGTTTAGTCCGTAAATCGGACTGTTTTTTTCTAGTTCTTTATCCGTTCTATCGTCTAAACGACCACGTTGATTTAAGTCTTTATCAATAATAAAAACATCAGCAGTAGATAAATCTGGTTTTAAATCCGTTTTACTTTTCAAACTAAAATAAACACGTTTTATATCTGCAGGGTTACCGTAAACAAAATGCCAGAATCTTATATCATCATAAGAGTTTATTTCAGCTATAAGTTCCTTTACAGCTTCTTCGGTTCCTTTAGGCATCAATATTACTAACTGAAACTTTTTAAAGCCTTTAAACTTATCGTAAATTAATTCTTTAAGGTTAGATGCCTCAATAGCATTTTTCATTGGGTCTGTACCTAAAAAACCTAAAACAGTAATATGGTTTTTTAAAACCACAGGCTCATCGGTATCCGATGTAAAGGCTTCTAAATCTAAAACCTGCTCTTGTACAATATCTAATGGTTGGTAGTTGTGCGTAGAAGGATATAAAATCAATAAAAACGCAACAGGAAGAAAAAATAATATTCCCAATACAGCATAGCGGCCCACTTTTTTTCTATCCATAATTCACTCCGTTTTTGGCTTTATTTAGCACGTTGCAAAAATAAAAAAAGACGGTCTAAAAACCGTCTTTACTTTGTTAATTTATCTTAATAAGATCACTTTAAAAAAAAAGATCCCGCCTTTCAGCGGGATTACTTTATATCTATAATTTAAAAGGCATAAAAAGCACTGTTTAAATTCTCTGTGTCTTATTAAAAATCTCTTTTAATATATCCGTTATCATATACTCTAAAAACGTAACCACCTTCTTGTAATAAAATAAATACTAGGTATAATATCAAGAAAATAGCAGTCCATACTACAGCACGACGCAAACCAGCAGTTTCGTCACGCATGTGCATAAAATCCCAAGTAATGTAATAAGCTTTTACAATTGTTAAGATAATGAAAATCCAGTTTAAAAGTTTCATACCTAAAACAGGTCCCATTAAACTTTCAGGTTTAATAATACCTAATATAACCTCAACAATAGTTATAAAACTAAGTAGCGCTAATACGCCCCAAATTTTTTGAGTATTAGATTTAAACTTAACTAAACCTTTAAATATTTCTAATTTATGTTCGTGTGCCATTTTAAATGCTTTTATATCTCCTAATTAAAGGAACTGAAAAATATATTTTTTGTTAAACTAGGTAGAAGAATGTAAATACAAATACCCAAACTAAATCTACAAAGTGCCAGTATAAACCAACTTTCTCTACCATTTCGTAACTTCTACGTTTTTCGTAAGTCCCTACTAACACATTAAAGAAAACAATGATGTTAATAATAATACCAGATAATACGTGAAAACCGTGGAAACCTGTAATAAAGAAAAAGAAATCGGCAAACAGCGGAGAACCATATTCGTTAACTTGTAAGTTAGCACCCTCAACATATAATCTACCGTTATCTTTTAAAGACTTTAAAGATTCAGCTCTAGTTAATACTGTTTTTTCACCTTCCTCATTTAATATTTGAGTTCTAATCAAAACATTTTCATGCGCTTCTAAACCTTTTACAACCTCATCGACATCGTAAGCAGGTAAAGCACCTTCACTTTGAAACCAAAGTCCGTTTTTGCTTTCGTGAGCACTTCTTTCTTTATGTGTGTTTACAACAGCAAAATCCTTTACAGCAACACGTTTAAAAACTTGTTCACCATCTACAGTTACATACTCACCAAACTGTAAAATGTTTCCACCTTGCGTTTGCACAGCTCCATATTCACCTTTAATAAACGTGTTCCATTCCCAAGCTTGAGAACCAACGAATATTATACCACCAATAATGGTTAAAAACATGTAAATAGTAACTTTACCTTTGTTTAAATGGTGTCCCGCATCTACCGCTAATACCATCGTTACCGACGACATAATAAGTACAAACGTCATAAACGCCACATAATACATCGGTGCATTTACGCCATGTAAAAATGGAAAGTGAGTAAACACTTCATCGGCAATTGGCCAAGCATCAATAAATTTAAATCTAGAAAATCCGTAAGCTGCTAAAAACCCCGAAAATGTTAAAGCATCCGAAACGATGAAAAACCACATCATCATTTTACCGTAACTTGCCTTTAACGGTTCATTCCCGCCATTCCAAGTTTTGCCTTCTGCTACTGCTGTACTCATATATAATTGGTTGTTATTTAAAAGTTGGACAAAAATAATCAATTTATTTATCTAATAAAATATGAAACAATAAAAATTAATATTATCCCATATTCCTGCCTCGAAAACCTTTGGGCGTTCCCCAAGGGTCGGGCTTTCACTACTCAATCTTTTTATTTTTAATGAAAATAAAAAGGATTTCAAACAAGCCGTTCAATCCCTAACGCGGGCCTACTTGTCAAATTTCAACTTAATATTCAAGGTATATTTACATATGCAAACTCACCGCTAAACACCTTTAAAAATAAGCGATCACGATTCATCCGTAAACAAAAACCTATCTTACAAAGTATAAAAACAAAAATAAATAAACCCAAAGAATATCTATAAAATGCCAGAAGGTTGCTGCCAACTCAAAGCCTAACATATTTGTTGCGCTATACTTTTGTTTAAAATGATTATAAATTACAACCAACAGACAAATTAACCCAGCCACAACGTGTAAAATGTGTACTAAAGCAATTAAATAAATGTACGACATGGTAACATTACTCGTTGGTCCGGTAAAATTATACCCCAAATCTATAATTTGTCTAAAACCAGCAAACTGGTTATAAATAAACACAACACCCAAAACTAAGGTTACCAACAACCATAAGCTTGTTGCCTTGTGCTGGCCATTTTTAAGTGATTTTTTGGCTAATAAAAAAGTAATACTACTAACCACAATAACCACTGTGCTAATAATAAAAGCATTTGGTAATCTAAAATCACTTAACCAATCGGGACGTGAGCTACTTACAATAAAAGCACTCGTCCAGCCCATAAAAGACATGATTAACGAAATAATACCAAACCAAAGCATCATTTTTTTTGCTCTGCCTGTCTTCTCTTCTCTTGTTCCTTGAGTTAAATCCATGATTAACTTATAAATTTATCGATTACATAAACAATTTGCACCAACGTAATATAAGCTACACTAGATAGCATAAGTTGTTTCGCAGATTGCTCTGTCATTTTTTTAAATAATTGAATTGCATAATACAACATACCTAACCCAAGAATAAACACAATAATTGCTGCAACAATAGAAAGGTGCAAACGCCCAGTAAATCCAAATACCGGAATTATTGAAATTAAAATAGTCCATATCGTGTACATAATAACTTGTACAGCGGTACCTCTATCTTGTTTTCCTGTAGGTAACATAAAAAAGCCACCACGTTTATAATCTTCAAACAAAAACCAGCCAATAGCCCAAAAATGAGGGAACTGCCAAAAAAACTGCAAAGCAAATAACGTTCCTGGCTCAATACCAAAATCATTAGTAGCTGCTACCCAACCTAACATAAACGGAATAGCACCCGGAATAGCTCCAACAAAAACAGAAATAGGCGTTTTTGTTTTTAAAGGCGTATAAACACAAGTATATAGAAATATAGAAATAGCACCAAACATAGCTGTTTGCTTGTTTATGCTGTACAAAATAGCAAGACCTAAAACAGTAAAAATAGTTGCTATGGCAAATGCTGTATTTACAGACATGCGCCCTGCAGGAATTGGCCTATTCTTAGTCCTATCCATTAAAACATCTAAATCTTTTTCTATAATCTGGTTAAAGGCATTAGAAGCGCCTACCATAAAATAACCACCAAAGGCAAGTAAGGTTAAGGTTTTAAAATCGACTGTATCGACACCAAGCAAATAACCAGCAAGTGAAGAAAACACAACACTTAATGCTAATCGCATTTTTGTAATTTCCTTAAAATCTGAAATTAAACCAGGATTTTCTATAGTTGTTTTCGATCTGCTCAAACTTGTCTGTAATAGTGCATTTTGTATTGCGAGTGCAAAGATACTCTATATTAATAATTTGAGCAATATTGATTGCATTTTTAATACCTTTATAAATTAAGTAAAACCGTTTATCATGAAATTTTTAAAATTATCCCTCATTATTTTTTTCTTTTTGTTTAATGTTTCTATCAATGCCCAATCGAAATTCGATAAGGTTAACATAAAAACTACAAAATTATCCGATCACATCTACATGCTCGAAGGCAGCGGCGGAAACATTGGTGTTTCAGTCGGGAACGATGGTGTTTTTATAATCGACACACAATTTGCTCCCTTAACACCAAAAATTTTATCTGCAATAAAAAAACTAAGCGATCAACCCGTTAAAATTGTTGCAAACACCCATCATCATGGCGATCATACAGGTGGAAACGAAAACCTCGGAGACCTAGGAGCTACTATTATTGCTCACGAAAATGTTAGAAAGCGTCTTATAGAAAACAGCGCAAAATCAGCAATACCCGTAATTACATTTAACGACAAGTTAAACATACAAATGAACAACGAACAGGTTGCTATTTTTCATGTTGAAAATGCCCATACCGATGGTGATGCTATGCTATATTTTACAGAAAGCAATGTTTTACATACTGGTGACACTTTTTTTAACGCGCGTTATCCATATATAGATATTAATTCTGGCGGAAGCATAAACGGCTATATAAATGCAGTAAAATCGGGATTAATGGTTGTTGATAATGATACTAAAATTATTCCCGGACACGGAAATCTATCTAACAAAGCTGAATACTTAACGTTTTTAAACATGCTAGAAACAGTTAAAGCTGCTGTTTTAAAAGAAATTGAAAACGGGAAAACCGAAGATGAAGTTTCTGCAAACACATCGCTAACCAAAACATATGACGATTTAGGCTATGGCGACCATTTTATTAACAGCGAAAAAATGAGACGTACCGTTTACCAAAGTTTAAAAAATTAAAGTAAAACTGAACCCAAATTAAAAAGCCGTTTGAAACACTTGTTTCAAACGGCTTTTTAAATATATTAATTCTTTAAGAATCTATTTACCTCTTACTTTGCATTCCCATTTCCATGCAGAACGCATAGCATCATCTAAAGATAATTCTGTTTTCCAACCTAACTCATTATTTGCTTTATTAGTATCTGCATAAGCTGAAATAATATCACCTTCTCTTCTACCTACAATTTTATAATTCAGTTTTTTACCAGAAACTTTCTCGAAAGATTTTATAACTTCTAATACAGAACTCCCTGTTCCTGTACCCAAGTTAAATGTTTCGTAACTAGATTTATTTTTACCTTCCAGTAAACGTTTTAAAGCAATTACGTGTGCTTTTGCTAAATCTACCACGTGAATATAATCGCGAATACACGTTCCATCTGGTGTTGGATAATCTTCACCAAAAACAGAAAGCTCATCACGTAAACCAATACCAGTTTGCGTAATAAATGGCACTAAATTTTGTGGCACTCCTATTGGCAACTCTCCGATCTCTACAGATTCGTGAGCTCCAACCGGATTAAAGTAACGTAAGGCAATCGCTTTTAAGTTAGGTGATACTTTACATGTGTCTTTTATAATTTCTTCACCAATTTGCTTCGTGTTCCCATAAGGAGACTCTGCTTGCTTTACCGGTGCGTTTTCTGTTATAGGTAATTCATCTGCTTGTCCATAAACAGTACAAGATGAACTAAAAATAAATCCTGCAGATGGCAGTTTTCTTAATTCTTTTAAAATGTAAACTAACGTTCCAATATTATTTTCATAATACTTCAATGGTTCACTTACACTTTCTCCAACCGCTTTACTTGCTGCAAAATGTATTACACCTTTTACATCGCTATGCTTTGCAAAAAAGGCTTCAACTTTATCTTTTTCTTTTAAATCTAATTTTTCAAACACGGGTTTCTTCCCAGTAATGGCAACAATACCATCTAATACTTTTTCTGAAGAGTTTGATAAATCGTCAATAATTACAACTTCGTAACCTTCGCTTTGTAATTCTACAACCGTATGAGACCCGATAAAACCGAGACCTCCTGTTACTAATATCTTATCCATTTATAAATTTTATTATAGTTGATGTTATAAATTCAATTTGATCATCTTCTAACTCAGTATGCATTGGTAAAGAAATAACGTCTTTAACCAATTGGTTGGTTACACCAAAATCGGCTTCGTTGTAGCGAGAATCCAAATACGCTTTTTGTTTATGCAACGGAATTGGATAATACACACCACAAGGAATATCATTCGCTTGTAAATGTTTCACCAAAGCATCGCGATCGATACCTTTTACTCGCAAAGTATATTGATGAAAAACATGACAATCGCATGTGTCGCAAATTTCAGAACAATTATTTGAAACTTTAGGCGTCACAATACTCGCGATACCTTTAAAAGCTTTATTATATTTTCTAGCAGATGCTTGTCTCGATTTATTGTAGTTATCCAAGTGCGGCAACTTAGCATTTAAAACTGCGGCCTGAATACTATCTAAACGTGAATTTACACCAACAACATCGTGGTGATAACGCTCGTACATACCATGGTTTACAATACCACGAATGGTGTGCGCTAAAGCATCATCGTTTGTAAAAATAGCGCCACCATCTCCATAACATCCTAAGTTTTTAGAAGGAAAGAAAGACGTTGCACCAACATTACCAATAGTTCCTGCTTTTACTTTTTCACCATTACTATAAGTATAATTGGCTCCAATAGCTTGCGCATTATCTTCAATTACAAATAAATTATGAGCTTCTGCTATTTCCATTACCGCTTCCATATTGGCACATTGTCCAAATAAATGCACAGGCACAATAGCTTTAGTTTTTGATGTAATGGCATTTTTTAAAGCTTCAATATTAATATTAAAGTCATCTTCGTTTACATCAACCAAAACAGGTGTTAATTGCAGTAAAGCAATTACCTCAACGGTAGCTGCAAAGGTAAAATCTACCGTAATAACCTCATCACCTGGTTTTAAACCTAACCCCATCATGGCTATTTGTAAAGCATCGGTACCATTAGCACATGGAATTACGTGTTTTACTCCTAAATATTGTTCTAAATTACTCTGAAATTTGTGAACTTGTGGTCCGTTTACAAATGCGGTGGTTTCAATAACTTCTTGTATAGAAGGATTAACGACATCTTTAATATCGTTGTACTGACCTTTAAGGTCAACCATTTGAATTTTCTTCATCTAAAATAAATTAAAGTCTTTTTTTTCTGAATGAAAGACTCATTTTAATGAACTCCTTTAGTTTGTTTATTTTAATTTAAACAGCTACGAAATTACAAAATTCATAAACGTTAAGCAATGAATTCCTTTTAAAGAATGTATTTTAGCACCAAAGAAAAAAATTGGCTTTTATTTATAACATACTCATAAAACTAGCAGACGGCGCTCTTAGAGCCATTTCGCCATTTAACTCCAAAATTAAAAGTGGCGTTATTGGGAGACAAAACACGTTTAAAACTTTAAAAACCGCACTCAAAAAAACCGACAAAACCCTTTGGTTTCACTGCGCTTCTTTAGGAGAGTATGAGCAAGGTTTACCTGTTTTTACAAAATTAAGAACGCACTACCCTAACCATAAAATTGTACTTTCCTTTTTTTCGCCATCGGGTTACGAAATCAGGAAAAACTCACCAATTGCCGACGTGGTAATCTATTTACCAATAGACACAAAAAAGAACGCCAAGACCTTTTTAGACCTTGTAAACCCGGAACTTACCATTTTTGTGAAATATGATATTTGGCCAAACTTTTTAAATGAAGTAAGAAAAAGAAAACTGCGTGCTATTCTCATTTCGGCTGCATTCCGAAAAAATCAATCGTATTTTAAATTCTATGGTAGTAATTTACGAAATGCCTTATTTGCATTCGAGCACATTTTTACACAAAACGAAAGCTCAAAAATCTTACTAGAGTCTATACAATACAATTCGGTTTCAGTATCTGGAGACACACGTTTTGATAGAGTTACTAGCCAGCTAGAATTAGATAACAACCTAGATTTTATTGAAATTTTTAAAGACCATAAACTTTGCGTTGTAGCAGGAAGCACTTGGCCAGAAGGAGAAAAACTTTTAACCAATTACATAAATTCTCGACCATTAGACTATGTGAAATTTATTATTGCGCCTCACAATATAAAAGATGTACAAATAAATCAGTTACAGCAAAACTTAAAGGTTAATTCGGTTCTATTTTCAGAAAAAGAAAACAAAAATCTTAAAGCCGCCCAGGTATTTATTGTAAACACCATTGGGATCCTTACAAAAATTTACAGTTATGCCGACATTGCTTATGTGGGAGGTGCATTGGGAACTACAGGTTTACACAATACTTTAGAACCTGCTGTGTTTGGAATTCCAATTATAATTGGAAATAATCATAAAAAATTTCCAGAAGCTCAAGCCATGATAAACGCAAAAGGCTTATTTTCAATAGAAAAACAACAGGAATTTAACACAATTCTAGATAAATTGATTGAAGATTCTACTTTTCGCGAACAATCTGGACAAAATAATTCTTCTTTTATCAAAAAAAACAAGGGTGCCGTCATCCAAATCCTCGATTATCTGCGTATATAACGTGAATCTAGTATGAAAATTGCAAATATTAACAGATTTTAACAAATCTGATTTAAAAGATATTAGATTTGCAGAATTAAAATAAAACACTAAAACACAAACAAATGAAAAAATTATTATTAAGTACAGCTTTATTAGTAGCTTTAAGTGCATCTTTCACATCTTGTAGAGATGAGAAAAAAGGAGATTCTATTCAAGACGCAATGGAAAACGCTGCTGATGCAACTGGAAATGCTATTGAGAATGCTGCTGAAGCTACAGGTGATGCTGTTGATAACGCTGCATCTGCAACTGGAGAAGCTGTTGATAGTGCTGTTGAAGCTACAGGTGATGCTGTAGAAGGTGCTGCAAAAGCGACTGGTGATGCTGTTGACGGAGCTGTTGATGCTGCTGGAAACGCTGCAAACGCAACTGGTGAAGCGGTAAATGATGCTGCTAAAGCAACTGGAGAAGCTGTTGACAAAACTGTTGATGCTGCTGGTAAAAAATTAGACAAAGCTGCTGACGCTGTAAAAGCTGAAGCTGATAAATTAAAGCACTAATATTTATTATTACTTTAAAACTTCAAAAGCCACCTTTTTAAGGTGGCTTTTTTTATGCCCTATTTTTAGGATATTCTTAAATAAAACGCTACGAATGTTAAAAAGACTTAATATTCCTTACCAAATGTTAATTTTTATATAAACTATTAATATCAAGAAGCTTTTAATAAAATTTTCCTTTGGTAATATTATTCAATTGATATAGTTTTACGGCCTAGATGAAAAACGCCTTTAAGAAATATTTGTTTTTATTAAACATCATTCTGTTAACTGGATTTGCAAATTTATACGCAAACTCAGATATACAGAACACAGCTATTCTTAAAACTAGTAATACTTCGGCGCAAGCCACCAACTCTTCTACTACACACAGTTTTAATCAACTTCAATTTAATACTTCAAGCTCAAACAACGAACGCAAAACGTATTCGGAATATGTAGATGAAGAAAATTTTGAAGAAGATGATGAAGAGAAACTAAACGTAGATTTTAAACCATTTAATTTTAGTTGCCCAATAGCATCTATTTTTTATGCACAACTACTTGATGGCTTAACCTGCGAACTAAAAGAAAACACCCAACGCTATATTTACAACTATAGCAAATCTTCAATACCGCTTCACGCTAAATTTCAGGTTTTTATAATTTGATTTTGTTTTAAAACAATCCAAAACTCCATGGATTGTCAATTACTTACACATTAGTATTTCAATTAAAACACTGAGATAATGCATCTACAAATGATGCTATTGTCTTAACAAATTATTTTATCTAACCACTTATTTAAAGACGTATACCCATGAAGAAAACCTTCATTTACATTGGTGCGCTTGTATTTCTATTTAATACAAGCTGTGAAAAAAAACACGAAAAGAAAGCCGAAGAAGTTAAATTTCTAGTAACAAATCCTATAAAAAAAGATACCTCAATTACAAAAGACTATGTGAGTCAAATTCACGCTTATCAACATATTGAAGTAAGAGCGCTAGAAAAAGGCTATTTAAAACAAATTTTTGTAGACGAAGGCCAACACGTAAAGAAAGGCCAACATATGTTCCAAATTTCGCCAAATGTATACAAGGCGGAATTACAAAAAGCGACTGCAGAAGAACATACTGCAGAAATAGAATTGAGCAACACCCAATTTTTAGCGGATAGCAACGTGGTCTCTAAAAACGAATTAGCCTTAGCCAAAGCCAATGTTGAAAAAGCTAAAGCTGAAGTTTCTCTAGCTAGAACCCATTTAGGTTTTACAGACATTAGGGCGCCTTTCGATGGTATTATGGATCATCTCGAAGCACGACAAGGAAGTTTATTAGACGAAGGCGAACTATTAACAACCTTATCAGACAACAGTAAAATGTGGGTTTACTTTAACGTACCCGAAGCCGAATATCTCGACTACATTATTAGCAAAGATAAAGACGCAAAAAAGGAAGTAGACTTGCTACTTGCCAACAACAAACCTTTTAACCAAACCGGAATAGTAGAAACTATAGAAGGTGAATTTAATAGCGAAACCGGTAACATTGCTTTTAGAGCAACCTTCCCGAACCCAGATGGCATTTTACGTCATGGCGAAACCGGAAGTGTTTTAATGAAAGTTCCTTTTAAAGATGCTATCATTATTCCACAGAAAGCAACTTTTGAGATTTTAGATAAAAAATATGTTTTTGTAATCAATAAAAACAACGTGGTTAAACAGCGAGAAATTACGGTAGAAGCTGAATTACCGCACTTATTTGTAGTAAAAACGGGCCTATCAATAAACGATAAAATTTTGCTAGAAGGCATTAGAATGGTTAAAGACCAAGAAAAAATTGCCACGACGTTTGTAAAACCTAACGAGGTATTAGCAAACTTAGAAATGTATGCAGAGTAATTACTTCTACTAAATATCAAAAAAAGTCATGTTTAAAAAATTTATACAAAGACCCGTTTTGGCCATCGTCATTTCGGTCATTATCGTATTTACGGGGTTGCTTGCTATTAAGCAATTACCCATTTCGCAATTTCCGCAAATTGCACCAACCACTGTTAATATTTTCATTGCCTATCCTGGTTCTAGTGCCGATGTATTGGTAAATTCAACATTAATACCGCTAGAAACCGCTATTAATGGCGTGCAAGATATGCGTTACATAGCATCTGATGCTACCAGTGCAGGAGAAGGTACTTTACGTGTTATTTTCGAACCCGGAACCGACCCCAACGAGGCTGTAGTTCGCGTAAAAACAAGAGTCGATCAGGTTATGCCGTTGTTACCAGAATTGGTACAGCGAGAAGGCGTGGTTATTACGCCTGTGCAACCAAGTATGTTGATGTATGTAAATCTTTTTAGTAAGAAGAAAGACAACGACGAAAAATTCTTATTCAACTACGCTTACACTAAAGTAATACCAGAAATTCAACGTATTGATGGTATAGCAAGTGCTAAAATTTTAGGAAGCAGAAAATATGCCATGCGTGTTTGGTTAAAACCCGACCGTATGCGTGCCTATAATATTTCAGCCGAAGAAGTTCTAGAAGCCATGGAAGACCAAAGTATTTTGGCTAGACCGGGTAGAATTGGTAGAAGCTCAGGCAAAACAGCACAATCTTTAGAATATGTACTAACCTACGAAAACCGCTATAACGAGCCGGATCAATACAAAGAGATCATAATTCGAGCTAATGAAGAAGGTGAAATCATTAAACTATCAGATATTGCCGATGTTAATCTTGGTAGTGAATTTTTCGATATTTATTCAAATTTAGACGGACAACCATCGGCCTCCATTGTATTAAAACAAACTTTTGGAAGTAATGGTAGCGACGTTATTACTTCTGTTAAAGAAAAATTAGACGAGTTAAAAAAAGACTTACCACCGGGTATGGATTTTCAAATTAGTTATGATGTCTCTAACTTCTTAGATGCTTCCATAGAGCAAGTTATCCACACACTACGCGATGCCTTTATCCTTGTAGCAATTGTGGTTTTCTTATTCTTAGGAGATTGGCGTTCTACCTTAATTCCTATTATCGCCGTTCCCGTATCATTAATTGGCGCCTTTTTCGTCATGCAACTTTTCGGGCTATCCATTAACTTAATTACACTTTTCGCTTTAGTACTCGCCATTGGTATTGTGGTCGATAATGCTATTGTAGTGGTCGAGGCGGTACACGTTAAAATGGAAGAAGAACATCTTTCACCTTACCAAGCATCATCTGCTGTACTAAGTGAAATTGGAGGTGCTATTATCGCGATTACCTTAGTTATGGTTTCGGTATTTATACCAACATCATTTATGTCGGGGCCAGTTGGGGTTTTCTATCGCCAATTCTCTATTACCATGGCAGGATCAATTGTTATTTCAGCTATTGTAGCCTTAACACTTACACCCGTACTTTGTGCCATGCTATTAAAAAACAACCACGGCAAAGCAAAAAAGAAATCGGCCATAGATAAGTTTATTGCTTGGTTCAATAAAGGTTTTGAGCGCCTTACAGGTGGTTATGTTAACTTATTAAACAAAATTGCGGCACGACGTATTGTAACATTTGGTATGCTAATCGCTTTTTGCGCTGGTATATATTTTACAAATGAAGTATTACCGGCTGGATTTATCCCAAATGAAGATCAAGGGATGATTTACGCCATCATTCAAACACCTCCAGGAGCAACTTTAGAACGCACGAATGAAGTTGCAAAAAAACTTCAGAAAATTTGTGAAGAAACCGAAGGTGTAGAATCTGTTTCCTCTTTAGCAGGTTACGAAATTATGACGGAAGGTCGTGGCTCTAATGCAGGAACATGTTTAATTAACTTAAAACCATGGTCCGATCGTGAACACACCGTACACGAAATCATGGAAGAGTTAGAAGAAGAAACTCGCGACTTAGGAGCCGTAATTGAATACTTCGAGCCACCAGCCGTGCCAGGCTTTGGATCTTCGGGAGGTTTTGCTATGCGTTTATTAGATAAAACAAACTCTACAGATTATCATCATTTCGAGAAAATCAACAATGAGTTTATGGCAGCCCTATCCAAGCGACCAGAGTTAACGGGTTTATTTACCTTTTTCTCTGCAAACTATCCGCAGTACAAATTAAAAATTGACAATAAAAAAGCGATGCAAAAAGGCGTTACTATTGGTAAAGCTATGGAAAACCTCAACATTCTAATAGGTAGTACTTACGAGCAAGGTTTTATCCGTTTTGGTCGTTTTTTTAAAGTTTATACACAAGCCGCTCCAGAATATCGCGGATTACCTTCCGATCTTCAAAAACTTTACGTGAAGAACGAATCTGGTGAAATGGTACCATATTCTGCGTTTATGACTATGGAAAAAGCTTTAGGTCCAAATGAAATTACGCGTTACAACCTCTATAATTCTGCAGCTATTCGCGGATTGCCTGCACCAGGTTACACCAGTGGAGACGCCATTAAAGCGATTAAAGAAGTAGCCAAAGAACAATTACCAAGAGGTTACGATATTGGCTGGGAAGGTTTAACTTACGATGAAGCAAGTCGTGGTAGCGAGTCTATTTATATTTTCGCTATTGTTTTAATCTTTGTATACTTCGTACTTGCCGCTCAATACGAAAGTTTCTTACTGCCGTTTGCGGTAATCTTATCACTTCCCGTTGGAGTTTTTGGTTCGTTTATTCTACTAAAAGGTATGGGTTTAGCAAATGATGTGTATGCTCAAATTGGAGTTATTATGCTAGTTGGGTTACTCGGTAAAAACGCCGTATTAATCGTAGAATTCGCAGTACAAAAACGCAAACAAGGCGCTACCATATTAGAAGCCGCTATCGAAGGGTCGAGAGCTAGGTTCCGTCCTATTTTAATGACCTCTTTTGCTTTTATAGCTGGTTTAGTACCGTTGGTTATGGCTTCTGGAGCAGGCGCTATCGGAAACAGAACCATTGGTGGATCTGCAATGGGAGGTATGTTTATAGGTACTGTATTTGGAGTAATCATTATACCTGGTTTATATTATGTCTTCGCAAAATTAGCAGACGGTAGAAGTCTTATTAAAGATGAAGCCTCAACTTCTGTAACAGATGAATTAATGCATTTAAGCGAAAGCAAAAACCAAAGTGAAGTAAATGCTACTAAAATTAGCAAGATTACTAAATTATTGAAAAAACTCACTAAAAAAAATAATGATGAAGTATAACATAAAAAATAGACTAAAACACCTCCCAACTATGTTGGTTGGTGTTTTTATTATGGCTTTTGCGTTTTCTTGTGTACCAACAAAAAGCATAAGAGAAGCTAACATGTCTACCCCCGAAGGTTATCAAAACCAATCGTTAGACACTATAAATACAGCAAGCATAAATTGGAAAAACTATTTTACAGACCCCAATTTAACAGCTTTAATAGATACAGCACTAGCCAATAACCAAGAGCTTAACATGATGTTACAGCAAATAAATATGGCTAAAAACGAAATTAAAGCTCGTAAAGGTGAATACTTACCATTTGTAAATGCTTACGCTGGAGCGGAAGTAGAAAAAGTTGGCGAATTTACTCGAAACGGCGCTGTTGAAAAAAACTTAAAAGTGCATGAAGAAGATGCTTTTCCTGAACCTTTACAAGATTATTCTATTGGACTTTCCGCTTCATGGGAACTCGATATTTGGAAGAAACTTAGAAACAGCAAAAAGGCCGCTGTTTTAGAATATTTATCATCTGTGGAAGGAAAAAACTTTATGATAACAAATCTTGTTACAGAAATTGCCAATTCATATTACGAACTTATGGCTTTAGATAATCAGTTAGATATTATTAACCAAAATTTAGAGCTACAACAAAACGCTTTAAATATGGTGAAAATTCAAAAAGAGGCAGCTAGAGCAACTGAGTTGGCTGTACGCCGATTTGAAGCTGAAGTTTTAAAAAACCAAAGTAGCAAATTCGATATTCAGCAAAACATTGTAGAAGTTGAAAATGGAATCAACTTTTTAGTTGGGCGCTATCCACAACATGTTGAGCGTAGTTCTAAAAACTTTATTAATAAAGATATCGGAATTATAAATGCGGGTATTCCATCGCAGTTGTTACAAAACAGAACAGATATCCGAAAAGCCGAATTAGAACTTTCTGCATTAAAGCTAAACACAAAAGTTGCTAAAGCCAATTTCTATCCTTCTGTTGGTATTTCTGCTGGTGTAGGCTTACAAGCTTTTAAACCTAAGTTTTTAACAAACACACCAGAGTCTTTAGTTTATTCTTTAGTTGGTGATGTGGTTGGACCGTTAATTAATAGAAATGCTATTAAAGCTGAATATGCCAACGCTAATGCAAAACAACTGCAAGCTGTTTACGAATATGAAAAAACGATTCTGAATGCTTATATTGAAGTATCTAATGCCCTTTCGAACATAGATAATCTAAATAAAAGTTATGCTTTGAGAGACCAACAAGTAAAGGCTTTAAATGAATCTATTGATATCGCGATGAAACTTTTTAAATCTGCTAGAGCAGAATACACCGAAGTACTATTAACACAACGAGAGGCTCTAGATTCTCAAATAGAAATAATAGAAACAAAAAAAGAACAACTATTGGCCCATGTAAATATCTACAAAGCATTAGGTGGAGGTTGGAAATAATACTTAAATAGATTAATAGCAGATCTTTTTAGTTAAAAAAAGCCGTTTTTACATCTGTAAAACGGCTTTTAATTTTTAAATATTATTCTGAAGGTTATGTCCTAAATAAAAAAGCATTCCGATTTTCTTAAAAGAAAAAAGGAAAGCCTTTCATTGGATTACCAAATTAAATCTGGCAAACTACTTCCCCGAATAAATTCGGGAACAACACAACTTCTTATTGCACAAAAAAAGCCCTAATTTCTCAGAGCTTCTTTGTTTGCAATTTTAGCGGTCTGGACGGGACTCGAACCCGCGACCTTCGCCGTGACAGGGCGACATTCTAACCAGCTGAACTACCAGACCGTTGCATTATTGCGAGTGCGAATATACACTATTATTATAATCTAACCAATTTTAATTTTACAATTAAAACAAAAAAGCATCCCAATCTTCTTCACAGAAAAAAGGAAAGCTTCTCATTGGATTACCAAATTGAATTTGGCAAACTACTTCCCCGAATAAATTCGGGAACAACACAACTTCTTATTGCCAAAAAAAGCCCTAATTTCTCAGAGCTTCTTTGTTTGCAATTTTAGCGGTCTGGACGGGACTCGAACCCGCGACCTTCGCCGTGACAGGGCGACATTCTAACCAGCTGAACTACCAGACCGTTGCGTTATTGCGAGTGCAAAGATACACGCTTTTTTAAATCACACAAACTTTTTTTATTATTTTTTTGAAAAAATTTCTATCAAACAAACCGCTGTCGCTCTACCATGTACGTTGTCAGGATGTTATTAAAATTTTTATTTATATCCGCTTCAACGTATTTTATTTTGTATTGTGCGCATTTCAACTTCAAATTAGAAAAATAGTTATTTACCGTTTTACTATAGTTTTCTTTTATGGAATCGGCATACAGGTTAATATGCTCGCCAGTTTCGACATCAATAAAACGTTTTGGTCTATTATCAAAATCAAAATTCAATTCTTTTTCCTTATCGAAAACATGAAACAAAACTACCTCATGTTTATTGTATTTTAAATGACGTAATGCTTCAAAAAGCTTTACCTCATCTTCCGAAGTTTGAAACATATCGGTAAACAAGAATATTAAGGAGCGTCTATGGATGTTTTCTGCTATTTCGTGTAAGTACTTATAAGTTTCCGTTTGCTTCATTAGCGGCTTCGAGAGTACCGCATTACTTAACTCATGTAAAAGCATTTGATGGTGGCGCTCACTTCCTTTTTCCGAAGCATAAAAATCGTAAGCATCGCTATATATACTTAAGCCTACAGCATCACGTTGTTTTTTTAGCATATGCATTAGAGCTGCAGATGCTAAGGCAGAGAATCCAACTTTATTTAATTCAGTAATAGAAAAGTTATTTAACTCCGGATAATGCATAGAACTACTGTTATCCAAAATAATGTGGCAGCGTAAATTAGTTTCATCATCATACCGTTTGGTGTACAGCTTTTCCGTTTTGGCAAATAGCTTCCAATCAATATGCCTTGTGCTTTCTCCTGGATTATAAATTTTATGCTCTGCAAACTCTGCCGAAAATCCATGAAACGGACTTTTATGCATACCAGCAATAAACCCCTCGACTACCTGCTTTGCAAGTAATCCAAGATTTTTAAAACCCTCAGCTTTATTTAGTTCGTTTTGCAAATTCATATCACAACAGTTAATTACACTTTACTTGTTAAACAAAAAAAACAGACCTAATTGTGAAGTTTAACTCAACAAGCCAGTCTGTTTAATAGTTCTAAAAAATTGTTTTTTTTTATTTAGCAACCTGATCTACAATACCGTAAGCCACAGACTCATCTGCTCCCATCCAATGGTCACGATTAAAATCTTTCATTACCTTTTCAAATGTTTGCCCACAATTGTCTGCTAAAATTTGAGCACTTAATTCTTTAGTAATTACAATTTCTTTAGCCGTAATTTCAATATCACTAGCTTGTCCACGAGCACCACCACTTGGTTGGTGTATCATAACACGAGCGTGAGGTTGGATAAAACGTTTTCCTTTTTGCCCTGCAGACAAAATTAGCGATCCCATAGATGCTGCAAAACCAGTACAAACTGTAGAAACTTCACTTTTTAAAGACTTAATACAATCGTAAATAGCAAAACCAGAAGTTACATAACCACCTGGACTATTAATATAAAGTGTAATATCTTCAGTACCTAAAGCATCTAAATACATCAATCTATCTACAACATGCTTAGCAGAATCATCGTCAACCTGGCCCCATAAAAATACTTTACGTTGCTCTATAAAATTACTATCTATTGCGTCTTGAATTTTTTTATGTCCACTCATCTTTTTAATATCTTTTAATTTTCATCTAAAATAAAAAAAGGTTCACCATTACGGCAAACCTTTTCAATTTTTCTTTTAGTATATGTTATAAAAGCGCATCAATCGCTTCTGCGTAAGTCGCTTTAGGCGCTACACCTACTTGACGACCAACAACCTCACCGTTTTGAAAAACCAAAACTGTAGGAATGTTACGCACTCCGTATTTTGCAGCAAATTCTTGATTTGCATCTACGTCTACTTTACCAACAACGGCTTTTCCTTCGTACTCACTGCTAATTTCTTCAATAACTGGTCCAACCATTCTACATGGTCCACACCAAGCTGCCCAAAAATCAACTAATACCGGTTTATCACTTTTTAAAACCGTTTCCTCAAACGTTGCATCCGTAATTTCTAATGCCATAATATTTATATTTTTAATGTTCTTAATTCATTTTAATAACACAAATTTAGTCAAAAATTTCTCGAATCCTTACAAAGCTATCATTTGTTTTCCCTATAATGGCATTGAGTACAGCTATTTAATAGTTTATTTTGGCGCTACCCCAAGGGTCGGGCTTTCACTACTCGCTCCCTCCTACCGTCAGGGAGCTTAAACATGCCGTTCAATCCCTAGCGCTATTTAGAATGGGTTTTAAGGTTTGGCTTTTTGATTAAATCTTTAAAACTAATTCAACTTATACTTAACCTGTTGCACCTCTAATTCTGTTATTAGTTCTTGAGATACTTTTACTTTTTGTTTTCTACTAATCATAGGTAACTTAATTTTTTCTTTCATATCATAAACCAAAAAATTAAGCGCCTGACTTCCCGGGTGCTCATTTAGTAATTCCTTTAGAGACATAATTTTTTGTTCGGTTAAATCTCTAACATCTAATTGAATGGATAGTTTTTTGGCATAATTCTCCATAACATCATGCAATAGCTGAAAACTATTAAACTGCAATCGCGGATCACTTTTCTTACCAGTATCTTTATTAGTCCAACCTTCTCGAACAAAGGTTTTTACAAACACAAAGCTATTAATCATAAAAAAGTGTCGAAATTTTAAATACTCTTCACCAAAAACTCTAAATTCAAAACTATCGGTATAATCTTCAATAGTAAACATAGCCCAACCTTTACCTTGCTTACTTACACGATGCTGCACATCGGTAACCACACCTCCAAAAACAATTTCTCGGTTTACGTAAAGATTTAAGTCATTAAACATACTAATAGTACCATTACAGAAGGTTTTCATCTCTGTTTTAAAGTCGTCCAACGGATGCCCAGAAATATAAACCCCAACCACTTCACGTTCCTTGCTCAGTTTTTCCATAGTCCCCCACTCTTCGCAAGGCGGAACTTCGGGTTCTGGTATTTGTACATCACTAGCTTCTCCAAACAAACTCACTTGTGCCGAGTTTTCATTTTCTTTGTGCTTGTGTGCGTATTTAATTGCTTTTTCTAAAAAGGTAATACCATCGCCATCATCATGAAAATATTGTGCGCGATGTGTATCCGATAACCCATCAAAACCACCAGCTAAAGCTAAATTTTCAAAAGCTCTTTTATTAGCGGCTCTTAAATCTATACGTTTTGCAAAATCGAAAATAGACTTATACGCACCATCTTTTTCCCTATGCTCTACAATAGTCATTACAGCACCATGCCCTACTCCTTTTATAGCTCCCATCCCAAAACGAACGGCATAATCCTTATTTACTGAAAATTTATAAAATGATTCATTTACATCAGGTCCAAGAACATCTAACTTCATACGCTTACACTCTTCCATAAAGAATGTAACCTGCTTAATATCGTTCATGTTATTCGATAAAACAGCCGCCATATATTCCGCAGGATAATGCGCTTTTAAGTATGCCGTTTGGTAAGCAATCCATGCATAACACGTGGAGTGAGACTTATTAAAGGCATAACTAGCAAAAGCTTCCCAATCCTTCCAAACTTTCTCTAGAATCTTAGCATCGTGCCCATTGGCGCTGGCTTGCTCAATAAACTTAGGTTTCATTTTATCAAGAACGGCAATTTGCTTTTTACCCATCGCCTTACGCAAAACATCGGCTTCACCTTTGGTAAACCCTGCCAAACTTTGCGACAGTAGCATTACTTGCTCTTGGTAAACGGTAATACCATAAGTTTCCTTTAAGTACTCTTCCATTGCTGGTAAATCATACTCAATATCTTCATCGCCGTGCTTTCTACGAACGAAACTAGGAATATATTCCATCGGCCCCGGACGATACAAGGCATTCATGGCAATTAAATCTTCAAAAACAGTAGGTTTTAAATCACGTAAGTGTTTCTGCATCCCGGGTGATTCATACTGAAACACACCCACCGTTTCTCCACGTTGGAATAACGCATAAGTTTCTTCATCATCTAACGGAAACGTTTCAGGATCCAAAACAATATCATGTTTTGCTTTTACAATTTTAACGGTATCTTTAATAAGGGTTAATGTTTTTAACCCCAAGAAATCCATTTTTAGTAATCCGGCATCTTCCACCACCGAGTTATCAAACTGAGTAACATATAAATCGGAATCTTTCGCTAATGACACCGGTACGAATTTGGTAATATCATCGGGTGTAATAATAACACCACAGGCATGAATACCCGTATTTCTTACCGAACCTTCTAGCGTTCGAGCTAGATTTAAAGTTTCGGCTTGCAAATCACTACCATCTGCAATATTTAAAAGTTCATTAACTTTCTCTAAATCTTCTGCTCTAAATTTTTGTCCGAGTTCCTTTTCCGAAAGACCAAAAATCTTTCCGAGTTTAGACATATTCGGAATTAATTTCGCAATTCTATCGGCATCAAATAATGGCAAATCTAATACACGTGCGGTATCTCTAATAGACGATTTTGCCGCCATGGTACCGTATGTAATAATCTGTGCTACTTGGTTGGAACCATATTTCTCGATTACATAATCCATAACACGACTTCGACCTTCATCATCAAAATCGATATCGATATCGGGCATACTTACACGATCGGGATTTAAGAAACGCTCAAAAAGTAAATCGTATTTAAGCGGGTCAATATTTGTAATCCATAAACAATACGCAGCAACCGACCCTGCCGCAGAACCACGACCAGGACCAACCGAAACATCCATGTTTCGGGCTTCTCGAATAAAATCTTCTACAATAAGGAAGTACCCAGGATATCCTGTTTTTTCAATTACGCCCAACTCGAAATCGAGACGTTCTATAACAACATCCGAGAGTTCTTCGCCGTAACGTTTTTTAGCACCTTCATAAACTAAATGACGTAAAAATGCATTTTCACCACGTTTACCTCCATCTTCTTTATCTTCTTCATGAACAAATTGTTCAGGGATATCGAAGGCTGGCAATAATACATCACGTGCTAATTGATAAGCCTCAACTTTATCTACAACTTCTTGCACATTAGAAATAGCCTCGGGAACATCTTTAAAAAGTTCCTTCATTTGGTCTGGAGATTTAAAATAATACTCCTGGTTTGGCATACCGTAACGGTATCCACGGCCACGACCTATTGGTGTCGCTTGCTTTTCACCATCTTTTACACACAATAAAATATCGTGAGCATTAGAATCGCCTTTCTTCCTGTAATAAGTATTATTAGAAGCTATTAATTTTACGTCATGCTTTCTTGCCAATGAAATTAATGTTGGGTTTACACGATCTTCATCTTCTTGATTGTGACGCATGAGCTCCACATACAGATCGTCGCCAAACTGTTCTTTCCACCAAAGCAAAGCTTCTTCAGCTTGATTTTCACCAATATTCAGAATTTTACTTGGTACTTCACCATATAAATTTCCTGTTAAAACAATTAAATCTTCTTTATATTCTTCAATTAACTTCTTATCAATTCTAGGTATATAATAAAATCCATTTACAAAGGCATGCGATGATAACTTTGCTAGATTATGGTATCCATTTTTATTTTTGGCGATTATCACAATTTGATAACCGTTATCTTTTCTCGACTTATCTAAGTGATTTTCACACACAAAAAACTCACAACCTATAATAGGTTTCATTTCTTTTGCAGTAACCGTCGCTCCGGTAATTTCAGCTTCCTTCTTTTTAGCTTTTACGCCTCCATTATGCTTATTAACTGCGTTTACGAAGTGAAAAGCCCCCATCATGTTAGCATGATCGGTAAGCGCTACAGCTTCCATATTATATTCCGCTGCTGCGGAAACAATATCAGCAACCCCCATTGTAGATTGTAATACCGAGAACTGCGAATGATTGTGTAAATGAACAAAATCTACATCGGCTAAAGCGGAAACATTTTGCTTAATATCTTCGGAAGACAAACCACTGCTTTCACTTTTCTTGATCCGCTCTAGTATTTTAGAACTTTCGCGTTTTAGGTTTATGTGTTTTAAACCAATAAGATCAATGCTAGCCGGATTCTTTTTATTAAAATCCTGAAAATACTCAGGCTCAACATCTAATTGCTCTTTTGTATATTCTCCCAAACGCATCAACTCGAAAAAACAACGCGTAGTTGCTTCCACATCGGCCGTTGCGTTATGCGCTTCAGAAAAACCTACCCCAAATAAATGCGCGTGTAATTCTGATAATGTTGGTAGTTTAAACTTACCGTAACGTCCACCAGGAATTTCACATAACTTAGCAGTATGCTCGGTACAAGTATCTAAAACAGGAAGTTCTTGCAATGGGTTTTCCAAATCACCACGCACAAACTCAGCGCCCATAATATTTAAATCGAACTTTACATTTTGCCCAACAACAAACTTAGTTTTCCCTAAAGCTTCATTAAATTTCTCTAAAACTTCGGCTAACGGAATACCTTGCTCTTTTGCTAATTCCGTAGAAATACCGTGAATTTTTTCGGCATCATAGGGAATATTAAAACCTTCGGGCTTCACCAAATAATCTTGATGCTCAATACAGTTTCCCATATCGTCATGCAGTTGCCAAGCAATTTGAATACACCTTGGCCAGTTGTCAGTATCTGTTATAGGCGCGTCCCAACGCTTTGGTAATCCGGTAGTTTCTGTATCGAAAATTAAGTACATGCCGTGTTTTAGTCTTTTGAAATTAAGCTATTTAACCTTTAAAATCTTCTTTATTTTTACAAAGAATATTTGAGTAGAAAAAGTTTATAAAAATACAGAGAATATTTTCTTTTTTGGCTTGATACCCTAAAGAGTTTTGAACAAATTAGAATCTCTCCATAAATTGCACTTACAGAATACAATACCCACTAGGTTACAAGTTTCATTTCAAATTTGCGCGAAGCTATAGCAATTTCGATGGCGTTTTTTTGATTTACTAGCAGCGTTATAATACGTGTTGGTAAAATTCTATCTTTAAGCACATCGTTATATTTAGCTAAATTAGCAACATCTCTTTTCACCGCTTCTTGCAAAATCAAATCCACATTATTTGATGTAAACATGGCTTTTAAACTGATAGAAATTTTATGCAAATCGCCCATTAAACTTCCTGAAGTTTTTGGCTCTTTGCCATAACGCAAAATTTCTCTTTTTATATCCTGAGCAAACAATCTACGTTCTACAGATTTTCTAACAAAAAACTCTATTAACGTTCTGTTTTCTACATTTTCCGCTGCACTAAGATAACTTTTCTCGGCATCGTAATTTTTAACTAATAATTTATTTAACTGCTTCGATATTTTTTCTGAATAATGCATAATTATATTTCATTTAAAAATTCAACAACTTATTTAAAGATGCTTATTGTATGGCATCGCATACACGAATATAATCTCGTAAACACCTTTTGTAAAACCATTTAACAGTATTTTAAATTACTTTATGATTGATTAACAAAAGACAACTTATTTTATCATAAATTAGCATAATTAAGTTCAGAAAAACATACCAACTGCACATGAAAAAAATATTTTTATTACTCACATTTCTTTCCTTCTTTAGCTTCTACGCGCAAAACACGCCGCTTTATGTGGGCACTTTTACCGACATGGAAAGCGAAGGTATTTATCAACTTCAATTTAACACGCAAACAGGAGAACTTACTAATAAAACCTTAGTCGTTAAGGCATCTAGCCCTGCGTTTTTATCATATTCTGCAGATAGAAAATATATTTACAGCGTAAACAGGTCTGCTACTAAAACTGAAGACGATTATGTTTCGGCTTATAAAATTTTAGACAACGGTACGCTCTCTATCATAAACACCGCCAAAGCTCATGGTGCTGCCGCTTGCCACATTTCTATCGATAAAAAAGGAAAAAAAGCTGTGGTTTCAAATTACACAGGTGGCACGGTTTCTTTATTCGACATCAATAAAGATGGAAGTTTAAATGAAGCTTCTCAAGTTTTCGATCACAATACTCCTTCTGAAAAATCGCATGCTCATTCTGCGCAATTCTACAAAAAAGATTTATTTGTTGCCGATTTAGGTCGCAACGCCGTATATCAATATCGATTAAAGAAAGACGAATATAAATTAAAATCTCCTGCTATTGTAAAAATGGAAGGCAACCCTGGGCCTCGACATTTTTCTATTAGTAAAAACGGAAAGTATATCTATATAATAAATGAATACGGAAGTTCGATAACTACAGTAAAAAGAACCAAAAACAACTTTAAACAAATAGATTACGATTCTACTCTAGACGAAAACTATAACGGAAAAAATTCTTGTGCAGACATTCATTTATCTAAAGACGAGCGTTTTTTATATGGTTCTAACCGTGGAGAAAACTCCATTGCTGTTTTTAAAAGAAACATTAAAACAGGAACAATCGATAAAATTCAAAATATTAGCGTGCATGGCGATTGGCCAAGAAATTTCACATTAGACCCTACCGGTAAATTTGTACTTGTAGCCAATAGAAGAAGTAATAACATTTCCGTTTACAGCATCGATTCGGACACCGGAAAACTCACATTCTTAAAAGATTACGCAGTACCAACGCCGGTTTGTTTACTTTTCTAACAGAAGAATTTGTTTTAGAGTAATTACAAAAGAAATAATAAGCTGATAATTAAATTTTTATAGTATCTTTGCGCCCTTATTAATAACCGAGGTCGCGAACCTCAAATAATTAATTATTATGGCAGTAAAAATTAGATTACAAAGACACGGTAAAAAAGGAAAACCTTTTTACTGGATCGTTGCAGCTGATGCAAGATCAAAAAGAGATGGTAAATACTTAGAGAAATTAGGTATCTACAATCCAAACACAAACCCAGCAACTGTTGAATTAAACGTTGATGGTGCTGTAACATGGTTACAAAACGGTGCACAACCAACTGATACGGCTAAAACTTTATTGTCTTACAAAGGCGCTTTACTAAAAAATCACCTTGCAGGTGGTGTTAGAAAAGGAGCTTTAACTGAAGAGCAAGCAGAAGCAAAATTTGCAGCTTGGTTAGAAGAAAAAACAGGAAAAGTTCAAGCGAAAGCTGATGGTTTATCTGAAGTAGAAGCAAAAGCGAAAGCTGATGCATTTGCAGCAGAAAAAGCGGTTAACGAAGCTAGAATTGCTGCGGCAACTCCTGCTGTTGAAGAGGTAGCTGAAGAAGCTGCTCCTGAAGTTGAAGCAGAAGCATCAAACGAAGAAGAATAAAAAACAAAATTTTTTATACTTTTAAACTCCGATAGCAATATCGGAGTTTTTTATTTTCTAAAATTAAGGTTTCGGAAAATAACCCTATTAGATTACGCACACTATTAATTGTAAAATTTAATTACTTTTGACTCTCATTTGTTAAATGAGATTTACGCTTACGCGGAAATAGAAAAAAACCAAGCATTCCATGAAAAAAGAAGATTGTTTTTACTTAGGTAAAATTGTGAAAAAATACAGTTTTAAAGGAGAAGTTTTAGCCAAACTAGATACCGACGAACCGGATATTTACGAAAACTTAGATGCTATATTTTTAGAGCTTCGTAATAACTTGGTGCCTTTTTTCATTGAAAGCTCGCAGTTACACAAATCTGAATTACTTCGTATTAAGTTTGAAGATGTAGATGAAGAAGCCGATGCCGATGCTATTATGAAAAGTGGTCTTTACTTACCTTTAGATTTGTTACCAAAACTAGAAGGCGATAAGTTTTATTTTCATGAAGTTATGGGCTTTACTGTCGAAGATGTAAACTTTGGAACCGTTGGAATTATTAAGGCTATTAACGACTCTACAGCGCAATCACTTTTTGAAATAGACCGAGATGGTATTGAAATTCTAATACCAATGAACGATGAGTTTATCAATAAAGTTGATCGTAAAAACAAAACCATTATAGTAGACACTCCAGAAGGTTTAATTGACTTATACCTAGAAGAATAAACTCTGTATTAAATCTTTTAAAAAAGAAACATTTTTTATGAGCAAGCCATTCAAATTCAAAGAGTTTAGCGTTAATCAAGATCAATGCGCTATGAAAATTGGTACAGATGCTGTTTTGCTTGGCGCATGGGCTAGCTTAGAGGCAAATCCGTTTGCTATTCTAGATATTGGTGCCGGTACAGGTGTTTTGGGCTTAATGTTAGCACAACGCAGCCATGCTGAAGTTATTGATGCTATAGAAATTGATGATGATGCTTACGAGCAGTGTGTTGATAATTTCGAGTTATCTCCTTGGGGCGATCGTTTATTTTGTTACCATGCCTCTTTAGAAGAATTTGCCGAAGAAATCGATGATGAATATGATTTAATAATCTGCAATCCGCCATTTTATGCCGAAGATTATAAAACCGAAAATGAATCGCGCGATTTAGCACGCTTTCAGGATGCCATGCCTTTTAATCATTTATTAGAAAGTGTTTCTATTTTATTATCTCCAGAAGGAAGTTTCAATGTTATTATTCCTTTTAATGAGGAAGACAATTTTATCGCATTGGCGAAAGACTTCTTATTTCATCCTACAAGAGTCTGCCGTGTTAAAGGTAATCCTGAAACAGAAATTAAACGAAGTATGCTAGCGTTTTCCTTCCGCGAAAGCGAAACTACTACTACAGAACTTATTATTGAAACCAAAAGACATCAATACACCCAAGATTACATTAATTTAACTAAAGATTTCTACTTAAAAATGTAATCGATTTGCTAATTATTCTTTAAATTTGATAGTATAATTTGTTTTATTCTTAAAAAAAGAAGTTTTTTAGTAAAGAACCTATAATCACGCTTGCTTTTTAGATGTACACCGTGGTTATTAGAATTCTATTTCTGCTAGGCTTTCTGCTTTGAATAAAACTTAAATCTTAGCTATGAAACCAGATTTATTTGAAGCTCCCGATTATTATAATTTAGACGATTTACTATCCGAAGAACACAAATTAGTTCGCGATACGGCTCGTGCTTGGGTAAAACGCGATGTCTCTCCTATTATAGAAGAATATGCTCAAAAAGCAGAGTTTCCTAAACAAATAATTGGTGGCTTAGCAGAAATTGGAGCCTTTGGACCATACATTCCTTTAGAGTATGGTGGCGCCGGTTTAGACCAAATAAGCTACGGTTTAATTATGCAAGAAATTGAACGCGGCGATTCTGGCGTACGCTCAACAGCTTCCGTACAATCCTCTTTGGTGATGTACCCAATATGGAAATATGGTAACGAAACGCAACGTCAAAAATATTTACCTAAACTAGCTAGTGGCGAATGGATTGGTTGTTTTGGTTTAACCGAGCCCGACCATGGCAGTAATCCTTCAGGCATGGTTACTAACTTTAAAGATAAAGGCGATCACTATTTATTAAATGGCGCTAAAATGTGGATTTCGAATGCGCCTTTTGCACAGATTGCAGTTGTTTGGGCTAAGGATGAAAGTGGACGTATTCATGGTTTAATTGTAGAGCGTGGCATGGAAGGTTTTTCTACTCCCGAAACCCATAATAAATGGTCGTTAAGAGCTTCGGCTACTGGTGAATTAATTTTTGATAATGTTAAAATTCCGAAGGAAAACTTATTACCTAACAAATCTGGTTTAGGCGCACCTCTTGGCTGTTTAGATTCTGCAAGGTATGGAATTGCTTGGGGAGCTATTGGAGCCGCTATGGATTGTTATGATACAGCGCTACGCTATAGTAAGGAGCGTATACAGTTTGGTAAACCTATTGGACAATTTCAACTTCAGCAAAAAAAACTAGCCGAAATGATTACAGAAATCACCAAAGCCCAACTTTTAACTTGGCGTTTAGGGGTTTTACGGAATGAAGATAAAGCCACATCTGCTCAAATATCTATGGCTAAACGTAACAATGTAGATATGGCAATTACTATTGCTCGCGAGGCTAGACAAATGCTAGGCGGCATGGGGATTACTGGCGAATACTCGATTATGCGTCACTCCATGAATTTGGAAAGTGTTATTACTTATGAAGGTACTCACGATATACATTTATTGATTACCGGTTTCGATATCACAGGCCTAAATGCATTTAAATAACTAATTTTTAAGCGACTACACTTTTTATTTATTTTCAATAAAAAAACGAAATATTTAGAATTACTGACTTTTAGCATGTTTTGTAAATTAATCTAATTGTAAATTTGGATTGAATAATAATCCTATTTTATAAAATTTAGGACTAATAACAAGACAAGCATGGAAGAATCTAGAAAAGACGTTGTTCAATTTATCAATCTACAATTATCATCATTAGGACTGCCAACTTACCATGATGAAACTCAGGATTCTGAAAAGTTTTGCGATCCTAAATTTGAAGAACTAACAAGTGGTTTAATAAAAACATTACGCGAACAATCGAGACTTTTAGCCTCGCACCATTCTCCTGTCGATTCTAGAATTCAGAGTTTTATAAACGATTATTTTAAAGACATCGTTATTGATAAAACTTATGTATTACCCAACAATACCTTAATTTTATCAAAAAAAGGGCACGCCAGAGAGGTTAGTTTACCTCCTAATGGTAACTCTTTTAAAAGTGATAATGTAACGTCTCATAGAATAAAACAAGGGATTTTAAACAACCCTTTACATGATAAACGAACAACAAAAGGCACCTTTCATATTGTTGAAGGCCAGCTTCCTGTTCCTTTAGATAAACAAGAAGTTCCGAAGGTTGTTTTTCCTCATTTTTTAAATGCGGCATTTAACCCTTCTAATGAATTAAACACCTTACCCTTCACATCTAATCAAGAAGAGAAAGCAAAAACTATGGTCTCCATGTTATTAAGACCCATGGTTTGCCCAGAAGTAAAAGGAATTATTTCTAGAAAATCTTTAGAGGTTCGCTTTTTTGCGCCCGGAAGTTTAGTAAGTAATTTAGACTTTGTAGAGTCTATTTTTGGAAATGCTGGCAACCCAAATTTAGCACAAAACGATGCTGGATTAGATACGGAACATTGGACAGGCCACACAGGCTGTATAATTTTAGCCCCTCAATTAAGAACTTTAAAAAAGAAAGATGTAGGGTTACCACATGTTGATGATGCTACAGACCGTCAAAAAAGAGATGGTATGTGCTGGAAAAATGAAGACGAACTGTACAACGATGGTGGTGCCTTCAAAATTACTTGTAGAGATGATCGTGGGGTTGTTGTTACCATTATAGCAGATAACTATTACGGCTATTCTAAAAAAGAAATAAAAACACAAATAAGCTATTCTGCTAATTTATTTGGTTTAGTAGAAGAAGAACATTCTGGTGGAGCCATTGCCTATCCTCGTGGTGTTATGGGAGATATTGTAGACGGTGTGTCGTTCTCTAAAAAACACGGAGATAAGTTTTCTTTTGAAGATGTTAAAACCCTTTTAGGAGACAGAATTGAAGTGATGCCAGAGTACTATGCTGTAGATAAAAAATATCCAAATATTATTTACATTCCAGAGTCGGCTTACATCAACACAAACACCAATAGCATCACTTGGAAACATAATGGGAAGGAACAAAAACTAAAATTAAATCCAAAGAAAAAATACGTTCACCCAACGGGAAACAAATTCACATTAGAGAAACATCCGGCCATACCACTATGGCGTATAGTTAATACCATGGCAGAAGGGATTTTTTGCCATAAACCATGTACAGTTTCTGGAGGTGGTAAATCTGAAATATCTAAATCTATGCTAAATGCCATTACTTACAGTGCATTTAACATAAGAGATATTGATGAAGATTTTAAAAAAGCAGACGAAATAATAGAATACAATTACGCTAAGCGATGGGCAAATTACGACCCAACTTTACCACCTTCTCGATCTTTTTTGAGTAAAGGAAGAACGTTAGGCTCTGCCGTAAAATTATTAACACCATCGGACAAAAACACAGATGAGTACAACGCGTTTGTATCTAATATACCTGTACATATTCGGTCCTTGGTGCTATTTGTAAAAAGACTATACCGTCAAGATCATGCTGAATTAAACTGGAAAGATTGCATGTCGGTAGAATTTATTAATGGCAAAAAAGGAACAGGTTTATTATATCACAATACACGTGTGGTTGGTAGTTATGTACGAATTGGTTTTAATGAAAATGGTAACTGGTTATTAAATAAATTAAGATCCGATTTTTCTGCAAGTATAAAAGTTCAAACAGAGGATGATATATCTGCATCTATCACGTTGCCTCGAGAAAGGTTCAATAATATGAGTCCTAAATTCCAAAACAAGAGTTTAAAAGTTGTGGCAAATTGTGAATCTTATTTATTTCAACGTCCAGACGAAGCCATTATAAGAGGATATGATAAAAATGCAGAGCGTGATATTGTTTCAGACAACACATATTTAACCAATTACGAATTACTAAAAAAGAAAGATGCTATAGAGATATTCGAAGACACTATTAATTTTGATAAATACACACAACCTGTAAAAGATTTAATTACAAGTATTATTGAAAGCCCCAATGACGAAGAATATTTTGCACTACCATCGCATACCAGAATTGTAGATGGTGAGCCTACCAAAAACCCAAGATATTTAGAACGAAATATTAATATTGAAGAAACAAGAGAAAGCTATTTAGGTGAAATTGGTGTTCGTTTATTCAGAAAAATAAAATCTACAGATCCTGTAGTTCAAGTTGTAAATGCTGTGTTACCAGGCAGAAGAAACAACCCTGCCGATAGAGCATCAGGTATCCGTCCGTTGGCTGTTTACAACCCAATACACTACCAAGAAACTCCAGAATTATTCATGGATTTTATTTGTAGTTTAACAGGCAAATCGCCATCAACAACAGGAGCTGGCTCAGAAGGTGCTTTAACTAAAGGCCCTTTCAATATGTTAACACCAACAACCGATTTAAACAACGCTTTACTATCTCACATATTAACAGGTTATGATGCCTTTAGCACGGCCGCAGGTTATGTAGGTGGCGAGAATAAAGTAGATCACGACATTAGCTTATTAATTCCAGAAATCTGGTCGCGTTTAACTCCAGAAGATAGAGATCCTAAAAAATTAATTGAGCATGGCGCTCTTGAAAAAATTGAAGATTTCGAGCATGATGGTAAAATTATTTTAGCCAGTCGTTTAGGATATAGGATTACTAAAATATTTTCTTTAAGATGTTTAAACCGCTTATTTGATGAGCCTACTGCTGTTTTCAACGAAAAGATGCTAAAACCAGAACTTCAAGGTTTAGAAGATTATGTCGATGGTATTAATAATATAGTTGAAGCTCAAGAAAAAGTAGCACTTCGTTATTTTGAAGACGGAAGTATTAATTCTGCCATACCACCATTAAAAATTCTTTTAAATATTATGGCTTATGGTTCTTATGAAGGTAAACAAATTAGTGATCCAGAATTACGAAAATACTTCGATAGAAATTATGTTTTAAGTAGCGATTGGTACAAAGAACGATTGTCTATAAAACAACAAAAGGATATTAATTTTTATGACTCGCAAATTGACTATTTAGAAGGCTTTATCGCAAAACCAAATAATAAAATTTTAGTTGATGACATGAAAATTGAAGATCGATTAACCCGAGTAAAAGCTTTGTATAGTGAGTCTAAATCTGAAAATTACTTGAATAGCCTTATCGGTACGATAGGTGCAGATCCGTTGTGCAGAAAATAATTTTAAGAGTAGAATAAAATTATTTTTGTTCTACTCTTATCTTTTAAAAATAGAAATATTTCAAAAATCCACGTTTGCATAAATAAACTGCCATCGTTTTTTGTTTATATTTACTCCTATGTTTTCAGCTAAAAAAAGATTAGATAACGCTTATAACAACGCTAAGGTTGTTGAGTTCGACGACGATAGTAAATTTATACTTTTTAGTGATTGTCATCGCGGTGACAATAGTTTCGCTGACGATTTCTCGAACAACAGAAACATCTATTATCACGCTTTAAAGCATTATTTTGATGAAGGTTTTCAGTACTGTGAAATTGGAGATGGTGATGAGCTATGGGAAAACCTATCATTTAAATCTATTTTAGACGCTCACAAAAACGTCTATATGCTTTTGAAAAATTTCCATAAAGGAAATAGACTACATATGATTTGGGGAAACCATGATATGGTATACAGAAACCCTGAGTATGTAAAAAAAAATTTATCAACATATTTCGACGCAAAAACAGATAAAGATGAAGAGTTGTTTAAAGATATTACTTATCATGAAGGCATAATTTTAAAACACTGTTCTACAAATCAAGAAGTTTTTTTAACGCATGGTCACCAAGCCGATTGGTGGAATTATTTATTCTGGAAATGGAGTAGATTTATGGTTCGTGTGCTATGGAAGCCCTTAAATGTTATGGGTATTGCAGATCCAACAAGTCCTGCTAAAAACTATACCGAACTTATAAAAGTAGAGCGAAAAACAAAAAATTGGATAACGGATAATAATAACTTAGTAACCGTAGTTGGGCATACCCACAGGCCTCGTTTCCCAGAGCCTGGAGATATTGCTTTTTTTAACGACGGAAGCTGTGTACACCCAAGAAGTATTACGGGTATAGAAATTGAAAATGGAGAAATATCGCTTATAAAATGGAGCATAGCCACAAAAGATGATGGCACACTACAAATTATAAAAGATGTTTTGGAGGGTCCGAGAGCCTTGATTTCTTATAGAACTTCTAGCTAATTAGAAGCCAAATCGAAAGCTGCACTTGCATGAATACTTGTGGTGTCGAAAACAGGTACGCTTACATCCTCTTGCTTAATAAGCAAAGGTATTTCAGTACACCCCAAAATAACACCCTCTGCTCCTTGAGCTATTAAACGCTTAATGACTTCCTGGTAAATGAGTTTAGATTCTGGGTTTAAAATACCTTTGGATAACTCGTTATAAATAATACCATGTACGTCTTCTCGATCTTGCAAACCAGGAATTATAGCCTCTATCCCGAAGGTTTTTAAAACATCAATAAAAAATGTTTTTTCCATAGTGTACTTCGTTCCAAGAAGCGCTACTTTTTTCAAACCTTCAGTTATTATTTGTTTTGAAGTTGCTTCTGCAATATGAATTACAGGGATATTTACAACTGCTTTAACGGCTTCAATAGACAAATGCATGGTGTTGGCGCAAATTAAAATACAAGATGCTCCTGCATGCTCTAAACTCAATGCTGCTTTACTCATTATTTCGTTTAATAGATCCCAACGGTCTTCGGACTGTAACTGGGCTATTTCACCAAAATCTACTGAATTAATGATAACTTTCGCTGAATGTGATTCGCCATATTTAGACGCTGCTAATTGATTTAAAATACGATAATATAATATTGTAGATTCGGGAGTAATGCCTCCAATTAAGCCAATTGTTTTCATATTAATAAAAGTAGCGCTATTACTCCAGCCTACAAAACAAAAAAAGCCAGAACTTACGTTCTGGCTTTTTAATAATTTATAAAGTTAATATTGAATTACTTCAATTTTTTCTTAACCTCTACTTCATGGAACGCTTCTATTACATCGCCTTCCTTAATATCGTTGTAATTTTTAATTTGCATACCACAGTCGTAACCTTTAGTAACTTCTTTAGCATCATCTTTAAATCGTTTTAACGATGTTAATTCGCCAGTGTAAACAACTACACCATCACGTATTAAACGGATACCTGCATTACGTGTTATTTTACCATTAGTTACCATACAACCTGCAATAGTACCAATTTTAGATACTTTAAACATTTCTCTAATTTCTGCTGTACCTAAAATCTCTTCTTTCAACTCTGGAGATAACATACCTTCCATGGCATCTTTAAGATCATTAATAGCATCGTAGATAATAGAATATGTACGGATATCGATTTCTTCTTTATCTGCAATCATTCTTGCATTTCCAACAGGTCTAACATTAAAGCCGACAATAATAGCATCGGAAGCCGAAGCTAACAATACATCACTTTCTGTAATGGCTCCAACACCTTTATGAAGGATATTAACTTGAATTTCTTCAGTAGATAATTTCTGGAACGAATCGGTTAACGCTTCTACAGAACCATCAACATCACCTTTAAGGATAATATTTAATTCTTGGAAATCACCAAGTGCGATACGACGACCAATTTCATCTAATGTAATATGACGTTGTGTTCTAACAGATTGCTCACGTTGTAACTGTGCACGTTTAGAGGCGATTTGTTTCGCTTCACGTTCATCTTCAAATACATTAAACTTATCACCTGCTTGTGGAGCACCATCTAGACCTAAGATAGAAACTGGTGTTGATGGCCCTGCGGCAATCACATCGTTTCCACGCTCATCGTGCATAGCTTTTACTTTACCACTATTTCTACCTGCTAAAACATAATCACCTACGCGAAGTGTTCCGGCTTGTACTAAAATAGTTGATACGTAACCTCTACCTTTATCTAAAAAGGCTTCTACTACAGTACCTACAGCTGCTTTTTCAGGATTTGCTTTTAGCTCTAACAACTCAGCTTCTAACAATACTTTTTCTAATAATTCTTTAACACCAGTACCTACTTTTGCAGAAATATCGTGTGATTGTATTTTACCACCCCAATCTTCTACTAGTAAATTCATTTGAGCTAAACGTTCCTTAATTCTTTCAGGATTAGCGTCTGGCTTATCTATTTTATTAATAGCAAATACAATCGGTACTCCGGCAGCTTGCGCATGCGAAATAGCCTCTTTTGTTTGCGGCATAATATCATCATCTGCTGCTGCTACAATAATAGCAATATCGGTAACTTGAGCTCCACGAGCACGCATGGCTGTAAAGGCCTCGTGACCTGGTGTATCTAAGAAGGCAATTTTTTGACCGTTCTCTAATTCTACTCCATAAGCACCAATATGTTGTGTAATACCACCAGACTCTCCTGCAATTACATTTTCTTGACGAATGTAATCTAAAAGTGATGTTTTACCGTGATCTACGTGACCCATTACCGTAACAATTGGAGCACGTAATTTTAAATCTTCTGGTTTATCTTGAATCTCTTCAATTGATTCTTCAATATCTGCAGTAACAAACTCTACTTGGTAACCAAACTCATCGGCTACAATAGATAATGTTTCAGCATCCAAACGTTGGTTCATGGTAACCATCATTCCTAACGACATACATGCCGAAATAATTTGAGTTACACCAACATCCATCATTGTCGCCATTTCGCTTGCCGTAACAAACTCAGTAACTTTAATGATTTTGCTTTCAGCTGCTTCTATTTGCTGATCAATTTCAGTTTGTTCTCTATGCTTATCTCTTTTATCTCTTCTATTTTTAGCACCACGACCTTTGCTAGATTTCCCTTGAAGTTTCTCAAGTGTTTCACGCACTTGTTTCTTTACATCTTCTTCACTAGGTTCTTCTTTAACAATATTACGACGTCCTACACCAGTTCCTGGTTTTCCTTTAAAACGATCGTTTCCGCCTGGTCTATTATTTCCTCCAGGTCTATTATCTCCAGGAGCTCCAGCTTTACTAATACGACGACGTTTTTTCTTGTTTGCCGCTGCACCTGCTGCTGGTTTCTTTTCTACAGGTTTCTTTTTAGGTTTATTAAATTGAGATAAATCAATTTTATCACCTGCTATTTTTGGCCCTGTAAGTTTTTGGTATTGTGTTTTTACTCTTTCTTCAGGAGTAACAATCTCACCATCAACTATAATGCTTTCTTGCTTTTCTATTTTTTCTGTAGCAACTTGTTTTTCTTCCACCTTAGGTTTTTCAATAACCTTTGCCGCAGGTTTTTCAACAACTTTTGGCTTAGCTACTTCAACTTTAACAGGTTCCTTTTTAGCTACTTCTACAGGTTTTTCTGTTTTAGGAACAATTGCTTCTTCCTTAACAACTTCTTTTACCTCTTCTTTAGTAACTTCTTCAACAACCTCTGGTTTTTCAACTTTAGGTTCAACCACTTCTGGTTTCTCCTCGATTGCTGGTTTTGGAGTTTCTTTTTTACCGTCTAAATCAATTTTACCAACCTGTTTAGGTCCGCTAAGTGTTTTAGTTGCTTTGATAATCTCCTCTCTTTTGGCAGCTGCTTTTTGCTTTTCTTCAAGTTCACGCTCGCGTTGCTCACGTAACACTTCTTTCTCTTTTAGTTTTGCTTCACTAACCTCTAAAGATGCCACTTTTTTACTAGCGTCTGTTTGAAACTCATCAGAAAGAAACTTATAGGTTTCTTTTGATATTTTCGTAGTCGGACGCTTCTCTATTTCGACACCTTTAGAATCTAAAAATTCTACGGCACGATCTAGAGAGATGTTAAGCTCGCGTAATACTTTATTTAATCTAATTGTTTCAGCCATAATTGCCTTTAAAATACTCAAATATATATATTATACCAATTCTATCATAAAATTAAGAAACATCTAACGATAATTTCTTATAATTTTTATGAAATCGATATTATTCTTCGAATTCTTCTCTTAAAATCCTAATAACGTCGTTAATGGTTTCTTCCTCTAAGTCCGTTCTTTTAACTAAATCTTTCACCTCTTGTTCTAAAATACTTTTAGCGGTGTCTAATCCAGCTTTACTAAATTCTTCGATAATCCATGATTCGATTTCATCAGAGAATTCACGTAATTCTACATCTTCCTCTGCGCCTTCTCTAAATACATCAATCTCGAAGCCTGTAAGTTGCCCTGCTAAACGGATGTTGTGACCGCCTCTACCAATAGCTTTACTTACTTCTTCTGGTTTTAATATTACCTCAGCACGTTTTGTTTCTTCGTTTAATTTAACCGAAGTTACACGAGCTGGGCTTAATGCTCTAGTAACAAATAATGGTAAGTTACTAGTATAGTTTATTACATCAATATTTTCGTTTCCTAATTCACGAACAATACCGTGAATACGAGAACCTTTCATACCAACACAAGCTCCAACTGGATCAATTCTATCATCATAAGAATCTACAGCTACTTTTGCTTTTTCACCTGGAATTCTTACTACTTTTTTAATGGTAATTAAACCATCAAAAACTTCTGGAATTTCTTGTTCGAATAATTTCTCCAAAAATACTGGGGAACTTCTCGACATAATAATAGTTGGTTTTGCTCCTTTAAGCTCTACACTATCAATTACACCACGAACGTTATCTCCTTTTCTAAAGAAATCTGAAGGAATTTGTTTGTCTTTTGGAAGTACAATTTCATTCCCTTCATCATCAAGCAAAATTACTGCTCTATGACGAATATGGTGAACTTCTGCTGTATAAATCTCGCCAATTAAATCTTTAAAATGCTTAAAGACAATTGTATTATCGTGCTCATGAATTTTAGAAATCAAGTTTTGGCGTAATGCTAAAATAGCACGACGACCTAAATCGATAAGTTTTACTTCTTCCGATACATCTTCACCTACTTCAAAATCAGGTTCAATCTTGCGAGCTTCCGATAACGAAATCTCTTGATTTTCTTCCTCAACCTCACCATCAGCAACAACGACTCTATTTCTCCATATTTCTAAATCGCCTTTATCTGGGTTTACAATAATATCAAAATTATCATCATCTCCAAATTTTCGTTTTAAAGCACTTCTAAAAACATCTTCTAAAATAGCCATTAACGTTACTCTGTCAATAAGCTTATCGTCTTTGAATTCTGAAAAAGAATCAATTAACGCAATATTTTCCATAACTGGTTTCGATTTAAAATTTTATCACAACTTTTGCTTCTACAATATCTTGATAAGCTATTTTCGCTTGCTTATTTACCGTCACTTTCCCTTTACCTACTGGCTTAGGCTCTCTAGCTTTCCATTCTAGTTGAATATCGTTTTCGGTAGCATTTGTTAAAACACCTTCTATTTCTTCGGCATTTGTACGCACACTAAGCGTTCTATTTATATTTTTTACATACTGGCGTCGATCTGTCAATGGGGCTGCTGCTCCTGCCGACATCACTTCTATAGAATAATCATGCTCTTCACTATCTAAATCCTTCTCAACAAATCTGCTAATAAAAATGCAGTCTTCAACTAAAACGCCGTTATCACCATCGATAACAATGTTTATATGGTTTTCTGCACTAATCGTTAAGCTGATAAGAAATAAATCTTGTCGCTCTGTTAATGCCTCTTCGAGTAAGTTTTTTACGGTAGTTTTTAACATTTTCTAGTATAAAAAGAGGGGACTTTCCGTCCCCTCATTTTCTTAATTCGCCTTTCAACGGTGCAAATATATAACATTTTATTGATTTTTAAAGGAATATTTCATAAATTTAGCTATGCCACAGCTTAGGTTACAAACAAATAAGTGTACATTTAAGCTTTATATCTGCTCTGCGGATAATGCCTTACCAAATAACTAAACACCCCATAATTCTATGAAAAAAATTCTTGTACCCACAGATTTTTCCGACCAAGCTGAGAACGCACTAAAGGTTGCCGCACAACTAGCCCGAACTTATGATTGCGAAATTTATTTATTGCATATTATTGAATTACCAATAGACCAAGATGATGCTATAAACTCGCATAGCGACTTTCCTGAAGCTCTGTTTTTTATGAAGTTAGCTCACAATAAATTTGAAGCCTTAAAAAAGAAAGATTACCTAAAAGATATAACAGTACATGAAACAGTTGATTTTCACGAAATTTTTAAAGGCATTTTTCATGTAAGCAAAAAGCATGATATCGATTTAATTATTATGGGATCTAATGGAGTAAGCGGATTAAAAGAAATGCTTATTGGAAGTAATACTGAAAAGGTTGTAAGAACTTCAGAAGCTCCAGTTTTAGTTATTAAAAATGAACACAAAGCGTTTAAAGTTGACAACTTCGTATTTGCTTCCGATTTTAAAGATGAAAGCAAACCTAGTTATGAAAAACTACTCCAGTTTGCCAAAATTTTCAATGCTAAGGTGCATTTACTTTTAGTGAACACTCCAAATAATTTTATGACTTCCGGAGAAGCAAACGGCAGAATGCAAACATTTTTAGATGCTTTCGATTTTCCGGAACTCAGCAAAAACATTTATAACGACATTAGTATTGAAAGTGGAATTATGAATTTTTCCGAATCTATTTCTGCAAATCTAATAGGCATGAGCACTCATGGCCGACAAGGTATTTCACACTTTTTCAATGGCAGTATTAGTGAAGATTTAGTGAACCACGCGAAACGCCCAGTAATTACTTTCAAAATTTAAAAATATAAAACAGTCTGCTTTAATAAAACTTAAGGCAGATTGTTTTTTTAATTAGGCATCAGGATTTTTACTTCTTATATTTTTATAAACTTTAAAGCCAAGCATAATTAAAACACCTAAAACAACAATTCCTACTACACCCCAAACCCAATTAATTGCACTCTTCAGAATAACTAAAAACACAACAGCAAAAAGTATAAACGTAGCACCTTCGTTCCAAATACGCATAAAACTGGATGTTTTATTCACTATACCATTTTGCAACTGCTTAAAATATTGATGTGTTTTTAAATGATAAACAAAAAGCAATACCACAAAAGTAAGCTTAACATGCATCCAAGGTTGCTGCAACCAAAACGGCTGTAAAATCATTAACCAAACAGCAAAAATAGTACACAAAACAGCCGATGGCCAAGTTATAATATACCATAAGCGCTTTGCCATTATTTGCAATTGCTTGCCTAAAATCTCTTTATCTGGCGATGGTTTATAATGTGCTTCTATTTGATACACAAACAATCGCGGAATGTAAAACAAACCAGCAAACCATGTAACAACAAAAATAAGGTGAAACGATTTTATATAATTATAATATTCCATAAGCGCATTATTTTGTAGTTTTTAATATTAAATCTCTTCGTATTTCCCTATTTAAAAAATATGCAGTAACCAGTGTTGATAACACATCGGAAATTGGAAACGACATCCAAACCCCTAATTCTCCATAAAATTTCGGCAAAATTAATATAAGCGGAATAAAAAAGAAACCCTGCCTAGACAATGTAAGTAATAATGCTGGCGTAGCTTTACCAATAGCCTGAAAATAAGCAGCACCAATAAGCTGTAAAGCTATAATTGGCGTCGCTGCAAAAACCCAACGCATAGCATTTGGGGTTTGCGCAATAACATCTGGATCTGTTGTAAATATTCTTGTTATTGTCTCCGGAAAAACCATGAGTAAGATAAAAATAAGTGTTGCCAAAATAGCGGCATATTTAATAGCTATATTTATACTCTCTCTTACGCGTTCGTAATTATTAGCACCATAATTAAAACCTGCAATAGGCAAAAAACCTTGAGTAATACCGAAAACAGGGAATAGCGCAAACATAAGCATTCGACCGACAATGGCGTAAGCAGTAACCGATGTTTCACCACCTAAATCGAATAAAATATTATTCATAAATAAATAGGTAACACTAACCACGGCTTGACGTGCAAGAGTAACAAAACCCAAAGAACCTATTTCTTTTACAACATAACGGTTTAAACCAAAATGAACCACACTAATTTTTAATTCTGAATTTTTAGAACTAAAAAACCAAACAATAAAAGCAAAAGAAAACAGGTAAGAAATACTAGTTGCCCAAGCAGCACCTTCCATACCGTAGCCCATTACATTAATAAAAATATAATCTAAAACCAGATTACCTACAGAAGGCAACATCATGGCATACATAGCAAATTTTGGCTTTCCCTCTGCCCGCATTACATTGTTACCTAACATAGAAAATGCTAGAAACGGCACACCATAAAGCACAATTTTGTAATAAATTTTTGCCGGTTCGAAAATAGCACCTTTCCCTCCAAAGGATAAAATAATATCGTCTACAAAAAGCAAACCCAAAATAACCATAGAAACCACAATTAACAACGTAAGTGTTATTTGATTCCCAAAGGTTTTTAAAGCTTTTTCGTAATTTGAAGCGCCAAGCGCACGCGATATTATTGAAGCACCTCCAATGCCAATACTCATACCTAGAGCCGCTATAAAAAACGAAACAGGCAGGACTATATTTATGGCAGCAATAGCAATAGACCCAATCCATTGACCCACAAAAACAGTGTCTACTAAAATATTTAGTGACATTACTAACAAACCAATAGATGCAGGAACAGCTTGCTTTACCAATAATTTACTTATAGGTTGCGCACCAAAACCATCGGAGGATACTTTTGCCATTATTAAGCAGTGGTTTTAGACTCAGCCCAAGTATTTATCCATTTAGACAGTAAAGCCACAAACTCATCGTCATCATTTAAACATGGCACAGTTGTAAAATCTTTACCACCCATTTCATGAAAAATTTCTTGACCTTCCATTGCAATTTCTTCCAAAGTCTCTAAACAATCGCTAACAAATGCTGGAGTAATAATCGCCATATTTTCTACGCCATTCTTACCTAAACGCTCAATCGTTCTATCGGTATATGGCTGCAACCATGGATCGAAACCTAAACGCGATTGAAAGGATGTAGAAAAAGCACCTTCTTTAAACTGAAGTCTCTCACCTACCAACCTTGTTACTTCTAAACATTGATGTTTATAGCAATACTCATGCGCTTTACTAGGTGTTACACAACAACTTTTATCCATTTTACAATGCGACTTAGTAACATCACTTTTTCTAATATGACGTTCAGGAACACCGTGATATGAAAATAAAACGTGATCGTATTTTTTACCTTCTAAATGTCTTTTAATTGAATTTGAAAGCACTTCGATATAATCAGCCTTATTATAAAACGCAGGTACCGATTCTATTTTTAAACTAGGAAAAAACTCCTGACGTAACTCTTCTGCTAAAACAGTAATAGTTTCGGTCGTTGCCATCGCAAATTGAGGATAAAGTGGAAAAAGCAAAATCTCTTCTACTCCTTTATCAACAAGTTCCTGAAGTCCTTTTTTAATAGTCATGCTTCCATAACGCATTGCCAAAGCAACAGGATATTCTACTTCTTTTTGAATTTTATTCTGAAGTCTTTCTGAAAGTACAATAAGCGGAGAACCCTCTTCCCACCAAATTTTTTTGTACGCTGCGGCCGATGCTTTTGGTCTCGTTTTTAATATAATACCTTTAACTAAGGCTGCTCTTGCTATATATGGAATATCTATAACACGCTCGTCCATTAAAAACTCACCTAAATACTTTTTAACGTCTTTTGGTTCTGGACTCTCCGGAGAACCAAGATTGACAAGTAATATACCTTTTTTCATTTATTTTATTTATCTAAACAATATAAGATTCCACCTAAAAGATGTTGCTTAAATTCTGGATTTGAGTAAGATTCTATAGTATGCCCCATTCCGGTGTAAAACATTTTTCCACCATCGAATTCCTGACACCAAGCTATAGGATGAAAATCACCATTTTCACCACCTTCGTAACTAGATTCATCTAGCTCTAACAACACATGCAAGTCTTCATTAATATTTTTAAAATTATACCACTCATCATAGTGAGTCCACGGACTAGGCAAATGCTTTGTAGCCTCATGCTTGTTATCTTTTACATGCATGGTAGCTTCCGTTTGTTTTGGATGACTTATAAAGTACGCACCAACCAACTTACCATACCAAGCCCACTCGAACTCTGTATCTGTAGCCGCATGAATACCCAAAAAACTTCCTCCTTTATTAATATACTTTTTAAAAGCTTGTTCTTCCTCAGTATTCAAAACATCGCCTGTGGTATTTAAGAAAATAATTAAATCGTACTTTTTTAATTTCTTATCTAAAAACACTGCAGCATCTTCAGTATGGGTTACTGTAAAGTTATTTTGTAAGCCTAAAGCCTCAATAGTTTTTACACCTGTTTCGATAGATTTATGTCTAAATCCCGCTGTTTTTGAAAAAACTAACACCTTGTCGGCAGCATAAGTACTTATTGTAAAAAATGCTAAAAATGTAATTAATAATACTCTCATTTGTTTGTCTTTTATTTGGTTTTATTTAGTTGTTCGTGGTATAATTTAGGTCGCGCTTCAGTATAATCACAATCTTGAAAAATTCCGCAAGATGTACTCGACCTCGCTAAAGTTTTCGTGTTTGCAAATTTCGCTAAAGCTGCAATTTCTGGTGTTAAATATTTCATTTTTATATTTTTTTCAGAAGAAACCCTTTTTAAATAATTACTTCTATTGTTTACGTTGTTAAAGACATCACATATTTTTTTGGTGTAGTACCATATTTCTTTTTAAAAGCCGCTATAAAATGACTCGATGTGCTGTAACCTACTTTTAAACCAACTTCATTTACATTATCGTTACCGGCTTCTAATAACTTTCTAGCCACTTCCATCTTATAGTCGAATAAAAAACTAAAAACTGAATCGCCATAAATTTGCTTAAAGCCTTCTTTTAATTTTTTAATGTTTAATCCTATTTCATCAGCAAGTTCTTGTAAACTTGGCGGCTCTGCTATTCTAGAAATCACAATATCTTTTGCTTTTCTAATTTTTATAACATTAGTTTCATCTACCAAAAACGGACATTGCTCAACATCGGCATCTTCATTTCTATTAAAATACAAACTTAAAAGTTCATACGCTTTACCTTTGAAATATAAGTTTTTTATTGAAAGGTTGAGATTATAATTTATCAACTGATTTAAAACAATAGCCATAGAAGGCGTTATAACACCATCTTTATAATACTTTTTATCCTTATTATCATCACTTAAAAAAGTGATATAACCAGCCTCTTGAGAAAACAAACCATGGAATTTCTTAATTGAAATCAATATAGAAACCATCCAAGAGTTCGGTTCAATTTTAAGATTAATTGGTAAATCGCGCTGTGGGTTATACAACAGTAAAGAATTCTCTTCTAGAATATTTAAAGTGTAGCGCCCTTCGTTAAAAACAAACTGGCTAGAACCTTTTACACAAAAGTGAAATTGTATAAAGTCGCTATGTATATCTTTTACAATGTTTTGCGTTTCACTCTCATCATTTTTATACATTAAAACCACAAACCCCTCGCCAACTTCTGTCTCCAAAAACGACCTTTGAGCGTTACTTTTACCGGTATCTTCAGCGTTATTTTTATTCATCTTATTTAGATTGGTTCTAAATTAATCGTTCCAAATCATCCTCTATCGCTACAAAAATATGATATTTATCACATTTCGAGCAAAAACAACGTTAAAAAACCACAAACGACACTAAAAGTTCTTTGAGCGTTACTTTTTAAGTCGGCATCCGTATATTTTTGCCACACATTTTTAATTAGCGCATGCACAAGTATAACGTTTCGAAAAGTAATTACTTTTATGCTATTGGTTTAAGTTACAAAAAAGCCGATGCAGATATTCGTGGACATTTTAGTCTAAGCGAAGAAGGTAAACTTGCACTTTTAAATCAAGCCAAAGAAAATAACATTGAAAGTTTGGTGGTAACTTCCACTTGTAACAGAACTGAAATTTACGGTTTTGCACAACACCCCTTTCAGCTAATTAAATTGCTTTGCGATAATACACGTGGTACTGTTGAAGAATTTCAAGAGGTTGCTTACATATACAAAAACAAGGAAGCTATATCTCACATGTTTCGTGTAGGTTCTGGTTTAGACAGCCAAATTCTTGGTGATTTCGAAATTATAAGTCAATTAAAAATTAGCGCTAAACTTTCAAGAAAACACGGATTACTTAATCCTTTTTCTGAAAGATTAATAAACGCTGTAATACAAGCGAGCAAACGTATTAAAAATGAAACTGAAATTTCATCTGGAGCTACTTCGGTTTCTTTTGCTTCGGTACAATACATTTTTAATGAAGTTGAAGATATTACCAATAAAAACATTCTACTCTTCGGAACAGGGAAAATTGGTAGAAACACTTGCGAAAACTTAGTTAAACATACTAAAAACGAACATATCACTTTAATAAATAGAACGAAAACGAAGGCTGAACAAATAGCCGGAAAATTCAATTTATTAGTTAAAGACTATTCTAATTTACAAGAAGAAATAACCGATTCGGATATTTTAATTGTAGCTACCGGAGCGCAACGCCCTACTATTGATAAACATATTATACAAAGCAACAAACCGCTTTTAATTTTAGATTTATCAATTCCTAAAAACGTAGATGAAAACGTATTAGAATTAGAAGGTGTTAAATTGGTACATTTAGATCATTTATCTCAAATTACTGATAGAACCCTAGAAGCTAGAAAGCAACATATTCCTTCCGCGGAAGCGATTATAGAAGAAGTAAAAGAAGAATTTAACGGTTGGTTAGAAACTAGAAAGTTTGCACCAACTATTAAAGCTCTTAAACATAAACTGAACGATTTTGCAACGGCAGAATTAGATACGCAACGTAAAAAATTATCCGATTTTAACGAATCGCAAGCCGAGATAATCAGCAACAATATCATTCAGAAAATTACAAACCATTTTGCGCATCATTTAAAAGATGATGACGTTTCTACAGACGAAAGTCTTGAACTTATTAAAAAAGTGTTCCAATTAGAACCTTCTACAAAAAATGTCTAAAATTATAAAAATTGGTACTCGCGATAGCGAATTAGCGTTATGGCAAGCCAAAATAGTGCAAAGTCAACTCGAACATTTAGGTCATAAAACACAATTAGTCCCTGTAAAATCTACAGGTGATTTAGTTTTAGACAAACCTCTTTACGAGTTAGGTATTACCGGGATTTTTACAAGAACATTAGATATCGCTATGCTAAATAACGATATCGATATTGCTGTACATTCCTTAAAAGATGTACCTACCCTTTTACCTAAAGGTATTGTACAAGCTGCCGTTTTAAAACGTGGTAATGTAAAAGATACTTTGGTTTTTAAAGACAATGAAGAATTTCTAGGATCTAAAGATGCCGTTATTGCAACGGGTAGTTTACGTAGACGTGCACAATGGTTAAATCGTTTCCCAACGCATACTATTACCGATTTACGTGGTAATGTAAATTCGCGTTTAGAAAAACTAGAAAACAGCGATTGGAACGGTGCTATTTTTGCAGCTGCCGGTATTGGACGTATTGGTATTAGACCAGAAGATGCTATTAATTTAGATTGGATGGTTCCTGCACCAGCACAAGGAGCAATTATGATTACTGCTTTAGAAGAAGACGAAGATATAAGAGCTATTTGTGCAGAATTAAATCACGAAGAAACTGAAATTTGCACCACTATAGAGCGTGAATTTTTAAATAAATTAGAAGGCGGATGTACAGCACCAATTGGAGCTTTAGCCTTTATTAAAGACGAAGAAATAACCTTTACTGGTGTTTTATTAAGTCCTGACGGAACAAAACGCATCGATGTATCTCGTGTTAAAAAATTAGGAGAACATAATGATGTTGCTCAATTTTGCGCCGATTTTGTTATTGAACGTGGCGGAAAACGCTTAATGGATAGCATAAAAGATGCTGATAGAAAAACGAATGTATATTCTACAAAATCTTTAACAGAAGATCAACGTTTATTGTTTCATGAAAAAGTGAAATCTGAAAGTACAGATGTGGTTAAAATTAGTTTAAACCGTATTCACCCAAGATTTTTAAAACAAGAAATACAAAACGTAATTATTACTAGCAAAAACGCAGTAGAATCACTTACTACAAATTATTCAGCTATTGAATTACAGTTTAAAAATATTTACTGTGTAGGTCGTAGAACCAAACGTCTAGTTGAAAACAAAATAGGAAAAGTAGCACGTGCCGAAAACAACGCTAAAAAACTAGCGGAATACCTGGTAGAATACATGGAAGGTACAGAAGCAACTTATTTCTGTAGCGACATTAGATTAGATGCTTTACCAACTATTTTAAGTGAAAACAACTTGAAAGTTAACGAAATTGAAGCTTACCAAACCAAGTACGATGGTGTAAAAGTTAACGACTCGGTAGAAGCAGTTATGTTTTATAGCCCTTCTACGGTTGAGAGTTTTACTCAAAAAAACAATAAAGAAGTTATTGCTTTTTGTATTGGGGAAACTACAGCAGCAGAAGCTAAAAAGCATTTTGATGATGTACGTGTAGCAAAAGTACCAACGGTAGAAAGTGTTATTGAGCTAGTAAACGAGCACTATATTTAATACCTAAGCTTTTATTTTAAAAACAGGTTTTCTTTTTAAACCAGTACATTTAAAATGCCTAAATTAAAAAAACAATCATTATTAAATTACGTGTATCGCTTTTTCGATATTATCGTATTATTTTTTATTGTTTTCGATTTCGGTTACGATCATGCAGATAATTACACGTCGCCACATGTATTTGGCTTACTTACGCTATCTGTTTTATTGTTGGCATTTAATACGGTAAAACTTATTATTTACAAGTATAAAAATAATAAGCGTGTAGCCATAGTTAACATAGCCATTATCTCCATTTTACTTTTAAGTTCTTTGGTGGTTTGGTTAGTGCACAGCAGTAACGATTATCATGTTGTTTTACAAAAAATAAAACCCATACTCGAACTCGGGCTTATTTTATATTTCCTATTAAGGCTACTTGTTTTTGTACGCTATATATACGAGGTCTACTTTAATCCCGCAATTGTTTTTGTCGGCAGCTTTTTTATACTAGCCATTTTAGGCGCTTTTTTATTAATGCTACCAAGTGCAACAACAAACGGCATAAGTTTTACAAATGCGCTTTTTACAGCAACAAGCTCAGTATGTGTAACTGGTTTAGCCGTTTTAGATACAAGTCAAGATTTTACTATTATTGGTCAATCTATTATACTTGTTTTAATTCAATTAGGTGGTTTAGGTATATTAACATTCACTTCTTTTTTTGCATTTTTTTTCAGAGGAAGCTCATCATTTAAAGAAGGCTTAAACACTAAAGATTTTATTGCTCAAGAAGGTTTAAAAGATGTCTTTAGAGCTGCACTAAACGTCGTAACATTTACGGTAGCATTAGAACTTGTAGGCATGGCATTTATATATTTTTCTGTACTCGATAATGAGGTAATAAAAGACAAACTGTTCTTTTCAATTTTCCATTCTATCTCGGCATTTTGTAATGCAGGATTTTCCATTTTACCATCAGGATTGTTTGAAGAGAGCATTCGTTTTAATTACGGATTCCAATGGATAATAATGATGCTTATTATCTTTGGAGGTTTGGGGCACAATATTATTTTCAATTTCTATAAAAAATTAAAGATCTCTTTTTTAGAGCTATTTCAAGAAAAAGCCATCCATAAACGAGTGCCTATAATTACTTTAAATACCAAAATTGTAATTTATACCACATCCATTTTACTATTTGTGGGTTGGATTGTTTTCTTTATAACAGAATACAATAACACCATGGTAGAGCATACCACTTTAATTGGTAAACTAACCAATGCAGCATTTAGCTCGGTAAGTCCAAGAACGGCAGGTTTTAATGTTATAGATTACAGTGAAATGACTATACCATCATTACTGTTCGTTATCTTTTTAATGTGGATTGGAGCTTCACCAGCATCAACCGGAGGTGGTATAAAAACAAGTACCTTTGCATTGGCAACATTAAATATATTTGCAGTCGCTAGAGGAAAAAGCCGTATTGAAATTTTTGGAAAACGAATTTCATCAGAGTCCACATCGAGAGCCTTTGCTATTTTATGTATCTCGCTTATCGTTATTGGTTTCTCTATAATGGCATTATTAATATTCGAACCAAAAGGTACACCTTTATTAACGGTGGCTTTCGAGTGTTTTTCAGCTTACAGCACCGTTGGTTTAAGTTTAAATTTTACACCAACTTTAACAGAACCTAGTAAATATGTTATTATTTTAGTCATGTTTATTGGTCGTATAGGTATGCTCAACTTAATGATTGGTTTATTACGCCAAATAAACCATCAGTTTTACGAGTATCCAAAAGAAAATATTTTGATTAACTAGAAGTTCATCAAAAACAAATAATTTTAAAAATGAAAATAATCGTTATCGGACTTGGTAATTTCGGACATGCCTTAGCAATAAGCCTTACCGAAACAGGCAACGAAGTTATTGCCATAGACAAACAAATGGAAAAAATTAACCTGCTCAAAGATCAAGTTTCTCATGCCATTTGTATGGACTCAACAAACGAACTTGCCTACAACGCCGTACCTCTAAAAGATGCAGATAAGGTTGTGGTAGCCATTGGTGAAAACGAAGGCGCTGCTATAATTACAACGGCCATTGTAAAAAAATTATCCGATGTAAAAATTATTAGTCGCGCCCTTTCCCCTATTCACGATACTGTTCTAGAAGCCATGGGTGTGCATAGCATTATTCATCCAGAACAAGATTCAGCAAAACGATTAACAAAACAAATAAACTTTAAATCTACCTTAGAAAACTATCAATTAGATAATAATTTCACCATTTCAGAAGTAAAAGCAAAAAAAGCATTCTTCGGTAAAACATTAAAAGAGTTAGATACAACAAACAAATTTCAGCTTACTTTAATTACCATAATTAGAGAAAGAGAAAAACATAATATTTTAGGCAAAAAACAAATAATAAAAGAAAGTATTGGGCGTGTTACTTCGGAAACCTTAGTACTCGAAAACGATGTTTTAGTTGTTTATGGCAACAACAAAGACATCGAAAATTACTGCATTGGACAAGAAGAATACGATTTAAGAAATAAAAACATATAACATGATAAAGAACGATTTATTTTTACGAGCATTAAAAGGTGAAACCGTAGAGCGCCCTCCAGTTTGGATGATGCGCCAAGCCGGTAGATATTTACCAGAATTCATGGAGATTAAAGCAAAATACGATTTTTTTACACGTTGCCAAACTCCAGAATTAGCAAGTGAAATTACCGTACAACCCATTCGCCGTTTTGGTATGGATGCTGCCATTTTATTTAGTGATATTTTGGTAATACCACAAGCCATGAACATCGAGGTACAAATGAAACCCAATTTCGGTCCATATTTACCAAACCCAATTCGTTCACAAAAAGATGTAGACAATGTTATAGTGCCAGATGTTACTGTAGCTCTAGACTATGTTTACCAAGCTATAAAAGCAACAAAAGAAAAATTAAACGACGATATTCCTTTAATAGGTTTTGCTGGATCTCCATGGACCATTTTATGCTATTGCGTACAAGGCCAAGGCAGCAAAAACTTCGATAAAGCCAAAGAATTTTGTTTTACCAACCCTGTTGCCGCACATAATTTATTGCAAAAAATTACAGACACAACTATCGCTTACTTAAAAGAAAAAGTGAAAGCCGGTGTTAACGCTGTACAAGTTTTCGATTCTTGGGGAGGCATGCTTTCACCAGTAGATTATCAAGAGTTTTCTTGGCAATATATCCAACAAATTATCGATGCTTTAAAAGATGAAACTCCAGTTATCGCTTTCGGTAAAGGATGTTGGTTTGCACTAAACGAAATGGCCAATTCTGGTGCTTCTGCACTTGGTATCGACTGGACTTGTTCTGCTAGAAATGCACGTTATTTAACAGGAGGCAACATCACGCTTCAAGGAAATTTCGATCCAACACGCTTGTTTTCGCCACCAGCAGAAATCAAGAAAATGGTACACCAAATGATTAACGAATTTGGTAAAGACAAATACATTGTAAACCTAGGGCACGGTATTTTACCAAACATCCCAATAGAAAATGCACGCGCGTTTATCGATGCAGTGAAAGAATATAAAGTTTAAAGTTTTTTGGGCGTTACCTACTTTTTTTAGTAACATTTTATCTAAACAGTATACATATAGCTGTAAAAAAAGTAGGTCGCGCTTTTACTACTCGCTCCCTCCCGAAAAGGTCGGGGAGCTTAAACAGACCGTTCAATCGCTAACGCAAGATAAACGTAATGATTAAAAATATAATTTCAGGAATAAAAGCATACTTCGGTGCTTTCAGCTTAATATCAAAACTCAAACTCTGGAAATTCTTTGCAGTACCTATGCTAATTAGCGTTGTAACAGCAACCATTATATTCGGCTCAGCCTATGGGCTATCTGATAATGTTGGTAATTTCATCTCTAAAATTTGGATCTGGGACTGGGGCAAAGAAACCTTCACCTCTATCAGTACTTTTATTGGCGGGCTTGTTATTCTAGTTATAGGTCTAATATTGTTTAAACACATTATAATGGCTCTATCTGCGCCATTTATGAGTCCCGTTTCAGAAAAAATTGAAGCACACCTAACAGGCAACGCTCCACATTCTCACCGAGACACGACGTTTTTAGAACAATTAATGCGTGGTATAAAAATAAATGGACGAAATTTATTAATGGAACTTCTATTAACTATCCCGTTACTTATTTTAAAATTCATACCTGTTGTAAATATTTTTTCAGCCATACTCCTATTCCTTTTACAAGCATACTATGCAGGTTTTGGTAATATGGATTACACCTTAGAGCGTCATTTTAAATACAAACAAAGTGTTCAATTTGTACGTAAAAATCGTGGTTTAGCTATTGGTAATGGTATTGTTTTTATTCTATTTTTATTAATTCCAATTATTGGTGTTATTTTAGTGCTACCTTTATCGGTAACCGCAGCTACTGTAAAAACAGTTCATGCATTAGAATTAAAAAACAATACAACATATGGTAACGCTTAGTTTTAACAACTTCACCATTAACGCTATAAAAGCAACAGATGCTTGGCCATTATGTAATTTTATGGCCGCAAACGACGACCGCCTAAAACGGTATTTCCCTAAAACGTTGCAGCAAAATTTAACACCCGATTTAGCACAATGCTTCACCGATAAAAAGGTGAAACAATTTGAATTAAAAAAGGAGTTTCTATTCACCATAAAAGAAAATGGATCTAACGATGTGGCAGGCCTAGTTTATCTAAAAGAACTCGATTGGACAACCAAGCAAGCCGAATTCGCTTACTGCATTGGCTATCAATTTGAAGGCAAAAGCATTACAACTAAAGCTGTTGGAGTTTTATCCGATTATGCTTTTGAAACTTTAGGCTTAAAAACGCTTCAAATTATAGTACATAAAGACAATCTTGCAAGTGTTGCTGTGGCAATGAATAACAGCTTCACTTGGATAAAAACATTAAAAAACGAACATACACCTCCAAACGAAAGCCCATTAGACATGGAACTTTACGAGTTGTATTATGAAATGGAATAATTTATAATGAAAAACAAATTCTACCAATATATTCAAAACCTTCAAGATAGTATCACCTCTAAACTAGAAGCTATTGATGGCAAAGCAACCTTTCAAGAAGATATTTGGAAACGTCCAGAAGGCGGTGGCGGACGCACCCGAGTAATAGAACATGGAAATGTTTTCGAAAAAGGTGGTGTAAATATTTCAGGCGTAAACGGCAAATTACCAAAGTCTATGCAAGACTATTTTAAAGTTGGCGATGTCGATTTTTTTGCCTGTGGTTTAAGTTTGGTACTTCACCCTACAAACCCAATGACACCAACCGTGCATGCCAATTGGCGCTATTTTGAAATGTATGATAAAACTGGAGAGATCGTAGGTAGTTGGTTTGGTGGCGGACAAGATTTAACGCCTTATTATTTATTTGAAGAAGATGCTAAACATTTTCATCAAACATGTAAAACAGCCTGCGATAAACACAACCCAGAATTTTATCCTAAATACAAAGCTCGTTGCGATGAATATTTCTACAATGCACACCGAAATGAAGGTCGTGGATTAGGCGGTCTATTTTTCGATTACTGTAAAGAAACCGAAACCATGAGCATGGAAAACTGGTACAATTTTGTAACCGAAGTTGGCGATAGTTTTTTAGAAGCTTATGTGCCTATTGTTGAAAAACGCAAAGATTTACCATATACCGAAGCCCAACGTACTTGGCAAGAAATTCGTCGTGGACGCTATGTAGAATTCAATTTAGTACATGATAAAGGTACCCTGTTTGGATTAAAAACCAACGGGCGTATAGAAAGTATTTTAATGAGCTTACCTCCACATGTGCAATGGGTTTACGATCACCATCCAGAAGCCGGCAGTGAGGAAGAAAAATTAATAAACGTATTACAAAACCCTATAGATTGGGTTTAAAATACTGATGCTTTTACCATGAATTGCCACTGCGGAAATTTAAAACCTTATACAGATTGTTGCCAAAAAGCGCACCATAATATTGCCGAAGCTAAAACAGCAGAACAACTTATGCGCTCGCGCTACAGTGCTTTTGTGTTAGCCAATGGCGATTATTTAATGGCTACGCATCATACATCTACACGCCCAATAAAAGAAAAAAAAGCGATAGTAAACTGGGCGAAATCTGTAAAATGGATAAAATTAGAAGTTCTAGAAACTTCCGAAGGACAAGAAAACGATGCTAAAGGTACGGTTACATTTAACGCATATTTTTTCGAAAACGGAAAAGTAGATGTGATACATGAAAAATCGGCTTTTGTACGAGAAAATAATCTATGGTCGTATTTAGGACTAAGTAAATAGAAAACAAACTACATTATGAGTAAAATATTTCAACGCGTGTTTTTAATTATTAATTTTAAAACACTCTTGATCACGGGTTTATCCATCGCTTCTACAGCATTTTGCTTACATTTTGAAATTAAGGCAGATTTCCCATTAACCTTAATTGGTACTGCTATTGTGTTCCCAATTGTTTTTTCTATTGGTGGCGCTTACAAACGTCGTGAAGTTGCTTTAGATGAATATGGCTCAATAAAAGCTCATGGCCGCGCGTTGTTTTTTGCGGTTTCCGATTGGCTAGAAAATCCACCTCAAGAGCTCAAAGATGAATTAAAAGAAAACCTGAGAAACCTTTTAAACTCATGCCGCCACGTTTTTAGTCACCCTAAAGAACAACTAGAAGAAAATGAAAAAGGAGTCTACAGTAGCTTTGAAGATCTCTCTAAGTTTATAAAAAGCATGCGTGCACACGGCTTACCTTCTGGTGAAGCATCACGTTCTAATCAGTTTTTAAGTAAAATGATGATTTCATTCGAGCGCATCAAGCATATTTACCAATACAGAACACCAAGAACACTTCGTACCTATAGTGATATTTTCATTGTGCTTTTACCAATTATTTACGGACCACATTTTGCGCACAACGTAACAAGTTATAACTACGGGTTGGAGTTTGCTGTGCCTATTATGTTTAGTGTAATTTTAGTTGCTCTAGACAACATACAATCGCATTTAGAAAACCCTTTCGATCAACAAGGTGAAGATGATGTTTATATTAATGTCGATAAATTTATAAGAAATTTAGATTAAGTTTTTTCAACTTAATTACTTCCAAACCATAACCTCTTTTGATACTTTTTTAAAAGCATTATGCACATGCGCCAATCTAGCTTTTAATAGTAATCTTCGACCTTCCCTATGCCTTGTGTAAAACAATTTACTTTTGCCAATATGCATGTTCCAATGTTTGTGAAAAACTAAAGCTTTCGTTTTTTTATCTCCAAAAATTTCAGGAACCGGATAGAAGTTTTCAATATCTAGTCCCTTTCTAAAGAAACTACTTTTAATAATAAGATATCTTGGTGAATTTATTGGGTTTATAATTTCGCTTAACGCTTTAGAAAACACAGCACTCTCGTAAGCATTTCCGCCAAGTAAACTGCACGATACATCTCCTTTATTTACAAGACTAGATGTTACAATTAACGCCTCTTTATTCGTTGTTATATAATTCAACTCAACCATAGTATCCAATATGGAAAGTCCCATATTTTGTATTTTTTTGTACAGATATCCATGTTTTATATAAAGCGTTATGGCACGATATAACTTAAGTCCAAACGAAAACAAAAAGGCCGCTAGAAATGCATAAATAAAATATAGCACACCACGTTGTATCACGAGGTTTATACCTCTTAAAATAAACTCGACATAAAACACAGAAACAGCAAGCATTAACTCGACTACAAAAAAGCGAATAGCATCAAAATAATATAATTGTCGCTGTCTAGTAAAAGGTTTATCGCCTATATAAAACAGCCTCACATCTTTGGTTAATCTTGTTCCTTTACCAATAGAGTCTTGCCATTTTTTGGTGGTTTCACTTCTATCTTTTGCACGTTTTAAAGTCACTTCATTTAAAACATCAATATCTTCTTCTAAAAAATGTTCAGGAAAATTTAAACGATCAATGCCGTTAGAAATAAACGGAACATCATTATTAGTAACACCTACAAAAGCATCAAAACGTCGCTTTAAAACTTCAACATCTCGCCCACCGCTTGCATCTGTAACATCTACACAGGCTAAATGCCATATATTACCAGTTTTATCAGGCTTATCGGCATCTTTTCTAATAGCACGACCACGCATTTGATTAGATGAAACAAACGAACCAATAAAGGAAGCTAAAATTAAACTATTGATAGAAGGTGCATCCCAGCCTTCACCAAGCAACGATTTTGTACCCACCAGAACTTTAATACCTCCATCTTCAAAAAGTTTTGTAATAATACTTACAATGCTATTTTTTGTTTTAATTTTAGATGAAACCACTAAAAAATCGACATCAATTTCTAAAGAAGAAAATGAAAAATCATCGCAACTTTCAATCTTATCAAAAGCCTTCAATACATTTTTATGTACAATAACTAAGCTTCCTGAAAGCACCGCTAGGTCTTCTTTATGCGAGCAGCTACTTCTTATAAATTGAAATATTGGCATAACACCAATACTATTTATAAGTTCTTTTTGCGTGTTTAAAAATTCCTTCCGAATGTAATCGGTTAAAATAACGCAGCGTAAATCTTCTTTTAAATTTTCGCGTTCAGCCTTTACAATATCAACAATACTTTTTAATTTACTCGGGCTGTTTGAGAGTGATTTATACAGCAAATTTTCACCAATAAAATCTACTCTTCTTTTTCGAAACACATCTAATTGGCGGAGTTTCTTTTCCAATCTCATCAAATACACCTCGTGATCTATCAAAAGTTCTCGATCGGACACTAATAAATTCTGAAATAAAACACCCAACCATTCTAATTGTAGCTCTGGAAAATGAATCGTTTCATCTCCCTCAAAACCAAGAAATTCAAGTTTCTCCTTTTCAATACTAATTCCGCAGGCATTTAAAAAAATAAGAATCGCCGAAAAATATTCAGTATTGCTATAAATAGCTTCTAAATGATACTTCGGGCTTTTATAAAAACGATGGGCTTTCAGAAAAGAAATAAAAATTTCATCTTCTATTAATTCATCCTTAAACGTTGCTATTTTTTCTCTGTATTCAACTATAAAATTAATCTCTAAATCTTCAGGTTTAGAAAAGTAAACAAAATCTTGATGCGGACATAAATCGGTTTCTCGAACCAAGTCCGGTACCGCAATTTCATCGTCTATTTCTCCACAAAGCTTAAAGTATTTAGCAACTTCCGTTCTATCACTATCATAAGGCGGCGTAGCGGTTAAGGCTACTAAATGAAACGGAATATTTTCTTTTAAATCTATTAGGCAAGTCCACCATGCATTTTTTAAATGATGCGCTTCATCTAAAACCAAAGTTTGAATATTATGCTTTTTAAAAAAGGCGTAATACTCATTTTTATCCTCAAAGGTTTTGTAAAAAGCATGCAACGATTGATAGGTAGAAAAGGTGATATCTTTGGGCACTTTTAAATCGAAAGAAAACGGCTCGAAATCTTCATCTCTAGTAAAAAATGTTTGTAAGCGATTTTCCCATTGATTTCTAATAGTTAAGGTTGGTGCTAAAACCAAGGTTTTCTTGTTTAACTTTCTAATAATTTCAATGCCTAGAATGGTTTTCCCGGATCCTGGAGGTGCAATAACATGAAAATGATTGTCCTCAATATGAGTATTGAAGTGTTTTAGCAAATTAGCCTGATAACTTCGCCAAGGAAAGTTAAATTCTAAAAATCGAAACGATTCGAGCAAGATAAAAAGGGTTTAAATTATTAACTTTGTATTCGATAAAAGTAATAAAAACTATGTATCCATTACGAAGAAATAGAAGATTGAGAACTAATGAAGCTATTCGTAGTTTAGTTCGTGAAACTGTAATAACTCCAAACGACTTTTTAGTGCCACTTTTTGTGGTTGAAGGCAAAGGTATTAAAGATGAAATAGCATCGATGCCAAACTATTTTAGGTATAGCTTAGATTTATTAGAAGGCGAAATAAAAGAACTTTGGAGCCTTGGACTAAAATCGGTTTTACTTTTTGTAAAAGTACCAGATCATTTAAAAGACAATAAAGGTACTGAAGCTTTAAACCCGAACGGATTAATGCAACGCGCCATTAAAACAATAAAAAACGTTTGTCCAGATATGTTAGTGATGACAGATGTTGCACTAGATCCTTATTCTTCTTTTGGACATGATGGTATTGTGCAGAATGGTATGATAGTAAACGACGAGTCGACTGCTGTATTATCGCAAATGGCTTTAACACATGCACAAGCAGGAGCCGATTTTGTAGCACCTAGTGATATGAATGATGGCAGAACCTTACAAATTCGTCAATTATTAGAAAACGAAGACTTTAAAAATACGGGGATTATGAGTTATTCAGCAAAATACGCATCGGCTTTTTACGGACCTTTTCGTGATGCTTTAGATTCTGCTCCTGTGGATTTAGTTGATGTACCAAAAGATAAAAAAACATACCAAATGGATTGCGGAAATAGAATAGAAGCAATACGTGAAACCCTAATGGATATTGATGAAGGATCGGATATTGTTATGGTAAAACCAGGCTTATCTTACCTTGATATTTTAAGAGATATTAAAAATGAAGTAGATGTTCCTGTAGCTGTATATCAAGTTTCTGGCGAATATGCTATGATAAAAGCTGCAGCTGAAAAAGGCTGGTTAAATCATGACCAAGTTATGATGGAAACCACCATGGCTTTTAAACGTGCTGGTGCCGATATTATCGCAAGTTACTTTGCTAAAGATGTCGTGAAAATTTTGAACGGATAGTTTCAAAAACCAATAAATTTACAAATCGTCAACTTAGATAAGTTAATATTTAGGTTGACGATTTTTTTTGTTTTTGTTCTTTTTTATCCGCCTTATAGCCTGCTTTTATAATAATCTAGTGGTACTTGTATTATTTCATCTTTAAATTGATTTGATTTTGTAAATTAGCATTTAACAAAATCATCATTAATGAGCGCATTAATTTTCTGGGCAACCATATCTGTTTTCTTTTCTTTTTTATGTTCTATACTCGAAGCTGTTTTACTGAGTGTAACACCAACCTTTATAAATGTTAAAAAGCAAGAAGGCAAAGATTACGCTTTAACGTTAGAAACTTTAAAGAAAGATGTAGATAAACCTCTAATTGCAATTTTAACTTTAAACACTATTGCACACACTTTAGGTGCTATGATGGTGGGTATTCAAGCAGAAAGTTTACCATACAAAATAGAGTTCTGGGGTATTAATACCGTAGGTGTTGTTTCGGCAATTATGACGTTGCTTATTTTAGTGGCTTCGGAAATTATCCCGAAAACAATTGGTGCCATGTACTGGAAACAATTGGCAAATTTTACTTCTAAAGCTTTAGTTGTTTTAATCTTCCCATTAAAATGGACAGGAATTTTATGGGTACTTCAACTTACTACAAAACTTATTGGCGGTAAAGGCCATGGTAGCGTTTTAAGTCGCGAAGGCTTTTTAGTAATGGCCGATATGGCTCAAGAAGAAGGTGTTTTTCAAGAAAATGAAAGTAAAATAATAAAGAATTTATTAACCTTTAAGGAAGTCTTTGCTAAAAACGTGATGACACCAAGAACGGTTATGCTTGCCGAAGATCAAAACGCTACGGTTGAGGAATTTTTTAACAGAAACTTAAACTTACGTTTTTCTAGAATTCCTATTTTTTCTGAGAACCCAGATAATATTACAGGTTTGGTTTTAAAAGATGAAGTTTTTAAAGAAATGGCCTTAGGGAATGGTACAAAAAAATTATCTGAACTTACAAGAAACATAATAATTGTAGACCGTAATTTACCAATACCAAAACTTTTTGAACAACTTGTAGAAACTAGAAACCATATGGCTTTAGTTGTCGATGAGTATGGATCTGTAAGTGGTTTAGTAACTATGGAAGATGTTATTGAAACGCTTTTAGGTTTAGAAATTATGGACGAAAGCGATAATGTATCCGATTTACAATCTATGGCCAGAAAAAGTTGGGAAGCACGAGCTAAAAAACTTGGTATCCTTGACGAAGACAGCCCTAAAAACTAATGGAAACCTGTATCATCAAATCGCCTTTAGGTTTTACCAAAATTGTTGGTGATATAGATGGTATTACTCAGGTTACGGTTTTAAATTCTGAAGAAAAAGAAACCGATATTATTCCTATAGAGCTTGAAGAATGCGCAACGCAACTTCAAGAATATTTTGAAGGCATACGCACAGAGTTCAGTTTAAAACTAAACGCGCAAGGCACTGATTTCCAAAAGCGTGTTTGGGATGCCTTAGAGCAAATTCCGTATGGTAAAACCACATCATACCTAGACCTTACTAAAGAACTAGGAGATGTAAAAGCCATTAGAGCAGTTGCCAATGCTAACGGTAAAAATCCGCTTTGGATTATTGTACCATGCCATCGTGTTATTGGCAGTAACGGTAGCCTAACAGGTTACGCAGGCGGACTTCACAGAAAAAAATGGCTCATAGAACACGAGAGCCCATACAAACAACAATCGCTTTTTTAGAATGTACAGAACCATAACAAAGATTGCAAAACGCTTTTTTACCGATGCTCAAATTTATAAATATGGGTTCAACTGGTCTCCAATGTACAGAAGATCAACAGGGCGATTAGTTACGGTTTCGGAAGATTTAATGTACGTTAAAATTAAAATCCCGTTAAGTATTAAAAACCGAAATTTTGTAGGTACTATTTTTGGCGGTAGCCTATTTTCGGCAACTGACCCGATTTACATGATTCAGCTCATGAATATTCTTGGAGACGACTATGTAGTTTGGGATAAAAGCGCCACCATAAATTTTAAACGCCCTGCAAAAGAAACTGTGTTTGCAGAATTTATTTTTTCCGAAGAAGATTTAAATCTTATTAAAACTGAAGTTTCTAAAAACGGAGAATTCAATTTGGTAAAAACCCTAAACATTGTAGATAAAAACGGTGCTATTATCGCCGAATTATCAAAAACTATTTACGTTGCCGATAAATTATACTACAAAGAAAAACGAAAACGTAAAACAAATTCTCCCGCTTAAAACAAACCTTCTTTTTTATTAGAATAGAATTTTATTATCTTTAGTTTCTATACTAAACCAAATAAATGACATTCCTTAAAAAACTTATTAAATGGCTCGCCATAATAATCGTTCTACTTATTGCTGTACTTTATATCACCGATACAGATTACTTAATAAAAGCCGTTAGAACCATATATCTAAAAGGCCACACCACAGCTTTTCTAGAAGATTATAAAGAACTAGATAACAGAGTGATTGAAACGGACACACCTATCCCTTGGCCAAACCATACAGATTATAATTCTGTAAAAGAGACCGAAACACTATCTGAAATCAATTCGCAAAACGGAACCATTGCCTACGTGATTATTAAAAACGATAGTATTTGGTTCGAAAATTATTACGACGGTTTTAACGCAAACTCACCATCAAATTCCTTTTCTATGGCAAAAAGCTATGTGTCGGGACTTTTAGGCAAAGCGATACAAGAGGGTTTTATAAAAAATTTAGATCAACCGGTTTGCGATTTTTTACCTGAATTTTGCGACGGATTAGCAGAAACCATGACGGTTGGAGATTTATCTAGCATGGCTTCTGGCACTAATTGGGACGAAGCCTACTACTCGCCTCTATCTATTACAACGCGCGCTTATTTTGATGACGACCTAGCGAAAGTAACAAATAGTTTAAAGGTTGTAGAGACTCCTGGACAGTCGTTTAAATACGCCAGTGGAGACACACAAATGTTAGCCATGGTGATAGAGAAAGCTACAGGCAAAAAACTCTATAATTATTTAACCGAAAGCTTTTGGAAACCTCTAAATTCTGAAAACTCAACCTTGTGGCAGGTAGATAGCGAAACTCACGATTTAGTAAAAGCCTATTGCTGTATAGCGAGTAATGCTAAAGATTTTGCGCGCTTTGGTAAACTTTACAAAGACCACGGAAAATGGAACGGCAAGCAAATTTTAGACTCCGCTTTTGTAGCAAAATCAATTAAACCACGCTTTAAAAACAGTCCGGAATATGGTTACGGTTGGTGGCTAAGAACAATAAAAGATAAACACTTTTTTATGATGCGTGGTCACTTAGGGCAGTACGTTATTGTAGAACCAAACGATAATTTAATAATAGTAAGGCTAGGACACTCTAAAGGACCAATAAAAACAGTAGCTACGTTTACCGACGATATTTCTGTGTATATAAACGAAGCCTATAAAATGCTAGAAAAATGATACGTAAACTTAACTTAGAAAACATTTTATTTCTGGATATTGAAACTGTTCCGGAAACACAATATTTCTCTGATTTAGATGAAACAAAACAAGCGCTTTGGGAACACAAATCGAAATACCAGCGCAAAGAAGATGAAACCGCTGAAGAATTTTACAACCGCGCCGGAATTTGGGCAGAGTTTGGTAAAATAGTTTGTATTTCGGTGGGCTATTTTAAAATCACGGATGAGTCGCGAAGTTTTAGAACAACTTCTTTCCATGGCGAAGAAGTTAAACTTTTAACTGATTTTAAAACCCTATTAAACACTCATTTTAATCAAGCAAAACACTTACTTTGCGGTCACAATGGTAAAGAATTCGATTTTCCGTTTATAGCTAGACGTATGATTATAAACGATATTGAAATACCACAAAAATTAAATTTATTTGGTAAAAAACCTTGGGAAGTACCACATCTAGATACTCTAGAATTATGGAAATTTGGGGATTATAAAACCTATACCTCCTTAAAGCTATTAACTAGCGTATTAGGTATTCCATCTCCAAAAGATGATATTGATGGCAGCGAGGTTTATCGTGTATTTTACGAAGAAAAAGAAATTGATAGAATTGTTACTTATTGCGAAAAAGACACCATTGCTGTGGCCCAAATATTTTTACGATTACGAGGTGATGCCATTTTAACAAACGACGAAATTATTCATATTTAATGAAGAAAAACATACTTAGCGTAACCGATTTATCCATTGCATTTAATGGCAACGAAGTCATCCATAACATATCTTTCAACCTAAAGGAAAATGAAATCTTAGGTATTGTAGGCGAATCTGGTTCAGGAAAATCGGTATCCTCATTAGCCATTTTAGGTTTACTTCCAAAGAAAATTTCTAAAATAACCTCAGGAAGTATTCTCTTTAATAATGAAGATTTAACCAAACTATCATCCAAAGCATTTCAAAATATAAGAGGAAAAAAAATAGCCATGATTTTCCAAGAACCAATGAGTTCTTTAAATCCGTCTATGACTTGTGGCAAGCAAGTACAAGAAATTCTTTTACAGCACACCAATCTATCTAAAAAAGAGGCCGAAAACGAAACACTATCTTTATTCGAAAAAGTAAAGTTACCCGACGTAAAACGCACCTATACCAAATATCCACACGAAATATCTGGAGGCCAAAAACAGCGCGTTATGATTGCGATGGCTATTGCCTGCAAACCCGATGTTTTAATTGCCGACGAACCTACAACAGCCCTAGATGTTACGGTACAAAAAGATATAATAAAGCTTCTGAAAGAATTACAGGCTGAAACCAAAATGAGTATTATTTTTATTACTCACGATTTGGCTTTAATCTCCGAAATAGCCAACCATGTTTTGGTGATGTTTAGAGGTAATTTAGTTGAAGAAGGTTTGGTTACAACCATATTTAAAAACCCACAACACAATTACACCAAAGCATTAATAAACTCGCGTCCATCATTAGATACGCGCTTAAAAACCTTACCAACCATAAAAGATTTTTTGGAAGATACAACCTCTACCGAAATTGTAACCGACCATGACAGGCAAGTAAATCATGCCAAAATTTATAGCCAACCACCGTTATTAGAGGTTATTAATGTTGAAAAGGAATATTTCTCTAGTGCTGGATTCTTTAAAAAAGCGAAATCTTTTAAGGCCGTAAATAATGTGAGTTTCAAATTATATCCTGGTGAAACATTAGGATTAGTAGGTGAATCTGGCTGCGGAAAATCGACACTTGGTAACGCTATCCTTCAATTAGATAAAGCCACGGCAGGACAAATTTTGTATAACGGTATTGACATCACAAAATTAGATAAAACTGAAACTAGAAAACTCAGAAAAGATATTCAAATTATATTCCAAGATCCTTATTCGTCATTAAACCCAAGAATGCCTGTTGGAGAAGCCATTATGGAACCTATGAAAGTCCATGGGCTATTCAGTTCTACTAAAGAAAGAAAAGAGAAAGTTATTGATATTTTAAACCGTGTTGGTCTATCTGAAGATTATTTTAATAGATATCCTCACGAATTTTCTGGAGGACAACGCCAACGTATTGGCATTGCTCGTACTATTGCTTTACAACCAAAACTTATTGTTTGCGACGAGTCTGTTTCTGCACTTGATATATCGGTACAAGCGCAGGTTTTAAACCTATTAAATGAGTTAAAAAAAGATTTCGGTTTTACCTATATCTTTATTTCACACGACTTAGCCGTTGTAAAATACATGAGCGACCAATTATTAGTTATGAATAAAGGTAAAATTGAAGAATTGGACGATGCCGATGCTATTTACAAAGCACCTAAAAGAGACTATACAAAAAAGCTTATTGAAGCTATTCCGAAAGGGATTTAATAAGGATTGTGAAATAGATTCACGCTATAACTTGGGGAAATTATAGCATGAAAATTTTCTTGGTCAAGTAAAGTAGGCCTTTTAAAAATTGCAAGTTTCCTTGTACAGATTCTTGAAATTTACTTGTTTTAAATGTAGGTTGCTCAGGTAGATTTGGTGCAAAATTCATAAGGGTTAGGTTATGGTAGATTTGGGGGAAATCTATAATTAAACTTGGTTTCTTTGTTCTCTGTAAAGATATTCTTTTCTTTGAATAAATCAGTTTAAAAACATATATTATCGATGAAATACATTAAATTTTAACATTTAAGTCAACTCACACCCACAAACCACCTAAAAACAGCTTATTAAAATTGCATCTCTGGTATGTCTCCATCAATAATTAAAGTGCCTTCTGTTGCGTTCTTTATGTCTTCTACAGAAACACCTGGAGCCCGTTCTAAAAGTTTAAACCCTACCGCTGTTACTTCTAGCACAGCAAGGTTGGTTACAATTCTTTTAACACATCCAACACCTGTTAACGGCAACGTACATTTTTTAAGAAGTTTAGACTCACCTTTTTTATTAGTATGCATCATTGCAACAATAATATTTTCGGCACTTGCTACCAAATCCATCGCTCCTCCCATGCCTTTAACCATACGCCCCGGAATCTTCCAGTTTGCTATATCTCCATTTTCTGCCACTTCCATAGCACCTAAAATAGTTAAGTCCACATGCTGACCACGAATCATTGCGAAACTCAAAGCTGAATCGAAAAAGCTAGCCCCAGGCAAAGCCGTGATAGTTTGTTTCCCTGCATTTATAACATCGGCATCTTCTTCTCCCTCAAAAGGAAAAGGCCCCATACCTAAAACGCCGTTTTCACTTTGAAATTCGACTTCAATATCTTCTCTAACATAATTTGCTACCAAGGTTGGAATACCAATTCCTAAATTAACGTAATAACCATCCTGAACTTCTTTTGCAATGCGCTTTGCTATACCTATTTTATCTAACATGATTTTGTGTCTTTATTAGTTCCGCGAAAGCGAAAACATCTTAATTGGATTCTTAATTTTAAAACTCTACCTAAAAGAATAACTAAATTTAACTGCGCGGTCTTACTGTGCGTTGTTCAATTCGTTTCTCATAACGTTCTCCTTGAAAAATACGCTGTACAAAAATACCAGGAATATGAATTTGATTCGGATCTAAGCTTCCTAGCGGCACCAACTCTTCAACCTCAGCAACAGTTATTTTTGCAGCACCACACATTACCGGATTAAAATTTCGAGCTGTTCCTTTAAAAATCAAATTACCAGCGGCATCGCCTTTCCAGGCCTTAACAAAAGCAAAATCGGCTTTAAAGGCATGCTCTAACACATACATTTTACCATCGAATTCTCTCGTTTCTTTACCTTCGGCTACTTCGGTTCCATAACCTGCAGGTGTGTAAATAGCAGGGAATCCGGCTTGAGCAGCACGACATCTTTCAGCTAATGTACCTTGAGGAATAAGTTCAACATCGAGTTCCCCAGAAAGCATTTGGCGTTCAAACTCATCATTTTCGCCAACATAAGAAGATATCATTTTTTTAATCTGTTTTTTTTGAAGTAGTAAACCCAATCCAAAATCATCAACACCTGCATTATTAGAAATACAGGTTAAACCATGAACTCCAAGTTTTACTAACTTGGCTATAGCATTTTCGGGAATACCACTCAGTCCAAATCCGCCTAACATAAAGGTCATATTGTCTTTTACACCATTTAGCGCGGCATCAACATTAGCTACTTTTTTATTTATCATTATGAATCCGTTTTACAATTAAGCTTCATGTTTTTATAAAAACATCATTTAAAGCTGCTTAAATTTACGAATAATTCAAAAGAATATTAAAATTTAAACAAATAATATTATGAACGTTTTAGTTAAATAAAATTGAACCCTAAAATCTTTCATCTCCAATAATTTATGAGTATCGTTTACACGGAAAAATTTATTGAAAAGAAACCTATTCAAGACTTAACAAATTAGCTACGAACTAAACCAAAAAAAACCATCCTTTTCAGAATGGTTTTTAATACATTATATTAAGTTCTTATGATTTAAAAATCTAAATCTTCAGGTGTATTATCATCTTGATTACTATCAGAATCGCTATCAACCTTAGAGCAATCTACATTAATAGATAAATTTTTAGGTTTTGTAAAAGCATCTTTAGAAATTTCTAAATGCTTGTCGGCATAACAGTTCTTCATGTAAACACCCCAAATTGGTAGAGCCATTGCTGCACCTTGCCCGTAAGTAATACCAGGAAAATGGACAGCTCTATCTTCGCCTCCAACCCAAACACCAGTTACTAAGTTCGGAACCATACCCATAAACCAACCATCACTTTGGTTTTGTGTAGTACCGGTTTTACCTGCAATTGGGTTTGTAAACTCGTATGGATATCCTGTAATTACTTTTCTATAATCACTTCTATAAGAATCTCTTCCTTTACCTCTTAAACGTGCACCAGAACCAGATTGGGTTACACCTTCCATAAGTTTTACGGTAACATAAGCGGTTTCTTCACTTAAAACATCTCGCGTTTCTGGTTTAAATTGATATAAAATAGTTCCGTTCTTATCGGCAATTGTTGTTACCATAACTGGTTTGGTATAAACCCCTTGGTTTGCAAAAGTAGAATAAGCACCAACCATTTCGTAAACACTAATATCTGGTGTTCCTAAAGCAATAGAAGGCACAGCAGGAATATCAGAATCGATTCCTAATTTTCTAACTAAATCTATAACCGTTTGCGGTCCCACTTTATCAATTAATCGTGCTGTAATGGTATTAACCGAATTAGCTAATGCATTCTTCAAAGAACGTGTACCACCATACTCACCACCTGAGTTTTTAGGACACCATTCTTCTGGGTTTCCGTATTTATTGGCTTCGATACAAAATGGTGTATCTGGCAACTCATCACAAGGTGATAAATGCAACTGGTCCATAGCCGCTGTATAAACGAAAGGTTTAAATGTAGATCCAATTTGACGTTTTCCTTGGTTTACCATATCATATTGAAAGTGACGGTAATTCATACCACCAACCCAAGCTTTTACATGGCCTGTTTGCGGATCCATAGACATCATACCTGTACGAAGGAATGATTTATAATAACGCATAGAATCTATAGGCTTCATGATAGTATCTACTTCTGACGCTCTACCATCTTCCCATGCAAAAACAGTCATTTCTGACGGTGTTTCAAACGAAGCTTCTATTTCTTTATCCGATTTTTTTAAATCGTATTTAAGATGCCTCCAACGTTCCGACTGTTTCATTCCTCGTCTTAATAAAGATGTGATTTCATTTTTATCAAGATCTAAAAACGGAGCTGTAGGATTCTTTTTAATGCTATTCTGATTAAAAAACTCAGCTTGAAGTCTTGGCATATGTTGTTGCACAGCATCTTCAGCATGTTTTTGCATACGAGAATCGATGGTTGTATAAATTTTTAACCCGTCGTTATATAAATTATATTTTGTTCCGTCTGGCTTAGGGTTTTCTTTAATCCAATCCTTCATAAAACCATCTAAATATCCTCTAAAGTAAGTAGCAATACCTTCACGGTGCGACTCTGGAGAATAGTTTAAATCTAAATCTGTTTTTTGAAGAGAATCTTTTACTTTTTCATCTATAAAATCGTATTTCTCCATTTGAGCTAACACTACGTTTCTACGGGTTTTAGTAAGCTCAACTCTTTTTCTTGGGTTGAATAGAGATGAATTTTTAAACATACCAACAAGCATAGCAGATTCTTTTAAATCTAACTCTATAGGCTCTTTACCGAAATAAATACGTGAGGCACTTCGAATACCATCCGCATTATTTAAAAAATCGTAAATATTAAAATATTGTGCAATAATTTCTTCTTTGGTGTATTGACGTTCTAAACGAATAGCAATAATCCACTCTTTTACTTTTTGCAAAACACGCTCTATAATATTTTTAGAGCCTTCACCATGAAATAACTGCTTTGCTAATTGTTGAGAAATAGTACTTGCTCCACCACCACTACCAAGCGTCAATATTGCCCGTAAAGTCCCTTTGGCATCAATACCAGAGTGATCTTTAAAACGTGCATCTTCCGTTGCTATTAAAGCGTTTACCAAATATTGTGGTAACTCATTATAACCAACAGGCGTCCTGTTATCATTAAAATAGAACTTACCTAGGGTTTGCCCATCGGAAGAAAGAATTTCTGTTGCTAAATTTGTTTTAGGATTTTCTAACACGGTGTGATCTGGCATTTCGCCAAAAACACCCCAAGATGCCAATAAAAACACTAAAATAATTGAGAGAATACCTCCTAAAAATATCACCCAAAACCATCGAATGTATTTTGTGAAATCTTGAACTGTAGTTGTTTCTTTTTTTGCTTTTGCCATGGTTTAAGAGCCTTAAATTATAAGCGATTTAAGTTTTAAAATTAGGGATTACTGTATTGTGGGATTTTCTATTCTAAAGCCAACATCGGTTATGCCGTCTAGGTTTACAACACCGTTTACTTTACCGCGTTCGCGCATAGCTTGATGTATATTAACCTTGTACTCGCCAGTTTCGTTAAACACAAAACCTTTTTTATACCAAAGTTTATTTTCTTTTATATCTGTATAACCTGTACCTAAAAGTTTCCCGCTAGGTTCGGCCATTTTATACTCCAAAGTATCTTTTTGAATTTTTCCGTTCGGGTTTACCATTTCAACAATTAAAAATATATTATTGAATTTATAAGCATTTGTATTTCTCAGGTTTACAAATAAATTATAAGGTTTTATAGAGTCTACTGGGGTAATATTGAAACTAACAACATTCTCTCTATTCCAAGTGTTTGGAACCGATTGATACTCATCGAAAACACGATTAGAATCGCATGATGTAAACACCAATGCGATTATTAAAAAAAACAAGAAGCTATTATTCGGTAGCATCATTATTGCTTTGTGGTTTTGGTTTTGGTTTTCTTTTATTATTCCGGTTGCGGTTATTCTTGTTTGGATTTGTATTTGGTTTATCCGTATTTGCTGGTCCATTATCTCCAGTTCTTTTCTTTGGAGCTCTTTTATTAGGTGCTGCTTTTGGAGTTCCTTCACCTTTTTGATTCGGCCCTTTTTGATTTGGGTTTTGTTTCTTTGGTGCTGTATTTGGACTCTTAGGATTAGGCCTTGGTTTTTGATTAGCATTTGGAGCTGCCCCTTTTTGGTTCGGCTTCTTTCTAGTATTTTTACGTTTATTATTACGTTTTGGACTATCGAAACGTGTTAAACTATCTTGACCAACAACATTTTCGAACTCCGTTTTAACATCTTCTAAAACATCTAAAGCGTATTCTTCTAGGCTAGCAATAGGTTCGTTCTTTTTATTAGCTTCAATAATTTCGTTAGCCTGCTCTGTAGTTATTTTGTGCCAGTTCATCCACTCACCTTCATAAGCATACCACATATGCCCTTTGAAAATGTCTGTTTTTTGACAAACTGCTGTTCCTTTACCCGTTTTTAACTTAATATCTGTTTTTGGAAAACTTTTTAAAGCATCTAAGTACGTATCTAATTCGTAGTTTAAACAACATTTTAATTTACCACATTGTCCTGCTAATTTCTGCGGATTAAGTGATAACTGTTGGTAACGCGCTGCAGATGTGCTTACCGACCTAAAATCTGTTAACCACGTAGAACAACATAATTCACGTCCACAAGAACCAATACCACCAAGTCTTGATGCTTCTTGACGGAAACCAACTTGTTTCATTTCTATACGTGTTCTAAACTCACGCGCAAAAACTTTAATTAACTCACGGAAATCTACGCGCTCTTCTGCTGTATAATAAAACGTGGCTTTACTTGCGTCTCCTTGAAATTCGATATCCGAAATTTTCATGTGGAGTTTTAAATCTATTGCAAACTGACGTGCACGAACCTTCATTGGCTCTTCTTTATCACGGGCTGTTTGCCAAATATCAATATCTTTCTGACTTGCTTTTCTGTATATTTTTAATGTTTCAACTGGCTTTACCGAAATGTTTTTGCGTTTCATTTGTACGCGTACTAATTCCCCCGAAAGGGTAACCATACCAATATCATGACCAGATTGTGCTTGTGTTGCTACAATATCTCCAATACTTAATGTTAAATTTTCAGCATTTTTATAGTAGTCTTTTCGTCCGTTTTTAAAACGTACTTCTACCCAATCAAATGGTTTTTCGCCACTTGGAAGTGACATGTTTGCTAACCAATCGAATACGGTTAATTTATTGCAACTATCTGTACCACAGGTGCCATTATTTTTGCAGCCACTAGGAGAGCCGTCTTTTGTTGAGCAACTTGCGCAAGCCATATATTTTATATATTGATTCTGAATAAAACCAAAGTTTTACCAGAAGAAGGTTTATAACTATTTATTTTGAATCTTTACTTTACAGCTGTTTAACTGTGAAAGCAAGAGTATAACACGGTTGATGAAGTATGTTTACTAAATACAACTTCAAGATGTAAAGATAAGATTATTCTAAAGACTAGAAACAAAGATTTTTGCTTTAGTAATTAATGATAATTATCTTGGTAAATTTCAATTATTTACGACGCCTTTTTCTCTGCTGCTCTATTAGATTAATCTTCGGTTTCAGGAGTTTCCGTATCTTCTTTTGGTGTTAAAATATTCGGAAAAATCATAGGCACCAAAGATTTCACAGGCATATAAAGCATAGAATCGTCCACATTTTCTTCATCTACAAAAGTAATTGCGCTATTCATTCTATCGAAAACTATTAAAACTACACTTAAAATAACTGCAATTTTTAAGGCTCCAAAAACACCTCCTGCTAATTTATTAATAATGCCAAGCGCTGCAAAATCAGCCAACTTCGTTAAAGCCTTCCCCGCAAGCGAAATAGCCAAAATAATAACAATAAATGTTACTGCAAAAGCGGTAATACTAATGGTTTTTTCGTCCCAATCGGTTTTATCATTTAAAAATTCGGCAGCAAAATCACTAAAATGGATAGCTCCATAAACACCAGCCACCAAAGCAACCAGTGAGGCAACCTCAACAAAAAGCCCTTTCATAAAACCACGAACCAACCCAAATAGAATTAATGCGCCTAAAACAATATCAATAACACCCATAGTAACAATTTAATGCAAATATAAAATAAAAGAATTTACACACTAATCCTGCTGACACAAACAATAACGGCAAATGGCCTACTATGTTATCTTAGAATAACAAAAGGTTCGTTAACTTTGCCAAAAATTTCAATTCAAAAACTAAAAATGGCAAGAGACGAAGAATTAAAGGAACGCTGGAACTTGGTTGTTAAAAAACTATCTGATCAATTTGCAGATGGAGACACCTTAGATCTTGACGCTATTATATATTTAATAGGCGTACAAGAACTCGGACAATTGGAGCGCGCTTTTAAAAAAGATCAAAAATTAGACTTAATGCATATTGCTATTTGCAAATTATTAATGCCTTACGGATATTACCAACTCGATTTTGTAGATAAAGATGGTTGGCCACATTACACAGCGCTAGAAGCTTTACCACATTTAAAAGCTGGCGAACAAAGTGTTTTAATGAAAGAAGCTATTGTAAATTACTTTCTAGAAACCGAGTATATTGATTAACTCTTTTTTAAAATTTTCAGCAAAACCAATTGCTAATTATACTTTTAAAGGCTCCATAAATTTTATATGGAGCTTTTTTTTATCTGTAAAACCTTAAAAGTAGAGCACAAAAAAAACCCCAATTACTTTCGTAATCAGGGTTGGTTTCAGAGTTGGCCCACTAGGGCTCGAACCTAGACTCTTCTGCACCAAAAACAGACGTGTTGCCAGTTACACCATGGGCCATTCTTTATTCGAGACGGCAAATTTAGAACTTTTTTTCCTTTGTGCAAACTTTTTTAAATTTTTTTTCAATTATTTTTTTTGAACACTTAACGTTTCCTTAAAAACATAAGGTATTAAGTATTTATTATTAAATTCGCCAAAGCAATTAATGTATAGATTTTTATGGCAAATTTTAACTTTAAAAAATGGAATACCATTTTAGGATGGCTCTCTTTTTTAATAGCACTTATTACTTATAGCTTAACTGTTGAGCCAACAGTAAGTTTTTGGGATGCAGGGGAATATATTTTAACCTCTTCTAAACTACAAGTTGGCCACCCACCGGGAGCGCCATTATTTCAAATGTTAGGTGCTTTTTTCTCCATTTTCACATTTGGAAATAATGCTTTAATTGGCTGGATGATGAATATGATGAGTGCTGTTTCTAGTGCATTCACTATTCTTTTTATGTTTTGGACCATAACAATTCTATTAAAAAAACTGGTTACAGCAGATGGTGAGATAAATAAAAACCAAGCTTATGCAATTTTAGGTAGTGGTTTAGTTGGCAGTTTAGCCTTTACTTTTACCGATTCGTTTTGGTTTAATGCTGTAGAAACCGAAGTTTATGCCATGGCGACATTAATTATGTCTGTTTTATTCTGGCTAGGCTTACGTTGGGAACAAGATATGGATAACCCAAGAGGAAATCGATGGCTTATTTTAATTGCCTTTGTTATCGGACTTTCTTTTGGAGTTCACTTTATGGGCTTATTAACCATACCTGCCATAGGGTTGGTTTACTTTTTCAAGAATTATAAAACCGTAACTATAAAAAACTTCATTATTGCAAATATTGCTTCGGTTGGTATTTTATTATTCGTTTTTAAACTTTTGGCTCCTAATATTCTTAAAATATTTAGTGCTTTCGAAATATTTTTCGTGAACACTATTGGCTTGCCTTTTAATTCAGGATCTATTATTGCAGGCTTACTACTTGTTGGCCTTATTACTTACGGCTTAAAATACACTAAGAAGAAACACTTTGCACATTTAAACACAGCTATTCTTTGTTTAACCTTTGTTATTATTGGTTTCTCTACGTGGTTAATGTTACCAATTCGTGCTAATGCTAATGTGGTTATTAACGAGAACAACCCATCGAGTGCAAGAGAATTGTTAGCATATTACAACTTAGAGCAATACCCTGAAACACACTTGTTTTACGGACCTCAGTTTACAGACCAATATGCTTATTTAGATGAAAACAACCCGTACATAGACGACAAACCTAAGTATGAGAAAGATGAAGAAAAAGGGGAATACGTTGTTGTAAACGATTGGAAAAAAGCAAAACAGAACTACAACTCTAAACACGCTTCTATTCTACCAAGAATGTGGAGTGCCGAGCATGCCGAAAATTACATGATGTTTTCTGGCTTTTTAGATTTTAAAGTAAAACCAGATGCACAAAACACATATTATAGAAGTGCTATTAACGCTGGAGCAACCGAGGAACAAGCTAAAACTTACGCCTTAAATCAAATTACAAAATACAAAGCCCAACTTAATGATTTTAAAAATCAGGTGGCACAAGGCAATGTAGATTACGAAGATTATAACAACTTCTTGAAAAAGGAAAAAAGTTTAATTGAAGTTGAAAAACCTTCGATAATTAGTAATGTTATTTACATGTTTGAATACCAATTGGGTTACATGTACTGGCGTTATTTTATGTGGAATTTTTCTGGAAGACAAGATGATATCCAAGGCCGTTATGATAATCACGGTAACTGGATAACAGGAATTAAATTTATTGACGAATGGCATTTAGGCTACTCTCAAGACCACTTACCTAGCGATGTTAAAAACAACAAGGCGAGAAATGCATACTACATGCTTCCGCTTATTCTAGGCATTATTGGTTTATTCTTCCTTTACAATAAAGACAAAAAATTATTTTGGGTAATGCTTGTATTCTTTCTGTTTACAGGAATTGCCATACAAGTTTATACAAATGTACGTCCGTTTGAACCACGTGAGCGTGACTACTCGGTTGTAGGATCTTATTACGTATTTGCTCTATGGATTGGTTTTGGAGTTTACGCATTGTACGATTTCTTTAAAACATATTTACCAAAACAACTTACCGCACCAATAGTTACTATAGTCTGTTTAATTCTAGTCCCTGGAATTATGGCTGCTAGTAACTGGGACGATCATGACCGTTCTGGAAAATACACTGCCAATGCTATGGCTAAAATGTATTTAGATTCTTGTGCAGAAAATGGTATTCTATTTACCATTGGAGACAACGATACATTCGCACTTTGGTATGCTCAAGAAATTGAAGGTTACAGAACCGATGTACGTGTAGTAAACACAAGTTTATTCCAAACCGATTGGTACATCGACCAAATGAAACGCAAGGCTTACGAAAGTGATCCTGTACCGTCTCAATTAACGCACGATTTATACAAATACGGCACTAACGATTATATCGTGATAGAGCCTGTAACTAAAGACACCATTGAAGTGAAGCAATTTTTAGACTTCATTGCAAGTGATAATCCTAAAACTAAATACAAATATGTTTTAGAGCAGCAAGGTGTCGATATTTCTCAAGTAAGAAGACAAGATCTAAAAGCTAGTTATTTACCTACCGAAACATTACGTCTGCCGGTAAATAAACAAAATGCATTAAACTCGGGTATTGTTAAACCCGAAGATGCTGATAAAATTGTGCCTTATATAGACCTTACAATTAAAGGTGGTGCGCTATACAAAAACCGTTTACTAATGTTAGACATTGTAGCTAACAATGAATGGAATCGCCCAATCTACTTTACTGGCGGAAGCTTTGGTGACGACGATTATATTTGGATGAAAGATTACCTTCAACTTGATGGCATGTGCTACAAACTAGTACCTATTAGAACGGAAGTTGATAGATCGAACCCGTTTGATATGGGTCGTGTAGACAGCGATTTAATGTATGAAAAAGTTAAAAAATGGGACTGGGGAAATAGCGGAAGTCCAGACATTTATCACGATGTTGAAACTCGTAAAAACTCAATTACATATCGTGGAAATTTAGCACGATTAACCGAGCAATTAATCAATGAGGATAAAATAGATAAAGCTGAAGAAATAGCAGATATAGCTATGGAAAACATGCCTGTTGAATTCTTTGGTTATTACACACTTTTAGAGCCTTACATTAGTGCTTATTACGAAGTAGGAAATAAAGAAAAAGCACAGCGTTTATTTAAAGAAGTTGCTCAAAAATATCAAGAAAACTTAGTATATTACAGTAAGTTAAAAACAGATAAACAAGAACGTTTGTTTGAAGATATTTATACCGACATACAACGCTACAAAGGCTTAGTTGATGTTTTAATAAAATACGACATCCCTTTTGCAGAAACTGAAGGCGATATTTTTAACGACCACCTAAAAATGTTTAAATATTTTTATGGTGATAGTGATCAAGATGAATACGCTCCAGAAGAAAACAAAGATATTCCTGCAGGCGTAAGTACAGACACCATTGAACCTATAGAATAAGGCATGACCTTAACACCTGTAAAAACACCATTTGTTATAAAAAAGATGTTCCCAAATTATATTTGGGACATCTCAACAAATGAAAAAACAATCTATCTTACTTTCGATGATGGTCCAACACCAGAAATAACAAATTGGACTCTAGATACATTAAAAGCTTATCAAGCGAAAGCTACATTTTTCTGTATAGGAAATAACATTGAAAAGCATCCTGGAATTTTCCGTGACATTATAGAAAATGGACATGCCATTGGGAACCACACTCAAAACCATGTTAAAGGTTGGAAAACTAAAACAGCCGATTATTTAACTGAAGTTGATGCCGCTGAGAATAACATTCAAAAAGAAAAACCTCAACATCACACTGCAACATCTAGTGATATTAAATTATTTCGCCCACCTTATGGCAAAATAAAACCAGCACAAGGTAAAAATCTCATTAACCTTGGCTACAAAATAATAATGTGGGATATTTTATCCTTCGATTGGCAGAACTCTATAAGTGAAACTACTTGCTTAAAAAATGTTATTTCGAAAACTAAAAGTGGCAGCATTGTTGTTTTTCATGATAGTGTAAAGGCTTCAAAAAACATGCAATATGTACTCCCAAAGGTTTTAAAACATTTTAGCGAGCAAGGTTATCAATTTAAATCTTTAGCCTTTTAAGACTTAGTTCCTAGTTTCAGTTTTCTTTTCCAATATATAATATATAGTGTCCCGATAATAGTTGGCAACGTCCAAGCTACTATGTTGCCCACACCCAAACCTGCAACAACAAAAGCTGTAATGGATGCAATTAAAGCACCTATCATTTTTCCGATATGTAATCGCAACCAAGTATTCTTAACTTTTTTAGGCGCTTTATAGAATCGAAAATCTTGAATACTCATAAATAATCCAAAACCACCAAAGAATAGAAACAGAACACTCATAGAAGAACCATTTAGAATACCATAAGCACCATTTAAGATCATTAATACCGAAAAGCACACCATAGAACCCGAAATCAATTTATCTCTCATGTCAGCCTCTTTTTTTGTTTTAAAAGTTAATGCACGATTCCCTGCTAAAACGAGATAAATTGTAAATAAGCCAATTAAAAATAAAAACACATTTTCATGATTTGGCATACACGAAATTGGTAACGAAATAGAAGAACTCACCAGCATACCAATAGAAAATAGTTTCCCCATTTTTTTATGTGCACGACTTCCCTTTTTTACAATAACACTTCCTATTCCTGTAATTAATCCAAGGCCACCAAAAAAGGCATGAATGTAAATCAAAATTTTAATCGCTTCTTCCATTTGTAGTTAATTAGTTTTGTTACTTCAAATTTGAGATTATTCTTCAATTTACAGAATTTTTTATTTCTCAATTGTATTTTTTTGAGACTCAACTGTCAATTTTCATATAAAACAAAAAACCTACACCTTTTAGAACATTGTAGAAAGCCGGCATCAATAAGACATATTTGGTGTTCAGAATAAAACAGAAACAAAAAAAACGATTAAAACTTTATTGAAATTATCAATAAAACTTTAACCGTTTAAATATTTTTAAGTTGAATAAAAATTATGTTTTCTTCACATACTTTGTAATAATTACAATTTGTGTTGGTCCAACTTTACCTTCTATAAACTCAGCATTTTCATGATCTAATCTAATATTTCTAACAGCTGTACCTTGTTTGGCAACCATGCTAGAACCTTTCACTTTTAAATCTTTTATTAACACTACATTATCTCCTGCTTCTAAAATAACACCGTTTACATCACGATGAATAATTTTACTTGCAGCATCTTCATGCTCTCCAGTAGCTCTTGCTAAAGCCATAGCATCATCATCAAGATACATCATATCCAACAAATCCTTTGGCCAACCTTCATTTCTTAACCTTTGTAACATACGCCACGCCATAATTTGCACAGCAACATGCTCACTCCACATACTATCGTTTAAACAACGCCAGTGGTTAGCATCCATATCTACATCACCGTTAATTTGATCTAAACAAGTTTTACAAACCAAAACATCGTTCCCTACATTTTCGTTCAACGATGGCGGAATTGTATATTGGTTTAAGTCTTCTTTAGAAGTACATAATTCGCAACTAGAATTGCTTCGCTCTTGTAATGTTTGTAAAACGCTCATAAGTATAATTTTGATTTTTGCAATAGTACAGCAAAATCGAGGATTGTACAAATTTAGGATTCTGTAATATTTTTATTAAATAAAAAAGAACGCATAGCGCGTCCTTTTTTAACATTATAATACTAATTATTTATTTTAAAAGGTCGTGAATAAAAGTATACACATAATCTCCATGAACACCCGTAAAATACGTACCCCACGTTTCTAATTTAACCTTATTCGCTTCACTCCTTGCATAACCAGCTTTAAACAACTCATCATCTTCATCAAACATGTTTTCTATATCTGCCAGTGAATCTAAAAAATAAGCCTCTATATATTCGGTTTTATCGGCTCCCCAAGCATGAACATAAGGAAAATACCCCTTAATATATTCGTTTTTTTGAGTGATAATTGTGTTACCTTCTAATCTTAAGTCCTCAAACTCTTTCATAGTCCCATCTTTTGGAAATGCCAAATAACTTTTTCGAACGTAAGGCACCATGTCTTTAGTGGGTCTTTCAGTTAAAAACTTTGCCCCAAAAAGCGAACTATAAATCTCATCGGAATGTTGATTAGAATAGTATGAATTTAAATTTTGCAAAAATGCTTTTCTTTCAGCTTCATCTGGCCAAGCCTCTTTCTCAAGCTCAGCACTTCGTTCTACTTGCTTGTCTATATCTTCCCAGGAAGCGTAACTCATAGAGCTTAAAACTTCAGTATTATCGGGCGTTAAGTTGTGTATATATGTTGAAGCACTCAAAATATATTCATTTTTCTTGATTACTTTGTCTAAGTATTCTTTTTCAGCAGCCTTCCATTCGGACATTTTAAAATCTTTCTTATCGAGATTCCAATGACTTTTAGTTACTGTAACATACTTTACTTCTTTTTTTTCTTGTGCTTGAAGAGTTGTTACGCAAAACAATAATAACACAGCAATTGTAGCGAATAATTTACTCGTTTTTTTCATAATCTGTTAGTTTTAAAGTTAATATAATGGTTAATTAATTACGACTTTAAGGCTTAGAAGCCTAGATAGATTATGCTAAAATTTTATTGCGAAGAGAGAGAGAGAGATTCACACAAACATACAACAAAATAACTAAATTAAAAATACATACATTTCAATCAAGCAACGTGTTTCGCACTTTTATACTCATTCCTTTTAAGACCATATCGTAAGAATGATCGATAAGTTTATAGATAAATTCAGGAGATAATTCTCCTTCGTGCATATAAATAGTATTCCAATGTTTTTTACTCATATGAAATCCTGGGCGTATACTTTCATATTCTGCGCGTAATTCTTGGGAGTATTCAGGATCTGCTTTTAAGTTTATGGATGCTTCGCCACGCTCCCATTTTGACAAGCCTGCCAAAACAAACATTTTCCCCAGTACTTTAAACACCAAAGTATCTTCATCAAATGGAAAGTCTTCTGTAGTTCCTTTTTTGCTCAAGCAGTAATTGCGAAGTTGTTCAATATTCATTTTAACGGTTTTAAGTTGAAAATCATTTCAAAATTCGCTCCATTACTTTTTCTGGATTCATTAACGCTGTATAACCAAACTGTTTATACAAACCATGAGCATCGGCCGTCTTTAACATCCATACTTTGCATGATTTTAATTCTTCGGCTTCATGTATACGTGCAATTAACGCTTTTGAATAGCCTTTTCCGCGATGTTCTTCAAGAATAAAAACATCCATTAAATAGGCGAAAACCGTATAATCTGTGGCTACTCTTGCAAAACCAATTTGCTTATCATCTAAATATACACCAAAACAAAAACAATGTTCTATTGTTTTTTTAACCTCAGCAACCGTTCTGCCTTTTGCCCAATAGGCATTGGTGATAAACTGATGAATAACATCTATTTGAAGTTTACTTTTACCTGTTGAAATTTCAATCATGATGAAATAATTTATTTAATCAACTTTGTACCTTTTTCTTCAATTTTTAAAGCTGAATAATCCAGCTTCCACCCAATAGTTTCAACTATAGTTTCCATAAGTAAAATGGTTTCTAAAGCTTCTTTTTGAGCTATTTCTATCAGTCCGCTTTGTGGTACTTTCTCTTGTATATGTAATTTGGCCTCTTGGTGTAAACCCGTTAAATCTGAAGCTTCAAAGCGGTTAAAAATACCGTCAGATTTATCGTAATAATTTAAGTTTGTTTCTATCGATAAAATTTCGGGTTGCGGAAAATGTTCTAAAACAATCTTTTTATTTTCAGTATCTGCCGTTAAATCAATTTTAGCCAAATCGTAACCCACATGGGCTTTAGCATTAATAATAACCAAAGCTTTTTTTCGGCTACTTACCAGTTTTAAAAAACGTTCTTTTACATCTTCATAATGGTAAATTTCAGCAAAATCACCTTCAACCGTAATAAACTTGCACACTTTTTTAATTTTATCTAGCAATAAAACCGACTGTGCGTTTACCAAGCTTTTCTTTTTAATCGATTTGGTATAAGTTACCACACCCATTGTTGTTAAAATGCCAATTATTATACCTAAAAATGCTTCCATTAATTCGTTTTTAGTTTTTTGAAATCAAGTTTTGTTCCAAAAATTATTAAACTGGCTCTGCTTTATACAAAATAGGTTTACTTGGGCTTGCATCATTTTCAAAAGATGCTATTTGTAAGTTTAAAAAATACTCACCATCTTCCACGCTATTATCTACATAAATAAATTCAGTTATTGTAGCGTCCATCCGTAATTTTCCGCTGGTATTCCAAAAGGCATTATGCGATAAAAGCTCGCCTTCATCCTTTTCCTTATCAACACTTGGTAAATCTACCAATAAATGTTTTACACCTTTTTCACGCAAGTAAATAGCAGCTTCTTCTAATATATAAGTTGGGTTTGTATTAGAGTATTGACGCGATAATTTCCCTTTTGTATTTGGCAATGTACGTATTATTACAGCATCACGTTTTTTATTCCCTAAAGCATATTGTAATTGCTTTTTAGAAATAACAAAATCGTCATCTAAACGTTCTGGCGCTACAGTAATAACCTCTGCCAAAAAGAAAAACTGCTTTAAGTTTTGGTTAATAGAATGTACCTTTTCGGTAATATGCCCAACGCATTCGGTATGCGTACCATGCGCATGCGGATTAAAATTGATGTTATTAAAATTAACCGCCGCACCTTCTTTCACACTTGCAATCCACTCGCCATCTACTGCAGGCTCAATTTTTGGTCCATCGATGTACCATGCATTTACGCTGTTACTAGAAGCCTGAATTGCGATTGAAATATCTATAGGCTTTTTTAAATCTATTTGAAGTTTTCTGGAATTATATTGAATTGTTGTTTGCATATCATCAAATATAGTTAAATCATGAATAATTCGGAAGCAATTCCGTCAACAAGAAACTTACCTTTTTGGGTTGTTTTCAAAATTTGGCTACTCGCGTTACTTTTTAAATCGGTATCCAATTTACTTTGAGACATTTGCTCTTTTTTATTAGAAATAACTAACAAGTTTTCTTTTATAAATTTATCTGAATATTTTTTTAAATGCTGAAGAAATACATTTCCAAATTCAGCCTGAACTCTGTTAAATGAAACACCCCAAATGGTTCTCAAACCCGTCATCACGTATTCATTAAATTGATCTTCTTTAGAAAGGATTTCTAAGGTATTAGGCAATTCGTTTTTTTGAATAGCTTGTATGTATTTTGTATTATTAGCCACATGCCAACTCCGTTCGTTTTCATAAAAAGAATGTGCCGACGGACCAATACCTAAATACGGTTTCCCTTGCCAATAACTGGTGTTGTGTTTAGAGAAATAATTAGGTTTTCCGAAGTTTGAAATTTCATAATGTACAAAACCATTCGCTTCCGTTTTTTCAACCAAATGGTTAAAATGCTCTAAAGCTAAAGCCTCGTCTATTGGCGGATAGCTTCCGTTTTTAACAAACGTATCTAAGGCCGTTTTTGGTTCTACCGTTAAAGCATAACTAGAAATATGATTAATACCGAAATTTAAAGCAATCTCTAAGTTTTCGTTCCATTTTTGTAAACTCATATTTGGAATCCCGTAAATTAAATCGATAGTAATATTATCAAAATACTTGGTTGCTTCTTCCAAACAACGCAAGGCTTCTTCTTTGTTGTGAGCGCGATTCATGCTTTTTAAATCGTCTTCGAAAAAAGATTGAATTCCAATGCTTAATCGATTTATTGGGCTTTTTGCTAACTGAAGAATAACTTCTGTTGATAAATCGTCCGGGTTAGCTTCCAAAGTTATTTCCGGATTGTCTACAACTTTGTAATTATTATAAACTGTGTCTATTAAAAGCTGAATCTCTTCAGTAGATAATAAACTTGGTGTTCCTCCTCCAAAATAAATGGTTTCTACAGTAACCGCATCAAATTTACTTGTTCTTAATTCTAACTCTTTTACTAAGCATTGAATTAATTCATCCTTCTTTTTTAATGATGTAGAAAAATGAAAATCGCAGTAAAAACAAGCTTGTTTACAAAACGGAATATGAATATAAATGGCGCCTGCTTTTTGTTCCGATGTCTCGGAATTGCCACTGTTTTGAGTATTATTTATTTCTAGCACTTATTTTTTTAAAGTTCGTTTAGTAACTCGGGTTGCATTCTGTTTTACAAAAGCATCCCAACCGGTGTAACTTTTACCTACTTCCACTCTACTCGAGTTATAAAAATGACAAACCGCCGCTGCCAATCCATCGGTAGAATCCAGATTTTTTGGTAGCGTTTTTAAACCTAGCACACTTTGCAACATTTTAGCAACTTGCTCCTTACTAGCGTTTCCATTCCCAGTAATGGCCATTTTTATTTTTTTAGGCAAATACTCCGTTATTGGTATTTCGCGACTTAAACCTGCAGCCATAGCTACACCTTGAGCCCGACCGAGCTTAAGCATACTTTGTACATTTTTACCAAAAAATGGTGCTTCAATAGCAATTTCGTCTGGATTATGCGTTTCTATAAGTTCTATAGTACGCTCAAAAATGAGTTTTAATTTTAAATAATGATCGCTGTATTTTTTTAAATCCAACTCGTTTAATTGCAAAAACTCCATTTTTTTACCAACCACTTTTATAAGTCCGAAACCCATAATGGTTGTACCCGGGTCGATACCTAAAATAATTCTTTCCTGCTTCATTGTCCGCAATATTGACAACCACTTAGCGAAATAGATGCACCAAGGGTTATGGTTAATAAATTTCCGTTAAACGAACCAAAACCATCATTTACTGGGTCAAAATCTTTCCCGAACCCTAAAATATAAGCCGTATCTAAATACAGTGATAATTTTTCTGAAACCGCATAATGAAACTCCAAACCTGCCATAGCGTTTAAATAGCTCGTTTTGTTTTCACCATAATCTCCCAATGGTTTTATCATGGAGATACCAGGACCTGCATGAGCAAATATGCCCAGATTGTTATATAAACCTAAAACGTTGGATGCATTGTAAACCAATTGCGCATTAACACGTGTATAATTGGTTTTAAATTCTGGTGAGTTTTCTGCACTAGAAAATCGGTTGTAACCCAAATCTAACTTTAAACCAAATAAAGGCTTAAACATATATTGTAAGCCTAAATTAATAGTTGGAAAATTAACACTATTTGCTTCAAAATTAGTTACAAAACCGTTGCTCGACGGACTATTAACACCTAAGGCAAACTGTGCTTTAAATGTGCTAGTATCACTTTGAGAAAAACCTAAATATGAAAATAAAACAAAAACTAAAGCGATTAGCTTTTGCTTATTAAATTTAAAAATAAGAGCCATGTTATAATATTAATTTAATTTGCACTTTATTCTTCCGGAAAAGTGGCTAAAAACGAATGCGATTTGCCAAACCTAAATGGAAGACTATTTTAATTGAATGCGACTTCACAAAACTAAACAATTCTTTTTTGTGCTCATTAAATTGAGCATAGTTGTTGTCGCTTTTTATTTTATCTATCAAAAATTAGCTTACAACAGTGAACTCAGTTTCTCTAATTTTATTTCATTTCTATCGGCAAAGGCTATTTTTTCAATTCAAAACACTCTTATTCTATTGATTTTAAGCGGCTTTAATTGGTTTTTTGAAATAATAAAATGGCAAACTCTAATTTCAACCTTAAAAAAAACAAGTTTAAACCAAGCTACAAAACAAACTTTAGGATCTTTAACCGCATCACTAATTACACCAAACCGTATTGGAGAATATGGAGCAAAAGCCATGTTTTACCTACCCCAATTACGCAAACGTGTTATGCTTACAAATTTAATAGGCAACCTACAACAAATGAGTATTACCATTATTTTGGGAGCTATTGGTTTATTTGCTTTTATTAATACTTACAATTTAGAAGCAAATTATGGTCGTCTTATTGTAACTGTAGTGATTGGCATAATTACGGTTAGCCTTATTTTGTTAGGATTGGCACAATATGAAATCGGTATAAAATGGACTCCTTTACTAAAGCTAAAAGTATTCATTAAGAACTTTCCAAGAGAGAAAATACGTATTGGTTTTAGTCTTTCTCTTGTGAGATATGCAATTTTTTCATTTCAATTTTTCTATTTACTACAAATTTTTCAAATTGAAATTAGCTATCTAGATAGTATGATGGTTATTACAACCATGTATTTACTCGTGTCTATTATTCCTACAATTTTTATCTTTGATGTTGTGATTAAAGGAAGCGTAGCCGTATATTTGTTTGAATTTCTGGGCGTAAATGAATTGGTAGTTTTAAGTGTAATCACCATTATGTGGATTTTCAACTTTGTATTGCCAAGTCTTATTGGAAGCTATTTTGTAATCCAATTTAAAATGCCCAAACCCCAAACAAACTCATGATTTTATTAAGCATTTCTATAAGTTTAGTTTACCTCATTTTGATATGGCGGTTTGTTTATGGCTTTGGTAAAACTCCCGATTTTACTTTAAAGAACCTAGAACACACAACTAAATTCTCTGTTTTAATTGCTTTTAGGAATGAAGCCGAAAACCTGCCGGCATTACTAGAATCTATTGAAAACTTAAATTATCCAACTCATCTTTTTGAAATTATTTTTATTGACGATGAATCTACCGATGATTCTTCGCAAATAATAACATCTTTTTTTAATAATAAGAAGAAACAGAATTTTAAAGTTATTCCTAACCACCGATTAACGCATTCACCTAAAAAAGATGCTATTACCACAGCTATAAACATAGCCGAGCATGAATGGATTGTTACTACCGATGCCGATTGTTATCTTCCAAAATATTGGCTCGATAGTTTTGATGAATTTATCCAAACCACAAATACAGCATGCATTGCGGCGCCAGTAACCTACAATCTTGAGAAATCTTTTTTAAACGGATTTCAAACTTTAGATATTTTAAGTTTACAAGGTGCAACTATTGGTGGCTTTGGTATTAAAAAACCCTTTTTATGTAATGGTGCCAATTTCGCCTACACAAAGGCCATCTTTAAAACAATAAATGGTTTTGAAGGTAATACAGATATTGCTAGTGGTGATGATGTTTTTATGCTAGAAAAAATTGCTAAAAATCGTGCCAACGAGCTTCATTATTTAAAATGCGAGCAAGCCATAGTTAAAACAAATGCCCAACCTACTTGGGGTAGTTTAATAGAGCAACGCTTAAGGTGGGCTTCTAAAACTAGTGCATACAATAGTAGTTTTGGTAAAATTACTGGCCTTATTGTTTTACTCATGAATGTTTTAACCATATCAGTAATTATACTTTTACTACTCGGGTGCTTCCCTTTAAAAGCCTTGTTTTATGTTTTGGTTATTAAATTCAATATCGATTTTTATTTAATAAGTAAAACGGCTACTTTTTTCAATCAGAAAAAGGTTTTTGAAAGTTATATGCCTTCATTCTTTATCTATCCGTTTTTTAGCGTGTACATTGCTTTCTTATCTATTTTTAAAACCTATAATTGGAAAGGCAGAACCTTTAAAAAATAAAGACTCCGTGTTCTAGTTTGAAATTGGTTTGTAAACGTTTACTGAATATCTATAATAATTGGTAACTGAAATTCAGTTTTAACTTGTTGTCCACGTTTTGTTGCAGGAAAAACAGGATGTAATTGTTCTAAGCTTTTATACAGCAGCTTTTCTATTTCTGGTATTTCACGACGCGTTACAGAATCTATTTTAGCATTATTTAGCTTTAAATCGCCTGTTTCTGAGACTCGAAAACTTAAAATAATAGTATCGCTAACATCTTTAGTGACCACAATTTTTTCGCGTTGTAAAAACTCCCAAATATGCAGTGTCAAAACATTTTCAAAACAAGATTTTTTATCGGTTTTAGTTTCTACCGAATCGCATTCCGAAAAACTAGGATAAGCATCAACATCATTCCAATTAAAGGTTTGTAGTTCCTCTTTCAAAATAGCTTCTGATGATGTTTTTTTCACATTAAAATACTCGCAAGAGCAAAGCATTAAAACAGATAGAAAAACACAAATTTGTTTCATAGATTAAAACTAAAGCCGAAAAGTACGATTTTTTTGGTTTTTAAACTCTTTTTGTTCAAAATAAGGCACTTAATAGCGATGTATGGCATTTTATTTCCAAAATTAAAGCAAAATAAAAACCGAAGCTCCCACTTCGGTTTTAAAAATAGTATTGATTTTATTTTTATTCCTGCACTTGAAAAACTATTGGTAATGAATAAGGTACATTTACCTTTTTACCTTTTTGTTCTCCGGGAATCATTTTAGGTAGTGTTTTTATAACTCGAATGGCCTCTTCAGATAATGCTGGATGCGGTGCTCTAGCTCTAACATCGACAACATCTCCTTCATTATTTATTTTGAAAATAACATTAATTCGCTGTCTACCCTTCAAGCCTAAATCATCAGCTAAATCAGTATTAAACTTTTGAATAACTAACTTTTGAACTCCTTTGGACATACACGCTTTTTTATCAGCGTTAGACTCTAAATCTTCGCAACCTGGAAAAACAGGTACTTGGTCGATAATTCCGAAAGGTATTTCAACATCATTTAAAACATCAGCAAAAAACGGATCATTAAACCCATCTTCACTAGTTAAAATTAATAAACCTTTTAAGGCTTTTGTTTCCGCTTCGCTAACTTCACCTTTAGCTTGAATTTGCTCAAAGACATAAGAAATTTTTTCAGTTAGTTTAGTTTCATCTTTATTTGCTATAAATTCTTGCACATCATTTACCAACGAGCTACTTAACCCAGAACCTTTAACAGTTTGAAGTAAAAGATCTAGTCCTTTTTCTTCCTGATCACTAATATCACCTTGAATTTGTATTTGATATTTTACTTCGTTAACTGTTTTAACTAACTTTGTTTCTTGATTATTGTCAGGACTAATTAATTCGGGCACTTCTTTCTCTCCAGTATTATCAGCACATGAGGTATAAACTAGCATACCGAAAACCATAGGAACTAACAGTGCATACTTAAATAAATAAACTTGTTTTGATTTTGATTTTTGTAACATAACGATTCGTTTTTTGATTAATGATTGATTAAAAAATGGATTGATGAATGATATTTTTTTGGTATCGAAAACTTGAGCTAATAAGCTTTGATAATAAATTGATTTCCCTTCTATTTTTACAGCTTCCGCATCGGCGATGAACTCGTGCAATTCTGTGATTCTACTTTGATAAATATAAATTAACGGATTGAACCAAAATAGAACGCGTAACAATTCAAAACACATTAAATCTAGACTATGCCAGTGTTTTACATGTATTATTTCATGCTTTAAAATGATTATTTTTTCTTCGGAACTAAGGCTTTCACCTAAAAAAATGTATTTAAAAAATGAAAATGAAGCACTACTTTTTAAAAGCCTTACTATAATAAATTGTTTTTTATATTCCTTAGGGTTTGATTTAATTAACCTTACAAGTTTACTCAGCTTATAGATAAACAGTAACACTACTACTCCAACACCAACATAAAATATTAATTCTAAAACAGAAAAGTTAGAAGGTAAAATGGTTTGATTTATTTGTTCGGCTTTAACATTTGCTTGTGTTTGCCCCAAAATAACTGCAGGTAACCTAATGATATAATTTTCTGGAACAACATTTTTGAAACTTTCAATCTCTACAATAGGAATCACTAACGACATTAACGCCGTGATTATTAAATAAAACCTATTCCAGTTAAAAAAGGTTTCTTTCTTTAAGAACACATCGTAAATGAGTAAAAAGAACACCTGAAAAGCAATAGTTTGAATAATATAATGTATCATGATTTATCCTTTTTATTAATCTCGCTTAACACGGATTCTAGCTCGTTTAAACTAATATCATTTTTCTTCATAAAGAAAGACACCATGCTTTTAAATGATCCTTGAAAATAATTATCGACTAACTTATTTATAGATTGATTACTATAATCCTGTTGTTGCATTAACGGAAAATACACATGGCCTTTTCCTGCTTTTTCATAATCTACAAAACCTTTACTTTCTAAAATACGCACAATAGTCGATACTGTATTATAAGCTGGTTTTGGCTCCGGAAACTCCTCTATTATTGCCTTTACATTGGCTTTTTCTAATTGCCACAGTATTTGCATAATATCTTCTTCTGCCTTAGTAAGTTGTTTCATTTTTGATAAGAATTATTTATTCAACTAAAAACTTAGTTCAACAAATATAACTAAATATTTAGTTCAAACTAATCTTTTAGTTTAAAATGTAACATTTGGCATAGTATTTCGTCTTATTATTATAAAACATAACACTTTATATGGATATTATTTTAATTATTATTGCCGCTCTTTTTATATTATTAGGTATTATTGGGAGCTTTTTACCTGTTTTACCCGGACCAATAACCAGTTGGTTTGGACTTTTAATAGCACATTTCACGGACGCTGTACCCATGAATAAATCTTTTCTAATTATAACATTGCTTATCGCGATTGCTATTTGGGTGCTCGATTATATTATTCCGGCTATTGGCACAAAACGTTTTGGCGGAACAAAATATGGAGTAATAGGTACAACGGTAGGCCTTATTGTAGGCTTATTTGCTCCTATTCCAGGAGGAATTATTATTGGTCCTTTTTTTGGAGCCTTAATTGGAGAACTTATTAATAAAAATGATGCTAAAACCGCAACAAAAGCAGCCTTTGGATCGTTTATCGGTTTTTTAACCTCAACGTTTATAAAGTTTGTTGTTGCTGTTGTTTATTTAGGCCTTTTTATTGGGATATTAATAGACTACGGAAGTGCTATTTTTGCCTATTAAACTATTATAAAGAAGAAACCCTGTGGGTCTCTCACCTCCACAGGGTTTATGTAAATTGCTATTATCAACAAAAAAATTGAGGGATTAATTAATTTTCGAAGTGTTGATGCATCAAAGATAAAAATATTTTTTCTTTTCAAACTGCGGGAAACCCGTAACGGATTTATGGATAAATACGACAATTGAAGTATAGCGCTACTTTCGGGAATAAAAAAAAATTAAAGTTTTACTAAAAAACTTATAAACTTAACGTTTTAGTAAGAAAAACTACACAAATCCTTTTTTCCTTGCTTCATTCAATAAGGTCTCATCCTGACCGTCTTGCACATCAAAAATATCTCTTAATTGTCTTTTACGCTTTTCTACGGCGCTTAATGAGATATCTAAATGCGATGCTAGGTTTTTAGTTTTTACACCTTGTGATAATAAATGAAGTATTTTTCTATTCTTATCATCTATTACAATATCACTAACAATAGATTTACGAATATGGTTGTTAACCGTACCACTATAGAATGGCGGATTATTAATTACAGCCTGAAAAGCACTAGCCAATTCACTTGATGTTAAGTCACTTTTAATTAAAAAACCTTCTGGATCGATGGTTTTTATAATATTATGTATTCTAAAAGACTCATTAAACATGGTTAGAATAATGATTTTGGCTTTCGGTAACACTTTTCTCGCATACTCCGCTAAATCTTCTCCAGAACTCATAATACCATCTTTAGAAGGTGGTATACTAATATCTACAAACAGCACATTATAAGGTAAACTTTTCTCAACTGCCTGATCCATATACATAATGGCCTCATCACAATTATTTGCGATATCTATTTCTAATTCTTGATTTTCTTTTTTAGTAAAAAGTAATGTGTTCTGATATCCTTCAATAATCATCGGGTGATCATCGATCATTAATATTTTTAATTTTTCAATCATTTTTCTTGGTTAGATCATTGGTACCTCAATCATTACAGTTGTTCCCTGGTTTTTAATTGAAGTTATTTTTAATATACCGTTAATTTCGTTAATCCTTGAGTTCATGTTTTTTAAACCAATACCCGACCTTGCTTTCTCTACATCATAACCTGAACCGTCGTCTATAATCGACAAGCAAATTACATCATTTTTTAATTCTAAACTAATATTTACATGTACTGCATTGGCATGTTTGTAAATATTATGCATTGTTTCTTGTATAATTCTATAAATATGTATTTTCTTTTTATTGTTAACATCATCCCAACTTATGGATTCATCATGCTTTAAATCATAACCTAAACCGTAAGCCAATGTTTGAGTTTCGACAAGCGTTTTAATAATATCTATAAATCCTGAACCTGAAACAAAATCTGTATTTAATTCGTGAGATACTTTTCGAATTTCATCTTCAATAGTTTTTAACTCGGTTATATATAAATCTCGCGATTTAATAGCTTCCTCGCTATGGTTTCTATTCAGGCTATCTAAACTTAAACGGGTGCCAAATAAGCGCCCCAAAACACCATCGTGTAGCTCCTGAGAAATACGTTTTTTCTCCAAATCTCTAGCTTCTTCTATACTTTCGTTTTGAGAAAGCATTAGATTATAAATTTCTTCGTTTGTTTCTTGTTGTTTTTGAACAAATTTTAATTCAATATTATTATTTCTTTGTGTTATTACGAGATATAATAAAAATGAAGATATTACAACAACAACAGATATAATAAACAACCACATCCGTTCTTTGGTTAGTTGTATATTTTCTTTTTCTTTCTGTCCGGTTTCAAAACGAATACGTGCAAATTTATTACGAATGGCACGTTCATTTTTTTGTAGACTATCACTCAATTTAATATAAGCGTTGAAGTGTTCTACAGCCTTGTGATCTTCTTCTATTTTAGATAGTAAGAGTAAGGATTTTAATAAATCGTCTGTGTAATATTTTTCTGAAATATTTTTTGCTCTGTAAGCGTAGTATCTTGCTGAGTCAATATTTCTTTTATTGTCGAAGTAATATTCTGACAAATGTTGGTTGATAATTATCGAGTAGTAATCGTCTTTACCTACACTATTACTAACTTCTAAAGCTTTGTGATATAACTCTGGAAGCTCTCTCAAGTTACCAGAAAGAAATCGTGTATGTGCATAATTATCAAGCACCAATGAAAATATCCTTGGACGTTCTTTAACAAGATCCTTATTGGATAAAATTTCACTGTAATAATTTAGAGCTAGATTATACTGCTTATTTTTTTTATAAGTATTGGCTAAGTTGTTTTTAGAAGCATCAATACTGCTTTTAACATTTAACCTATATTTTAATTCAAGAGATTTTTTATTGTATTCTATAGATTCATCAAATTCATCTAATTCTTTAAAAACAATACCTAAATTATTATAAATATAAGACTTGGTTTCTATAACCGATCTGGTTTCATAAAGCGGCTCTAATAAAGCTATAGCTTCAAAACTAGCAACCTCACTCCCTATAAAATCCTTTTCATTTTTTAATATAACAGCAATACCATAAATAGTACGGGCTAATTTAAAATTATCACCTAAGTTCCGATATATCTTTTCAGCTTTTTGGTAGTAAAAGTATGCACTATCGGCATAGGTAGTATTCTTTCTAAATGTATGAGCTATTAAATAATCCGTATCCGCGATTAAAGAAGAGTCTTGTTCTTTATTATTATAAACGGTTTTCTTTAACGAATCTATTTCTAAAAATGCATCTTCCTGCTGGCTAAAGGAAAAATTACAGATAAATAATATTATAAATATACTGAGTCTCAACAATAATGCATTTTATGATTACTTCAAATGTATTATTATTTTCTTAGTTGATTAAATTTTTAACTAGTTATTCGTCGATATCGCCACCTGTAAATTCATCAATGTCTCCGCCTGTATCGTTAACTTCTGTTTCATTTCCGGCTAATAAGCTATCATCGTTTAAGTCTTGCTCTGTGCATGATGTGAATATGGTAACTAATAGTGCTAATAAGAATGTGATTTTTAATGCTTTCATGTTATATATGTTTTAAGGTGAATTGTATTATTTGTTACTAATATTTTACTCGTCGATATCGCCGCCTGTAAACTCATCAATGTCTCCGCCCGTATCGTTAACTTCTGTTTCATTTCCAGCTAATAAGCTATCATCGTTTAAGTCTTGCTCTGTGCATGATGTGAATATGGTAACTAATAGTGCTAATAAGAATGTAATTTTTAATGCTTTCATGTTATTTATGTTTTAAGGTGAATTGTATTATTTATTACTAATATTTTACTCGTCGATATCGCCACCTGTAAATTCATCAATATCTCCGCCTGTATCGTTAACTTCTGTTTCATTTCCGGCTAATAAGCTATCATCGTTTAAGTCTTGCTCTGTGCATGAAGTGAATACGGTAAACAATAGTGCTAATAAGAATGTAATTTTTAATGCTTTCATGTTATTTATGTTTTAAGGTGAATTGTATTATTTGTTACTAATATTTTACTCGTCGATATCGCCGCCTGTAAATTCATCAATATCGCCGCCTGTATCGTTAACTTCTGTTTCATTTCCGGCTAATAAGCTATCATCGTTTAAGTCTTGCTCTGTGCATGAAGTGAATACGGTAAACAATAGTGCTAATAAGAATGTGATTTTTAATGCTTTCATGTTATATATGTTTTAAGGTGAATTGTATTATTTGTTACTAATATTTTACTCGTCGATATCGCCGCCTGTAAACTCATCAATGTCTCCGCCCGTATCGTTAACTTCTGTTTCATTTCCAGCTAATAAGCTATCATCGTTTAAGTCTTGCTCTGTGCATGATGTGAATATGGTAACTAATAGTGCTAATAAGAATGTAATTTTTAATGCTTTCATGTTATTTATGTTTTAAGGTGAATTGTATTATTTGTTACTAATCTTTTACTCGTCGATATCGCCGCCTGTAAATTCATCAATGTCTCCGCCTGTATCGTTAACTTCTGTTTCATTTCCGGCTAATAAGCTATCATCGTTTAAGTC
>NZ_JBAKAN010000004.1:0-315252 GCF_038154905.1 Algibacter sp. TI.3.09 | reverse complement strand
ACATGACCAACATGTAAAATTTTCAAAATAAAACCAACCTAAAAACAAAAGCCTCAAGTCATATCGACGTGAGAAGGTATCACATAACAGTGATCTGAAAAACGTGTGTGATGTCTCCATGCGTCGACATGACCAACACGTAAAATTTTCAAAATAAAACCAACCTAAAACCAAAAATCTCAAGTCATATCGACATCAGGAGATATCACATAACAGTGATCTGAAAAACGTGTGTGATGTCTCCATGTGCCGACATGACCAACATGTAAAATTTTCAAAATAAAACCAACCTAAAAACAAAAGCCTCAAGTCATATCGACGTGAGAAGGTATCACATAACAGTGATCTGAAAAACGTGTGTGATGTCTCCATGCGTCGAAATGAAAACAATACTCATCACAATAAAAAAAGATTACACCTCCCCTTTCAGAATTTTATAAACCAATTCCTTTGTTGGTTTTTGGCCGTTAATTTTAGATTTAACAGTATCGAAAGTCATTTTAAAATCACAACCCGATTTATAAGCAGTACAGCCATAAGCAGTTTTTCCTTTTAAAACCTTACCTACATTACATTTTGGGCAAGTTAAGGCATCGGAATCTCCATCTGCTGGTGCTGCTACTTTTTGCGTTTTTTCAACTTTTACTTTCGGCTCTAATTTCAACTTAAAATCATCATCAAAACGAAGCAAACCTTCAACAGCTCCTGCTTCAGTTTTAAAACCTTTTAAATTTACTGTAGATCCTTTTTGAAGCAATCGGATAAATTGCTTTTCAGATATTTTTTTATCCCCAAAACTAAAAGGCAAAACAAATTTACAGCCGTCTTTATAAGCACTGCAACCGTAAGCTGTTTTTCCTTTTAAAAGCTGACCTTTTTTACACTTCGGACAAGCCTCTGCCATAATACCGGCTTGTTTTTTAACGGTTGCCTTTGCTGCACGATTTTTAACCACATTGGCTTGTGAAATATTAGCACGTTTAGTTTCGCTTCTTACTTCGTAAACCAAGGCATCTACCATGCGTTTCATGTTTTTTATAAACGCTCCAGCACTATATGTTCCTTTTTCAATATCTTTTAATTGTTTCTCCCAAGATCCTGTGAGCTCGGCAGATTTCAACAATTCATTCTGAATAGTGTCTATCAACAAAATACCCGTAACCGTTGGTAATACTTGCTTTTTATTACGTTTTATGTATTTTCTTTTAAAAAGTGTTTCAATAATATTGGCTCGTGTAGATGGTCTACCAATACCATTTTCTTTCATTAAATCTCTTAACTCTTCATCGTCCACTTGTTTACCCGCTGTTTCCATGGCACGTAATAAAGTTGCCTCCGTAAACTGATTTGGTGGTTTGGTTTCCTTTTCTAAAAACGATGGCTCATGCGGTCCTTTTTCACCTTTGACAAAGGTTGGTAAAATTCCAGATTCTTTTTCTTTAGCGTTCGGGTTTTCAAAAACAACGCGCCAACCTTTCTCTAAAATTTCTTTTCCTGTGGTTTTAAAAACAACGTCGGCCGCACTTCCTAAAACAGTAGTGTTAGACACGATACACTCATCATAAAAAACAGCAATAAAACGTTTTACAATAATATCGTAAACCTGTTGCTGATTGTACTGCAGATTAATTTGAATTCCTGTTGGAATAATAGCGTGGTGATCGGTTACTTTTTTATCGTTAAAAACCTTAGTAGACTTCTTTATTTTCTTCCCTAAAAGCGGTTGCGTTAAAGTGGAATAATTTGTTAACTTCTGAAGTATACCAGGTACTTTTGGATACACATCGTTTGGTAAAAAAGTGGTATCTACTCTTGGATAAGTTACTACTTTTTGCTCATATAATTTCTGAACAATTTTTAAAGTTTCGTCTGCAGAAAACCCAAATTTCGTATTACAATATACTTGTAAGCCTGTTAAATCGAACAGTTTTGGCGCGTATTCCTTACCTTTCTTTTTAGTGGTAGATTGTATTTCGAATTCACTCTCCTTTACCTTATTAGCCATAGATTCACCATCTTCTTTTTTAAGAAAACGACCTTCCTCGTAACTAAATAATGTTTCACGATACAGTGTTTGTAATTCCCAATACGGTTGTGGTTTAAAATTTTCAATATCTTTAAAACGCCCTACTACCATCGCTAAAGTTGGTGTTTGCACACGCCCAACGGATAGCACTTGTTTATAACCGCCATGTTTTACGGTATATAAGCGTGTAGCATTCATCCCTAAAAGCCAATCGCCTATGGCTCTAGAAAACCCTGCATAGTATAGATTATCGTAATCTTCAGAAGGTTTTAAATTCTGAAATCCTTCTTTTATGGCTTCCGTTGTTAATGATGATATCCACAAACGTTCTACTTTACCTTTATACTCAGCTTCGTTCATCACCCAGCGCTGTATAAGCTCTCCTTCTTGCCCGGCATCACCGCAGTTTATTACAACATCGGCTTTATCAAATAAACTTTTTACAATTCTAAATTGCTTTTGAATACCATCATTCGCAACCACTTTGGTTTCAAATTTTTCTGGCAACATGGGTAAATTATTCAAATCCCAACTTTTCCAATAAGGCTTATAGTCGTTAGGTTCTTTAAGCGTGCAAAGGTGTCCAAAAGTATAAGTTACCGCATAACCATTGCCTTCATAATACCCATCGCGTTTAGTATTTGCTCCTAGAACGGTAGCAATTTCGCGGGCAACACTTGGTTTTTCGGCTATACAGACTTTCACTTATTTGGCTTTAAAATAGAAGGTGCAAAATAAGGATTTTGCATGGTATTCAAAGCGCCTTTTATAACGAGTTATTAACGAATTTAAATGCTCGTAAAAGATATTATCTTTAAATTTGTTGTATCAAACCATGATTTTGACCTTAATTGTTTTAAGGCTAAATATTTATATTAAAACACCCTCATTATTTTAAACCAACAAATCACTGAATTCAGGGATATTAATACTTGCTACAAAGCCTAAATTTGCGAATGCCTTTTAAGTTACAAAACATAATTGCATATTTATTTTTATGCTACTGCACTATTGGTTTGACGCAAACACAGACTTCTATAGAATTAGAAGACAAAAAAGTGGATGAACTATACCAACATTTTAATTCTGGTTCGGCAAAAAAAGCGTACAAAGAAGCTCATCAATTTTTAAAAAAATTTAAAACCAATAAAGCCATTGCAAATACCAATTTACTACTGGCCTATTACCATAATAACTACGCAGAAATAGACTCTTCTATTTATTACACTAACCAAGCTCTTGCTCATAAATCTATTGTTAACGACTCTTTAGCCAACCGGCTAACCATATTAGCATACCAGTTATTGGCTCTAAACAACAAAAACAAAGGTTTATATCACGAAAGTAAAAAATGGCACATTAAAGGCGCCGAACTCAGCGAAAAACATAACGAAACAAATCTTTACTATTCACATATACACGGGTTAGCAAGTACTTACATTGCTCTAAACAAAACACAAGAAGCTAAAGAGCTTTTTGAGAAATGCATTAAACACTCTAAGGACGCCGAAATTATTTTAGGAAGCTATATAAATCTAGGCTCTATTTACTCATCATTTTCTCAATATCAATTATCTAATATTTACTTACAGAAAGCCAAAGCTATTTGTGAAAAAGACAATAGCAAACAACAGGCTTTAGTAAATGTTATTATTAATATAGGCGATAATTACGTAAACAATGGCGAGATTGATCAAGCTATTTACACCTATGGTGAAGCTAAAAAAATAAGTATTAAAAATAATTTTTATAATTTAGAGCTTATCATATCTGATAAATTAGGCACAGTATTTTACAATCAAAAAAGAAATAATGAAGCCATTTTAATCTATGCAAATACCTTAACAAAAGCTATTAACTCTGACGCTTTAAACATTCAAATGAATAGTTATTTGATGTTAGAAAAACTAGCAGCCCGAAAAGAAGATTATAGCACGGCCTACACATACAGTAAGCGCTACTCCAGAATAAAAGACTCAATAGATAATCTGCAAACAAAAGAAGAGATTAACCGCTTAGAAGTTAAGTTTGAAACGCTTGAAAAAGAAAAAACAATTAAACTATTAAAAATAGAAAACTTAAATAAAAGTTTAAACATCAAAAACAAAGATGCTGCCATAGAAAAGTACGAACTTCAAAAAGCTATTATTGCTAAACAAAATGAAAATGAAGTTTTACAATTACAAAATCGCGCAGAAAAACGAAAGAGCGAAATAGCCATACTTAAAGAAAAAGAGCAATTAAAGGCCTTAGAATTAGATAGAGAAAAAACCATAAAATATATTGTGCTTGGTGCCTTTTTCATTTTACTAGTACCCACTATTGGTTTATTGGTTATTTACTATCAAAAATTACAAGCTCAGAGTTTACTTAACCTAAAAGAAAAAGAGGTTAACGCACAGCGCGTTAATTCGTTGAAAAAAGATCAGGAAATAAAAATTATAAAAGCATCTATTAGAGGGCAAGATTTAGAACGAAAAAAGATTGCTCAAGAAATGCACGATAGCATTGGTGGAAATTTAGCAGCGATAAAATTACAGTTCAGTCAGCTTTCTAACCACCCAGATAAAGCGCAATTAATCTACAGCCAACTCGATGATACTTACGAGCAAGTTAGAAACTTATCGCATAATTTATTACCAAAAAAAATTAGAGAAAATGACTTTGTATCTTTAATTACAGAATATATAAAAACCGTACAAGAGGCGAGCAACATAAAAATTAATATTCATTTTTATGATGAAGAAAAAATAAACACACTAAACAAAATATTGCAAAACGAGTTGTTTTCTATTTTTCAGGAATTAACAACCAACACGCTCAAATATGCCGACGCCGACACTATAGATATTCAATTAGATTTACTAAACTCTTGTATCTTTTTTATGTATGAAGATAACGGCAAAGGCTTTGATGTATCTGTAACTACTCTAGGTATTGGCTTAACCAATATTAAGAACCGAGTAAACGATTACGATGGCACATTACATATTGACTCTAAAATAAACAGAGGCACAAATATTAATATAGAAATCCCCTTAGAACAAAAATAAATGAAGCATAACCTTATTATTGCCGACGACCATAAAATGTTTTTAGATGGCTTATTAAGTATTCTTAAAACAGAAAGCAATTACAATATTATATTTACAGCTAAGCATGGTGGCCATGTTCAAAAATATATATCGATAAATACCGAAGAACAAATCGATTTAGTTATTACCGATGTTACCATGCCCGAAGTAGATGGCATTACTTTAAATAAATGGATTAAAGAAAACCATAGAACCATAAAAACACTGGTAGTAAGCATGCATAACACACCAGAAATTATTGATGATTTAATAGAAAGCAATGTAGATGGCTACCTTCAAAAAAACGCACAAAAGGAAGAATTTCTAAAAGCCATTGAAACTATTTTGGGAGGGGAAAAGTATTTTTCAAAAGAAATAAAAGATATTTATCTTCAAAATAAGTTTGAAAAAAATAAAGAAAAAGAGATTAAACTAACAAAGCGCGAAGTTGAAGTAATCTCTTTAATTGCAGAAGAATTCACCACTCAAGAAATAGCAGATAAACTCTTTTTAAGCAAACACACTATTGAGAGTTACAGAAAAAACTTAATTACTAAACTTAATGTTAGAAACCTTGCTGGCCTTACCAAATACGCTATAAAAAAAGGTTACGTTTCATCTTAATAATAAAACACTAATTATAATATAATACTAAGGCGCTTTTTTAAAGCGTCTTTTTTTATGCGTAAAATCTCCTTAGCACTATTAAACACACTCTAACTCTATTTAATAAGCTCAATTTTGACTTTTCATCTAAAAAACTTCATAAACAAAAAAAAAAAAAAACAGTCACAACAAACAACTAAAAATCAACCAACTAAAACAAAACACCCTATTTTCAGGGTATTGATTTTCACCTAATACGGGGTTATTCTAGGGCTTCTATTGCTATACTTTTGTACAAGAAAATAAGACACATGGTAAGTTAAAAACAAACAAAACCTTAACATGCTTATTATAAGAAAAACAAATAAAAATTAACTTTTAAAAATCAAAATTATGACTTTCGGAATTACATTAATCTTATTAAGTATCATTGCAGTACCTTCTTTATTACTTTCAAAAAAACCTAACGCAAAAGAACTTTTAGACAAAATAGAACCTTACCAAGGTTGGATTGGAATTATTTTTTGTTTCTACGGTGTTTGGGGTATTATCTTTTCAATTTTAAACTTAGGTTGGATTACAACTTTCCCAATCTGGTGGGTAACATTACTAGCAGGTAGTCTTGTACAAGCTGTTTTAGGTTTTATGTTAGGATTTAGCCTAATTAACAAATTTGTTTTATCTAAAAATGAAGCTGCAAAAGAAAAAGCAGTAGCACTTAGAGAGAAATTAGCACCAAAACAAGGTAAACTTGGTATTGTAGGTTTATTCGTAGGTGCCTGGATGATAGTAGCTTCTATATTATTCTTCTAAAAAGTTAAAAATTAATTTAGATTATCATGAAAAAACTCATCTATTTAGTAGCTTTATTCTGTACAATTCCCCTAATTTCGCAAGAGCAAAGCAACACTATTTCTGTTATTGGTGAAACAGAAAAGACCATAATCGACCAAAATTACACCGTTATAATTGCCTTGCAACAAATAATGGTTTATGATGGACAAGTGGAAGTGGAAGCCACATCTTTAGAAGATGTAACACGCAATTACATAAAAAAACTGAACGAAGCAGGTATAGATTTTAGTAGGTTTAGAAGAAACACCTATTATGAGCTAGCCATGTCTTACGGACAAAACAGAGAAACGGCATATTATTATTTAAAAACAACCAATAAGGATGAAGCTAGAAAAATAATAAACTTAAAAGCGTCTGGCGTATCGGTTGCTAGTAGTGAAGTGGAACCTAAAAAATTAACCGATAAAGAATTGGCTGCACTTTCAACAAAAGCCATTGAAAATGCCAGAGAAAAAGCAGAACTTATAGCTAAAAAATTAAATAAAACTATAGGTAAAATTGTAAGTATTTCAGATCAAAACACAAACACGCAGTATATTCAAAGTTACGGCACTACAAGTTTACAACCTCATAGTGTCACTATAGCTTTCGAACTAAAATAAAAAGGATGTCTATTATTAACAAATTTCAATTTTAAAAAAACATGAAAATTAAATTAGCCGCATTATCAATATTTGCTTTCTGTGCAATATTTAACGCAGAAGCACAAAAATTAAAAAAGTTTGGAAGTTCTATTGAAAAGAAAATCGGACCAAAAACTATTAAAGTACCTTACACAGATGTAATATCTTATTTAGGATATGCTTCTGCAGGAAATGAAGATGAAGTTGTAGATGGTAAAAAGTTCTACTACATTTATTTATGGGTTCCTGCTGTTGCTCCAGAATTAGGAGTTAGAATGCTTTCTCCTGTAGCTAAAACAAAAATTAAAGATGCAATAGAGTCTGCGGCTTACACAGAAAATGCTTCTTCTAGCGATTATTTTGATACTTACATCACTTTAGAGCGTTCTACTATTTTCACAAAAGAAAATATTACTGAAGAGGCTGCTAAAAGCGCAACTTGGACAAAACTAGCAAGTAACGATGACAGTAGCGAAATGCCTAAACAACCAAGTGGAAGCAGCTACAACTCTTTACTAAGATACAAAAGTGAAGTTGGAAGCCCAACAAAAGCTTTAACTGCTGGTTTATACAGAATTGGTTTTACAACTTACAAGACAGGTGAAGTTAAAGGAACATTTTTAGCAGAAGTTGCAGCTCCAGTAAAATTACCAGGTGTTGTTATGGCTAAAACCATTGCAGAATTAAAAAAAGGACTATAATACAAAATTACAGACATCCTTTTTTTTAACTTAATTAAGCATCTCTTTTAAAAGAGGTGCTTTTTTTATGTCATTACTTCTCAAAAAGAAAGTAAAAATTTACACTTAAAAAATGAATTTAAAACACGCTTTGTAAGCTATTATAAACACAATTAATCATGGCGTTTCCATAACACCACAATAAACCAGACACTTACACATTACCTAGTATCACTAAGCTTTTTTTATCTATTTTAGTAATCCCTAAGAACACTAAATAATGAAAAAAATCCCTCTGGCATTTCTAATATGCCTAGTAAACTGTTGCCAAATTTTTTCTCAAGTTGGTATCGGCACCACAACTCCAGATCCATCATCGATTTTAGAAATTAATTCTCAAACACAAGGGCTTTTACTCCCTAGAATGACTTTATTAGAAAGAAACGCCATCGCATCTCCTGCCGAAGGTTTGTTTATTTACAATTTAGACAGCAAATGCTTTCAGTATTATAAAGGTACAACTTGGTCGGGTTGTTTAGGAGAATCTCCAACCAATGCTTTAGAATGCAGTTCTCCAGCATCTAATGGCGGATATGCTATTGGCACTTCTTTAACAAGTACCAATACCATTACAGTAGACGTTCTTGTTAATTCAATAGAAGCTTATAACATAAGTACAAATACAGTTAATGGTTATAGCTTTTCTGCCTCTGGAGTCTTTAGTGCAATTGGTCTAAATACCATTACGCTTTCGGGATCTGGAACCCCAATAGCCGAACAAACCGATAGCTTTACTATCACTTATATAGAAAAAGGAGATACCTGTAATATAAATATAGGCGTTACATCTGTTTTATCGAGTTGCCTGGCATACCTAAATGCAGGTTCAACAACCGATGGCATATATTCTGTAGATCCAGATGGAAGTGGCCCAAACCCTGCTTACGATTGCTATTGCGACATGACGAGCGACGGTGGCGGATGGACCTTAGTGTTTAACCATAATACTGCAGGTGGTTATTGGACAAACGACGCAGAAGCCAGCGAATTTAACGTCGCATCCCCAGGTTTAACAACCAATAAATATTCTATTTTAAGTAAACTAGACGAAATTAAAAGCGCCGCAGCCTACGAGTTTAGAATATATTACCCAACCTTAGGTTTAAGAAACCATTGGAGCCAGACCTTCGATCCAAGAACAAGTGCCTCAACAATTAGACCTGTAACTGGTTACACCGCAATTAATATTGATATGACTAATAATAGTTGGGGTGGTTTAGAGTTATCAGGAGGTAGTACTTATTTAGACGGCTCAGTAAATAGCGGTAGCTGGTTTTACTCTATAGGCAGTGTTAACACATGGGGCGGAGGTATTCCATCAAACAGCACAGCAGTAAATCATGTTCAATTATTTATTCGTTAAATCTAAATATTACATTTACACTTAGTTATTTATTTTTTAAGAAGGCTATCTTTGCAGCATGCAAACCAAAGTCCTTTTTATAACACCACCGTTTACGCAATTAAACACAGCATATCCAGCAACAGCCTACTTAAAAGGCTTTCTGGAAATACACGATATATCTGTACCACATTGCGATTTAAGCATTGAGCTCTTTACGGCTGTTTTTAAAAGTGATTTTTTGCGCGCCATGTTTACAGAAGCTGAAGCTTTGGAAAATTTTAATTATCCTGAAGTTAGCAAAATGAAATCACTCTACATCTCTAGAGTAGATACCGTTATTGCATTTCTACAAAAGCATGATATTGAAACAGCTCATAAAGTTTTAAAAGCCGATTTTTTACCACAAGGTCATCGCTTAAAACATGTTAACACCAAAATTGAATGGGCAGCAGGTAATCTAGGTATTATAGACAAAGCCAAACATTACGCCACACTTTTTATTGAAGAAATAGGCGATTTTATACAAGCCAACGTCGACGAGTTTTTTGCGTTTACTAAATACGCCGAGCAAATTGCAACATCGGCAAGTAGTTTCAATCAATTAGACGAGTTTTTAAGTTATCAACCTACACTTATCGAAGAACAAATGCTCGATATTTTAGTGGCTCAAATTGAAAACCACAATCCAAATTTAGTTTGTTTTACTATTCCCTTTCCAGGGAATTTATTCGCAGCCTTACGCTGTGCACAATTTATTAAGCAACTTTTCCCAGATATTCATGTGGCTTTTGGAGGTGGGTATTGCAACACCGAATTACGCTCACTAGAAGATCCTAGAATTTTTGAATTTGTCGATTTTATATCTCTCGATGATGGCGAAGGCCCGTTATTAAAAATGGTAAACTATCTAGATGGCAACATCGGTATCGACCAACTAGAGCGCACATTTATTCTAGAAAACAATAAGGTGGTTTATAGAAACAAGATTCCAAATACCATTTATCATCATAAAAATCTTCCTGCACCCAACTATTCAGGATTACCATACAATAAATACGTCTCTTTTTTAGATGTCGTAAATCCCATGCACCGTATGTGGACCGATGCCCGATGGAATAAACTAACCATTTCTCATGGATGCTACTGGAAACAATGCTCCTTTTGCGATGTTAGTCTAGATTATATTGGCAACTACCAAAATACAACCGCCGTAGATTTAGTCAACAAAATCGAGAAAATAATAAAAGACACCGGCATTACTGGTTTCCATTTTGTAGACGAAGCTGCTCCACCAAAAATGTTACGCGCGCTATCAAAAGAGCTTATAGAACGTAACCTAGAAATCACTTGGTGGACAAACATTAGATTCGAAAAAACATTCGATTTCGATTTATGTCAAATCATGGCACAATCGGGCTGTATAGCCGTAACCGGGGGACTAGAAGTAGCCTCAGACCGTTTATTATCTAAAATGAAAAAAGGTGTAGACATTGCACAAGTTACCCGAGTAACCCATCATTTTTCACAAAACAATATCATGGTTCACGCCTATCTCATGTATGGATTCCCAACCCAAACCGAGCAAGAAACCATCGATTCTCTCGAAGTAGTAAGGCAACTATTCGAAAGAAACTGTATACAATCGGCATTTTGGCACCAATTTACAACCACAATACATAGCCCAATTGGTCAAAACCCAGAAGCCTTTGGTATTCAAATAACAGGCCCAATTTTCGAAGGTTTTGCACAAAACGATTTATATCATAAAGACGAACAAGGTGCCGATCATCCTAAATACACAAAAGGCCTAAACCTCGCATTACACAACTATTTAAACAATGCCGGACTCCAAGACAACCTACAAAACTGGTTCGATTTCCCAATTCCTCCAACCAGCCATTCCAAAGGTTTAATAGAAAGTTTTTTAGAAGAATTAGCTATAAAATAATTGGGCGTTACCCGAAAAGGGGCAGGCTTTACGTTGCAAGTCCTCGCACCTCCTTTGTCGGGCTGTGGGCTTTTCTCTGCAATCCCTAACGCGGAAAAGACTGCTGAGGTTTAACTTTATCTAAAAATTTGTTTTTGTTTAAGCTTGTCCATCAATAGATTTCTCACATTTTCTTAGTATATAATGCGATGTCTACTATTGTCGATATGACGAACTTCTATTTAAAACCCAATAACTACTTTTCCTTATAAAAACTTCAAATTAATACTAACAAAGCAACAAACTAAATTCACATAAGTTTGCTATATCGATGTAAGGAGATGTCTCTCATACCCAAAGAATTTAACTAGTCCATCATAAAAAGCTTTAATTAACGGCCTTTTATCTGCGCATTACAAAAGTATTAATCCTTATTATTAATCATTCTTTTCGCACCCCATTTTTCTTTTAAATTTAAAAAGAAACTTTCATAATATTTATACGAAAAATGCGATATAATTACAGTAATAATTATAATAACTAAATTAATAATCAGTACGTCAAATGCATAATGAAAACGCATTTTAGAAATTAATTTTAAATATACTAACCCTACCAATTGCATGACTATAGCATGGTACATATAAACCCCATAAGAGATTTTACCTAAATAATTCATCGTTTTATTTTGAAATATCCTTATCGGCTGAATAGCTAATGCTGAAATGGTTAACCCAAACAACAAAAAACTAAATAATTGATAAAATATAGCATTAAAACTATTTACAAAAATTGCTGTTGTAAAATAAATAACGAATAAGGAAAAAAGAAAATATCTTAATTTTTCAATAAATATTTTAGCCCAACTATTCTCTAATAAAATAGAACAAATACCACCAAAAGAAAAATAGAAAAACAACATGTTAAATCTATTAAGAAAAGACAAGGACTCAGAAAAATACATTAAGAAATAAACTCCGGTAAATAGACTTAAAAATAAAACTACCCTTTTTACAGGTATTATTAAAAACATCGGAGCAATCAATAAATAAAACTGTTCTTCAATACCAATAGACCATAAAACTTCCAAAATTCCTCCAGGAGAATATGTGCTAAATATATTTGAAAAAAAAGTTATCGATAAAAGGATACCAGAAAAAAGATCGTAGTTACTATCAAATTCAAAGCCAAAAAAGGGTAATATTAAACGATAATATAAAAATCCGAAAATTAAAACCAAATAGTAAAGAGGAAAAATTCTTAATATCCGCCGAATATAAAAACTTTTTAAATCAACTAAATTAGTAAGCCTTTTTTCATCAAAAAGTTGTCTAATAATTAAAAAACCGCTCAAGGAAAAAAACGCATATACCGCCTCTGTCCCTTTATGAAAAACAGCCAATTCATTATAAAAAGGGAACCCCCTATTTCTACTAAATTCTGATATATGAAAGACAACTACTAATAAAGCTAAAACAAAACGTATTGCTGTTATATTTGGTATTCGTCTTGATTTAGTCAAACCACTCATTCTTTATAATTCTCAAAATATTAACTCGCACAAAGATAAAATTGTATTTGAACGAACTCTACCATATACTCATTAAGTTTATAATTCACTAAACTTGATATATTACGTCTACGACAAATCATAATAAATACGGAACTATAAATTATTCAGCGCAGTAAAAAAACTCAAATTTTCTAAGTATATAATGCGATGTCTCCTATTGTCGACATGACAGATACAACCAAACATGTAAACCTTAAATAATTCACTTCTCAACTACAATACCATAACTCATTAAAAGGCCTTCAATGCCTTCCAAAGAAAACTTAGCGCCTTTAATTTTATTACGTTCAGGGTGAATATTATAATTAATAGCTTTTCGGAAATCTGCTTTTTCTAAATTAGTATTTTCAAAAGTAGCGCCTTGCAAATCACAATCATCAAAAGTGCAACGACTTAAATTAGCCTCAGTAAATTCCACACTCTGAAGTTTAGAATTAATCATTTTAGTATAACTTAGATCTACTTGATAAAAAGAAGAGTGATTAAGCTGGCAGTTTTCAATATACAATGCAAATCCAAAAGAATTACAACTTTCAAAACGAACACCTAAAACTTTGCATCCCATAAGCTTTACATCCTGAAAAGATGAGCTTGTTAGGTTTGCAGAACTTAAATTACAATCTATAAACTCGCACTCTAAAAATCTAACTTCCGATAAAAATCCTTCAGAAAAATTACAATTCTTAAACGTACAATATTCGTAATCGCCTTTTGGAATTCGATTTACGGAGTAATCTTGTTTATCAAAAATTTCATCTTCAAATAAAGGTGCAGACATCATTTATAAAACTTTATGGACTTAAAAATCGAAGTTAACCTATTTTAAACGAAACTCTAACTGAAAACAATTAGTCTTTCTCAATAATACTTAATGCTAAACGAATTTTAAAATAGTCGATACTCTCATTAAAATAATCAAAATACGCACGGAGTGCTTTTGGAGAACCAAGAGCTTTTTTGGCTTTTCGTACGGCTTCAACATCACTTTTAGAAACAAAATCGTATAGATTAATTTCTTTGCCCATGCTGTATAACTTAGCAATGTGTGAGTAAACAGTGGTTGTCCCTAATTTACGTTGCATAGCAATTTCATCTATTGATAAGCCCGATTTATAAAGATCGTAAGTCTTTATATAAGTATCGCCTTTTTTTACTTTTTTAGGCTTAGAGCCCATAAAATTCATAATCTCGACCATAAACTCATCACCATAAACTTCAAGTTTACGCTGCCCTACTCCACTAATTCTTAAAAAATCGTCATCACTTAATGGACGCTCTTTTTCAATTTCTTTTAACGTAGCATCACTAAAAACTAAGTAAGCCGGAATATCTTCCTCTTGTGCTATTTTATAACGTAATCTTCTAAGACGTTCAAATAAATTATCGGTTACAACCTTAGATTTTGTTCTCGTTTTTGTGGTTTTGGTTCTTTTTGTTCGTGTACGCTTCTCTTTAATAACAGGTTTTATTTCTGTAATCACTAATGGTTTTGTTAGAGCAACTTTAGCACCTTTAAACAATACATTATTTGAAAACTCGGTAAGTTGCAAAGCATTATTTTTATGAAACGCAATTTCGCAAAACCCTTGATTTATAAGTTGAATTACAAAATGTTGCCAATGCTTCCAAGCAATATCATTACCAATACCAAACGTGCGTACATTTTGATAACCTTTTGCTAAAACAGCCGCATTTTGCGAACCACGAAGCACATCGATAATCATTCCCATCGCTTCTTTTTCTTGTAAACGATAGACTGCCGAAAGAATTTTTTGAGCAATTACAGTACCATCGAAAAACTGTGGAGGATTTTTACAAACATCACAATTCCCGCAGTTGCCACCAAGTAACTCTCCGAAGTAACTTAATAGAATTTTACGTCGGCATGTGGTTGACTCTGCAAACTGTTTCATTCTATCTAATTTCGCTATCTGTACAGCCTCATTGATAGCACCGCTTGCAAAATTTTGTAACTGAATAACATCGGCATAACTATGAAATAATAACGCATGCGAGGTTAAACCATCTCGGCCTGCACGCCCAATTTCTTGATAATAACCTTCAATATTTTTAGGCATATTATAATGCACCACCCAACGCACGTTAGATTTATCTATTCCCATACCGAAAGCAACGGTTGCGCAGACAATTTGGGTTTTATCACGAATAAAAGATTCTTGAACTTTACTTCGTTTATCAAAATTTAAACCAGCATGATACGCTTCCGCATGAATGCCATTGGTTTTTAATTTTTTAGATAGCTGTTCTGTAGTTTTTCGGCTTAAGCAATATATAATTCCCGACTGGTTTGGTCTGGCATTTATAAATTTAACAATTTGAGAAATTCGGTTATTGGCCGTTCGAACTTCCAATCCTATATTTTTTCTATCGAAAGATGAAATAAAACGCTCGGCATGTTCTATGCGTAATTGTTTTACAATATCTTCTCTAGTTGCTTTATCCGCAGTAGCTGTTAAGGCAATAAACGGAATATTGGGTAATGTAGATTTCAAAAAACCAAGTTGCTGATACGATGGTCTAAAATCGTGTCCCCAAGAAGAAATACAATGTGCCTCATCTATAGCAACACAGCTAATATATTTTTCAGTTAAAATATTTTGTAACGCCGCCAAACTTTCTGGGGCAACATAAAGTAGTTTTATTTCTGCTGTAATAACACTTTCTATAATAGCAAATTGCTCTTCGCTACTTTGGCTACTATTAAAATAAGATGCAGGAATACCGTTGGCGTTTAAACCATCGACCTGATCCTTCATTAGCGCTATAAGCGGAGAAATAACAATGGTAACACCTTTAAAAGACAACGCCGGAAGCTGAAAACAAATAGATTTACCACCTCCTGTTGGCATAATAACCAAGCAGTCTTTTTTATTGAGTACAGACTCTACAATGTCTTGTTGATTTACTCTAAAAGAATCGTAACCAAAATAGTTTTTTAAGTTTGAAAACACCTGATCGTTGGCGGCTGTTCTTGGCATTAATTTAAGTGTAAACGGTAAACATTAAAAGCATAATGTTTTACCATTCGCGCTTTTTATTTAATTCCTCTAGAGCTGCTAGATCTTTTTGTGAAACTACTTTTAAGAAAGATGAATGTTGCTCTATAGCATATTCTATCTTTTCAACAATATCTGCGTGTGTATCGTTTTCATAGTCTATTTCTAAAGGTTCTTTAATTTCAAAAGATTGAAAAATATTTTTCTTCTTAATAAATAATCCTTTTTTATCAAAAGATCTACGGAAACCATCGATAACGATTGGTACAACAATAGGTTTGTAACGTTTAATAATATGTGCTGTTCCTTTCCTGATAGGTTTAAAAGGAGTGGTTGTACCTTGTGGAAATGTAATAACCCAACCATCATCTAAAGCTTTACCAATACTAGAAATATCACTCATTTTAACCTGACGATTAACATCTTTACCTTCCGATCTCCAAGTACGTTCTATACTAATAGAACCCATGTAAGCTAATATTTTTGGTAACAAACCAGCTTTCATAGTTTCTTTTGCGGCTATGTAATAGATATTAAGTTTTGGATCCCAGATATAACCTATGTTTTTTATAGAATCTGTTCTTCCGCTTAAACTCGCATTAAAAACATGAAACATAGCTACAACATCTGCGAAATACGTTTGATGGTTTGATACAAAAAGCACATTGGTATCGGGTAAATTTTTAATAATTTCCGATCCTTCAATTTGTAGTTCATTAAAGCCACGAAACCTTCTATGTGTTATCACACCAAAGATTCTAATTAGCCATTTCTTTAAAAATAATATATGTCCGAACGGATTTCTTTTAAACAATCCCATAAATCACACGTCAAATTGATTAGTTAATATACTAAAATACAAATGTAACAATTCTAACAGATTACAAAAGCTGTTTTAATAAGTCTTTAATTTCGCTAAGCATCATTGCTGTTGCTCCCCAAACTACATGCCCGTTTAAATTGAATGCAGGCACCTCGACTTCAAGGCTATACGAGGTTTTTACTGTTTTTTGAATGACTATTTTTTCATCTAAAAAATGTTGTAATTTTATTTCTATAATGGCCTCTACTTCATCATCTTGTTTAATAAAACTAGGCTGATTTTGCAAAACACCAATAAACGGGTGCACATAAAAGTTACTTGGCGGAATATAAACCTCAGTTAATTCTCTAATAACCTTAATGTTTTTGATGGGCACACCAACCTCTTCAAATGTTTCGCGAACCGCAGCATCTTGCAACGATTTATCGCTAGACTCTAACTTCCCGCCAGGAAAGGCAACTTGCCCAGAATGTGCGCCTTTGTAGACTTTCCGAAGTATTAAAACAAAGGTTGTTTCGTTTTTATCATTAGGATAAAATAACGCTAAAACACCTGCTTTTTTAGCCTTTTTAATAGCATCCTGCTGCTGCCTTAAAAGCTCTTGCCTAAAAGAAGGCACCATTTTAAACTGAGAAGCCTCGGCTGGTAGCGGTATATTTTTTATTTTTGAAATCGATTCTAAAAATTCATCAAAATTCATTGATATGCGTATAGGTTTGCTTTTGTGTTTCTTTTTTTTATTTCTGAATTGTGAAGATAAACAATCTAAGAAGAAAACGACAACAGAATCTGTAGTTACAAAAACAACTAAAAAAGATACTAAACCGAAAAAAGAGGATGCTTTTGAAAAGTTAGATTCCAAAAGTGCTATGGAGTTTTTTCTAGAATATGATAAACACCATAAAGAGAATAAAGTACGTATAACAACCGATTTTGGAAGTTTTGATATTTTACTTTACAATGAAACTAAATTTCATAGATCGAATTTTATATTTTTAACGAAGCAAAAATATTTTGTAGATACACAGTTTTATCGCGTTATTGATGATTATATGGTGCAAGCCGGAAATAGCGATGATGTGAAAATTTCTAAAAAGCGAGGAAAAATAGGTAAATACTTGCTTCCGCCAGATACTAAACGTGGTTTTGAACATGATAGAGGCGTTATTTCGATGCCAAGTAGTGCCATTGAAAACCCACATAAACTAGCGTCGCCGTACGAGTTTTTTATTATTCAACAACATGGCGGATCGCATTTTCTAGATGGCGATTATACTGTTTTTGGACATGTAACTCGTGGGATGGATGTTATTGATAAAATTGCAGCTGTAGAAACCGGTAAAGGCGATTGGCCTTTACAGAATATATATATTCGTGATTGTGAAATTATTGAATAGCAACTTACTATTTCGCGAATAATGTTAGTTCAAAAACAAAACACAAATAATACAGGAAGTACAATACCTATAATTGATAAAGGATGCTTAATAGTATAATTTACTAGGCTGCTTTGGGTTAATTTATAATACCTTATTTCTAAACATAAAAACAGAATATAAAGCCACAAATAATAGTAAAACGCATAATAGAGTGCCAACAACCCTGATTTATCAATCACTTTAAATGCCATAAATAGAATTGCTGCTAAAATATTAACCACTCTAATAATTTTTGTTGTGGTGAATTTTTTAAATTCCTTATGGTTCTTTCTTTCCATTAAATTGTAATCAATCTTTCATTCAAAATATATCCTTTAAAGAGCCAAGAGAATAACTTTTATCAAGGCAAACAAATCTATTCTACAGGAAAATCGAAATAGGTTTTAGGGAATGGTTCCCAACGCAATGTAAAATGCCACCACTCTTTTGAGTAATTTCTAAAACTATGCTTAAGCATAACTGTTTGAAGTTTTTGTCGATTTTCTTTTTGTTTTTCTGATATGTGTGGATAATTTACCCAAGAGGCTTCACCAAAAAAATCGTAAGGACTACCCATATCTAAAACTTCACCTGTACTCCCGTCTACCAAAGTTAAATCTATGGTACTACCTCTACTATGCCCCGATTTGGTTGCTATATATCCGGCTTTAAATAATGTTCGTTTTTTAATTTTAGGATAAAAAATTGTTTTATTCACCGTATCATTTAAATCGCGAGCCCAACGCATAAAATGGTTTACGCCTTGTTGTGGTCTATAACCATCGTAGACTTTTAAGCATAAGTTTTCGTCTTCCAACTCTTCTTGCACCAAACGTAAGGCTTCCGCAGCTTGTTTTGTTAGTATTAACCGATTAGAATTATAACCATCTACGGGTTGCCCAACAAAATTGTTATCGGTGTTGTAGCGTAATTCTACATGCAAATCTGGTATAACTTCTTTTACATAAACAAAACCTTCTGGCAATTGAGCAAATGAAACCACAGAAGAGAGTAAAACGAGGTAGAGATATTTAAAATTCATAATAGCGAAGTTAGCTAAAATAATGTTTTACTAAAAATTAGGCATAAAAAAAACCGAGTTCCCTCAAACTCGGTTTTCTATCATTTGCGTTAGTATTATGAGGTTAGATTTGGGATTCCATTTCAACAACATAATGCAAATACTAATTAATTAATCCATTGATCTAAAAAATGTGTTATTTAGAACTATTCAAATATATAATTTAGAAATGTAACCGAACGACTAAATACATATCAAATCGATGAAATGCATTAAATTTTAACATTTATAGATAAAATATTTAAAATCACCGGTGAAATACATCTTTTTTTAATTCCGAGAAATCGAAAAACAGAACGTTATTACACAAAAAAAGCACCCGAAAACGGATGCTTTTTTTCTAACTAACCAATCAAAATATGAGTTACAACTCTACAGTTTAAAGTAACCACTCAATAAACTTTTACATAAAGTGTAACGTTTAATCTAAAAGCAAACTGCGTGCCAAACTTTATACATGTATCTTTTTTTTAGATAGTTTTAACTAAAATAATTCAATTATGGGCATTAGTATTTAAAATATAAAAGTGAGATATTTGCTTAACTAAAAAAAGCATAATTATATATGAATAGAGTACTTGTATTATTACTAGTTTGTTTATTGGTTTCTTGCGGAGAAGAACAACACGATTTAACTGTTAAAGGCCGTATTGATGGTTTAAAAAAAGGAACTGTTTATCTTAAAAAAGTAAAAGATTCTACGCTTATTAATGTAGACTCTTTAGTTATAAGTGGAAATCCTAATTTTGAATTACATAGTACATTAGAGTCTCCAGAGGTTTTCTTTTTATTTTTAGATAAAAACAGCAAGAGAGAAGATGGTATTTCATTTTTTGCAGATAAAGGTGTTACAGAAATAAACACATCTCTTAAAAACTTTATGTACGATGCTAAAATTACAGGATCGGAACAACAAAAAGTACTGGAAGATTACAAAACCATGATTAGCCGATTTAACAATAGAAACTTAGATTTAATAAAAGAAAAGTTTGATGCGCAAATAGCTGGCGACACGACTAAGTTAAAGAGCGTAGAAAAGCAGTATAGCACCATTTTAAAACGCAGATATTTATTTACGGTTAATTTTGCACTAAACAATAAAGACAGCGAGGTTGCGCCTTATTTAGCTTTAACCGAAATATACAATGCTAGAACAAGTTTACTAGACACTATTAATGTATCGTTAACCGATAAAGTAAAAGCATCTAAATACGGAAAGGAATTACAACGATTTCTTGATGAGATTAAGGCTACTGAAAAAGAATAACAAACCTTACTTTTTAAGCATAAAAAAAGACCTTTCAAATTTGAAAGGTCTTTTTTATTTTTAAGAGCCGATGGAGGGACTCGAACCCACGACCTGCTGATTACAAATCAGCTGCTCTAGCCAGCTGAGCTACATCGGCTTTTTTAACGAGTGCAAATATAGTATCTATAATTAGATATGCAACATTTATGTCAAAAAATTTATCCTAAATTGTTAATTTTTTCGATTAAAGCCAATCCTTTAGTCTCTAACTCCACGTTAATAGCCTTAAAATGCGCTTTTGCATTATCATGTTTAGCATTTAATTTAACTATCAATTCGTCGAAAGTAGCTATTGCTTCATCAATAATTGCTTCACTTTGCTTAGTATCTTTATCTGTGTTTGCGTATTCCCAAACATATACTGCTTCTATAATATCACCTAAAACATAATTAATGTCCTTTTTTAGGTTTCTAACATTTGCCATTTTAATTGCTTTTAAATTTTTTACAAAATTAAACATAAACTTCTAAACCGTTTACATTTTTAGTACTATTTTAATAACGTACTGCTATTACTACACTATAAGTTGATTTTCATTCTGCTTTAAAAGCAGAAACTCCATTTTATTTACCCGAATAGGTTACAAAATTTCGTGGTGTTTCATAAAGTGTAATCTCTAAAGCTAATTTAGTATCCAGCTTAGGCTTTAGTTTATTGTAGATTACCACAGCTATATTTTCGGCTGTTGGGTTTAAATCTTTAAACTCGGGAACTTCTAGGTTCAGGTTTTTATGATCGAGTTGATCTTCAACTTCTGCTTCTATAAGGTCTTTTAAAACTTTCATATCCATTACAAAACCAGTTTCCTTATCTATTTCACCGGTAACACTAACTATAAGTTCGTAGTTATGCCCATGAAAATTAGGATTGTTGCATTTACCAAAAACGGCATCGTTTTTTTCAAAACTCCAATCTTTGCGATACAATCTATGTGCCGCATTAAAATGTGCTTTTCTGTTAACTGTAACTTCCATATTAAGATATATTTATATGCTCGTAGAATTTTTCGAAAATAATTTTAAACCATTCTGTATATTCTTCTGGGTGTTTAGCCATATCGTCTTTAACATCTTCAATAAGCATCCATTTCCAACTTTCAACCTCATCAGGGTTTATTACAGGTGCTTCATTATAATGTCCAACCATAATATGGTCGAATTCATGCTCTGTTAAACCATTATCAAAAGGTGCTTTGTATATAAAAGATGTTGTTTCCTTTAACTCAGCAACAAAGCCCATTTCTTCTTGCAAACGTCTTTTACCTGCTTGTAAATTACTTTCACCATCGCGTTGATGACTACAACACGTGTTAGTCCAAAGCCCCGGAGAATGATATTTAGTTAATGCACGTTGTTGTAACATTAACTCATTTTTATCGTTAAAAATAAATACAGAAAATGCACGATGCAAAACTGCTTTTTCATGAGCTTCCATTTTTGGCATTAAACCAATTTGCTCATCTTTTTCGTTTACTAAAACAACTTTTTCTTCAATCATAGAACACAAAAATACCAACTAATTTTTAAAAAAAAGAATAATACTTATTTAAACGGAAGAAGCCAAGGTGCCAATGTATCCCTAAAATGAATGGATAATGATAATTACAAGGGGTTTATCCTTTTTAAAATTTAAAACCTTACAATAAATGTATTTTTACGGCTATATTTGCAATCGCTTTTCAACATAAATTTATGAGTTTTTTAAAAGAAATACAACGCAGACGAACTTTTGGTATTATCTCGCATCCCGATGCCGGTAAAACAACCTTAACAGAAAAATTACTATTATTTGGTGGAGCTATACAAGAAGCTGGAGCCGTAAAAAGTAATAAAATAAAGAAAGGTGCCACGAGTGATTTTATGGAAATTGAACGTCAGCGTGGAATTTCGGTAGCAACATCTGTACTTGCTTTTGAGTACAATGGTATTAAAATTAATATTTTAGATACACCTGGTCACAAGGATTTTGCTGAAGATACATTTAGAACACTTACCGCTGTAGATAGTGTTATTGTTGTTATTGATGTTGCAAAAGGTGTTGAGGAACAAACGGAAAAACTAGTTGAAGTTTGCCGTATGCGAAACATCCCTATGATTGTTTTTATCAATAAAATGGATCGTGAAGGTAAAGATGCTTTTGATTTATTAGATGAAGTTGAACAAAAACTAGGTTTAAAAGTAGCACCTTTAAGTTTCCCAATTGGTATGGGTTACGATTTTAAAGGCATCTATAATATTTGGGAGAAAAACGTTAATTTATTTAGTGGTGATAGTAGAAGAGATATAGAAGAAACTATTGAAATTTCGGATTTAGCATCACCAGAATTAGATAAATTAATTGGAGAAAAAGCAGCTAATACACTTCGTGAAGAAATTGAACTTGTTGAAGGTATTTACCCAGAGTTTAACAAAGAAACGTACCTTAATGGTGAGCAACAACCTGTGTTTTTTGGTTCTGCCTTAAATAATTTTGGAGTTCGCGAATTGCTAGATTGTTTTGTTGAAATTGCACCAAAACCAAGACCAAAGCAAAGTGAAGAGCGTTTAGTAAAACCTGACGAAGATAAATTTACTGGTTTTGTATTTAAAATACATGCCAATATGGATCCAAACCACAGAAACCGTTTGGCCTTTGTTAAAATTGTTTCGGGAGAGTTTAAACGTAATGCGCCTTATTTACACGTTCGCCATAATAAAAAAGTAAAATTTTCTAGTCCGAATGCCTTTTTTGCAGAAAAGAAAGAGATTGTCGACATCTCCTACCCTGGTGATATTGTAGGTTTACAAGATACCGGAACTTTTAAAATTGGTGATACTTTAACAGAAGGTGAAATTTTAAACTATAAAGGTGTACCGAGTTTTTCTCCGGAACATTTTAGATATATTAATAATGCCGACCCATTAAAATCGAAACAACTTTTTAAAGGTATCGACCAATTAATGGACGAAGGTGTAGCTCAGTTATTTACTTTAGAACTTAACGGAAGAAAAGTAATTGGAACGGTTGGAGCACTTCAATATGAAGTTATTCAATATAGACTAGAACACGAGTACGGCGCTAAATGTACCTACGAGAATCTTAATGTGTTTAAAGCGTGCTGGGTTGAACCAGAAGACCCTAAAAACGATGAATACAAAGAATTTGTGAGAGTAAAACAACGTTTTCTTGCAAAGGATAAACAAAACCAATTGGTGTTCTTAGCCGATTCGTCTTTCTCTTTACAGATGACACAACAGAAATACCCAAGTATTAAGTTTCACTTTGTTTCTGAATACTCTTAAAATATAAAACATAAAAAAAGCCACTTTTAAAAGTGGCTTTTTTTATGTTTTATATTTTGCTCTTATTTATCTAAGCAAGACTTTCCGTTTATACTAGTTACTATAAACTCACTTCGTCTATTTTTATTATGTTCTTCTTCTGTACAAGTAGATCGGTTATTAGAATCGCAATCACAATGGTTTATTAACTGAGATTCACCATAACCTTTAGCCGTTAATCTGCTAGCGTCCACACCTTTACCTATTAAGTAGTTTTTAGTAGATTTAGCTCTATTGCTAGATAAGGTCTCGTTGTAAGCATCGGTACCTCTACAATCTGTATGACTACGTATATCAATTTTTAAAGTTGGATATTGCTTCATTAACACCAATACCTTTTGTAAATCGACCTCAGCATCATATCTAATATTATACTTATCAAAATCGAAATAAACCACAGGAATATCTAAAATTTTAGCTAAATCTGCACATGGTGTAATGGCTTGGATATTAATTTCCAAATTCAAATTAATTACCATATCCTCTGTACCCATTAAGGTTACAAAGTTCTTTTCATCTCCTATATAATCTGTTTTTTCTGCACGAATTAAAAAGGGTTCATTACAAGTTAACTTAGAAAAACTATATGCTCCTGCCTGGTCTGTAATAACAGTTTCTATTTTATCTCCATCTTTAGAATACAATGTTACCGTTGCCTCTGCTAGTAACTCTTGCGTATTTTTATCTAATACAGTTCCTGTTACAATTTGCTCACACTCTATCGCTTTAAAGCTGTAAATATCATCATCACCTTTTCCGCCTTCTCTGTTTGATGTAAAGAAACCTTCTTTAGTTCCTAAATTTTCATAGTAACCAAAATCGTCTTTAGAACTATTTATTGGCTTTCCTACATTTTCAACAATTAAAGGTTGATTACTTTCACGCTTATTTTCAAAATCTCTAACTACATAAACATCTAAACCTCCTAAACCAGAAAGTCCGTTTGATGAAAAATACAAATCACCTGTTTCATTTATAAAAGGAAACGTTTCTTGAGCCTCTGTATTTATAGAAGCACCTAAATTTTCAGGTTTACCTAAAGTACCATCTTCTAGAATATCTACTTCATATAAATCGGATTGACCAATAGTTCCTGGCATATCGGAAGCAAAGTACATTTTAGTTCCTCTTACATTAATGGCTGGGTGTGCCACACTATAATCACTACTATTAAAATGAACAGATTCTACATTACCCCAATCTCCATTTATGTTTTTTGTGGCTTTAAAAATTTTTAATCTATTTACACCTTCATCATCTTTTTTATAGCGTTTTTTATAATAATTGTTTCTTGTAAAATACATGACCTCATCATCTGGAGTAAAAGCAGCTGTAGACTCGTGGTACTTTGTATTAATATCCTCGTTAAAGGCTACCACGTTTTTATAAGAACCATCGGCTTGTTTTGTTGCTTTATATAAATCTAGGTAAGGTTGCTTGTTCCATTGGTATATTTTGTCTCCTAATCTTGAAGAAGCAAATATTAATTCATCTTTATATTGATTGGTTCCAAAATCTGATTTTTCGGTATTCAAATCCAAATTTAAAACTTCTAAATCTCTACTTAACGATAAAATAGACTCTAAATAATCTTTTTTACCCGCAAAAGCTTTTCCTCTTAAATCATCTTTATTAGCCTCATAAAATTTTTGCATCCAAGCATCAGACTCTTCATAAGATTCTGTTGCTTTTAATGCTTGAGCATACCTAAAGTAGTATTCACTATCTAAAGCGGTCTCTCCAACTTCTTCAAAAAGTTTGCCGTACCATTTAGCAGCTTCTTTCATTTCATTATTAAAATATAATGAATTGGATAATTTTTGTAATAAGCTAACCGAAGTATAACCATTATTAGCTACTTCAAGTAAAATATCACTTGTTTTTGCGTACGAAAAATTATCGTAAGCTTTATTTGCTTTTTGATAATCGGCCTTTTGCGAATAACTAAGTACTGCACTTAGACTTAAAAATATAGTTAGTATGTGTATTTTCATTTTCATAAGGTTAGGCTTTAAAAGAATCTTGGAGATAATAAACGTCCTGCTTTACGTAATTCAAAACGTAACATAATTTCATGAGAACCACTATTGTAGTTATTTAAACCTGTGGTTGTTAAATCGTATGCATAACCTACGTATAAGCCATCTGATATTTGAAAACCAGTAAGTAAACTTACAGAATCGTCCCAACGCCATGCTAAACCAAGCGTTAATTTTTCTCTATATAATCCATTTAATGATATATCGCCAATTACCGGTGCTCCCGAAACGGCTTTTATAAATGCTGAAGGTTTCAGTTTTAAATCATTATTAATATCGAATACATAACCTGCAATGGCATAAAAATTTATACGCTCTGTAGCTATCGATTCTATAAAATCATCATAATGATCTGTGGTTAATAAATTAGGTGCAGAAACTCCTAAATACCATTCTCTATTACTAACATATACACCAACACCAACAGTAGGTGATAATCTACTAATAGGCTCATTAAAAAGAGGATCGGTGGTTTGATACTTACCTTTACTCCAATCTGTACTTAATTGATGAAGCCCTGCTTTTACTCCAAATGATAAGGTAGTATAATCGTAATCTAAAGGAATGCTATAACTTAAATTGGCATCTATATATGTTTCTTCGGCTGGACCTAAAGCATCATTTACGACAGAAAGCCCTAAACCAATACGCTCGTTTCTTAATGGTGCATGAATACCTAAAGTTTGCGTTTTTGGAGCACCATCGATACCAACCCATTGCGTTCTATATAAACCGGTTATACTTAAAACCTCTCTTTGCCCTGCGTATGCCGGATTGATACTCATAGTATTATACATATACTGAGTATACTGCGGATCTTGCTGTGCAACGGCATCTAAACTACTAAATATGACTAAACATATTAACAATAGAAAAGACTGTGTATTTAATTTGAATTCTTTCATTTTTATAAATTCTATTTCTTAAAGATAATATTATCTGTTAATATATAACCATCCTACTTTAGGTTTCGAACCATTTCCTAAGTCTAAAACATAATAATATGTTCCTACCGGAAGTTTTTCTGATTGAAGTACTGTACTTCTACCATTGGAAATCCCATCCCATTCGTTACTGCTACTATAGCCTTTTTTCTTGTAAACTATATTCCCCCAACGGTTATAAACTTCTAAACTGTTGTTAGGATAATTGTCTATACAATTAATAACTAAAGTGTCTCCATAGCCATCTCCATTAGGCGAAAACTCGTTTATAACAGATAAACAACCAAGCTCTGTAACTGTAGCATCTTCTTCTAAATCGCCATCAAAATCATCACCATCATCACTTATATCGGCAACAAGTTGATTGTTAGCGGTTTTCCCTGATACAGAAACACTATTGCTAACGCCTCCTGCGTTTAAAGCTTGTTCGTTAATTGTAAATGTAGCAGTGTAAGTTGCTATTTCTCCAATTAATAAGGTGCCTTCTGCACTACCTAAATCGGCACTATCAAAAGTTGGTTCGCTAGTTAATGTTAATGTTTCACCATTTGTATCTAAGAAGGTGTCTATTAAAGCGATCTCTGTTAAATCGTAATCTCCAGTATTTTCAACATAAATAGAATAACTAATTTGTTCTCCTAAATTTGTACCTGTTACATCTGCAATTTTAGTTACTGTTACTTCTGCAATGCACCCAGTTGATATTGGACTACATGGATTTGTTTCATCTGAAATCCCCGTTGGAATTGCTTCCGTACTTGGGTCATCGACTCCTGTTGTTTCTTCACAATCGGTATAACCATCTCCATCTGTATCAACAGAACTTGTACATGTTGCCACATTTACCGTTACCGATACAGTTGCTGTATCACAACTTTGTGGTGTTTCGCTATCACAAACGGTATAATCAAATGAATCTGCACCATTAAATCCTGAATCTGGCGTGTATGTTACAACATCATCACTCGGATCGTTTGGTGTTCCGTTTGGATCGGTGATTACTACTGTTCCATTTGCGGGATCTGTAGCTACTAAAGTCCCTGTTGTTGGAACGTAAGTATCATTTCCATAAACATCTACCTCTAAAGCTGCATCTTCTTCTGTTTCTATTGTATCTGGTTCTACATCTACAGGTGTAGCCGTTGATGTATTTACCGTAATGGTTACAGTTGCCGTATCACAATTACCAAGAACAGCAACTTCACAAATTGTATAAGTTACCGTGTATGTTCCGGGTGTTGTATTAGGAGCAACATCTACACTTCCGTCCGCATTTACTGTTAATGGGCCGTTGGTGTTTGGTGTTACCGAAATATCATTAACATCTACAGCAATCCCGTTTAAAGTATCATTATTTAAAAGATCTGTATATGTAATTCCTGCAATACCCTCTGCTTCCGTAGCTGTGTAATTATCTTCTATGGCATCAATAGGTGTTGCTTCAACTATAATAGTTACTGTTGAAGTGTCACAATTTGAAGAATTTAAATTCTCACAAATTGTATATGAGACAACATAAGTACCTGCCATAGAACCTGAAGGCACAATTACATTACCATTAGCATCTATTGAAACACCATTTAACCCATCATTACTATCTAAAGTAATTGTGATATCTGTGTCCAAAATAGGATCCCCGTTTAGAGTATCATTGCTAGTAACATCACCAACATTTCCTCCTGTAGTTCCGTTTATTGGAGTTGTACTAAAATCATCAACCATCGCATCGATTACTGCCGGTTCAACTATTACGGTTACTGTTGTAGAATTACAATTGGTTGGATTTAAATTTTCACAAATAGTATATGTAATATCATAACTACCTGCTGGAGTTCCCGCAGGAACGTTTATAAGCCCATTAATATCGATACTAGCTCCTATTAAACCATCGTTATCATTAAGTGTAATTGAAATATTAGCATCTATTACTGGGTTTCCATTAAGTGTATCATTCAAAGTAACATCTCCTACTACACCTCCATCAATACCACTAATTGGTGTTGCTGTAAAATCATCAACTACCGCATCTATAATTCCAACTCCTACAACTACAATAGCCGTAGTCGTGTCACAATTAGTCGGGTTTAAATTTTCACAAATAGTATATGTTATGGTATACGTTCCTGAAGTTGAACTTGGAGGCACAATTATACTTCCATCATTATTGATAGCAACTCCAATTAATCCGCCATTATCATCTAAAGTAATATCAATTGAATTATCATCTACAAGAACTCCATTTAATGTGTCATTTAATGTTACATCTCCAGCTGTTCCTCCTGCTTGACCATCAATTGTAGTTGTACTAAAATCATCGCTGATAGCATCAATTACTGCTGCTCCAACAACAATTATTACTGTTGCTGTATCACAGTTTGAAGGGTTTAACACTTCGCATATTTGATATTCTAAAACGTAAGTTCCTGCCGAAGTGTTAGCGGGAACATTTATATTTCCGTCTGTATTTATTGTTACTCCATTTAATCCTGCGGTATCTGTTAAAGCGACTACAACGTCAGGATTTGCAAAAGAATTTGTGTTGATAGTATCATCTCCAAACACAGAAGCTGTAATGCCTCCTGTTAATCCGTTAACTGGTGCCGCTGTAAAATCATCGTTTACAGCTTCAATAACAGGAGCTTCAACAACAATAGTAATTACGGCATTATCACAGTTTCCTGAATTTATGTTTTCACAGATTTGATAAATCACACTGTAAGTTCCTGCTGCAGTTCCAACAGGCACAGTAGTATCTCCGTTAGTATCAATTGCAATACCTGTTAATCCGCCGTCATTAATTATAGCTATTGTTACTTCTGAAGCTATTACGGCATTACTTGCTAGCGTATCATTTAAAAGAATATTTCCTGGCGTTCCACCATCAGAACCATTAATTGGTAACGCGGTGAAATCATCGTTTATAGCATCTATTGTTCCCGCACCTACTTCTAATATTGCAGTTGCCGTATCACAGTTTGTTGGATTTATAACATCGCAAATTTGATAAGTAATAGTATAAGTTCCTGCAGAAGTTCCTGCCGGAATTTCGACAACTCCATTTGTTCCAATAGTAACACCTGTTAAACCACCATCTAATGTTAATGAAATCATAACTTCACTTGAAGTTAAAGGATCTCCATTGATTGTATCATTACCAAGTACATTTCCAACAGCTCCACCGTTTGTTCCATTTACCGGACTTGTTGTAAAATCATCTATAACGGCATCAATTATTGGCAAATCAATTACAATTATAGCAATTGCAGTATCACAGTTTGAAGTATTTAAAACTTCGCAAATTTGATATTCAACATTATAAGTTCCGCCTATAGAATTCTCAGGAACATTAATTGTTCCGTCGTTATTAATTGTTACTCCCATTAAACCTCCATCATTAACTATACTTGAAGTTACTGCTGTATTAACAAAAGGATCATTATTTAAAGTATCATTTGTATACACTGAAGTTGTTGTTCCTCCATCTAAGCCATCAAAAGATGTTGCTGTAAAATCATTATTAACAGCATCAATAATAGCTGCACTAACTAATACGGTAACATTTGCAGAATCACAGTTTGTTGGATTAAGATTCTCACAAATAGTATATTCTATTGTATAAGTGCCTTCAGGTGTATTTGGCGGAATAATCAAATTACCATCGGCATCGATACTCGCACTTGGTATACCTCCATTATCAGTAATAAATATTTTTCCATCATCAATAGGATCTCCGTTTAAGGTATCGTTAAGCGTAACATCGCCGGCAATACCACCTTCTAATCCATTTATAGGGTTTGAAGTAAAATCATCAGTAGTAGCTCCAATTGTTGCAGCATCAACCTCAACTGTAACCGTTGTACTATCACAATTACTTGGATTTAAATTCTCGCAAATAGTATAAGCCAACACATAAGAACCAGCAGGTGTACCAGCCGGCACATTCACCTCGCCTGTAGCACTAATACTTGCTCCTACTAGACCTCCATTATCATCTAATGTGATTGTTATTTGAGAATCTGTAACCACAACACCGTCTAAAGTATCATTGAGAGTAACATCGCCTACTATTCCTCCATCATATCCATTTATCGGCGTTACACTAAAATCATCAATTATAGCATCAATAACTGCTTCTTCAACAACAATTATAGCTGTTGTAGTATCACAGTTCGTCGCAACTGCTATTTCACAAATAGTATAAGTTATTGTGTATGTTCCTGAAGTCGTTCCTGCTGGTACGATTACATTTCCATTAGCATCAATACTTACACCTACAAGACCTCCATTATTATCTAAGGTGATATTAATTTCTAAATCATTTACCGCAAATCCATTTAAGGTATCGTTAGCAGTAACATCACCAGCAGTCCCTCCAGTTTTTCCATTTATAGGAGTTACTGTGAAGTCATCTACAACAGCATTGATAGTGCCACCAACTTCAATATCTACAGTTGTGGTATCACAGTTACTTGGTACTGCAATTTCACAAATTGTATAGGTTAATGTATAATTCCCTGAATCTGCGCCTGCTGGTACAATTACGTTTCCGTTAGCATCGATAGTGACTCCGGTTAATCCGCCATCATTATCTAAAGTGATGTTGATTAAGGTATGATCTACTGCCGCTCCGTTTAAGGTATCATTAACTGTAACATCGCCTGCGGTTCCGCCTGTAACACCATCTACTGGTGCTGCCGTGAAGTCGTTGATAACAGCATCGATGGTTCCATCAACCACGATATCTACAGTCGTGGTATCACAGTTACTTGGTACTGCAATTTCACAGATTGTATACGTTAATGTATAATTTCCTGAATCTGCGCCTGCTGGTACAATAACGTTTCCGTTAGCATCGATGGTTACTCCTGTTAATCCACCGTCATTATCTAAAGTGATGTTGATTAAGGTATCATCTACAGCGGCTCCGTTTAAGGTATCATTGGCTGTAACATCGCCTGCGGTTCCTCCCACAACGCCATCTACTGGTGCTGATGTGAAATCATTTATTACAGCATCGATAGTTCCATCAACTACGATATCTACAGTTGTGGTATCACAGTTACTTGGTACTGCAATCTCACAAATAGTATAAGTTAATGTGTAGTTTCCTGAGTCTGCGCCTGCTGGTACAATTACGTTTCCGTTAGCATCGATAGTGACTCCGGTTAATCCGCCATCATTATCTAAAGTGATGTTGATTAAGGTATCATCTACTGCCGCTCCGTTTAAGGTATCATTAACTGTAACATCGCCTGCGGTTCCGCCTGTAACACCATCTACTGGTGCTGCCGTGAAGTCGTTGATAACAGCATCGATGGTTCCATCAACCACGATATCTACAGTCGTGGTATCACAGTTACTTGGTACTGCAATTTCACAGATTGTATACGTTAATGTATAATTTCCTGAATCTGCGCCTGCTGGTACAATAACGTTTCCGTTAGCATCGATGGTTACTCCTGTTAATCCACCGTCATTATCTAAAGTGATGTTGATTAAGGTATCATCTACAGCGGCTCCGTTTAAGGTATCATTGGCTGTAACATCGCCTGCGGTTCCTCCCACAACGCCATCTACTGGTGCTGATGTGAAATCATTTATTACAGCATCGATAGTTCCATCAACTACGATATCTACAGTTGTGGTATCACAGTTACTTGGTACTGCAATCTCACAAATAGTATAGGTTAAGGTGTAGTTTCCTGAGTCTGCGCCTGCTGGTACAATTACGTTTCCGGTAGCATCGATAGTGACTCCGGTTAATCCGCCATCATTATCTAAAGTGATGTTGATTAAGGTATCATCGACTAAAGCGCCGTTTAAAGTATCATTAGCTGTAACATCGCCTGCGGTTCCTCCAACAACACCATCTACTGGTGTTGCTGTGAAGTCGTTGATAACAGCATCAATGGTGCCGTCTACTACAATATCTACGGTTGTGGTATCACAGTTACTTGGTACTGCTATTTCACAGATTGTATACGTTAATGTATAATTTCCTGAATCTGATCCTGCTGGTACAATTACGTCGCCATTAGTATCGATGGTTACTCCGGTTAATCCGCCATCATTATCTAAAGTGATGTTGATTAAGGTATCATCTACTGCCGCTCCGTTTAAAGTATCATTGGCTGTAACATCGCCTGCTCCTCCTCCCACAACGCCATCTACTGGTGCGGCTGTGAAGTCATTTATTACAGCATCGATGGTGCCGTCTACTACGATATCTACGGTTGTGGTATCACAGTTACTTGGTACTGCTATTTCACAAATGGTATAGGTTAAGGTGTAATTTCCTGAATCTGATCCTACTGGTACAATAACGTTTCCGTTAGCATCGATAGTTACTCCGGTTAATCCGCCATCATTATCTAAGGCGATTGTGATTAATGTATCATCTACTAAAGTGCCGTTTAATGTATCGTTTGTTGTAACATCGCCTGCTGTTCCTCCAACAACGCCATCTACTGGTGCAGCTGTGAAGTCATTGACAACAGCATCAATGGTGCCGTCTACTACAATATCTACGGTTGTGGTATCACAGTTACTTGATACTACAATTTCACAAATAGTATAAGTTAATGTATAATTTCCTGAATCTGATCCTGCTGGTACAATCACGTTTCCGGTAGCATCGATGGTGACTCCGGTTAATCCACCGTCATTATCTAAAGTGATGTTGATTAAGGTATCATCCACTGCTGCTCCATTTAAGGTATCATTGGCTGTAACATCGCCTGCGCTTCCTCCCGCAACACCATCTACTGGTGCTGACGTGAAGTCATTGATAACAGCATCGATGGTGCCATCAACTACAATATCTACAGTTGTGGTATCACAGTTACTCGGTACTGCTATTTCACAAATAGTATAGGTTAAGGTGTAGTTTCCTGAATCGGCACCTGCTGGTACAATTACGTTTCCGGTAGCATCGATGGTTACTCCGGTTAATCCACCGTCATTATCTAAAGTGATGTTGATTAAGGTATCATCTACTGCTGCTCCATTTAAGGTATCATTGGCTGTAACATCGCCTGCTGTTCCTCCCGAAACACCATCTACTGGTGCTGCCGTGAAATCGTTGATAACAGCATCGATACAACTCACTGTAATAATGAATGCTGAAGATTCAGTTGAACAAGCATTTCCATCTGATACCGTATAAGTAATATTTGCCGCACCTGCAGATACAGCAGTAACTACTCCAGTATTAGAATCAATTGAAGCCACTCCTGGAGTATCTGAACTCCATACTATAGTTCCTGTAGCTGTTGTTGATAAAGTAGTCGTTTCAGTATTACAAAGAAGTCCATCTCCTGAAATAGCAGGAGCATTAGGAACATCATTTATTGTTACTGAAACATCTGAACTATTTGAACAAGTTCCCGCTGTAGTATACGTTATTGTATACGTTGCAGGAGTTGATGCACTCACATCAATGACTCCGGTTGAAGCATTGATTGATAAACCAGCCGCACTCGAGAATGTTCCGCCTGATAATCCTGTAATTGTTGGTGTTGGATCCGTAGCGTCTGCACAATACGCAGCAGCATCATAACTGAAACTAGCATCGTCTAAAGCATTGATTGTTACTGAAGCTGTTGAACTATTTGGACAAGTTCCCGCCGTCGTATATGTTACTGTATACGTCGCAGGAGTTGATGCGCTCACATCAATTACTCCTGTTGAAGTATTAATTGATAAACCTGCTCCACTTGAGAATGTTCCGCTTGATAATCCTGTAATTGTTGGTGTTGGATCTGAATCACTCACACAAAATGCGGCAGCAGTATAATTAAAGCTTGCATCGTCTGATGGATTTACGGTTAAAGTGGCTTCCGCCTCAGCGAAACAAATATTAGCCTCATTTGTAAAAACGACTCTATAGATGTTTCCATCCATGGCATTAGTAACATTTGTTAACTCAAGTGAAACTGTTGTTCCACTTGCCACGGTACCTGTTTCGGAAGCTAAATTAGAATAATTAATACCATCAGTACTTACAGACCACTGATACGTAACATCTGTACTTGCTGTAGCTACTGGTGTATTCGTCCCTATTGGTGCAGCACTTGCAACAGCATCAAACTGCGCTGTTTCTGTTTCGCATTTTATTTCATTTGAAGGCGCTGTATCTATAGCTAAGGTCATCCCTTCTTCGAAAGTATTTAATCCTCCTGCAGTAGCTGTAGGTATTGTGTTGTATGCATTTCCGGTAACTCCAGCTAAAACAACTAATCCATTTGCATCAACACCTCCATTTGCTAATGTTGGTATATCTGGGCCATAAATTCCTGTATCATTGTCATCGGCATCTATATTATTATAAGCTTCATCGGCATCACTACATCCATCGGCATCAGAATCTAAATCTAAGTAGTTTGGTGTTCCATCTCCGTCGGTATCGATACATAAACTAGTCAAAACTAAATCGTCTAAAGCCATATATTCTGCATCCGAACATACTGTACCTGAATCTCCAATTTGTCTATTGTTTATATTTTCAACTTTAATAGAAATCACATCTAAATCTGCCAAAACATCTGTTAGATCTACTCCAAAATTGGTTGTAGTTAAATCTACAGATATCGCATGCCATGTCCCTGTATTTATAAGACTTCCTACTACACCTGTAAGCGGATATGTAACAGATTTACCTCCTCCATTTAACACAATAATCATATCGCTTGAAGTTGGAGTTGTTCCCCCATAAACACCATTTATCCAATTAAAACTTAAAGTTCCATTATTGGTTAAGGCTGAAAGATCGAGGTTTAAATCTGTAGCGTTTTCGAAATAAACATTCCCTGCAGCTACATCGGTCCATAAAATATAATCAGTATTTGATGGACTGGCCGGTATACTAGAATAATCACAATTTGAATTAGTTAATGTGGCTGTTGAATGCACGGTATTTCCATCATTTCCATCTAAATTATTATTATCAATAATCCACCCTTCATTATCTAAATCAAAATTAACACTATAACTTGTTATATCACATTCTACAGTATCTAATATCCCATCATTATCATCATCTAAATCACAATCATCACCAATACCATCATTATCATTATCAGAAAAAAGTGAACTCGAACTATTACATGAATCACACTCTGCAGCTTGTACTGCACTATTAGTTGAAGACACATCATCTTGACCTGTTGTTCCTGCTCCTACAGTACCAACATTTGTTGCAATAGGTATCCCGTTATCATTTACAGCAGCGTTTATACTTCCATCACTATTTAAATTTGAGTATGTTAAACCGGCATCGCCTTCTAAGGCATCAAAACAGCCATCGTTATCAGAATCTAAATCTAAATAATTAGGTATACCATCACAATCTGCATCGCAAGGAATTACATGGTTTAATGTAAAAGATTCATATGAAAGTGCTGTAGAACCTGAACTTCTGTAATAGTCAATTTCTACCCATTCTACTTTTTCGCCGTTTGAGTTTACTTCCCAAACGTTTAAATTTCCACCGAAGCCACCTGAAACGTTATCAAATGCAACACTATTTGTTCCACTTCCGTTAATTGTTGGTCCACCATTAGTTCCTGTATTATCCGAACTGGCATCAAAATCAGGTCTTTTATAAGTTTGTCCAAATAAAGGCACATTAGAAGTTATAATAATAGCTTCATCTGCAGCTAAATTTCCGTGTGAAAGACTTGAAAGATCTAAAATTTCGGCACCACTAGTAAACTCAATTCGGTATCTAATTCCTCCATCGCAACCAGCAAGTTTATCGATACCAATATTATCACCATAAGTAGCATTTGTAAATCCTTTAAAAGAATCTACATCTGCACAAATATTCACATTATTAGATGCCGCTCTCGAAGGGAAAGCTGTTACAGTGTAAGACACTACATCACCATCGGCAGGGCAACCAGGTACAGTAAAGTTTTGAGTTAACGTCTGTGGTGTATTTGTACCATCATGCAATGCAACATTATCAATTGATGCATTTACAGCGGCAGCAGATATGGCTTCTGTACCATTTCCGCAAGATTGCTCTTCACTATCTAAAATACCATCGTTATCATCATCTAAATCACAATAATCACCAATAGCATCTAAATCGTTATCAGAGAAAAGTGAGCTAGAACTATTACAAGGATCGCACTCCGCAGCTTGAACCGCATCATTAGTTGAAGATACATCGTCTTGACCTTCTGTTCCTGTTCCCGCAGTACCAACATTTGTTGCAATAGGTATTCCGTTATCATTTACAGCAGCGTTTATACTTCCATCACTATTTAAATTAGCATATACTAAACCTGCATCGCCTTCTAGGGCATCAAAACACCCATCGTTATCACTATCAAGATCTAAATGATCATAGATACCATCGTTATCAGTATCCCCATAAAAAGGACATAAAATACTAAGTCTCCAACCAATATTATCAGCATTAGCATCAGATGCCTGAGCTATTACAATTCTATCTATAGGTCTATCAATATTAAATCTAAAATTTGCTTCTTGCGCCGCACCTCCTATTATTGCTGCTATAGCATCTCCAGTAACTGGATCATAGGAAGCTCCTGTACCTATTGTCCCTGACGTTGCATAAATAACAGCAGGAAATTGAACTTGAACTCCATTGTTATAAAATTTAATATTTTGACTCTCATTATAAGTACCAGATCCATTTCTTGCTAAGCTTCTTACATTAAATTCTGATGATAATATAAGTTCTGAAAACACAATTTCGGTTGAAGTCCCAGTAACATCATTATTTGAATTACGACTCTGCATATCAACCTGTATAGTGCCATCCGTATAATTAGGAGATGTAGCTCCAAAACTACCCGAGCCTAGTCTTGTTGTAGCGACAGCTGTTACATCGCTATCAAAGTCTTTTATATATGCTATTAAATCTCCATCATTAGTATTTGCAGCTATTTGGTTATATGATGAATCTGTAAAATGTATATTGGAAGAAGAAGTTGCTCCACAATTTTTATTGTATTCATCAGTATCTAGTATTCCATCATTGTCATCATCTAAATCACAATCATCACCAATACCATCATTGTCATTATCAGTAAATAGTGAGCTTGAACTATCACAAGGGTCGCATTCTGCAGCTTGTATTGTATTATCGGTTGATGTGCCAGCTCCTTGAGATGTCCCATTATTTGGAATACCTGCTGCATCTATAGGATCCGTCAATCTTGATTCTGAATCTATGTCTGAATAGATATAGCTACCATCACCCTCTAAAGCATCTGGACAACCATCATTATCACTATCGGTGTCTAAATGATTTGGAATACCGTCGTTATCTGTATCTAAGATTTCTAATAAAATATCTGAGTTTGATGGACTTGAATAACGCTCATAGGTACAAGGGTCAAAATTCATAGAAAATAATCTATTTACACCAGAAGTTGGATTCGCTCCTATTCGCATTTTAAAATTATCTATTTGAGCATATCGAGCCGTAAACATTACATTGGTAGCATCTATATCTATACCAGGAGCAACAGTTACAGGGCCTTGAAATTTTTTACCAAAACCTGTATCGTAAATAGTTAAATCGCTTGGTGTCTCTACGGTTTGAGCATCACCTCCGTCGATATCGAGCTCAACAAACTCTCTACCTTCAACATTATCTCCATCTACATCTACAGCGGTAATATAAAACTGTGAAATTATTGCTGGAGTAGATGTTCCGCTAGAGACAAACTGAAAGTCAAATTCAATTTCAGAACTACCTAATCCTAAAATAGGTTGAAAGCTAGACGCATTTGATCCATCGTCATCTATACTATCTATACCAGGGTTTGGATCAGATGATATAATAGTAACTAAAGCATCTATACCTGTGGTTACATTTGCAAACCTATAAACAGCACCAGAGTTTAAGGCTGTACCAGACTCTAAGGTTGCTCCACTAAAACTTAATGTTGGATAATAACTACAAATTTGTACTTGTTTTTCATCAATATCCAAAATACCGTCGTTATCATCATCATCATCACAGAAATCACCAATTGTATCTCCGTCGGTATCTACATATGAAGGGTTTTCCGAATTACATTCACTGCATACATCTGCTTGTTGTGTATTATCAGTTGATGTACCTACGTCTTGTGAAGTACTTCCAGGTATACCAGTAGCATCGACAGCTGCCGTTAATCTAGAATCAGAATTTATATCTGTATACGTATAGCTACCATCACCCTCTAAAGCATCTGGACAACCATCGTTATCACTATCGGTATCTAAATGATCAGGGGTATTATCGTTATCAGTATCTTTTTCTAAGCAATATGAAAGCTCATATAATTGCATAGTAACATTGCCACTATTTGTAGACGAGTTTTTAGCACAGGTAATTATTAATTCTGTAATAGGACCAGAAGTTGAAACAGAAATACTGTTGTTTGGAGCATTAGCCCCTCCAGCCGAACTAACAGCTGATTGACCAGTAAGAGTTAAATTCCCCCCTAAATTTATGTCATTTAAGATCACAGGGACGTTGGTTCCTGAATTATTTGCTAAAAAATCTACACGGTCATCATTATCTAATCCGCCCCATTTTAAATTTAAATTATAAACAGGACCATTTGTAAAGGTTAATTTATAAATAGCAACATCACCATTTGTAAAATTAGTATTATTGGGTTGAACATTAATATAGTCACCACTAACTCCTGCGGTACTTGCATTATTAACTCCTGATGCCCATGTTGCTGAACCTTGTAATTCAAAAGAAAAATTGGCACTAGCACCATCGAAAGTATATATATTGTTAATAATTCCTGGGTCATCAGTGCTTGAAAAGGTTTGACCTAAATCGATAAAACTAGGAGAACAATTCAATTCATCGGTATCTAAAATACCATCATTATCATCATCTAAGTCATCAACGTTTAATATACCGTCACCATCACAATCGTCTACAGCGATGCATTGGGCAGAGGTAAATTGAGTGAAAGCAAAAAGCAGAAATATAAAGCAATAAAATGCTTTGACTTTCTGCGAAGTAGGGATGAATAATTTCATAAGATGCGTAGTTGTTTTAATCAATTGTATTACAAATTTAAATGTCTTTAATACGTTACTTTCAGGGAATTCTATTGAAAGTAACAACGAGGCGACCAGTAACTCAAAAGTATAGACGAACGGTTTTAATTCAATCATTAAACCAATCGTCTAAAAGCTACAATACTGTATTAAAAACCGTTTTAACCTACCTTAAAAATAAATAAAAACTTACAGGAAATAACATAAAAAAGCACATTTTCTTAAAAAATCTTAATAAAAAAGATTTTCACAAGTTAACAGGCTAAAAATAAGGTTCCCATAGACCTCAAATTATGGAACAAAAAAAAAGCAACTTAAAATAAGTTGCTTTTTTTTATGAATGAATCTAAATTATGCCTGACCTGTTGGACCAAAATTTAAAGGTATTGGAGGCTGCTCATAGTCTTTAATCTCTCCGTGTGCACTCTCAAAACGTGTTACATTTTCACTTAGCGCTTTCAATAAACGTTTAGCATGTTGTGGTGTTAAAATAATACGAGATTTTACTTTACTCTTTGGAACACCTGGCATGATGTTTACAAAATCGACTACAAATTCCGAAACAGAATGATTTATAATTGCTAAGTTAGAGTAAGTGCCTTCTGCTACTTTTTCATCTAACTCTATGTTTATTTGTCCTTGCTTAGGAGCTTCTTTTTCGTTTGCCATTGAAATTTTGTTTTTACTTCTTTTTTTAAGGAAGCCTTGTTAATATTATGAATAAAAAAACCTTCAAGCAACTTAATGCATGAAGGCTTTTATTTTATAGATTCTCGCCTTCGCGGGAATAACAAATACTAGTTATAATTCAACTCTTGTTTTACTTGCATCATCTCGTCGAATTCTTCTTTAGAACCAACTATAATATCAGTATAACTTCTCATACCTGTACCTGCTGGAATTCTATGTCCAACAATTACATTTTCTTTCAAGCCTTCTAAAGAGTCTACCTTACCAGCTACAGCTGCTTCGTTAAGTACTTTAGTTGTCTCTTGGAAAGAAGCCGCAGAGATAAACGATTTAGTTTGAAGTGATGCTCTAGTAATACCTTGCAGTATTGGTGTAGCCGTTGCCGGCTGTGCATCTCTTGCAGACACTAGTGTTTTATCTTCTCTACGTAAAATAGAGTTTTCATCTCTTAACTCACGAGGCGATACAATTTGACCAGCTTTTAAGTTAATTGAATCTCCAGCGTCTTCAACAACTTTCATTCCGAAAATATCATCATTTTCTAATATGAAATCTGCTTTATGAGCTAATTGATCTTCTAAGAATATAGTATCACCAGAATCAATAATTCTAACTTTACGCATCATTTGACGTACTACAACCTCGAAGTGTTTATCATTAATCTTCACACCTTGTAAACGATATACTTCTTGTACTTCGTTAACTAAGTATTGTTGAACTGCAGATGGGCCTTTGATATTTAAAATATCATTTGGAGTAATAGAACCATCAGATAAAGGCATACCAGCTTTTACGAAATCATTTTCTTGAACAAGAATCTGACTTGATAATTTCACTAAGTATTTCTTAATATCTCCTGTTTTAGACTCTATTATAATCTCACGGTTACCACGTTTAATTTTTCCGAAAGAAACAACACCATCAATAGCACTAACAACTGCTGGGTTAGATGGATTACGTGCTTCGAATAATTCTGTTACACGAGGTAGACCACCCGTAATATCACCTGCTTTAGAAGATTTACGTGGTATTTTCACTAAAATTTTACCAACTATAACTTTTTCTCCGTCGTCAATCATTAAGTGAGCTCCAACTGGTAAATTGTAAGAACGTATTGTCTCTCCTTTACTATCTTCAATATGAAGTGTTGGAATTAACTTTTTGTTTCTAGATTCAGAAATTACTTTTTCTTGGAAACCAGTTTGTTCATCAATTTCAACTTGATATGTAACACCTTGCTCAATGTTTTCATACTTCACCTTACCAGCAAATTCTGAAACAATAACACCGTTATATGGATCCCATGTACAAACTACATCACCTTTTACTAGTTTCTGACCATTTTTAACAATAATCGTAGAACCATAAGGAATATTATTTGTACTTAATACAATACCTGTTTTCTTATCAATAAGTTTAAGTTCAGATGTACGAGAGATTACAACATCAATATCGTTTCCTTCGTTATCTTTACCTTTAACTGTTTTTAAATCTTCAATTTCTGCAACACCATCAAACTTAACAATTAACTTGTTTTCTTCTGAAATGTTACCTGCAATACCACCTACGTGGAATGTACGAAGTGTTAACTGTGTACCTGGTTCTCCAATAGATTGTGCAGCAACTACACCTACAGCTTCACCACGTTGTACCATTTTACCTGTAGCTAAGTTACGTCCATAACATTTAGCACAAATACCTTTTAAAGCCTCACAACTTAATGCAGAACGTACTTCTACACTCTCAATTGGAGAAGCTTGAATAGTTTTAGCGATATCATCTTCGATTAACTGACCAGCTGATACTAACAACTCTTCTGTTAATGGATTATAAACATCATTTAAAGATACACGACCAACGATTCTTTCTTCTAAAGTTTCAACAACTTCATCATTCTTCTTCAATGGTTCAACTTCTACACCTCTTAATGTTCCACAATCTTCAGTGTTAATAATAACATCTTGAGAAACATCTACTAAACGACGTGTTAAGTAACCTGCATCGGCTGTTTTAAGAGCCGTATCCGCAAGACCTTTACGAGCACCGTGAGTAGAGATAAAGTATTCTAAAATTGAAAGTCCTTCTTTAAAGTTAGAAAGAATTGGATTTTCAATAATAGATCCACCACCAGCTGTAGATTTTTTAGGTTTTGCCATTAATCCACGCATACCTGTAAGCTGACGAATCTGTTCTTTAGATCCCCTTGCTCCAGAGTCAAGCATCATAAACACCGAGTTAAATCCTTGTTGATCTTCTCTAATACGTTTCATTGACAATTCTGTCAATTCAGCATTCGTTGAAGTCCAAATATCAATAACTTGGTTATAACGTTCGTTGTTAGTAATAAGTCCCATGTTATAGTTTCCGGTTATACCGTCAACTAACGTGTTAGCCTTATCAATCATTGATTGTTTTTCTGGTGGAATAATAATATCACCTAAACTAAATGATAGACCACCTTGGAATGCAAACTTAAATCCTAACGTTCTAATTGCATCTAAAAAATCAGCCGTTTCAGGAACAGAAGTTGCTTTCAAAATATCACCAATAATATCTCTTAAAGATTTCTTGGTTAATACTTGGTTTATATATCCAGCAGACTGTGGTACGTGTTGATTAAACAATACACGACCTACAGTAGTCTCAATAATCATTTTATCAAGTTTACCATCTTCATTAATGTCGATAGTTCTAACCTTAATACCAGCATTCAAGTCTACTCTTTCTTCATTAAAAGCAATTTCTACTTCTTCTGGAGAATAAAAAGTTAAACCTTCACCTTTAATTTTCACTTCTGGTGTAGACGTACGTAACTTGGTCATGTAGTACAGACCAAGCACCATATCCTGAGAAGGTACTGTTACTGGTGAACCGTTTGCTGGATTTAAGATATTGTGAGATGCCAACATTAATAACTGACATTCCAAAATAGCTTCTGGTCCAAGTGGTAAATGCACCGCCATTTGATCACCATCAAAATCGGCGTTAAATGCCGTACATACTAATGGGTGTAATTGAATCGCTTTACCTTCGATTAACGTAGGTTGAAACGCTTGTATACCCAAACGGTGTAACGTAGGCGCACGGTTTAATAATACTGGATGTCCTTTAAGAACATTTTCCAAGATATCCCAAACCACTGGTTCTCTTTTGTCTATAATTTTCTTTGCAGATTTTACAGTTTTTACAATACCTCTTTCAATTAGTTTTCTAATTACGAAAGGTTTGTAAAGCTCTGCTGCCATATTCTTTGGCAATCCACATTCATGTAATTTTAATTCTGGTCCAACAACAATTACCGAACGTGCAGAATAATCAACACGCTTACCAAGTAAGTTTTGACGGAAACGTCCTTGCTTACCTTTTAATGAATCTGATAATGATTTTAATGGTCTATTAGAATCCGTTTTTACAGCTGATGATTTACGTGTATTATCAAATAACGAATCTACAGATTCCTGTAGCATACGTTTTTCATTACGTAAAATAACTTCTGGTGCTTTTATCTCAACCAATCTTTTAAGACGGTTGTTACGGATAATTACACGACGGTATAAATCATTTAAATCTGAAGTTGCAAAACGACCACCATCTAACGGCACTAAAGGACGTAATTCTGGCGGGATAATTGGCACAACCTTCATAATCATCCATTCTGGACGATTTTCTCTATTTTTATTAGAATCTCTTAAGGCTCCAACAACTTGTAAACGCTTTAAAGCTTCTGTTTTACGTTGTTTAGACGTTTCAGTATTTGCTTTATGACGTAATTCATATGATAAAGCTTGTAAATCAATACGAGCTAATAAATCGATTAAACACTCAGCACCCATTTTAGCTAAAAACTTGTTAGGGTCTTCATCATCTAAATACTGATTATCTTGTGGAAGTGACTCAAGAACATTTAAGTATTCTTCTTCCGTAAGGAAATCCATTTTTTGTAATGGTTCACCTTCTTCATTTTTAGCATTACCTGGTTGAATTACTACATAACGTTCGTAGTAAATAATCATATCTAACTTCTTAGATGGTAATCCTAATAAATATCCAATTTTGTTTGGTAAAGAACGGAAGTACCAGATATGAGCTACAGGAACCACTAAGTTAATGTGCCCTACTCTATCTCTACGTACTTTCTTTTCTGTTACTTCTACACCACAACGGTCACAAACGATCCCTTTGTAACGTATTCTTTTATATTTACCACAAGCACACTCATAATCCTTTACAGGACCGAAGATACGCTCACAGAACAAACCATCTCTTTCTGGTTTGTGCGTACGATAATTGATAGTTTCTGGTTTTAAAACCTCACCTCTAGATTCTGCTAAAATAGATTCTGGTGATGCTAAACCAATTGAGATTTTATTAAACCTCTTTACTGTATTCTTATCTTGTTTTCTTGCCATGTTTTTTAAGTCTTCAGTCTGAGTTCTCAGTCAACATTATTTAGTCTAAAAAATAGTCTATTTAATGTTGACTGTTAACTGCCAACTATTTTTTTACTCTTCTAATCTGATATCCAATCCTAAACCTTTCAATTCATGCATTAATACATTGAATGATTCTGGTAATCCTGGATCTGGCATTGGTTCTCCTTTTACGATAGCTTCGTAAGTTTTGGCTCTACCAATAACATCATCAGATTTTACAGTTAAAATTTCTCGTAAGGTGCTTGATGCTCCATAAGCCTCAAGTGCCCAAACTTCCATCTCACCAAAACGTTGACCACCAAATTGTGCTTTACCACCTAATGGTTGTTGTGTAATTAATGAGTAAGGTCCAATAGAACGTGCGTGCATCTTATCATCAACCATGTGTCCAAGTTTAAGCATGTAAATCACACCAACTGTTGCTGGTTGATCGAAACGCTTACCTGTTCCACCGTCATATAAATAAGTATGTCCGTATCTTGGAATTCCAGCTTCATCTGTAAATCCATTAATTTGTTCTATAGTTGCACCATCAAAGATTGGCGTTGCATAAGTACGACCTAATTTTTGACCAGCCCATCCAAGAACTGTTTCATAAATTTGACCAATATTCATACGAGACGGTACACCTAATGGATTTAATACAATATCAACTGGCGTTCCATCTTCTAAGAATGGCATATCTTCTTGACGAACGATACGAGCAACAATACCTTTGTTACCGTGACGTCCTGCCATTTTATCACCTACTTTAAGTTTACGCTTTTTAGCGATGTAAACTTTAGCTAGTTTGATAATTCCTGCTGGTAACTCATCACCTACAGAAATGGTAAACTTCTCACGACGTAAAGATCCTTGTAAATCGTTCTCTTTAATTTTATAGTTGTGAATTAAATCGGCAACTAATGTATTTGTGTGCTCATCAGTTGTCCATTTTCCAGACACTAAATGCGCATAATCATCAACAGCATTTAACATTTTAAGTGTGAATTTTTTACCTTTTGGTAATACTTCTTCACCTAAATCATTAAAAATACCTTGAGCAGTTTTTCCGTTTACAATATTGAAAAGCTTTTCGATTAAAACATCTTTTAAATCTTCAAACTTTCTATCGTATTGTGCTTCTAAAGCTAAGATATCATCTTTATCTTGAGCTCTTTTACGCTTATCTTTTACCGCTCTTGCGAATAATTTCTTCTCGATAACAACACCATGTAATGAAGGAGACGCTTTTAACGACGCATCTTTAACATCACCTGCTTTATCACCAAAGATAGCACGTAATAATTTTTCTTCCGGAGTTGGATCAGATTCTCCTTTTGGCGTAATTTTACCAATTAAGATATCACCAGGTTTAACCTCTGCTCCAATACGGATCATTCCGTTTTCATCTAAATCTTTAGTAGCTTCTTCAGAAACGTTAGGAATATCATTAGTTAACTCTTCGTTACCTAATTTTGTATCTCTAACATCTAAAGAATACTCATCAATATGAATAGATGTAAATATATCTTCACGAACAACTTTTTCTGAAATTACAATTGCATCCTCAAAGTTATACCCTTTCCAAGGCATAAAGGCTACTTTCATATTTCTACCAAGAGCTAATTCACCTTTTTGAGTTGCATAACCTTCACATAAAACTTGACCTTTAGCAACTATATCTCCTTTAACCACAATTGGCTTAAGGTTGATAGAAGTACCTTGATTCGTTTTACGGAATTTCACTAATTTATAAGTCTTGATATCGCTATCGAAACTTACTTTAGCTTCATCTTCAGTACGGTCGTATCTAATTTTAATTTCATTAGCATCAACATAAAGAACTTCACCTCTTCCTTCTGCGTTAATTAAAACACGAGAATCTGAAGCTACTTGACGCTCTAAACCTGTACCAACAATTGGTGCATCTACTCTTAATAAAGGCACTGCTTGACGCATCATGTTAGATCCCATCAGCGCTCTATTCGCATCATCATGCTCTAAGAAAGGAATTAAAGAAGCCGAGATAGACGAAATTTGGTTTGGTGCAACATCTGTATAATCTAACCTTGTAGGTTCGATAACAGGAAAATCACCTTCCATACGTGCAATTACCTTGTCATGTAAAATTTTACCGTTTTCATCAACCTTTACAGTTGCTTGTGCGATTAATTTTTCTTCTTCTTCTTCTGCACTTAAATAAGTTGGTTCGTTAACAATATCAACAACACCATCAGTTACTTTTCTATATGGCGTTTCAATGAATCCCATTGAGTTCACTTTAGCAAATACTGAAAGTGAAGATATAAGACCAATATTTGGTCCCTCAGGAGTTTCAATTGGACATAAACGGCCGTAGTGTGTATAGTGAACATCACGAACCTCGAACCCTGCTCTTTCTCTCGAAAGACCACCTGGTCCAAGAGCCGATAAACGACGCTTATGTGTAATCTCAGCTAATGGATTGGTTTGATCCATAAATTGAGATAACTGGTTTGTACCGAAGAAAGAATTAATAACAGACGATAATGTCTTAGCATTAATTAAATCTATTGGAGTAAATACCTCGTTATCACGAACGTTCATACGCTCGCGAATAGTACGAGCCATACGTGCTAAACCAACACCAAATTGAGAAGATAACTGCTCACCAACTGTACGTACACGACGGTTAGATAAGTGATCAATATCATCAATCTCTGCTTTAGAATTAATAAGCTCGATTAAGTATTTTATAATCGTTATGATATCTTCTTTGGTAAGCACTTGCTTATCCATACCAATATCCAACTGTAATTTTTTGTTCATTCTGTAACGCCCAACTTCTCCTAAAGAGTAACGTTGGTCTGAGAAGAATAATTTATCAATTATTCCACGAGCAGTTTCCTCATCTGGCGGCTCAGCATTACGTAATTGTCTATATATATGTTCAACAGCCTCTTTTTCAGAGTTTGTTGGATCTTTTTGAAGTGTGTTATGAATAATAGCGTAATCGCCTTGTTCATTACTTTCTTTATGTAAAAGAACAGTTTTAACATCAACTTCAAGAATTTCTTCTATGTTGTCTTTATCTAAAATAGTATCACGATCAAGCACAATCTCGTTACGCTCAATTGATACTACCTCACCAGTATCTTCATCAACAAAATCCTCATGCCATGTATTTAATACACGGGCTGCTAATTTTCTTCCTAAGTACTTTTTTAATCCAGATTTCGATACTTTAACTTCTTCAGCTAAGTCGAAAATCTCTAAAATATCTTTATCACGCTCAAAACCGATAGCACGGAAAAGCGTTGTAACAGGTAATTTCTTCTTTCTATCAATGTATGCGTACATCACTTGATTGATGTCGGTAGCAAACTCAATCCATGATCCTTTGAATGGTATAACCCTTGCTGAATATAATTTTGTTCCATTAGCATGAAAAGATTGACCGAAGAATACACCAGGTGAACGGTGTAACTGAGATACAACCACACGCTCGGCACCGTTGATACAAAACGTACCAGAAGGTGTCATGTAAGGAATAGTTCCTAAATAAACATCTTGAACAATAGTTTCAAAATCTTCGTGTTCAGGATCGGTACAATATAACTTTAACCTAGCTTTAAGCGGAACGCTATATGTTAAACCACGCTCAATACACTCTTCAATAGCATATCTTGGTGGATCTACGAAGTAATCTAAAAATTCTAAAACGAATTGATTACGAGAATCGGTGATAGGAAAGTTTTCCATGAAGGTATTATATAGACCTTCATCACCTCTTTCTTCAGATTTTGTCTCTAATTGGAAAAAATCTTGAAAAGATTTTATCTGAATATCCAAAAAGTCAGGATAATCTGTCTTATTTACAATAGACGAGAAATTTAATCTTTCAGCTTGTGTTGACAACATCAATGGACGGAATTATGATTAAAAAAATAATGATAGTGCTTTAAAACACTAATTAAACTGCAAAAAACAAGTCAAGTAATTTGAGTTGTTTTGGGTATTGCTTTTGGTATAAATACTATTATACACAAAATGGTCTAGGTCTGGTAGCGCGTGCTCCAGACCTAAACCGTTATGTTCTTGAGATGTTAAGCTTACTTTAACTCAACCTCTGCTCCAGCTTCTTCTAAAGATACTTTTAAAGCTTCAGCTTCGTCTTTAGATACACCTTCTTTGATTGCACTTGGTGCATCATCAACTAAACCTTTAGCTTCTTTTAAACCTAAACCAGTTAATTCTTTAACTAATTTTACAACAGCTAACTTAGAGCTACCTGCAGCTTTTAAAATAACATCAAATTCAGTTTGAGCTTCTTCAGCTTCTCCACCAGCAGCAGGACCAGCAACAGCAACTGCAGCAGCAGCAGCAGGCTCGATACCGTACTCATCTTTTAATATAGTTGCTAACTCATTTACTTCTTTTACAGTAAGGTTAACTAATTGTTCTGCGAAATCTTTTAAATCTGCCATTTTTCTATCGTTTTAATAAATTTTAATAATAATATAATGTAATAAAGTGCGTACTATTTAATACTACTCTGATCTCTCAGAAAGTGTTTTTATAAGTCCAGCTATTGTTCCACCACCTGATTTAAGTGCTGAAATAACGTTTTTAGCAGGCGATTGTAATAATCCAACAATCTCTCCTAATAACTCTTCTTTAGACTTGATATCAACTAACATGTCTAATTGATCGTCACCGATATAAACAGACTCCTCGATAAATGCACCTTTTAATAAAGGCTTATCAGATTTTTTACGGAATGTTTTAATAAGTTTCGCTGGTACGTTACCTGTTTCAGAATACATAACTGATGTATTTCCTTTTAATACAGATGGAAGGTTTCCGAAATCTCTTTCTGATGCTTCCATTGCTTTCTCAAGTAATGTATTTTTAACAACTGCTAATTTTACGTTTGCTTTAAAACAAGCACGACGTAAATTTGAAGTAGTATCTGCATTTAATCCTGAAATATCAGCTAAATAGATATTTGCATTATTAGCTAATTCTGCAGTTAACTCCTCAATTACTTGTGATTTTTCTTCTCTTGTCATAATAAAAGTTTTAACTTAATTAACCAATTTTAGGATCAACAGCGATACTTGGGCTCATTGTAGAAGACATAAATATGCTCTTTACATAAACACCTTTAGAAGCTGTTGGTTTTAGTTTCATTAAAGTTGTTAATAATTCATTTGCATTACCTGCAATTTTATCGGCACTAAAAGATGCTTTACCAATAGCAGCGTGTACAATACCAGTTTTATCAACTTTAAAGTCAATTTTACCAGCTTTCACTTCTGTTACAGCTTTTGCTACATCCATAGTTACTGTACCTGTTTTTGGGTTAGGCATTAAACCACGTGGACCTAATACACGTCCTAAAGGACCTAACTTACCCATAACACTTGGCATAGTGATAATTACATCAACGTCTGTCCAACCGCTCTTGATTTTATCAAGATACTCATCTAAACCTACGTAATCAGCTCCAGCTTCTTTTGCTTCGGCTTCTTTATCTGGTGTTACTAATGCTAATACTTTTACATCTTTACCAGTACCATGAGGAAGTGAAACAACACCTCTCACCATCTGGTTAGCTTTACGTGGATCTACTCCTAAACGTACTGCTAAGTCAATTGACGCATCAAATTTCATGTTAGAAATATCTTTCACTAAGGCTGATGCTTCAGTAAGAGAATATACTTTTCCTTTTTCAATTTTCGCTAAAGCGTCTTTTTGCTTTTTTGTTAATCTTGCCATTTTCTAATGTCTTTAATAGATTAATTAGGGAATTGCCCTGTTACAGTTATTCCCATTGATCTTGCAGTTCCAGCTATCATTTTCATTGCAGACTCGATAGTAAATGCATTTAAATCTACCATTTTATCTTCAGCGATAGTTTTAACCTGATCCCAAGATACTTTAGCTACTTTTTTACGGTTTGGCTCTCCAGAACCCTTCTTCAACTTAGCTGCTTCCATTAACTGGACTGCTGCTGGAGGAGTTTTAATTACAAAATCAAACGATTTGTCCTTATAAACAGATATAACAACTGGTAATACTTTACCAGCTTTATCTTGGGTTCTAGCATTGAATTGCTTACAGAACTCCATGATGTTAACACCAGCGGCTCCTAAAGCGGGTCCAACCGGTGGCGACGGATTCGCAGCACCTCCCCGAACTTGTAACTTAACTACTTTACTTAATTCTTTTGCCATTTTTAATAATTTAATTCGAAAAAACCTCTCTTTTGGAAGCGAGACGTTTAATCTATCTTAATGTAACACTATTATACTTTTTCAACTTGCATATAGCTTAATTCTAATGGTGTTTTTCTTCCGAAGATTTTCACCATTACTTCAAGCTTACGCTTTTCTTCATTTATGTTTTCGATAGTTCCATCAAAACCATTAAAAGGACCATCAATTACTTTAACAGTTTCTCCTTTTGTATATGGTATTGCTACAATAGAACTTTCTTCAACAGCCAACTCATCAACCTTACCTAACATTCTGTTTACTTCAGACTGTCTCAATGGCACAGGATCTCCACCTTTTGTTTCACCTAAAAATCCAATAACATTTGTTACTGAACGAATAATATGAGGAACTTCACCTGTTAAATTTGCTTGTACCATAATATATCCTGGGAAGAATACTTTTTCTTTATGGATTTTTTTTCCGTTACGGATTTGGATAACGCGTTCTGTAGGTACTAATACTTGGTCTACATAATCAGTAAGACCTAAACGAGCAATTTCATTCTCGATATATGTCTTAATTTTGTTCTCCTGACCACTTACAGCACGAACTACGTACCATTTTTTTTCACTTACTTCAGACATAATTTTTTTTTATTTAATTAGATCAAAGTAAAATGATATAACATTACTAAATACTGTATCTACTCCCCATATTGCAAGAGAGAATATAATTGAAAACACAGCAACCAAAATAGTTAAACTTTGAGCTTCTGCCCATGTTGGCCAACTTACATTGTTTTTAAGTTCTCCAAATGATTCTTTTATATAATTTACAAATCCAGCCATTTTTACTTTTTTTTACAACATCTAAAAGATGCTTAGTGTAAACACTTCATTGAGATTTATTAATCTCTGATATTTTGCACGGGCGGAGAGACTCGAACTCCCGACACCTGGTTTTGGAGACCAGTGCTCTACCAACTGAGCTACGCCCGTAAATAAAGTCAAGGTATTCCAAAAAGGAATACCTTAACTTTTTTATATGCTTTGGACTATATTAGTCTAAAATTTCAGTTACCTGACCAGCACCAACTGTTCTACCACCTTCACGAATTGCGAAACGTAAACCTACAGTCATTGCAATTGTTTGAATTAATTCAACAGTAATAGTTAAGTTGTCTCCTGGCATAACCATTTCAACACCATCAGGAAGCGCAATGTTTCCAGTTACATCAGTTGTACGTACGTAGAACTGTGGACGGTAGTTGTTGTGGAATGGAGTGTGACGCCCACCTTCTTCTTTCTTAAGGATGTAAACCTCAGCTTTAAATTTAGCGTGTGGTGTTACAGAACCTGGCTTAACAATAACCATACCTCTAGAGATTTGAGATTTCTCAATACCTCTTAATAAGATACCAGCATTATCACCAGCTTCACCTCTATCTAATATTTGACGGAACATTTCGATACCTGTGATAGTAGATGTTAATTTCTCAGCACCCATACCAATAATTTCTACAGGATCTCCAGTATTTGCAATACCAGTTTCAATACGACCAGTTGCAACAGTACCACGACCAGTAATAGAGAATACATCCTCGATAGGCATTAAGAAAGGTTTATCAACCTCACGTAATGGCTCTTCGATCCAATCGTCACAAGCTTGCATTAATTCTAATACTGTATCAACCCACTTTTGTTCACCGTTAAGTGCACCTAAAGCAGAACCAGCGATTACAGGTCCGTTATCTCCATCGTACTCATAGAAAGATAATAAATCTCTAACTTCCATGTCTACTAATTCGATTAATTCTTCATCATCAACCATATCCACTTTGTTCATGAATACAACGATACGAGGAATACCTACCTGACGTCCTAATAAGATGTGCTCACGAGTTTGTGGCATTGGACCATCTGTAGCCGCAACTACTAAGATAGCACCATCCATTTGTGCAGCACCAGTTACCATGTTCTTTACGTAATCCGCGTGACCTGGACAGTCAACGTGAGCGTAATGACGGTTTAATGTTGCATACTCTACGTGAGATGTATTAATTGTTATACCTCTTTCTTTTTCTTCAGGAGCATTATCAATTTGATCAAATGATCTTGCTTCAGAATAACCTGCATCAGCTAATACTTTAGTAATAGCAGCAGTTAAAGTTGTTTTACCGTGATCTACGTGTCCAATTGTACCAATGTTTAAGTGTGGTTTTGAACGATCAAAAGTTGCCTTTGCCATGTTTTTAAAATGATTTTAATCTTTGTTATATAATAATATTAGTGTATTCTAATTTTTTCTTTAGAGCCAATGACGAGAATTGAACTCGTGACCTCTTCCTTACCAAGGAAACGCTCTACCCCTGAGCTACACCGGCGTAAAGTTTTTATTCCCTATTCTTTCAATCTATCTTAAAAAAAGATTTTTTAAAAGAAGAGATTCCTGATTTCGCAGGAACTTTGAGCGAGAGACCGGGTTCGAACCGGCGACATTCAGCTTGGAAGGCTGACGCTCTACCAACTGAGCTACTCTCGCATTAATTAAAAATTTTAAATCTACATTTAGAATTTCCACAAAAGTAGAATTCTTTTTTATAGATACAAAAATCTTTAAAGGGTATTATCAATATTTCAATAAACTTTTTAGATTAATCGCTTAATCCTTAAAAATTGTGGGGAGAGCAGGATTCGAACCTGCGAAGACGTAGTCAGCAGATTTACAGTCTGCCCTCGTTGGCCGCTTGAGTATCTCCCCTAAATTCAATATTTCAATCTAAAACTCTTATTTCTAAATAATTAGAATTCAAATTTTAAAAGAGCCGATGGAGGGACTCGAACCCACGACCTGCTGATTACAAATCAGCTGCTCTAGCCAGCTGAGCTACATCGGCTTTTTTCTTTTTTTACGCATAAAAAAAGTCCGCTATTTCTAACGGACTGCAAATGTATAGATTTATTTAAATATTCAAAACATTTTTTCAATAAATTTTACATAGAATTTCAAACTATTTTCAAATTCTATTAAAAACTATGTGTTTTAGATTCATTTCTTCTCTTCTTGAAACGCGATTACTTTAGTAATAACGGGGTATCCCATTCTTTTTTCACCAAAACAAAGCTGTTTCTATAAAATCGTTCTAAATATTATAAATGTGCTCTTAATTTTTCTTTTCGTTTTTTTAATTGGCGCTCTAATGATGCTATGGCCATATCTGCACCTTCCTCAAAACTTTTACACTGTTTTTTTACAACAAAACTATCGCCTGGTACACTTACACGTGCTTCAAATACTTTATTTTCTTTATCACTGGTGTTTTCTAACTTTAAAAAAACATCCGATTTAATTACCTTATCATAAAACAAATCTAATTTGTCCATTCGTTTTTGGATAAAATCTATTAATTTTTGATCTGCGTTAAAATTTACGGATTGGGTGTTTACTTTCATACTTGTGTTTTTTTGGTTAAACAATTATTAAAGTTGAAATTAAAAACTTCAGCTTAGTTTACTTTATTTTTTACTTCTAGGGTGCGCATTAACATGCACCTTTTTTAATTCGGCTATACTATTATGTGTATAAACTTGTGTTGCCGCTAAACTTGAATGACCAAGAAGCTCTTTAACAGCATTTAAGTCTGCACCTTGGTTTAACAAATGTGTTGCAAAAGAATGCCTTAGTATATGTGGGCTCTTTTTAACCTTTGAAGATGCTAAACTAAAATACTCATTAATTACTCTGTAAACAAGTGTTTCATATATTTTAACACCTTTTTGGGTTAAAAACAATCTATCGGAATCTACAAGTACTTCCAATTCATTTCGGGCCTTTAAATAGCTTTTACAGGTTTCAATAACCGATGGTAATAATGGTATAATACGCTCCTTATTTCGCTTCCCTTTAACCTTAAGTGTTTTATTACTGATATCAAATCGAGAGAGTTCTAGCTCTACTAATTCTATTCTACGAATGCCTGTTGAATAAAACAGCTCTATAATGAGTTTATTACGCAAGCTCTCGAAGTCGGTGCCGAAATTCAATTCGTTTAACACGTTTGCTACTTCGATTTCAGAAAATGGCACTTGTATTTTTTTACTTGTTTTTAGAGCGCGATGTTTTGCTAATGGGTTTAATTGAAGATCTCCTACTTTTAAAAGAAATTTATAATAGGTATTTAATGATGAAATTTTTCGGTTTATACTTCTATTGGAAATACCGCTTTCTACCAACGAAACAATCCAACTACGAATTTGTGAATAGTTTACATTTGTGATAGAATCATCATCAAATTCTTTTTCTATATATTTTAAAAAGGCTTTTAAATCTGCTTGATATGCATTTACAGTCAATACCGAATAGTTTTTTTCCAGTAGGAGATAATCGGTAAAAGATTGAAAAGACATGTATTTGGGGTATGATTTGTTTTTAAATATACAATGTTTTTTCATTATTATGAAGTGAGGCAGCAATAAAAAAGTAAGAATTTTAAAACAAAAAGACGTACATTACACTTAACATACTGACGTAATGAAACTTTTGTAAACAAAAAAATCCCGCAAGTTGCGGGATTTAATATTATAAAGGGCAGAAATTATACTTCTTCTGCGTCTCTTAATCCTTGAATGTATTGAGCTTTTTGAACCTGAGCTCTACGTACAATAGAAGGTTTGTTAAATTGCTTGCGCGTGTTTAACTGGTTTTTTACCGTTGTTTTTACAAACTTTCGTTTGTAACGCTTTAACGCTCTATCTATATTTTCTCCTTCTTTAACTGGTATTATTAACATAGTGTCTTAACCTCCTCTCTTTTAGAATTTTCAGGGTGCAAATATATAATAATTTCTAAATAATAATTAAAATTTAAAATATTTTTTTTTGAATTGTACTATACGGATTAAGGATACTCGATTTTTAATACTGAAAAAAGCAGGTTTACCTGCAAAAACGATTGATGCGGCATCCTTTTTTGTGCTTTACCTAAACACAAATAGATGTAAAAAATTAAGATTTACACCTGCTTTTATAATAACACCGAACCCTATTAAGCTCAAAACAGATATAGCGGAAAGCGTGTTTGCGCCTAAGCACTATTCTATTTTAATAAAAAACTACACCTTAAATTAAACTTTATCTAAATGAAAAGCACAAATTATAATAGGTGCAATTTGCCCAAACAAATTATGTTGCTTCTTTATATTCTTTTTTGTCGATGATAATTTTAGCTAGAATTTCTCGCAAAATTTCTGATGTTCCACCACCAATTGGCCCTAAACGACTATCGCGTAAGAGTCTTGCCATTGGGTAATCTTCCATGTAGCCGTAGCCACCCAGAAATTGCAGACATTGATAAATAACCTCGTCGGCCATTTTAGTAGACCTTAGCTTAGACATGGTAGCTTCTTTCACCACATACTCCCCTTTATTTAATCGATATGCTACGGCGTAGTTAAATGTTTTACACATTTCCATATCGGTATATAAATCGGCAATGGTATGGCGTAAGGCTTGGAATTTATCGATAGTACGGCCGAAGGCTTGACGCTCGCTCATATACTTTAAAGCATATTCTAGCGCAAATTCTGCTCGTGCATGGCCATTAATCCCCATAATTAAACGCTCTAGTGCAAAATGCTGCATAATATATGCAAAACCTTTATCTTCTTCGCCTAATATTTGATTTGCTGGGATTTCAACATTATCAAAAGCTATTTCTCCCGTATCGGATGCTCTCCATCCTAGTTTGTTAAGTTTAGTTGCCGATAAACCTTTGGTTTCACGATCTACAACAAATATACTAATGCCTTTATTACCTAATTCTGGACTTGTTTTTGCCGCAACTACTAAGTAATCGCTTAAAACGCCATTTGTAATAAATGTTTTTGACCCATTGATAATATATTTATCACCTTTTTTAACAGCAGTGGTGCGCATACCTGCAACATCACTTCCGCCGAAAGGCTCACTAATACACAAACATCCTATTTTATCTCCAGTAATACTTGGTACTAAATATTTCTGTTTTATTGCCTCGTCGCCTTCTGCATTTAAATGCGTCATGGCTAAATAAGTATGCGCCCAAATAGCAGCGGCAAAACCACCTGAATTTATTTTTTGAAGTTCTTCGAGCAGAATTACAGTATAGAATAAATCTAAATCTAAACCACCATAAGTTTCAGGATATTTAATTCCGAAGAATCCCATATCACCAAATTTTTTCCAAATAAAACGATCTATTAGACCCGTTTGCTCCCACTTTTCAATATGTGGAACAACTTCTTTTTGTAAAAAATCTTGAAGACTTTTCCTAAAAAGTTGGTGCTCTTCTGTGAAGTACATGCTATTCATTAGTTTGTGTTGTCAATTCGCAAATATAATTCAATTATCTCGATTTTATTTACTGGAAAGTCTTTTACTTTTAGTAATTCTGAAAAGGATTTAAATCCCTCTCGTAAACTACGCTGCTCGATGATATGGTGCGCCAAATCGTAATCAATATGTTGTATGGTAACCAATTGATCTACGGATGCCGTGTTTAAATTTATTTTATTAATATGTCGCGGTGTTTTAACCGTGAAATCTAATTGTATTTTCTGAATAACTTCTGGCGTTAGGCCATAAACATCTTGCAATTGCACATCGGCTATAAAACCGCCTTTAAATTTATTTCTGAATTTAATAATTCGTTTTGAAAACGCTTCTCCAATACCATTCACTTTTTGAAGCTGTTTGGCCGTGGCCGTATTCAAATCTTGTTTTTGAGCAAAGGTTTTGGGTTTGGTTTTATATGAATTGCTATAGGATGATTTAAAGGTTTTAGGATTAGTTACCCATTCTGGGAATTTAAAATACGGAGATATTTTGTTTAATAAAGAATCTGATACTTGGGTAACTTCTTGAAATTGTTTAGATGAGTTTATCCACTGGTCTTGTTTTCTAAAATTAAGAAGCCTGTCTATTTCCCGATTACTCATACCTAAAGTAGCGCCTTTGTAATCTGTAATAAAATTAGGATTGAAAGGGAATATTTTTGGTTTACGGGCTTCTAACTCTATAGCTTTAAGTGAATCTATTTCTTTAGTGAATTTTGCTAACTCGTCATCCTTGGTTTGAATGTCTTCTCCCGAAAAATCAACAAAAAAGTAAACACATTGTAATGCAATTATGAGTATAGACAATAAAAAAATCCCATGCCGTTGGTTTTTAGAAAACGTGACATGGGATTTCATATATAAAAGTTTTAAATTTTAGTTTTCTAACGCGTCCTTTTTAAGTTTTATAGCTCCTAAATATCTATTTAATTGTTTTTTAACAACTGGGAATAAGAAGTAAAGACCAATCATATTAGGGAATACCATTGCAAATATCATAGCATCTGAGAAATCCCAAATAGATTTCATACTAGCAGCAGCTCCAATAATTACGAAAGTTAAAAATAATATTTTATAAGTTAAATCTGCAGCTTTACCTCTTCCGAATAAAAACTTCCAAGATTGCAAACCGTAATACGACCAAGAGATCATAGTTGAAACCGCAAACAGCACCACTGCAATAGTTAAAAACACATTAGAATAAGGAATATACTCTGCAAAGGCTTTTGCAGTAATACCTGCTCCTTCATAAGATTCGCCATTGATAATCGCAACACCTTGTCCTGTAACATCTCCATACTCAAAGAATCCACCAAAGTTAAAAATGATAATAACTAAAGCCGTCATAGTACAAATTACAACCGTATCAATAAATGGCTCTAATAAGGCTACTAAACCTTCACTAGCAGAATATTTTGTTCTTACTGCTGAATGCGCAATAGATGCAGATCCTGCTCCTGCTTCGTTTGAAAAGGCAGCACGCTTGAAACCTACTAATAAAACACCTATAAATCCACCAACACCAATTGCTGTTGGGTTAAATGCTTCTTCTAAAATTAAACCTACAGCATCATCAATAAGTGTGAAATTACTTAAAATGATGTATAAACAACATATAATATATAATAACGCCATAAATGGCACTACTTTTTCTGTAACAGATGCAATACGTTTAATACCTCCAATAATAATGATACCTACAGTAAAAGCTAATATAACTCCAATCCAGAATCCAGCTCCAGTACTTTCTAATCCTAATAAATCTTTTATTACAATTGTAGCTTGGTTGGATTGCGCAGCATTACCACCACCAAAAGAACCTCCAATACAAAAGATTGCAAATACAACAGCTGCTACTTTTCCAAGTTTAGCAAAACCGCGTTCCTTTAAACCTTTCTTTAAATAATACATTGGGCCTCCGTAAACCGTACCATCTTCACCAACATCTCTATAATGTACACCTAAAGTACATTCAACAAATTTTGTTGACATCCCTAGTAATCCACAAATAATCATCCAAAAGGTTGCTCCCGGACCACCAAGTGCAATCGCTAAAGCTACACCTGCAATATTACCATTACCAACAGTACCTGATACTGCAGTTGCCAATGCTTGAAAGTGACTTACTTCACCTTCGCTACTTTCATCTCTAATGGTATCAACAATATCACCATCTACGGCTAAATCATTCTCAACACTAACAAGATGCTCTTCTATATCATCTATTGTATTGATGTCTATTCCTTGAGCAACACCACCTTCACCATAAAGTTCTTTAGCGCCATGCTTTTCAATATCTTCATATTTACCTCTTACCGTTTTAATGGCCTTACCAAAATATCTAATGTTTGGAAAACCGAAATAAATAGTAAAAAACAATGCACTTACTACTAAAAGAATTAAAACAAATGGAGTGCCGAATACTTGAAAGAAGATAACGTTCGAGAAAAAATCTGAAATCGGTTTAAACGCCTGGTCTATTTGCTGATCTATACCTAACTCGGCTGTCTCTTGCGCAAATGTTAAAAAAGGTGCTATTAATGTAAAAATTGAAAGAAGATATTTCTTCATAAGATATTATGTTGGTTAATTAAATTTCAAAAAACTAGCTCATTCTCTTATAGAATGACACAAAAAAGTAGCAAGATGCTAAAAAAAAACGGTATTTTAAAAAAAATACCGCTAAAATCGTATGATTACTGCTCTATATTATACTCTGTATTTAATGCTTCAATTTGTTCTGGACGTCCCAAAACAATAATTTTAGAATTTTTAGCCAGTTCTAATTCTGCTTCTGGGTTAACAATATATTCTCCGTTTTCATCTTTATAACCAATTACGGTACAACCCGTTTTTCGGCGTAAATCTAAATCGCGAATGGTTTTAACTATATTATTACTATGTAATTTTTCTACAGCTACTTCTTCTATATTTATATTCGATTTACCGACAATAGATAAGTTATCAATAAACTCCATAAGTCCTGGAACCACAACTAAAGATGCCATATGATCTCCACCAATTTTATCTGGTAAAATAACATTATTAGCTCCTGCAAACTTCAGCTTACTATAAGACGACTCTTGAGATGCACGACTTATTATATTAATTTTCGGGTTAATTTGTCTAGCTGAAAGCACTACAAATAGATTATCAGCATCACTTGGTAAAGCAGATATAAAACAACTGGCTCGATCTACACCAGCCTGCACAAGCGTTTCATCTTCATTAGCGTTACCTATTACATAAGGTGCACCGTCTAACTCCAACTTCTCAATCATCTCTTTGTTCTTCTCAACAATAACATAAGATCGGTTGTGCGCAGCCAATTTTACAGCCGCCTGCTTTCCATTCCTTCCATAACCGCAAATAATAACATGATTGGCGAACGTATCAATTTTCTTTTGCATCTTTTTCTGTTTTAATTCTTCAATGTGGTCTTTGCTTAAAATGTACTCGGTAATAGTAGATAAAGCATAACCAACAATTACAATGCTAGTTAATATTAAAAAAATAGTAAATATTTTGGAATTATTATCCAATGGTACAACCTCTCCAAAACCAACAGTGGTTACGGTAATAACCGTCATGTAAAGTGCATCGATAGCGGTATAATTCGATATCATCATGTAGCCAAACACGCCAACGAGTAGAATAAGAACCAGCAAAAATATGGCTGTATATATTTTAGTTCTAAAAATTCTTATTAATGGATTCATAAGTTATAGGTCGAAAACCGAAGAGCGTTTTGTGTAAATTAAATCTTTTATACGCATCCAAAAAGCAAGAAATAAATACAAAGCAAAGCCAAAACCAACCGTTACAAACGTTACATACATAAAAGAAGTACGCACCACTTTAGCGCGAATACCAAAACGATCGGCAATACGTTGACACACGTAATAACCATGCTTCTGAAAAAACAATAAGGGTTTATAGATATTGTTCATGCTTGCAATTTAAGGATTCCTTTTTTTGTTTAAAAGCTATTAGGTTGAAATATTTAACGCTTTCTTAATATTAATAACAATACCCTGTCAAATATTGAAATCCTTAGAAAAACAATAACTATTTAATTAAAAGTGAATTTCCAACGGCACATTGTAAACATTTATTTTTATCGCAATACTCTGTTTTTAATTGAATAAGCGATTGTGACTGAAAGGCCGATTTAGACATTTTTTTCAGTTTATTAAAAGCATCGATAATACTATTTTTTTCTGAATTGATTTCTGAAGCTATCTTTAAAATAGAGCCATCTATATCTTGTCCTTTTTGTTTAGCGTAACAGAATTTTAAAGGAAGAATAGTGTTTATCAATAGTAAATCTGTGAAAGCCTTTGTAATAACTTTGGTTGAAGGTTTAGATGATTTTTGAAAAGTATAATGTGTTTTCCAAAACTCGGAAGTTGAAACATTAAACAGCTTGTAAAAATCTTCGAGCTTATCTATTTCTATCACTTTAGAGAATAAATTTTGATGCTCGTGATATAAATTTGCTAATTGAGATAACCGTATGGTTGGAAAATTTGGCGGTCGTAATCTAAAAAATTGTAACGGTAATACTTGATTTTCTTTAAGCTGAAACTTCTGTTTTAAAAAACTGTATTCTTTTGATAAACTTATAAAGTAAGCATCTTCCACAGATTCTGACAATAAATTAGCTTGTCCAAACAGTAAGGCTTCTAAACTTTGCAAATTAGATTGCGATTTTCTAACCACCGAAAAATCGACCGATTGCGCTAAACTTAAAAAAGCATCTCCGTTTACTTTTAGCCCAAAGTTTTTGGCAAGCATTTTAAAAAGTACGGCTTCCCAATCGTTTTTAGATTCTTGCAAAAGCAACTCAATAGCTCCTGCTTTTCGTTCTAGTCTTTCAAAATACAAGCGCTCTAGCCAATTGGTTAAAACAAAATCGTCGGTATTTGCAAAATCGTTTTCACAATTAATCCATGTGTTTTGTTTTGCAAAAAGCTTTTTATAATTGTTTAAAAGCGTAAAATCGATATAATCACGCAAAACTAATGTTGGAATAGGCGTATTATCTTTTCTAAAAATCTCGGTATCATGTTCCCAAACTACATGTAGAATAACACCATCGTAAGCTGGGTCTTGTTCGTGATTGTGCAAATACCAATCGGATGATTTTATATGAATTTCCACATTACCCGCCCAAAGTTGTTCGCCAATAGTAAGTTTTGCATTAAAAAAGTCGGGGCCAGAATTAAAGTTATGTTGCCCTACAGAAGTAATAGTTATAGCTTGATTTGCTTCTGTTTTTAAACTTTGAGTTTGAAATTTCTTGAATTTCCAGATGTAGTGTAGAAAATCTTCTTGCATTTTTTAAAGATAGAATACCAGTTTAAAATTTCCAAATGAAATTAAAAATTGAATTCTATTAAAGTAAAACACAGCGAGGTAATAATCTTGAGGATTAATTAAATTACTAACTTTGCAACCTAGTATAAAACTACATTATGGAACAACTTACGCTTACTACTCCTGCTCTTTTATTTTCGGCTATTTCCTTAATTATGTTAGCATATACCAATAGGTTTTTAGCTTACGCTGCAACTATTAGAAACTTGCACGATAAGTATACTGAGAAAAAAGATAGTGTGTTGATGGCACAAATACAGAATATAAAAAAGCGTTTGTATTTAACGCGAAGTATGCAAATTTTCGGCATTTCGAGTTTACTATTATGTGTGGTGACTATGTTTTTAATCTACATTCAGCAAAATGCAATTGCTGTTTGGGTGTTTGGCTTGGCGCTTCTTTTGTTAATCGCTTCGTTATCGCTTTTAATTATTGAAATTCAAATTTCAGTTAAGGCTTTAGAGCACCATATTAGTGATATTGAAAATAATAAGTAACACTAGCAGGGTTACAAAACCTAATAATAGACAAAACCTTAGCTGATGATGCGCTAGGGATTGAACGGCCTGTTTGAGCTCCCCGTCCTTAGGAGGGAGCGAGTAGTGAAAGCCCGACCCTTGCGGTAGCGCCCGAAAAGTTAAATTTTATTGGAATCGAATGGCTTTTACTGGCGATATTTTCGTGATAATATACGATGGTATTAAAAGCATGAGTAAACATAAAATAAGCGTACCAATATTAAGAGCAACTATATAACTTAAACTTATATATACTGGAGCTTCGGAAACGTAATACACACTTGGATCTAGCGGAAACAGTTTAAAATATTTTTGTGCAAACAGCAGCCCTAAACCGAGTAAATTACCCCAGAATAAACCAAGTAAAATAAGGTAAGATGCATTGTATAAAAAAAGTTTACGGATGCTCCAATTGTTACTTCCTAGGGCTTTTAAAATCCCTATCATTTGTGAGCGCTCGAGTATTAAAACAAGTAGCGCAGTAATCATGTTTATACCTGCCACGAGAATCATGATCCCGATAATGCCGTAAATATTTTTATCGAATATTTTTATCCACTCAAAAATGGAACTATACTTATTACTTACCGTGATGGTATTGAATGTAGATGGTGTATTTTGATAAATTTCGATTCCTTTTCGATCGAGTTGCGAATAATCGGAAATAAAAACTTCGAAGTTCCCTATTTGATCTTCTTCCCAATTATTAATACGTTGTATGTGGCGAATGTTCCCTATTAAGTATTGCTGATCTAATTCTTGAAAACCGGAATTATAAATACCCACAATATTGAATGTTATAATATTTGGTGCTTTTTCGGTATCGTTTTTTGCGAAAACCATTTGAAACTTTTCGCCTACTTTAAATCCTAATCTATCGGCTAAGTATTGTGAGATTAAAACCTCTTCGCTCCATTTTTTGGTAAAACTTGGTAGTTTGCCTTCTATAAGAAATTCTTGAAAGTAGCTCCAATCGAAATCTTGACCGACACCTTTAAACACGGCACCTTCAAAATCTGTTTCTGTTCTAATGATTCCGAATTTTGTTGCTACGGCTTGTACGTGTTTTATACCATCAACCTCTTTAAACTCTGGATAAAACTCCTGATTTTTAGAGATTGGCACGATACTTTCTTGAGAGTTGTTACTATCGAAATTACTAATGGTAACATGGCCATTGAAAGCAACCACTTTGTCACGAATTTTTTGTTGTAAACCAATACCTGTGGCAATCGCAATCATCATGACCACAATACCAATAGCAATAGCGGCAATACCAATTTTTATTATTGGTGCCGATACACTACTTTTATACGCTTTACTACCAATAATGCGTTTGGCTAAAAAAAACTCGTAATTCAAAATTTATTATGCTATTAAATGTTTTCAAAAATACTGTTTTATTATTTGTTTTAGTAATGATTTCTTGTGGGAATGTCACGAAATCGAAGTCGGAAAACTTATCGCTTTTAGATAAGGAGAGCCCAAAACAAATTGAAACAGAAAAAAACATCACTGTTGGTGCCAACCAAACGGCTCTTTATTTACCTATACTAAAAGGCAAACGTGTTGGTATTGTTGCCAACCAAACTAGTGTTATTTTTAAAGGAGAAACCAATACACATTTAGTAGATTCCCTACTTGCCTTAAACGTTGATATTAAAACGGTTTTTGCACCAGAACATGGCTTTAGAGGTACGGCAGATGCCGGAGAAGTTATTAAAGATGGTGTAGATATAAAAACCAACTTGCCTATAGTTTCCCTTTACGGAAAAAACAAAAAACCTTCGGTAGAGCAATTGAAAAATTTAGACTTAGTTGTTTTTGACATTCAAGATGTTGGTGCTCGTTTTTACACTTATATTTCGAGTTTACATTATGTAATGGAAGCTTGTGCCGAGCAGAATATTACTGTTTTAATTCTAGATAGACCAAACCCTAACGGGCATTATTTTGATGGCCCTGTTTTAGAAACAGCTCATAAAAGTTTCGTGGGCATGCACCCTATACCAACTGTGCATGGCATGACGATTGGAGAATATGCAAAAATGATTAACGGTGAAAAATGGCTAAACCAAGGTATCACTTGTGATTTACAGGTTATTCCTGTGGAAAACTATAACCATAACCTAGAATATAGCTTACCTATAAAACCTAGCCCGAATTTACCAAACGACAAATCGATAAACCTTTACCCTAGCCTTTGCTTTTTTGAAGGCACAAACGTAAGTGCTGGTCGTGGAACGGAAACGCAATTTCAGATTTTTGGGAGTCCGTTTTTAAATAAAACTCAGTTTCCTTTTCAGTTTACACCGCAACCCAATCATGGTGCTAAGCATCCAAAATATGAAAATAAATTATGTTATGGTGAAAACTTAACCGAAGCCGAAAACCTAAATACTCTTAATTTAAATTGGCTGATAAAAGCTTACAACAACACCGGAAATAAAACAGAATTCTTCAATTCGTTTTTCACGAAACTAGCCGGAACAAAAAAATTACAACAACAAATTGAATCTGGATTAAGCGCTAATCAAATTAAAGCAACTTGGAAAACAGGCTTAGATGCCTTTGCTAAAACACGTTCGAAGTATTTAATGTATGAGTAAAATTTAAACGTATTGTTTTAAAACAGTAATGAGTCTGTCTGGGTAATCTGTTATAATTCCGTTTACATTATAGTCTATCATGAGCTTTATATCCTGTTCGGTGTTAACCGTCCATGGTATCACTTTAAAACCTCTAATTTTTAAATCACTAACTATTTCTTTATTTAGCAACTTGTAATACGGGCTTATAATAGCTGGTGAATAACTCATTTTATTGAGTTTCTCTAAAATAATCTCATCATCCTCTACTAAAAGGGCAACCTCCATTTTAGGAGATTGAATTTTTATTTCTTCTAAAATCCGTAAATCGAAACTTTGCAAATTGGTTTCGTTGCAAGCGTTGTTTTCATTTAGAACATCTAAAACTAATGCTACAAATTCTTTAGGCTTTGGAGTAAAAACATCATAATACTCCGGGTCTGATTTTATTTCAATATTGAATTTTATTGATGGATTTATTTTTTTAGTTTCTTTTAAAACTTCAGATAAAGATGGTTTGTATGTTTTTACTTTTTCCTGATTTGGGAATTTAGGATGATATTTAGAACCACAATCAAATTGTTGAATATCATTTAAAGTCATTTGATACAAATTATACTTCTTAGCATATTCATCTAAAATAGCGTCACCTTTAGTGTCTAAACAAATCACAGGATTCATATAAGGTTCATGGCTAACAACAACTATTTTATCTTTAGAAACTGCCACATCCAACTCTAAAGTGTCCACACCTAAATCTAATGCTTTTAAAAATGCCGGCATACTGTTTTCGGGTAACAAACCGCGACAACCACGATGCCCCTGAATATCAATCTTGCAATGTTTCAAAATAAAAAAGTATTAATCTTTATCAGAAATTATAGTTGGTCTTTCGTATTTTTTAAAAGGCTGTTTTAAAAGTTCTTTTATGTTTCCGTTAGCTTTTTCATCTGGAAAAACATCAACGCCATAAATTAACTTCTCACGATCAAAATCCATATAAGTACCTAATAATCTATCCCACACCGAAAATATATTTCCGTAATTAGAGTCCGTATAAGGCAACATATAGTGGTGGTGCACCTTATGCATATCGGGCGACACCAATACATAACTCATTATTTTATCGACACTTTTTGGTAACTTAATATTAGCATGTGTAAACTGCGTAGCCACCAAAGACATCGATTGATACAACATAACAATACCTATTGGAGCTCCAATAACAAAAACACCCAATAGCGTGAACATAAAACGAATAACACTTTCCAAAGGATGGTGTCTATTAGCGGTAGTTGTATCGACTTTATGATCGGAATGATGAACCAAATGCACCATCCATAACATAGGCACTTTATGCTCTACAAAATGCGCTAAATAGGCTCCAAAAAAGTCCATTAGAAATACACCTAGAATAATGTACAACCATAGCGGCATTTCTGGTAACCAGTTTAAAATTCCAAAATCGTTAGCCATCACCCAATCGGCTGAGTTAAGCAGTAAAAAAGCTAAGGCAAAATTAATAACGACTGTAGTTAAAGTAAAAAAGATATTTGGAGCTGCATGCTCCCATTTTTTATAATTGAATTTAAATAATGGTACCGCACCTTCTAAAAGCCAGAAAAAGGCCAAGCCTCCAACTAAAATTATACTACGGTGTGATGATGGTATGGTCTCGAAATAGTTTAGAAATGTTTGCAAGAGTGGTTGTTTTTGTTTTACAATATAGTAAAAAAGTTATTATACCAAGCCTAGTAAAATAACAACCAGACTTCAAAACTAAACCTTAATGCGCTTTTTCATTTCTTCTACAATATTAAATGCAGCTGGACAAATAGCCACGTTTTTTAAAGTAAGATGCGAAATTTGTTGAAACTTACTTCTATCTGTATGTGGAAACTCACGGCACGCTTTTGGACGCACATCGTAAATAGAGCAATAATTATCGGCTCCTAAAAAGGTACACGGCACACTTTGTAAAACATAATCATTCTCATCATCTACACGTAAAAACTGCGATATAAATTGCTGTGTTTTCATTCTAAAATGTTTAGCAATTCTATCTACATCTTTATCAGTAAATAGCGGTCCAGTAGTTTTACAACAGTTGGCGCACTCCAAACAATCGGTACGTTTAAACTCTTGTTCATGCAAATCTTGCATAACGTAATCTAAATTTTTAGGCGGCTTCTTTTTTAGCTTTGTGAAGAATTTTTTATTCTCGTTATGCTTATCTTTGGCCTGCTTTGGAAGATTGTTAATAATGTCTTGCATGGCGCAAAAATAGTATAATTTACGAGATTTATACTTGCGTAGAAATAAAATGAGATTTCCTTTTTTCAAAGGAATAAACAAAGTATTATTTATGAAAGACCTTTTCGGACAAGCCTTATTAGATTACCAAAACGGAAACTATACTGAAGACATTATAACATCAACAAGTATTTCTGATGATGATGCCTTGCCAATTCCTTATCTATTTCGCCAATTCGAAGAGATGCCGAAGCTAGAGCAAAAAGCTTTAAAACTAGCAAAAGGCGACATTTTAGATGTTGGTTGTGGCTCAGGAAGCCATAGTTTGTATTTACAAAAAAACAATAAAAAAGTTAAAGCTATCGACGTTTCTAAAGGCGCCATTGAAGTTGCTAAACTTCGTGGTGTTGTAAATGCTGAAATAAAAAATATTTTAGATGAAACAGAAACGTTTGATACCATTTTATTATTAATGAATGGTACCGGAATTTTTCAAGAATTATCTCAAGTTTCAAAATACTTAACTCAACTGAAAGGGTTGCTTAATTCTGGCGGACAAATTTTAATGGATTCATCGGATATCAAATACATGTATCAAGATGAAGATGGTGGTTATTGGATGGATACTAACTCGAACTACTATGGTGAATTAGATTATTTTCTATCTTATAAAAACGAAGAAGAAATCCCAATGAAATGGTTATATCTAGATTTTGAAACTTTAAAATTGGCTTGTGAAACGGTTGGTCTTAAATGCGAGATTATAAAAGAAGGTGAACATTTTGATTATTTGGCGCAATTGATGCATTTTGAATAGTTATGGTGTTGTTTAACTCAATATTTTAAAGCATATAAGGCTATTCTAACATTGAGCTTTATGTGATTTCTCCTTACGTCGAAATGACTAACGGTTATGCTTCTTTGAATGTTTTTGTCATAGCGACATTAGAACGTATCACAATCGACCCCGTGAACTTTAACATCTGCTTTTTATTCAATAAAAAAAGCTAAAGTTCCAAAAATGAAACCTTAGCTTTTCTAAATATTATAGTTTTAAAACATTTATCGCTTTCGCGGAAACATCAAAAATATGTTTTAAAAATCGAATTTAAATGTTGCACCTGCTAAAAACTGAATAGCTTGAACAGGCGTGTTCTGCCAACGTTCGTAATTATTATTGGCTATATTGTTTGCTTTTGCAAATACTGAAATTTGCTCTGTTACGTGATAACCAACATGCGCGTTAGCATCAAAATAACTATCTAAAGTAATGATTTGAGGTGTTGATGTCGTTAAGAAAAATTGATCTTTACGCTCGCCTGTGTAAAATAAATTAGCTCCTGCAAACCAATTTTGATTAATTTGATAATCTAAAAACATAGATCCTTTTACATCTGGTAAATTCCATGCTTCGGCTTCGGTATCGCTAGAATAACTAAAATATTCGGCTTTTAAACCTAAGTTAAAGTTTCGGTTAATATCAACATTTATTTCACCTGAAACTCCAAAAGTATTAATGTCATCGTAAACAACTCCAAACGAGTTTCCATAGGTATAATCGTCCCCAGAACGTGTAATTTCGTTAGATATAAATAAGGCTCTGTTTTGGCTCGATGCATAACTTCCGTTAACGTTATAACTCATAGTACTAGAAAGTTTTCCTTTTAAACCAACATACGCATTGTATTGTTTATCTGTTGGTGTAATGAATAATGTTGGAGAAACAAATGGGTTTTCGGTAGCAAAATCGTAATAAGAATTTTGCTCTAAATCACCTTGAATACCACCATAAGCAATTACCACATCGCTAACCACTCTATAGGTTGCTGTAATGTTTGGATAGATATAGAAGTTGTTTGATCCGCTTTCTGTATCATTCAAATAATAGGCCGAAACTCCAAGGTTTAATGTTAAATCGTCTCTAATAAGTTGGTAGCTTGGCATAATACCAACCTGAAAATTACCATAATCGATACTTTCTAAACCAGAATATAGGTTACTAAAACCACCACCTAAGTAATCAATTTTTACTTCCGTAGAAATCTCTTCTCCATTAACAGGAACATCTACTTTCCCTTTTGCTATAAAACGATTTTCTCCTGAACTTTGATTATCAGCAAAACGTCTAAACAATACACTTCCAGAGTTAATGTAAGTATCTTCAAAACTAATATCTCCTCCCACATGTGCATTATAAAATGCATGACCAACATTTATATTATCGTCTTGTGCAAAAATCACTTGAGAGTCTGGAACACCATACCAATTGTAGTTTGAATATTGAAAACCTCCTTCTACATTCCAGGCCATATCGCGCATACGACTCGCATAATTCACGTTTATTTTAGAATCTGAAAATCCATCATCAAATTCTACACCTTCGATATTTCCTCCAGAAGAATGATGACTTACATAGCCACCAACACTTTCATTTCGACTTATGGCATGATTTAAATATACTTCACCTAAAATAGTAGTATAACTACCCACACCAAGTGTTGCGTAATTATCAAACAATTTTACTGGTTTTGCTTTTTCTACAACTGCCGCCTTACCTTTTGAAGGTGTAAAGGTTGACGCTACCGGAAAAGAGAAAATATTGTATTTAATTTCTTTTTTAGTTTCGGTAGTCGCATCGTCTAAAGTTGGTGCTTCTTTTACTTTAAACGCATCGGAAATTGATGGCGCGTATGGTTTAACAACGTCTATAACACCTGTATTTAAAGTGTCATTTTGTTTGCTTTGTGCATACCCAAGTGTTGCTATACATGTTGTTGCAACGGTTAATATTCTATTGATGTGCTTACGCATATTTTATAATTTTTATTTCTTAATTAAATTCTAAGATTCAAATTCTAACCTACTTAAAATGGCTTTTGAATAAAACTAATCTTCTGGTAAAATAGATGAATTGGTTTTAGATTCCTCTTTTTTAATTTTGCTTAATTCAGCTTTAGCTTCTGCTACAACATCATCAAATTCTTTAAAATTTGTAATAACACTTTCTAAAATATATGTAGCCTGAAAAGCATCTTTTAGAGCATAAAAATTCTTAGCCATTAGCACTAAACCTTTCGCACTATAATATTTGTAACCCGAGTAGTTTTTAGCTAATTGCTGCACCGTAACATTAGATGCTTCGTGCTTACCTTCCTTGTTTTTAAAATAAGCGTTGTAATATAAAGCCTCGGCAGCAGTTTCGCCTGTAGCTACTTTTTCTACTTGAGTGTATGCCGTTTTTGCTAAATCTTCATTATTTGTTTTAATAGCCGAACGTGCAATTATAACTTGAGCATCTGCTTGAATTTTATTATCGATTTTAGGATTCTTAAGCACTTTTTCAGCATAAGACACGGCTTCGTTATAATTATTCAATTCGTAATTCGCCTTCATTAAATTAGATTGTGCAAACACAACGTTTTGAGGAAAATTTGCTTCACTCTCTAATCTTGTTAAAATAGGCATCGCTTTGTTCCAGTTTTTAGAACTTAAATAAAACTGAGACAATTTCATTAAAGCCTCCTCTGTGTATTCACTTCGAGAAGCATCTACAACATACTTATAATGTGGAGCAGCATTCTCTAACAAATTATTTTTTGTATAAAGTTGTGCCACATAAAAATGTGATTGTAAAGCGTGTAACCCACGTGGAAATTCGTTTAAATATTTATTAAACTGCGTAATGGCCTTATCTGTGTTATTATCTAAATATTGCTTTTCTGCAGCCTCGTAAGTGGCATTATCTAAATCGGCATCGGTAACTTCTACATAGTCTAATTGCTTAACCCAAACCGCATATTCGTTTACACGACCTAAATCGATATAAATTAATCTTGCCGTTGCAACCGCTTGCACAGCTTCTGGAGTACCAGCATAATCGTTTGCTACTTTTTTAAACTTCACTAAAGCTTGCTCGTTTTGACTAGAATTATAATACACCAAACCTTGACGCAACAAACCTTTTGGCACAAACGAACTCATTGGGTACTCGTTTGTCAATCTATCGTAAATTGGCATAGCTTTATCGGTTTCATTTGCTTTTACATATGAATTACCTAGCTCGAACATAGCATCATCACGAAGTTTTGATTTTGGATATTTTGAAATAAAACTTCCTAATTCACTTATTTTTCCTGAAGTATTTCCGGCATAACCAGTACTTATTGCTTTTTGAAAAAAGGCATAATCAGATTCTATTTCATTTAATCTAATGGCATTTTTATAAGCATCTATAGCACTGCTATATTGACTTGAAACAAAATGACCATCACCTAAACGTAAATACGCATCATTCAACCTTACTTTATCATCTTTTTTACTTGAAATAAATTGGTTGAAGTAATTTGTAGCTTGTTCGTAATTTTTAAGCTTGAAGTAAGTGTAAGCTAAATTATAATCTAAGTTTTCAAACTCAGGAGTAGATGTCGCTTCGTTTTGTTGCTGAAATTGTTTAAAACCAATTAAAGCATCATCGTAATTAGTTAAATTATAATCCGTTTCAGCTTTCCAAAATGTTGCTCTAGCTGTAAATCTTTGGTCTTGTTGTTCTTTTAATGAACCATTAAAAAGCGCCGACGCTTCTTTAAATTTATTTTCATTATACAATTCTAAACCACGATAGAACGCTACTTTTTGATAAGCTACCTTGTTTTCGAAACTACGCTTACCTTCTAATAATTTAAGTGCTTCTGTATAATTTTTTGATGTGATATAAGAATCTATTAAAAGCGTTTCCACCTCTTCCTTATAGCTTGTGTTTGGATATTTCTCTAAATAACTTGCCAAAACTTGTGGTGCCGATTGGTATGAGTTTCCAATTTCGTAACTAATTTTAGCATAATTAAGCCAAGCATCTTCCTGAATTTTTAGATCAAAATCCATTTCCGAAGCATTTTTAAAAGCATTTAAAGCTTCTTGCTTTTTTCCTAAATTAATGTAACTTTCACCTAAATGATAATATGCATTTTGAGCAATTGAGTTTTTACCTCCAATAATTTTATTGAATTCAGAGACTGCATTTTCAAAATTACCTTGCTTATAATACGCATAACCTAATTGGTAATAATCCGTATTACTCCACTTCCCTACACGATCTCTTTGTCCTTTTTTTCCTTGATATGCCGTTAAATAAGGAATAGCCTCTGCATAATTTTCTAGGTTGAAATAACTTTCACCAATAATTTTAGAAAGCTCAGACACTTCATCTGCATCACTTTTACTTAATTGAGCTTTGGCTAATTTAATAGCCTCTTCAAACTTACCTAGTTTAAAATGTAAGTCGGCTTGATAGTATGATAATTTTTCTTTGTAACGCTCTTGGTCGTTTACTTGTTCAAAATATTCATTTGCCTTATCGTAATCATCACCTTCATAAGCCATAAAACCAATGTAATATTTGGCCTGCGACCCATACTCTTTAGAGTTTTCTACTTTAGTTAAATACTTTTTGGCATCTTTAAATTGCTTTGTTGTAAAAGCGGTATAACCATTATTGAAGTAAAACTTTTCTTTTTCAGATTTACCTAAAGCATTGACATCTACTTTTTGATACCACTTTTGAGCGTAGGAGTATTTTCCGTTAACGAAATAATAATCGGCCACATCTACAAAAGCTGTATTTCTTTTAGTACTTGTTGGGTAATCTTCTACAAAATTCTCAATAAGTTGATCGGCGTTTTGCTGATTTAATCTTACTGCACAATTGGCTATATAATAGGCACAGTTGGACTGTAAAACATCTTCTTCTGCCGTTTTTTCAACATTAGTAAACAGCGATTTTGCTGCAAGATATTGTTGATTATTATAAAGTGATAATGCTTTTTGATACTCTACCAAATTACTAGTGTAAACAGCTGATTTTTGTGCCATAACCTGACAACTAAAACCAATGATAACCAGTAGTGAAAAAATATTATTTTTAATCATTAACAATTCGTTTTTTAATTTAAAATCAAAGATAATTGAATATTGAATCCATAACGAAATAATCGTGCCATAATTATAATTAGAGGTGTTAAAAATTCAAAAAACATGAGAACAATCTATCTTGAAATTAAAATTAAAGTTCGTTGGTAAAAACGTGTCTCAAATTTTTCGTGCTTAACTTTCAACTTTTCAGTTTTTAATAATACATTTACAGCACTTTAAAAATCTGCTTTTATGTCGAATGCCATTTTAGAATTAAAAAACGCGTCTATTTTTCAGGGAGAAAGTTTAGTGCTTTCTGATGTTAATGTCGAAATTAACAAAGGGGAATTTGTGTATTTAATTGGTAAAACCGGTACCGGAAAAAGTAGTTTCATGAAAACACTTTATGGCGATTTACCACTTACCAAAGGTGAAGGACACATTGTTGACTTCAACTTAAAAACTTTAAAAGAAAAGGAAATTCCGTTTTTACGCCGAAAATTAGGTGTGGTTTTTCAGGATTTTAAATTGCTTCCGGATAGAACTATAAACGACAACTTGATATTTGTTTTAAAAGCTACGGGATGGAAAGTGAAAGCTGAAATGAATACTCGTGTTGAAGAGGTTTTGAATAAAGTAGACATGAAAACTAAAGGATTTAAATATCCGCATGAGCTTTCTGGTGGCGAGCAACAACGTGTTGCTATTGCTCGCGCTTTACTTAATAACCCTGAGCTTATTTTGGCCGATGAGCCTACCGGTAATTTAGATCCGCAAACCAGTATTGAGGTTATGGAAGTTTTACAAGACATTAATAAAAATGGTAACACTATTTTAATGGCAACGCACGATTACGCTTTACTTTTAAAATACCCCAGCAAAACACTTAAATGTGATGAGAATGCGGTTTACGAGGTGGTACAACGTAAGGGTTAATTATGCTATCTATACTGATACCAACATTTAACTATAACATTACTTTACTTGTAGAAACAGTACACCAGCAAATAAAAGCACTGAACGTGCCTTTTGAAATTTTGTGTTACGATGATGGTTCTGTAAATAATGAAATTATTACCGAAAACAAAAAAATAGAGAACCTCGAAAACACAACCTATAAAATTCTAGAAAAAAACATAGGAAGAAGTGCTATACGTAATCTATTAGCAAAAGAAGCAAAATTTGAATGGGTATTATTTTTAGACGCCGATGTTTTACCAAAAAGCGATGATTTTATTGCTTCTTATTTAAAACACATAACTAAAACCTCTCAAGTTATAAATGGCGGCATTTTATATACCGAAGAAAAACCAATGGACTCAGAGTTACTGCGTTGGTTCTATGGGAAAAAACGAGAGGCCCTTTCTACCGATAAAAGAAACAAAAAACCTTATTTAAGCTTTTTAACCTTAAACTTTTTAATAAAAAAAAATGTTTTCAAAACGGTTTCTTTTGATGAGGATATCCCTAATTTAAGGCATGAAGACACCTTGTTTTCATTTCATTTAAAAACAAACAACATTAACGTTAAGCATATACAAAACCCTACTTATCACTTAGGACTAGAGGAAAGCCGTATGTTTTTAAAAAAATCTTTAGAATCTGTAGATGCCATTTACTTGTTTTTAAATCAAGGTTTAATCCCTAATAATTATACATTAATAACCAAAGTGTTTTTTCTATTAAAAAAAGCAAAACTACATTATGCATTAGCGTCTATCTTTACGACTTTTAGATCTAGTTTTGAACGCCATTTACTTTCTAAAAAACCTTCGCTTTACTTATTTGATATATACAGATTAAGCTATCTTTGTTATCTAGACACCAATTAAATGCCGTTTTTTTCTGTAATAATACCATTATACAACAAAGAAGATTTTATTGCAGACACTATAAAAAGTGTTCTCAATCAAACTTTTACAGATTTTGAGATTATTGTTGTTAATGATGGTAGTACAGACGATAGTAAAGCACAGGCACAAATAACTCTCAAAAACTTTAAAAACGCAACACTCTTAAATCAAGAAAACCAAGGCTTATCTGCATCAAGGAATCGCGGAATCTCATCGGCTAAAGGAGAAATTGTAACGTTAATCGATGCTGATGATTTATGGAATACATCATTTTTAGAATGCATTCATGAATTATACTCCGCTTATCCCAAAGCTTCATTTTACGGAACAGATTATCTCGAAAAATATTCCGACACAAATATTCAGGAAACTAAAAAAAATATAGATTACAAACTGAAAAACACTAATATTCTAATTAATGATTTCTTTATAACCAATACATTTCAACATATTGTTTGCCAAAGTAGTATTGCTTTTAAAAAAGAAATATCGAATCATATTTTATTCGACGAAACTATAACTTTGGGAGAAGACATTGACTTTTACTTAAAATGTTTTATCAATTATGACTTAGTATATTCTTATACCCCGCTAGCTATTATAAATTGCAACATCCCTAACCAAATAACAAAAGGAGGTGTAAACAAAAAAACACTTCCAGATTTAGATAAGTATGAAAAAAGCAATCCGAAAAATTTGTCTTTAAAAAAATATCTAGATTTTTACCGATATTTTTATGCTAGCCAGTATAAACTTGAAAAAAACAGAATAAAATTTAAAACTTTAACGAAACAAATTGACTTTAAAAACCTTTCTCTAAGACAAAAAATCCTTTTAAAAAGCCCAAGGCCGTTTTTAATGTTTATTAAGTATTTAAAAAAAATACTTTTAAAATTTAAAATTAGATTAACATCTTTTAGTTAACATTGACTATCCCTTTTTATATTCTATAAAATCAGCAAAACCTCTGATATAATCACTTTCTTCAAAAACATCTGAAGCCAAGACTAAACAAACCGCCCCTGAAGAAAAGTTTTCTAGCTCTCTCCAGATTCCTGTTGGAATCAAAAGACCTTTATTAGGCCTATTCAAACTTACTACAGTTTTATTAATCCCGTCATTTAATACAACATCAAAACTACCACTTAAAGCTATTAAAAACTCTAACTGCTCTTTATGTGCATGTCCACCTCGTACTGAACCTGACGGAATATCATATAAATAATATACCCGCTTTACATCATATGGAATCACATCTTTCTCAACAACAGAAATATTACCTCTATAATCCTCAATTTTCGGTATTTCTATAATCTTTATATCCATTATTAACTTCTTCTTTATTTTGATACAAAAAGTTGTTTCCACATACTCAATACTGTATTAGGTTTAAACTTATTTAACGTTATATCGGTTTGAGATTTACATTTCGAATATAATACAACGTCTTCAATTAATTTTTCCATTCCTAATTGTAATGCATCAAAATTTTGGTTTTTTACAAGTAAACCATTTTCATTATGAATAATCATTTCGTTAGGCCCAGATTTACAATCAAAAGAAATTACAGGCGTATTTAAGTTTAAAGCTTCTAAAATAACATTTGGAAACCCCTCTACTTTACTACAAACAACTAAATACTTAGATTTTTTCATGTAGGCCTGAATGTCTTTTTTATAACCCAAAAGCTTAATGTTTTCATCTAAATCTAACGTAGAAATTTGGGTTTGCAGTAAACCTCTATCTTCTCCATCGCCAAGTATATACAATAAATAACCTTTTTTTATTAAAGATGATTTTGAGAATACATCTATTAATTTATCAAACTGTTTTGTCTCATTCCTAAGGCTTCCTACAGCCAAAACATAATTATTATCTAACTCAACTTCATCTTCTTTTATCTCCTTATCAAATCTAACCGTATTGGGTATATAGTTAACATTATTAAAGCCATAGTCTTCTTCTAATTTGTTTTTTATATCTGAAGAAACAGCTACTAATGTTTCCTTACCGTAAATTTTCCTAAAAAAACTTCCTTTTGGTAAATGCCAATCTATATTAAAACTATTTATTCTATATATTAATTTACCTTTATACCGTCTAAAAATAAAAAAATAAATCATTAGCTCCATAAACCATCTATCCCGCATTCGAAAATCTATAATATAATCTGGTTCAATATTATCTATGGCAAAATATAACCGTGATAATTTTTGAATTTGTTTTACAATTTTAAATTTTGAATGTTCCTTCCCTAGATTAAATAATTTTCCACTAAAATTATATGTAATTTCATCTCTTAATGAGACTAATGCAACTTGATAGCCCTCTTCTGAAAGTAGTCTCGATAAAACCGAAGCCGCTTTTTCTGCACCTCCAATAGACAATGCATCAACCAAAATACATATTTTTTTATCCAAATTTTGACTCATCAAGTTTATAATTTACCTTCACCCAAATATACAGCTATTTATGAAAATTTTATTACTAGGTGAATATAGCGGGTTCTTCAATTCTTTAAAAGCAGGTCTACTTAAATTAAACCATGATGTTACTCTTGCAGGAAGAAAGGATAGCTTTAAAGACTACCCCGTAGACATATCTTTTGAACCATCTTTCTTTATTAAAAAACTCCCTAAATTCATCAGAGTAGCTTTTCATAAAGTTTTCAAAAAAGACATTGCTGTTTTTGAGGTTTTTTTAAAGTTTCTAATCCATAGATCAAAACTTAAAGGCTTTGATACCGTATTTTTAATTAATGAGCAACCTATCACCAAAGTACCTATATTAGAAAAAATAGTTCTGAATTTTATATTTAAAAACAATCAAAAGGTGTTTTTATCTGCATGTGGTGATGATTATATTTTTATTAATTCATTACTAAAAAATCGTTTAAAATACCATGTACTTACACCTTTCTTTAAGAATAAGGAACTAAAAAAAAGCTATAAATATTCGTGGGTCTATACTACCAAAGCAGCTAAAAAACATCATGATTATGTTTTTAAACACATTTGCGCTGTAATTCCAGCAGATTTTGATTACTTTCAAGCCTATCAAAATCACTCAAAAGCAACACAACTCATTCCGTTTCCTGTAAGAATACATTTGCTAGACTATATTAAACCAATAATTACCGATAAAATAATAATTTTTCATGGTATAAATAAAGCTAACTATTACAAAAAAGGAAATGATATTTTTGAAAATGCCATTAGGATAATTCAAGAAAAATACACCCATAAAATAGAAGTAATAACGTCAATAAGTTTACCATACGAAACCTATATCCAAAAATATAATACTGCTCATATTTTACTAGACCAAGTATATTCTTATGATCAAGGTTATAATGCTCTTGAAGCAATGGCTAAGGGTAAAGTTGTTTTCTCTGGAGCCGAAACTAATTGGCTTAAATATTATAAACAAGAAGAAGATACCGTATTAATAAATGCAAAACCAAATGCTCTTGAAATTGCAAAAAAACTGGAATGGCTTATTTTAAATCCTGAAAAAATTATTGAAATCTCTAAAAATGCAAGAAAATTTATAGAAAAAGAACACGACTATATTAAAATAGCAAAACATTACAGCACGATGCTAAAAAACGTATAAGCACAAGGTATCACTAAAACCCGATCATTTTCTAAACTTCTGAAAAGCCTCCTTGATATCTATTTTCTTATTGATCTGATATACTGTAAATACAATTGAAATTAGTACCGTAACTCCCATCAATACATATTTTAAAATAGGATTTAATAAATTTGAAAACATGAATACCGAAATACATAGACCAAATGATATAAACAAAAACGTATAAAATTCTTTTTCAAAATAAAACTCATACCTAAAACTCGCTATTATAAATACAGAAATGAAGTAAATAATATGATATACAAAAAAAGCAATACCTACCCCGTTTAAACCAAGAATTTTAAAACCTAAAATATTTGAAGTTAATAATATCATATTAAAAATCACATTTGTTCTTAAAAAAACCTTAGAATCTCCCTTAGCTATGAACACGTAGCTAATACACCACGATACAGCTTTAAACAACATACCTAAAATACTCCATTTAACAAACACTATAACATCTAGAAATTTAGATGAATATAAAACCTTAATAACAAAAGGAGCCAAAGCTATAAAAAAAACAATAATAGGAGTAATAACTAACATAGAGATTAAGGCCTGTTGCTCAACCACTTTTCTTAGTGCCGTATTATCTTTATGAATCGCTGCCAAACGAGGATAATAATCCATACTCATAGCATTAAAAACGATATTAACGCAATAATTTAGAATAGCAACCCCCACTAAATAAAAACCAACTATTTCTAGCGTAGTTATGTTAGTAAGATAAACTTGAAAAGCATAAGTCGTTATAATCGAAACAATACTGGTAAAATTTAATAAAACACCTAACCGAATAATCTCTTTTCCTGCATGCAAATCCCACATAAACTTAAAAGGGAGAAGTCTCCCTCTCTGACTGACTTTATTGAGATAAACTCTGGAAACAAAAAAAACAATAATATTCGAAACAATAATTACCGGTACAATCGCTTTTAATTCTAAAAAATAATAAAGAGGCACAGAAATAATTAAACCAATTGCACTACCATACACATTTGCCCTTGCTAAACTAGAAATAACCCTTATACCTTGCAATACGGCAAAATTAATATAACCTAACTGCTTGAATAACAAAGCAAACGAAAGCCAAACAAAAGCATAAGTATAGTCTACAGAATTAAAAACAAGTTCACTTAATAATTTTGAAAAAACAATCATCAGCACACTTCCAAAAACACCGGTGTACCAACCAAGCCTTTCTATAAGCGTAATAATTTCAATTTTTGCATCTTCATTTTTAGCTGCATTGATAAATGAAATCTCTTTTACCCCACTTTTATCTATCCCTAAACTAGTGACCGTAGAAAACAATTCTAACGTTGTGTTAAACAACCCTGCAATTGCTATTCCCTTTGGCCCTAAAAATAACGCTATAGCCTTAGATCGAATTAAAGTTATAATTAAGCCAAGTACTTGCGCACTTCCCAATAACGAGAACGACTTAATAATCAGCTTATATTCTTTCTTTTCACCGTCCATTAAAACTTATTAATAGTATCTATTATATTAAAAATATCATCTTGGGTTAATGCTAGGTTTATAGGTAAACTTAAAACTTCATCATGAATTTTTTCAGTTACAGCATATTTATCACCGCCAAGTTCTTTATAAGCCATTTGCTTATGTGTTGGTATAGGATAATGAATAAACGATTCAATTCCATTTTGAAAAAGATGGTCTTTCAAATGATCCCTTTCCTCACACCGAATAACAAATTGATGAAAAACATGATCTTTTTCACCTGAAAAATAAGGTAAAGTAATTTTAGAATTATTGATGTTGTTTAAGTACAAGTTAGCCAGTTCATTTCGCTTTAAATTATCACTATCTAAATGTTTCAGCTTAACACTTAAAAATGTGGCTTGCAACTCATCTAACCTACAATTAAAACCTTTAATATCATTTTTATATGTTGATGTTCTACCATAGTTTCTAAGTTTGAATATAGCTTCAGCTAATTCCAAATTATTGGTAGTTACCGCTCCGGCATCTCCTAAAGCACCTAGATTTTTTGTGGGATAAAAACTAAAAGCACTGGCATCAGAAACATTTCCAGCTCTTCTACCATCTGCATATCGCGCTCCATGTGCTTGCGCTGCATCTTCAATTAATAATAAATTATTTATTTTACAAACTTCTTCCAAACGTTCTACATTACACAGTTGCCCGTATAGATGCACACCCAAAACAGCTTTTGTTTTCTCTGTAATAGCAGACTCTATTTTGCTTACATCTATATTATAAGTATGGATATCAGGCTCTACCAAAACTGGCACTAACCTGGTATTTGAAATAGCCAAAATGGTTGCTATATATGTGTTTGCTGGCACTATAACTTCATCTCCTTCTTTTAATTTACCTAGCACTTTATACGCTTCAAAAATAAGTTGAAGTGCATCAAGACCGGAGCTAACACCTATACAATGCTTTACTCCACAATAGGCAGCAAATTGCTCTTCAAACTTTAAAACTTCTTCACCTAAAATGTATTGTCCTGAATTTAAAAATGCGTCAAATCGTGCTTTGAATTCTTTTTCAAAATTCTTATTAATTAATTTTAAATCTAAAAACTTAATCATATAAACACATTATTAAGTAACGGATAATTATTAACACTTACTTTATAAAAATTTTGGGTAACCGTTCTAGCTCCAAAGCCTTCTTTCCAGAACAGGAGGCCTTTGTTGACATGCAAACCATTATTTTCATTTGATGTACCAAAATCAAAATACTTTTTCTCTTTAAACACATCTTTGATTAAATGATGATGCAAAAAATCTAAACTTCCCTGTTTACTTTTATTTTCATTTCCTGATATATACTGAGAGTGCGCTACAAATTCAGTTTCAAAAACGGTGGTTCCTGCAACAATTTGGTCGTCATCATACACATTAAATTGCCTAATATTATTCGGGAAACGCTTTTTCAATAGTCCTATTTCAGATAAACTATGTACAGGTTTAGCATTGTGTTTATCTTTTAAGTTTTTAATAAGAATCGAATTCCAAAACAACTCGAAATCGTCATCTTCTTTAACCACTAAATCATGTTTAATTCCTCGTCTATAACCTTCTAATCGATTACTCGAAATTTGTAATGGACTATCCTTTAAATCAATAACCGACAATGTGTCTTTTCTAAATAATTCGGCTTTCAAAATAAACATTAAATAGCCTATTTCTTCAGTAAAAACAGAGGTATATATAACTGGTATTTGTTTTAAAACAAGACTTTTAAATCCCGCTAAACTCAAATACTTTAGAAGTTCTGTAAATATCGCCAGTACCTTTTCAAATTTAATTTCCTTTTGCAAAATTAAACCACCATAGGTTAAGCCTTGATGGGAATAAATTTCATCACCCAACGCATTAGCAGGCAATACAGCTATCAGTTTATTTTTTTTGTAAACAAGTAAAGAAAAATCTTGAAACCGATTGTTATGATAATCCATAAAATCTCTTTGGAATAAAAAAGTAGCATTTTTTGCTTTAGCTACAAATTGATTCCATGCTCTATAATTTGAGACGTTATACCTAACAATATGAATATCGTTCATTAGAAAATTATATCCTTAAGATTTACATAGGTTATTAGTTATTTATTTTTTTCTTAAAGAAATATCATTAGAGTCTAAACCAAATAAAGAACTCCATAACAAAAGAATAACAATGCCAAAATACATAAGATAACTAACAAAATGTGCGAATACAGCACCTTTTACACCATCGAATATACCTATAAAATATACACTTGTAATATATAATATTACAACTAGAAAAAGTTCGGTTAAAATATAATGCCAAAACATTTTTTTCGCTAAAAATTGATAGGCTATTATAACAGCAAGAATTCTAACAAAATCTCCCAATAACTGCCATAAAAACAAATCTTCCACTAGCCTAAACTCATTGGTAAAAACAAGACTTATGATAGGCGATTTTAATGCATAAATTACTAAAAAGCCGACAATCAAAATAGGAACTAATATTTTGTAGTAACTAGAAATCTCTTTTCGGAATTTTTTTACATTATTAATTTTAGATAATCGAGGTAAAATAGACATCCCGACTATAGAAGTGACAAACATTAAATAATACCTAGACACTCTGTTCATGGCTTCCCATAAACCGGCTTCTTTATAACCTAAACCTTCAATGATATAAGATCTAATGCAAATAGCTACAAGTGGCATAAGAACAGCTGAAAACAACGCCATAATCGATATAGGCCACATTTTTCTAAAAACATCAAAACTTATATTTTTTACTTGAACAAGGTGGGCCAAACTACGCCTATTGAAAATACCGACTAGTGTGATTAAAAATATTAAAGATTCTGATATTACTACAGATATTAACGCACCATCAATTTTACTTTGGTAAATTAAAACTAAGGCAATAGATACACTTAAAATCTGACCTATTATGTTTATTTGGCACATACCCTTGTACTTATCAAAACCACTCATGATAGAAAAGGAATACATGTTTATAGCATAAAAAGGTAATGCTATTGCAAATATTTGAATAATATATGCGTAGTTATTGTACTTCGGAAATATAAAATCATTGATAGTTTCGGCATTTAAATAACACAACATAGAAACTATAACCGTGCTAACAAACCCTACATAAAACACGGTAGAAAGTGTTTTACTTAACGACTTTGTATCTTCTTTATATAGTGCTACATATTTTACAACCGTATTGTAAGAACCTAAAACGGAAATATTATGAAACGCACTTACAAAATTTTCTAAATTACCTATTAAAGCAAAACCTACAGGACCAATTATTAAAGCAATAGCTTTAGAGGTTAAAATACCTGCAAGAATTTTAACAAGCACCAACACCGTTTTCAACGACATTAATTTAATTAAAACATGCTTTTTAATGTAATCTATTAATTTCTTCAATTAATATGAATTTTGTGGTGTTATATTTTGAAGTATTAACGCTTATTTATCCTAGATATTCTTGCAAAACATTTCAAATATACAAAATCATTTAATTTACCATAGTAATTCGCTAAGCACTAATACAATATTATTTTTTAGCTTTTAGTAAGTAAAATAAATTAACACAAATTATAGCGCCATTTGTAATAACAATGGGCTTTGACAATGGAGATAACATAATGCCATAAAACACGAATAGTAAACACCCTGCGGAGTTTACTATTCGTAATTTATTTACAGATGACATTAAAAAGGATATTAAAACGATAGCCATAGCGGCATACCCTACCCAATCTGTAATTGAAATTCCTAAGAATTCCATTTATGTTATATAGATTTATTTCTCTTACGGTCCGCTTCATTTAACCAAATTTTACGTAAACGTAAGTGGTTTGGTGTTACTTCAACGTACTCATCTTTTTGTATGTATTCTAAAGCTTCTTCTAAAGAGAATTTAATTGCTGGTACAATTTTCGCTTTATCATCTGCTCCAGAAGAACGTACATTACTTTGCTTTTTAGCTTTAGTAATGTTGATATTCATATCATCCTGACGAGAGTTTTCACCAATTACTTGGCCTTCATATATATTCTCACCTGGCTCTACGAAAAACTTACCTCTATCTTGTAATTTATCAATAGAATAAGGAATTGCTGTTCCGTTTTCCATAGACACTAAAGATCCTGAAATACGTCCTGGAATAGCACCTTTTAATGGTTGGTATTCTTTAAAACGGTGTGCCATAATAGCCTCACCAGCAGTTGCAGTTAATAATTGGTTACGTAAACCAATAATACCACGAGAAGGAATTAAGAATTCGCAAACCATACGATCTCCTTTAGCTTCCATACTTAACATTTCACCTTTACGTAAAGTTACAAACTCTACAGCTCTACCAGAAACAGTTTCAGGAAGGTCAATAGTTAACTCTTCAATTGGCTCACATTTAACACCATCGATTTCTCTAATGATTACTTGTGGTTGTCCAATTTGAAGCTCGTAACCTTCACGACGCATAGTTTCAATTAAAACCGATAAGTGTAATACACCACGACCAAAAACCATGAATTTATCTGCACTACCAGTTTCACCTAGTTTAAGTGCTAAGTTTTTCTCTAATTCTTTTTCTAAACGATCTTTGATATGACGAGATGTTACATACTTTCCATCTTTTCCGAAGAAAGGAGAATCGTTAATAGTAAACAACATACTCATTGTAGGCTCATCGATAGCAATAGATTTTAATCCTTCAGGATTTTCTAAATCAGAAACAGTATCTCCAATTTCAAAACCTTCTACACCAACAAGAGCACAAATATCACCAGTTTGAACGCTCTCTACACGTTTACGTCCTAAACCTTCGAATATAAATACTTCTTTAATTTTACTTTTTGTAATAGTACCGTCTCTTTTTACTAAAGCGATTTGTTGTCCTTCTACAATGTTTCCTCTTTGCACTCTACCAATCGCGATACGACCTGTAAAAGAAGAGAAATCTAAAGATGTAATTAACATTTGAGTTGTTCCCTCTGGAAATACAGGAGTAGGAACATGCTCGATAACCATATCTAATAATGGCTCAATGTTATCAGTTTCATTTCTCCAATCATCACTCATCCAGTTATTCTTAGCCGAACCGTAAACTGTTGGAAAATCTAACTGCCATTCTTCAGCACCTAGTTCAAACATTAAATCGAAAACTTTTTCATGTACTTCATCAGGAGTACAGTTTTCTTTATCAACTTTGTTTACAACCACACATGGTTTTAAACCTAAATCGATAGCTTTTTGTAATACAAAACGAGTTTGTGGCATTGGCCCTTCAAATGCATCAACTAATAATACAACACCATCAGCCATATTTAATACACGCTCTACTTCACCTCCGAAATCGGCGTGACCAGGTGTATCAATTATATTGATTTTTGTGCCTTTATATACAACCGAAACGTTCTTAGAAGTAATTGTAATACCTCTTTCACGCTCTAAATCGTTATTATCAAGAATTAGATCACCTGTGTTTTCGTTTTCACGAAACAATTGACAGTGATACATAATTTTATCAACCAACGTAGTTTTACCGTGGTCAACGTGTGCAATAATTGCAATGTTTTTAATAGTAGCCATATTATAGTGCCTTATTTTAAGCCTGCAAAGGTACGGGTTATTTTCATATATAGTTAAAAATTTGTTATAATTAAAATCAAATATAATTTTAAACGTCTGTTTTCGTTATTTTTATAAGAAATATTCTCTCAAAATAAACATCAAAAACAAATTGCTATGTACATAATTAATAGAATCACTAAAAGCATCCCTTACCTATATTTTATTGCCATTGCCGCGTATTGGTTCACTACAATTAACCGTACCGAAGGTTTAACGGCATACCCTATTTTACTCTTCGGAATTCCTTTTTTATGGCAAATAATAAAGCCTAATAAAAAATTAAATTTCGCCCTAGGCATCACATTCGTGTGTTTATCATCCTATTTAATTATTGCTTACTTGTCTAAAATTATCGATTTCAGTCATTTAGCCTTTAATTCAAATAGTGTAATGCTTACTGCCGGATTATTTGTGGTTACAAACTTTATAATGGCCATGTGGATAATAAAAAACAGCCTTAGAAGTCGTTTTTAATTTGATTATCTTTGTCGCCTAAATTTAAGTCGATGATACTTCAAGATATTCCAAAAATAAAGCACGCTAATTCAAACAATTTCTTTCTTCTTTGTGGCCCTTGCGCTATAGAAGGCGAAGATATGGCTATGCGTATTGCCGAAAAAGTAATTACCATTACTAATAAACTAGAAATTCCTTACATATTTAAAGGTAGTTTTAAAAAAGCAAACCGTAGTAGAATTGATAGCTTTACGGGCATTGGCGACGAGAAAGCACTAGAAATTTTAGCAAAAGTATCAGAAACTTTCGATGTACCAACTGTAACCGATATTCATGAAATATCCGATGCTGCTTTAGCCGCACAATATGTAGATGTGCTACAAATTCCTGCTTTTTTAGTACGCCAAACCGACTTAGTTGTGGCTGCTGCAAAAACAGGTAAAGTAGTTAACCTTAAAAAAGGACAATTTATGAGTCCGGAGGCCATGAAACATGCTGTGCAAAAAGTAAAAGATGCTGGTAGCGATAAAGCTTGGATTACAGATCGTGGTACCATGTTTGGCTACCAAGACATGATTGTAGATTTCCGTGGCATTCCAACCATGCGTCAATTTGCACCAACCGTTTTAGATGTTACACATTCTCTACAGCAACCCAATCAATCTGCAGGCGTTACAGGTGGTCGCCCAGATATGATAGAAACCATTGCACGCGCAGGTATTGTAAACAACGTAGATGGTTTATTCATCGAAACGCATTTCGATCCAGCAAATGCTAAAAGTGATGGTGCCAATATGCTTCACCTAGATAACCTAGAAAACTTACTAAGCAACCTCGTTAAAATAAGAAAAACAATACAAGCTCTGTAAAACGAGTTAAACCAAATAATAATGAAATCAAACCTACACCTAATAGTGCTTTTTTTAAGTATTATTAATTTCAGCGCTTTTGCCCAAGACACCAACGCTGTAAAATACACCGCATCAAGCAAAGGAAAATTCTTTGTAAGCTGGGGTGGCAATAGAGATTCCTTTAGTAAATCGGATATTCATTTTGAAGGAGACAATTATAATTTCACCATAAAAGATGCCACGGCGCGCGATAAGCCTAAAGGTTGGCACTTAGATTATATAAACCCAACTAGAATGACGATACCACAAACCAATTTCAAAATGGGGTATTTCATTTCAGATAAATATTCCATTTCTCTTGGCTTAGACCATATGAAATACGTTATGGAAAACGAAAAAACCCGAACTTTAAGTGGTTATATCGATTTACCAACCACGGAAGAAGGGTCAAAATTTAACGGTATATACAACAACGAGGCTACCTTTTTACCAGAAGATTTTCTAGGTTTCGAGCATACCGATGGATTAAATTATATCTACACAGAAATTGCTAGACACGACGATATTTCGGCATTATTTAACCTACCAAATACCGATAAATTTCAAATAAATTTAACCGAAGGTATAGGCGGTGGTTTTTTGTTACCAAAAACAAACAGCACACTATTAATAAAAGAAAGAAACGACGAGTTTCACCTAGCAGGCTATGGTGTTTCGGCACGAGCAGGTATTAATTTCACTTTTTTTAAGCACTTTTTTATGCAACTCGACATAAAAGGTGGTTACATAAATATGCCAAATATCCGCACCACACCAGACCCAGCCGATCGCGCATCGCAACATTTCACTTACTTGCAACGCATTGTTTCTTTCGGAGGTATTTTTAGAATTTAAAATATTTGGGCGGGTTTTTAAGAAAAATAAAAACCGCGCTATCCGCTATATCTTTTTGTAAAGTTATAGCCATACATTAAAAGTATTTACATGCCATAAACCATAGTTAAAACTGAGGTTTATGGCATTTTTATTTTACAAAAAGGATGCCGCTACTATCGCTCCCGCACTTACCAGTTAAGCATAATACAAACAGAATGAGCTAGCCTATTTGCAAATTAAAGACTACCCCAAAAGCATCAATTAATAAACCAAGCGCGTTTACTTTCGCTTAATAACTTCGAGGCTGCGTGCAGTAATTCAACAAAAACATCATAATCCAAATCTTCCAAAGTTTTTAATTGAATGGAGCGCACTTGCTTTCGTTTATTATCATTTTTCAAAATAGGAAATTCTTTTTCTAGCAAAACACCTTGCACAAAAGCCACATCAACATAATTCGTTCCTTTTAAAATATTCAGATAAATCATAGGCTTTTTATGGCAATTATAAAACGGAATTTTATAACTATAACGCTCTTCTACCTCAGGTAATGTATTCAAAATTACGCTTCGTACAAATAACATAATCGCCTGATAAGGTTCTTTCTGACTTAAAAAATAATTATCTATCGGATTCACATTAAAAAGTTTATTTTCAAATTTAATAAAAATAAGTAGTCGAAAATTCAGAAATATTTATTTACTTTGCAATTCAAAGTACTTTTACATGGAGCCAAAAGATTATTTAAAAGACATATCGGATATTAAAGATTTAATGAATAAGTCTTCCCGATTTATTTCCTTAAGTGGTTTATCTGGAATTTTAGCAGGAACATATGCCCTTATTGGTGCAGCAGCAGCCTATTGGCTTGTTAACCAATATAGCTATGGTACATTAATTCTAGATGGCAAAATTTTTAGAATGGTTATGCTTATTTTAGCGCTAGTTGCTGGTTTTAGTGCGCTAACAGGCTATATACTTTCAGCAAAAAAAGCAAAAAAAACAGGAGCAAAAATGTGGGACGCCACATCAAAACGATTAGTAATTAATTTTTTAATTCCGTTAATTGCAGGCGGTTTATACATCCTAATTATTTTAAGCAATGGCAAATACGGACAAACAGGAGGCTTAATGCTTATTTTTTATGGCTTAGCACTAGTAAACGCATCAAAATATAGTATTGGCGATATTCGCTACTTAGGTTATATAGAAATAGTTTTAGGTTTAATTGCCACGCTACTACCTGGTTATGGGTTTTGGCTTTGGGTTTTAGGCTTTGGAGTAATGCACATAATATACGGTAGTATTATGCACTTTAAATACGATACAAAATGAATAAAGCAATCATAATTGCAATAATGACTTCGGTTATTATTTACGGCCTCGGATTGGCATACTTATATTATTCTAATGAAAGTTACGAGCAAGAGTTTGCACTTTACGACGTCAATAAAAATGGTGTTATAGATAAAGAAGAACTCACATTAGAATCTCAAAATATTACAGCTCAAGGCGCGAAGCGTAAAACTATAAAAGAAGGTGCTATTGTTTTAATTCCATTTTCATTATTTATTGGTGCTTTTGCATTTGCAGTAACGTTTCTTTTTGGTAAAATTAAAACCATTAATGACAACGAAATAATCAAATCAAAAAGCAAACAGGCTTAGATCTATGAGCATAATAACCAATATAAATAAAGCATTCGATCATAGAATTAGGCTAGGTATTATGTCTATTTTAATGGTGAACGAATTTGCCGATTTTAATATGCTAAAAGAACTTTTAGGCGCTACCGATGGCAACATTGCTAGCCATGCCAAAGCTCTAGAAAAAGTTGAATATATAAAGGTTGAAAAACAATTTATAGGCCGCAAACCGAACACCCGCTACTCCACCACCGATTTAGGTCGTGCCGAGTTTAAAAAACACATTAATGCACTCGAAAAATTAATTAATAAAAGCTAGACTTTAGTCTCACGAAAACAACAAAATCTTTTTTTTAATCTTTTACTTTGAAATTCAAAGTACTTTAAATTATCGTTATGGAAAACACAAACAAACCACAGCAAAACAAATTCGGAAATTGGGTAAAAACATCAATCACAGCAAGAATGCTTATGGTAGGTTTTTTAGTCATTATCTTACTCATACCTCTATCTTTTATTAACACCTTAATTACCGAACGCGCCTATAGGCAAAGTGATGTAGTAAACGAGATTAACGAAAAGTGGGGCGAAAATGTGCTTGTTTACGGTCCTATTTTAAAGATTCCATACAAAACATATATAGAAACAAAAACGTATAACGAAAAAACAAAAACCTTTTTCACTGAAGTAGAAACGCATATAAAAAACGCATACATTTTCCCTGAATCTTTAAATGCAGATGTAAATGTAGATTCTAAAACTTTAAACCGTGGTAATTTTGAATCGGCTGTATTTACAACAACCATGGATTTTTCTGGACATTATATCCCAACCGACTTAACTTCTAAAGGCATTAAAGATGAAGATATAATTTGGGATAAGGCCACCGTGATTTTAAAAACCTCTAACCTAAAAGGTATCAAAAGTGAAATGCTTTTAAAACTAAATCAAAACACCTACTCTTTTCAAACAAACTTTAATGAAAACTCAACACAAAACAGTGACTACTTAGATGTGCTAGAATCTGGTTTTATAAATCCAACAGATTTATCGAGTAAAAACAATGCACCGTTTAGTTTATCTATGGCATTTAATGGTAGCAAGCAAATAGAACTTATTCCTATCGGAAAAACGACTACCATGAAAATGGCTTCTAATTGGGCCGACCCAAGTTTTATTGGTAATTACCTACCTAACGATGAAACTAAAACAATAACAAAAGATAGCTTTAATGCTGAATGGAAAGTACTTCACATCAACCGTGCTTTTTCTCAACAACATTTAAATAAAATACCAAACCTTAACAAATTTGCATTCGGGACTAAATTTATGGTCATGGTAGATGAGTATCAAAAAAGTGAACGATCTGCCAAATATGGTTTCCTAGTCATAGGTCTTACCTTTTTAATATTCTTTTTAATACAAACCTTGAGTAAAATTAATATTCATCCATTTCAGTACTTAATGATTGGGTTGGCTCTCATTATGTTTTACACTTTACTAGTTTCTATATCTGAGCATAGTAATTTTCTAAAAGCTTATTTAATAGCTGGAAGTTCCGTTATTGTGTTAATTACTTTGTACTCAAAATCTATACTTAAAACATTAAAGTTCCCTCTATTTATTGGCTTATCGTTGTCCGCATTATACGCCTTTATTTATGTTATTATTCAATTAGAAAACTATGCACTTCTTGTTGGTAGTGTTGGTCTATTTTTAATACTTACTATCGTGATGTACGTATCGAGAAAAATAGATTGGAATAACGGGTAATTCAATGAAGCGTTACTTCTAAAAAAAAGGAGTAACGCTTTTTCTATTTCAATTATTAATACAAAACGAAAATTATGTACAGCATTTCTAACATAGGAAGAGCGGTTGCTATTCTTAGTTTTATTATTGGCACTACGCTCTTTTCTTTTTTTCTTTATTTCGGAGAGACTTTTATACCAACGATAGTTGGTTTTAAATTCATAATAGTAGCTGTTGTCTTAAATTCAATACTACTTGCATCCAACCTTCTAACCCTTCTGATTAATGAAACCGATAGATACCAAAACTTAAAAACCTGTGGCATCATTCTACTAAACATACCAATAGCTATTTTATACTTTTATATCATAATTTCCTTTAGTCATATTAGAATTTAACAAAATGACATACAAACTCAACAAAACCTGCTTAGTCTTAGCAGTCCTCTTTTTATTAACCGAAATACTAATTGCTGTTTACCTCAAAACAGGTTTTATACGCTATACGGTCGGAGATTTTCTATCGGTAATTTTACTTTACTGTTTTTTTAAAAGCTTCTTAAAAATAGATCATTTTAAACTGGGCGCCGGCGTATTAGTTTTTGCTTTTTTAATAGAATTTGCTCAATACTTCAATCTATTAAAATTATTAAACCTAGAAGACCACAAACTACTAACCGTCATATTAGGCAGTACGTTTCAAGTGGGCGATTTAGTGGCTTATACCTTTGGTATTATTACCGTTTTAATAATAGAACAATTAAACTCTAAACCTCATGAATTACATTAACAACCTTATATCTTATCGCTATAAATCTCTAGCGCTATTAAGCGTTTCAATAGGTTCTACTCTAATTTTACTTATGATTAGAATGAAACTCGCGCACTCCTACAACTACCTTTTTTTAGTTTGGAACCTATTCTTAGCAGCCATTCCATATGCTATCACAATTTATTTAGTAAGTATCCCCAAGCTTAAAAAAATAACACTGCTTTTAGCGTTTGGTATATGGTTGCTTTTCCTTCCGAATGCGCCTTATATATTGACCGATATGTGGCATTTGAGATATAACGAACCACATATATTTTGGTTAGATATTTTATTAATTTCTGCCTTTGCTTTTGATGGTATGATGCTTTTCTATTTTTCGGTTACCGACATGAAAACTGTTTTATTAAAGTTCTTAAACAAAAGAAAGACTAGTTTCATTTTGACATTTGTATTTTTTATATCCGCATTTGGCGTGTATTTAGGTCGCTTTCTACGCTATAACTCTTGGGAGATTTTAACCAACCCAAAAGTTTTATTTATTGACATAATAAACATGATTGTACAGCCATTAGGAAACAAGGAAGTTTGGCTTTTTACTTTATTATTTGGTGCTTTTTTCTCTTTAGGATACTGGATATTTACCAATATAAATATGGAATCTAAAAATATGGATTAAGAATAAAAAAACTTTATTCTGCTCTATTTTTAGCCTGAAGTTTTCTAACAATAGATGTAGCAGCATTACGTGTAATAAACCTTGGAATAACAGCTAAAAACTTATTAAAACGGCCAGGTATAGCATAGCTTTTTCCTTTTAACATGGCTTTGTAACCGTAAAGCGCAACCTCCTTTGCACATGCCATGTTGAATGTGATTTTATTATCGTTAGCATCTTCGGAAACGGTTTCTTGAAACGCAGTTTTTGTAGGTCCAGGACAAAGCGCAGTTACACTTACTCCCGTGCCTTTTAACTCGTTTGCAATAGCTTCGGAAAAAGATAGCATATAGCTTTTTGAAGCATAGTAAATAGACATTAAAGGCCCTGGCTGAAAAGCTGCTAAAGAAGCCATATTTAAAATTTTACCCGAGCCACGTTTTACCATGCCTTCGAGCACCAACTTTGTTAAATGCGTAGTAGTAATAACGTGTACATTTAGCATCGCGGATTCGCGTTCCCAATTGGTTTCGGCAAAGGTACCGAACAAACCAAAACCAGCGTTATTTATTAGCACATCTATAGGTGCATCTCCAATATCATTAATAATATCTTGAGAGATGTTGGGTAAACTCAAATCCTTAATTAGGGTTATAACCTCAACATTAAACTGGGTTTCTACTTCGGTTTGCACATCGGCTAATTTAGCTGAATCAATATCGACTAGTATTAACTTATACGCGTCTTTTGCTAATAATAAAGTTAACTCATAACCCAATCCTGAGGCTGCTCCTGTTACTAATGCTGTTTTAATAATGTAGGTATTTTGTAATTATTGCAAACTTATTAGTTTCCGTCAACATATCCCTGCAAATAGGCGAAATTTTCGGTAAGCTTGCCATTTTCGGTCATTTTTGCTCGTTGTAAAACACCATCGGCATCGTTATTAAAAAAAGCAGGAATTACAGCTTTTAAAAACATCTCTCCAAAACCTTCGCTTGCATCTTGTGGAAGTTCGCATGGTAAATTATCTACCGCCATAACCACAATGGCTTTGCCGTCTTTATAATCGATTTCCGATTCTGTTTCTGGATTGTAACCATAAATAGGATCTGCAATGGTTGATGCACGCAGCGTTGTAGCTACTGGCCCATCGACATCACAACTTACATCGGCAACAACTTTAATATTAAAATCTGGAGATTTAACATCGCTGCGTGTATATAAATATGGTGCTCCATCGCCGTAAAAATGACCTGCAATATAATAATCGGTTACTTTTGCGAAACGCATAAAACTCGACTCGTAATCTTGTGGATTATCGAAAAAATCTTGATTATCGATGACCTGTCCGTCTTTACGTTTATTATAATCTAGCACGTCTATTTTACAATATACGGGCTCATTAAAGCTGCTGTTTAAATAATTGGTTACCGATACACTTTTAATACTCATAGCATCGAGCATTTCTTGTGCGCCATTTGCTACTTTACCACTGCCGGTTAGTAATATTTTTATGTTTGGCAATACTAAGTTATTCAGCTCGTTTATTAAGGCTTGTTGGTTTGGTAATGGTCCAGCTTTTGGTAATTGCCAAGTGTTATATTTTAATCCCCAAGCTCTAAAACCATTGTAAGCGCCAACGATACCGGCATAACGACCAAAACCTATTAATCGAAATCCTTTTTCGCTCACTATAGTTTCGTGATCGTAAAGTTCTATATTTTTATCTAAAACGGCTTTTAACAACTTACGGTTATAGGGTTGTTTTTTTATGGTATGTGAAAAGAAAAAGTATTTTTTATTCGGAATTAAGGCTTCGATGGGCACTTCTTTTACGCCAAGCATGACATCGCAGTCTGACACGTTTTCGCTAACTTCAAATCCTGCGCTTTTATAGTCTTGATCTGGAAATACACGTATATCGGAACTTTCTACTTTAAAATTGGCCTGCGGAAATTGTTTTTGGGCTTCGGCTAATTTTGATGGAGAGAATACCACGCGGCGATCGGGTGGGTTTTTACGTTCTTTTATAATGGCAAATTTCATGGCTTATTGTTTAGGTGTAATTTCGGGAATTTATTGAAATTTTTGTATCATTCTCTTAAATATTTTTAATGTGACAGATTTGCGTCTCATTGATATTGGTATAATTTTTGATTTATGTTAACGGATTACCACCTAGTTTAAAAGTTTTAATTAAATTTGCAGACTGTGCGTTAGGGATTAAGGCATTGTTGAAGCTCTTTTTTGTTTTTCTCAAAAAAAGCGACTGCCGAAAGCCCGACCCTTGTGGTAACGCCAAAATATATTTTACTACTTTATTTAATCTGGGGTCGACTGGTTTTGACAGCGAGATTAACGAAACGGTAAGCACGTCGTGTAATGGCATTGAAACACGTAAAAGGCTAGACCAACTTTTAAACGGCGAGAATAACTACGCTTTAGCTGCATAATTCGAATTATAGTAGAATTTGCCTAGGTACACAAGGTGTACAAGCTTTATGTCTCCGGAAAGCCTTGATTGACGGCGTTCCATTTTGAGATATCGTAAATGTCAATATAGTTTGAGCACTGCTTTGATGCTTTTACGAAACTAAAGAAGATAAGTTATGAGTGGGTTGTCTTTAACCAGCTTATAATCGAAAACCCAAGAAAAGAATAAACGTGTAGAAGGCCCTTTGGTTACTTGTTTGGACGAGAGTTCGATTCTCTCCGACTCCACTAAAACCCTGATAATAAATATATTATCAGGGTTTTATTTTTTAAAGACAAAACTAATTAATCTAGGCAATCCATGTTCCTCGCCTGCATCAAACCATTCTTTTAATTCTAATAATTGTAACCCATTTTTTTAGCTTCATCGATATATTCTGAAACATGATGAATATAAACCTCTAGTTCCTTGGTGCCTGCCTCGGTTTCGTATCTAGCTTTACTACCCGAGTATTGTTTAAAAGGATGTAATTCACTAACAAAAAACAGGCCGTCCTTTTTTAATTTTAAATATGTTTGATTGAAAATATGATCTAAGTCCTCTATATGCTCTAGCGTTAAACTACTAGTGATAAGGTCGAAAAAATTATTATCAACACCCCAATCTTGGGTTAAGTCTGCTTTTTTGAAAGCAACCTTGCTGTCTACTATTTTCTCTTTTGCTTTGTTCAGCATTTCTTCTGAAAAATCTAAACCTATAATCTGCTGCGCATGCGTTAATAGCCATTCGGTATTTTTACCTGTGCCACACCCCAACTCTAGCACATTGCTAAACTTATATTTACTTAAGGTTTCAATGGTGCACTTTTTATCTAAATCTCGCGTGCGGTTTTCGTTGGTGTCGTATTGATTGGCCCAAATATTATAAGCTTGCTCTATGCTCATGCTGTGCTATTTATTAGTACTCTAAAAAATTAACGCTGTAGTTTATGTAACTAATTTATCAAATAAATTTCATTTAGAAAATACGCCAAGGGTTTAACAAAAAAAAACTTCCTTTAAAATTATAAAGGAAGCTTTTCAAGTAACTATTAATTAGGGTTAGGGTATTTATCTTTACTCTTTTTTAGAGGATTCTTCTGGCAATAAAATAAACTCGGCATAATCTTTCATATCAAAATAGTTATTGGCCGCATCTTTAAACATTTTAGAGTTCAACTTATTAATTTTACTTTCAAAATCTAAAATAGACTCTGGGTTTAAATCGTATTCATAAGCAGTTTTAAGTTTATAAAGCCAAAACGTGTTTACTTCTAAAAACTCCTTAGCATTTGCTAATTCAGCTTCCTTAATTTTATTAACATCTTCTTGAGACGGACCATGTTTTTTAATTTTTTCTATTTCTTCAAAAACTTTAGCCTTTAGTTTTTCGATATTTTCAGGATCGCAAGAAAACCTTATATTAAGTCTAAACCACTGGTATGGAATATCTGAGGCAAACCCAGAAACTTTAACGCCATAAACACCTGCCATTTTTTCTCTTAACTCTTCCGTTAATTTAATTTTAAGCACTTTTGCTAACAAGCTAATTTTCTCTTTTTCTTCTAACGAAAAATTAAATGTACCAGTAAAACGCATATCAACTTGGCTTTTATTATCTAAGCCTTTTACTATGGTTTCTTTAATACCGCCTTTTGCATAGCGCAGCCCAGTATCTTTCCAAGTACTTTTTTCATTTAAATTAGAAGGTAAACTTCCTAAATATTGACTTACAAGTGGCTTAAGCACTTCTAAATCAACATTACCAACAACAACAAACAAAAAGCCATTTGCTGATGAAAATCGCTCTTTATAAAAACTGTAAACCTCGTCTAAATCTAATTCTCTCTCTATTTGCTCTACCGTTTCTGGTATAGATCTTAAATGATTTTGAGACATAACTTCGGTTATACGCTTTTCAAAAAAACCGCCAGGATTATTATCCGAATCTTTATACAACGACTTTAAACTTTCTTTTTTTGTATCAAATACAGCAGCATCTTTGTTTGGCTTAGTAAAATATAGGTTTACCATTTGCAACATACTTTCCAAATCTCCAGACGAGCTATTGCCAGATACCAATTCGTTATAATAATTAATATAGGTTTTAAGCTTTAGGGTTTTCCCCATATTGAGCTTTTTCAAATCAGCATCTGATATACCATTAACACCACTAGCGCCAATAATACTACTAGCATTTCTAGCCGAAACATAAAGTGAATCTGGAGCCACAGAACTTCCTCCTGGTCTAAACCCGTTAAGTGATATTAAATCATTTTGGAACTCGGTTGGTTTTACAACCACTGTAATACCGTTGGATAACTCCCAAGTTGTTGTATTAATCTTTTTATTATATGTTTCTTTTAAAACCTTACCTGGCTTTGGTTTTTCCGGCATTAATTGAATATCACCTAATTTATCTTTATAAGGTTCTATAGACTTAGTTTTTACCTGTGTTAATATGCTTTCTATCTCACGCTCTGTTGGCAATTTTAAATCACTTTTATCTACAGCTTTTAACAATACAGTCATATTATCATCTCTTACCCATTCTGTAGCTATGTTATTAACATCTTGCACTCTAATAGAAGGAAAAACCTCTGTATAAAACTGATATACAAATGCATCACTAGGTATAGGTTTAGCATCTGTAAAGTTATCAATATATTGCTCTACATAATATTTTGTAGAAATTTTACCTGTCTCCTTTTGGCGTAAATCAGCATTATTCAATAACAGTTTTTTATAACGTTCCAGTTCTGTTTCTGTAAAACCAAATTGCTTAGCTCTCGAGCTTTCTATCAACAAGCGCGTTATGCCTTCATTAATTTTATCCTCCTTTAGTTTAGCATTTAAATAATAGCTATCCATATTGCTTAAAAAGTTTCCAATACCCGCATTTGCAGATAAAAAAGGAGAATTTGCTTCTAGCACTACATCGGATAATCTTTGGCGCAGCATACCAGAATAAAAGCTTTTTAATAATTCTATTTTATAGTCTTGTAAGGTTGTTACTGGCGTCTCTTCTTTTTTAATATAAACAGAAACACTAGCGCCTTGTGTTTCTTCATCCGTAATTACAGATACTACAGGAGAACTGTTTTCTGGAATTTTATAATAGATTCTTTCCTTAGGGTTTTCGGGACCTTCAATGGTACTAAAAAGGACTTTTACCTTTTTTTCAGCTTCTAGCACATCAAAATCTCCAACCAAAACTAAGGCCATTAAATCTGGACGATACCAATCTCTATAAAATCGTTTCATGGCATCATAATCCGAATTTAAAATAACGTCTAATTTCCCTGCTGGAGCGCGCTCAGCATAGCGCGAATTATTGGTTAACTCACCTATAGACTTGTAATACATTCGCATACCTGCACCTCCTCTTGCTCTAAGTTCTTCGGCAACAATACCACGTTCTTTATCTATTTCGTCATTTTCAAACGTGATACCATTTGCCCAATCTTTTAAAACTTGCAAACTGGTATTAAATGTTTCGGTATCGGTTGGTACAGATAATTTATAAACGGTTTCATCAAAACTAGTATGTGCGTTTAAATCTGCTCCAAACTCCACACCTAAACCTTGTAAGTAATCTATAAGTTTGTTTTTCTCAAAGCTTTCGGTTCCGTTAAAAGCCATATGTTCTACAAAGTGAGCTAAACCTTGTTGATCATCGTCTTCTAAAATAGATCCGGCTTTAATAACCAATCTAAACTCAGCCTTATTTTGAGGTTTTGCATTATGTTTGATATAATATTTTAGTCCGTTGCTTAGTGTACCCATTTTAACGGTAGCATCGGCCAGTATTTTATTATTTAAATTACTGCTTTGCGAAATACCGCATATGCTATATAGGCACAAGATATTTGCAAAAACTATGTTTTTAATGTTCATGTTTTAGGAAATAAAAAATAGTAAAATAGAGCTTCAAACTGTTATATAGCCTGAAGCACTATACTGACTAAATAATTGAAAAAATTAATTTTTAAATACCCAGGTACCCTGGATTTTGTGGCCCGAAGAGTGTATTACTTTCTAATTCGCTAATAGGAATTGGAAAAATATACTGATTGGAGCTGGTAACATTTGTTTTAATTTCTTCAATTTTACCATGGCGAATGGCAGCAAACCAAACGGCCCCAGTTTCAAAACAAAGTTCTTTTACATACTCGTCGAAAATGATATCAAGTAATTCTTCTTGAGAGGTATACTCTAAATCTGGAGCAGCACCGCCATACGCTCTATTACGCACAGCATTAAGAGTTTCTTCCGCTTGAGCGAGTAAATTTAAACGTGCCTGACATTCTGCTTTTATTAAATAAACTTCGGCCAAACGCATATAATTTGCTGGTCCACCGCTTACACCACTCGTGTATATTTTTTTAAGGAATAAATTACTCGTATTGTATGATGCCTCTTTTCTTGGATCGTCTACTAAAAAATCCTGAAGCCAAGGAGAAACTTTAACTAAACTTTGATAATAGTATGATAACTTACTAGCTTGCCCTTCTCCATTTATTCTAGAAAATATTACTTCGCTATTTGCTACACCATTTTCAAAAACATCTTCAAAATTAGATTCTAATTCTACATCGCCAGAGTTAATAACCTCATCGGCTAATAGAACAGCCGCTTCGTAGTTTTCCTGACCACCCATATACAGCAGAACATTTGCTTTAAAAGCCTTTGCTGCTATCGAAGATGCGTAATAATTGTATGTAAAAGCCGCATTAAGCTCAATACTTTTATCTAAATCGTCTAAAATAAAATCGTAACTTTCTTGTACTGTAGATCTGGCTATTTTACTATTTTCAACAGTAGACACCGTATTTTTAAGTACAATACCATAGTCGCTAGACAGGTCGAAAAACTGACCAAAACTTCTTAGCGCAACATAGTGACCAAAGGCTCTTAGAAAATAGGCTTCGCTAAGAATTCTATCATGTTCGCCTGCGGAAACTGATGCATTATCAGTTACTGCCGAAATTGTAGCATTGGCAGAGTTAGTAATATAATACGGCCACTCGTAAACCGTGTTTAAAGAAACTTGGCTAGAATCGAAACTATTGTCTGAAGCTTCGCCAAAAATCCAAGTTGAATTTGTTGTTGTTAGCGAACCATCCATTAAAGGCAACATAACTTCCAGATACTGATAGTAAGTCCAGTTTAGCTGTGTATAAACCCCTACTAAAGAGGTTTGCGCACTTTTATCATCGGTAACTAATTGATCTTCGAATAAATAATTTTCTGGCTGAACATCTAACGCCGCATCGCAAGAACTAAAAAGGATGCCTGTTAAAATTGTGAATAATATGATGTTATTTTTCATTGTCTTAAATCTTTTAAAAGGTTAACCTTACTCCAGCGATAAGCTGTTTTGATACAGGGTACTTGTTACTATCTATTGGTGTTCTAAAGCTCGCAATATTTGCAAACTCAGGATCGGCACCCGGATAATTGGTAATAGTAAACAAGTTGGTTGCCGTTACGTATAAATAAAGTCCCTGAAAATTGATGTTTTTCAACGCTTGACTATCTAAGTTATAACCTAATGTTACTGTTTTAATACGCAAGTAATCTCCTTTATGCACATATAAACTAGACTGTCTGCTATTTTGGTTCCCACCTGTTAAATTAGTTCGGTAAACCGCTCTTGGGTATTCAGCATCTAAGTTCTCTGGCGTCCAACGATCTAAGGCTATCAATTGCTTATTCCCTTGGTCGTTTAGTGACGTATAGCTATAAGTATTCTCTCCTGCCTTCCAGTAAATATCGTTACCAAGACTATAATTTGCGAAAATATTTAGAGACAAACCTTTATAGTTTATGTTGGTATTAAGACCTCCAAAAAAGTCAGGTTCAATGCTACCAATGTTTGTAACATCAGGGCCAGATGCAGAAGAACTCACTTCGCCATCGCCATCTAAATCGGCATAATAAACATCTCCAGGACTCGTTAATGATGACTGATATAAACCACTTGGCGCACCAGCGTTTAAATTGTCTATTTGTTCCTGAGACTCAAAAAGTCCGTTTGCCACATGCCCTCTAATTAAACCAAGCGACTCACCTTCTTTAAAATACAAACCGTTTAAATAAACAGCACCATACTCATCTTTATAACTACTATTTAATTTTACTATTTTATTGTTTGCTGTAGCGGCATTAAATCCAAAATTCCACTTTAAATCTTTTTTATTGATAAGGTCAAAGTTTAAGGTTAACTCTATCCCATTATTTTGTGTATTTCCTAAATTAGAAATCACAGTATACAGGCCGCTAGAAGACGCTAATTCCGTTTGGTACAATACATCTTTTGTATCTTTTTGGTAGTATCCAAACTCACCTTTTATTTTATTGTTTAAAACGGCAAACTCAATACCAATATCTTTTTGAGTTGTAATTTCCCATTTTAAATCAGGATTACCAATACGCAATGGCACAACACCTGTATCGCCATTATACACTCCATTTGTTCCGTTTAAAGCACCATATAAACTAAAAGATTGGTTAGGATCAAAGGTAACATTACCCGATTGCCCAATACTACCTCTAATCTTTAAAAAGTTTAACCAATAGGCGTTATCCATAAATTTTTCGTTGTGAATATTCCAACCTAAACCTAAAGCAGGAAAGCTTGCCCATCTATTATTTGCACCAAATTTGGAAGAACCATCTGTTCTTCCTGAAAAATTTAAAATGTACCTATTATCGTAATTATAAATAAAACGAGAGAAGAACGACACTAAAGTACTTTTTGTAACAGCTTCCTGTGCAGAAAGACTTTCACCAGCATAACTAATACCCGTTAATGTATCATCATTCGGGAAGTTTTCACCATAAAAATTGACAGTCTCCGTGTTTTCATTTTGAAAGGTGTTACCAACTAAAACATTAAAATCACTTTTTCCTAAAGAAAAATCATAAGTAGCAGTTGTTTCTACAGAAGGGTTAATGGTTTTTCTATTTACCAAAGCTCCTTTACCATTAGTAGTAGCACCACTTACAGAGTAGCTTGGGTAGAAGCTATAACTTTCAGAATCTATTTGCTGAAGTATTCCTGTAGTTTTAATAAACAAATCTTTAATAGGCTCAAACTCAATTCCCATATTAGCAAGCATAGAAAAGTTAGTTGAAGTTACTCTTCTATCTTTAGAAGTTAGCGGGTTGTAAATATCTCCAAAACGAGATACAAGATTTCCATCTTCATCATAAGGTGTTACATCTGGTCGTAAATAAGTTGCTGCTTCTAAAGTTGAGTTAAGGCTGTTTAAAGCATAATCACTTTCTACACGACCTAAACTAATGTTAGTAGTAAACTTTAAATTATCTTTTATTTTTTGATTTAAAGACAAACCAAAAGCATACCTCGTTAATTTATCACCAATAATAGCCCCATTATCATTTTGCAAACTTAATGATGAATAGTATGAACCATTATCGCCACCACCTCTAACACTTAAAGCATAATTGGAGGTGTTTGTAAATGTTTTCACAGATAAATCTTGCCAATCGGTATTAGTGGTTAAATCGACTTCTGTTCCTGCTAAAATACCTTGCCCAAAAGAATCTGTAGTTGGTACAGTACCTCCAGAATTTACATAATTATTAATAGCCTCAGAATAAAGTGTTTGATACTGAGCCGAATTAAGCACATCTGTTTTTTGAATTAGATTTGCTCTTTGTGTGATAGAAAGTTGAAACTCCGGTTTTCTGGCTCCTCTTCCTGTTTTTGAAGTAATAATAACAACACCATTTGCAGCACGAGACCCATAAATTGAAGTAGCTGTCGCATCTTTTAAAATGGTTATGGCTTCTATATTATTAAAATCGATAAAACCTAAATCGTTATTAAAACCTTCATTTTCTAACGTAGTAGATTCATTATTACTAATACTATCAATAAAACCAGCATATCCGGGAGTTTCTGTATTTGGCGTAATAGGAATACCATCTACAACAAATAACGGTTGGTTAGTTCCTAAAAGAGACGAACTACCACGAATACGAACTCGAGCCGCAGCACCGGGTTTTCCACTTGGACTACTTACCTGAACACCTGCTACCTGACCTTGCAAAGCCTGATCTACATTAATTATGGTTCCTTGTTGTGCTAATGCAGACACATCGATAACACCAACAGCACCCGTTAAAGCTTCTTTTTTAACTTTACCATATGCAACAATTACCGTTTCTTCTAAACCTGTTACAGAACTTTGTAACTTAATATCAATATTGGCTCTACTATTAATTTGTACTTCTTGAGTTTCATAACCCACGTACGATACCACAATTGCTGTAGCGCCTTTAACATAAGGTAATTTAAAATTACCATCAAAATCTGTACTGGTACCATTTCTAAGTCCCTTATAGACAATTGTAGCTCCTGGTAGAGGCGCACCATTTTCATCGGTAACTTTACCTTGTAAATTTTGCTGTACAAACTTGTTTACTGCTTCTTTTATAGTATGTATAAGCGGTTTACTTTCTTCTTTTTTTACTATAACAATTTGTTTATTTACAACCTTGTAATCAACATTTAAGCTTTTAAAAAGTCTTTTTAAAACGTGTTCTAGTTTTTCTTTATCAGAAGTAATACTTGTGATTTCACTTTTCACAAAAACGTTCTTTTCGTAAAGAAATTTAAAATCTGTTTTTCTTTCAATTTCACTTAAAACATCTTCAACATGCATATTTTCGCATGTCAATGTAATTTTTACATTTTGAGAAAACGTATTGGCATGAATTTGTAACAACGTAAAAAAGAGCAATAGAGAGGTTAGCTTCATTTTTAAACTAATTTTAGAGAGAGATAGTACTTCACCCATCTCAATAATGAATTTTTTCATACTTTTGGTTTGATTTAATGTGTTAGACATTGGAATCACTTTTTACTAAATCGGAACGTGTTGCTGCATTTTCCGATTTTTTTTTATGTTATACTACAATTGCTGTTGTAGTAAACTGTAAAATAGCAACTTTAATTTTCTTTGAAATTGTGTTTTAATTTGTCAGTTTTCAATCATTAATTTTATTGTTTTTATGGATTAATTATAATGTTGTCTTTATTAAATTCATATTCAAAATTTCCGGAGGTGCTTAAACTTTCTAATACCTCATAAATATCTTCTGTATCAAATTTAGCTGTAAAATAGCGCTGTTCTAGCTTTTTATCTTTATTAATAAAACTAACATTATACTGCCTTTCTAGTTTTTTTAATATATCGGTAAAAGCAACTTCATGTAAAATTAATCGGCCATCGAGCCAAGCCACATGTGGTTCCACATCTACCTGTTCTACATCAATAGCATTGCTATACTTGTTCCAGGCAGCTTTAAAACCTGGCTTTAGAATAACAGACTCTTTGTTTTGCGTTCCATTTCTAGACACATCTACAGAGCCTTCTACTAAAACAGTACTTATATTTTCATCTTCAGAATAAGATGATACATTAAACTTTGTACCCAACACCTTAACATCAATATTATTCGCGTTCACTATAAAAGGATGATTTTCATCCTTAGTTACATTAAAAAAAGCTTCCCCTTTTAAAAACACTTGCCTGTTTTGACCACTAATAAAATTAACAGGATATTTTAATGACGAGCCGGCATTTAAAGTAACAACAGTCCCGTCGGATAGTTTAAGCTCAAAACGTTTTCCATACGGTACACTTAAGGTATTATATATCAATTTACCATCTACGACGTCAGTATTATAAACTAGTTTATCTCCTCGTTGCGTCCCTATCACCTTACCATCGCTACCTATAATTTCTTGTACATCATCTTTATTAATAACAACTACGGCTTTATCATTTTCTAATAGAAGTTCTATTTGCTCTTCTACTAACTCTAAGGTTTTAGGCGTACCAAAAAAACCTTGCATCAATACATAGCCTAACCCTAAAAACAGTATTAAAACAGCGGCATACCTAAAAACGATACGTTTAATTTTAAATACTTTTTCTGCCTTTTTATCTTTACAAATAACATCCAACAAATGCTTTTTTGTTTGCATAGCGTTGTACTCCTTAATAGTATGGTTAATAGCGTAATTTGTTTTTACGTAGTTATCAAACAATGGTCCATGCCCTGGTGCTTTAAGCCATTGATTTAATTGGTCTAATTCGCTTAACGATGCCTGATTAGTAAAGTATTTTACTATAATATTTTCTATTTCTTTAGAAACCATTATTTCCTTCTGTTTTATATTATAACGAAGTAAATTTCCAATACCCTAACTTTTTATCAACATTTTTTTAAATTAGCAGAAGAAAATTCACTGAATGACTGATTTCTCAATAAATAACGCAACACTAATCAAAGGGTTAAAAAAGGGCAGCACAGCGGCTTACACCCAGTTGGTAGACCTATTTCATCAAAAACTTTGCGTTTATGCTTATAGCTTAACTCACGACCATAGTACAGCAGAAGATATTGTACAAAATGTATTTGTGAGTATTTGGCAAAAGCGAGAGAAATTAAAAGATGATTTTAACCTGAAAAATTATTTATACAAATCTATATACAACCAGTTTATTGACCTTTACAGAAAAGAAAAAGCAACTATAGCTTTAGAAAAAAAATATATAGAGGCCTTAGATACTGTAGTTGAAGATCAGGATAACAACATAGAAAACTTAATTTCCCTAGTAAAACAAGAAATACAAAACCTGCCTCCAAAATGTAAACAAACCTTTATTTTAAGTAGACAAGAAGGCTTAACTAACGTTGAAATTGCAGAATATCAAAAGGTATCTATTAAAACGGTAGAAGCTCAAATTACAAAAGCCTTCTCTATCATTAGAAAAAATATAGGCAGTAAAACTAGCGGAATTTTATTCTTGTTATTTGGCAAACACGCCTTAAAGTAAACCACTCTCTTTTTTTAAGTATAGCTAGCTACAACTTGAGTAAATTTATATTCTGCTTAATACAAGCGCTCTAGTTTAAACCACCACATAAAAACAAGCATCCCCACTAAAGCCAATACATGCAGCCAAAACCCAATATAGGTTATCACCTTTACAAAGGTTTTATTATAGCATTTTGTAATAGAAGATATAGCGCATAACAAAACACAAACCTCAAAACCGAGTACAAACCATTCTCTCGTTTCGAAGTGATGCGTTTTTATATTCACGGTATCGACAGCCCAAAAAATAAGCATTCCGATTACAAAAACTGCATTTACATAAGCAATAGATAATGCGGTCTTTTTTGTTTTATACCCAATGGAAATCACTGCTAAATGACAGATTAAAATAATAACTAATGCTATAATTACAGTGGTATCAGTCATAGTTATTGATTAAGGTTAGTCTACCCGATTTCCTTTTTTATCAATAGAGAACCAATTGTCACTTTCCACAACGCGGTGTTCATCTAAATCAAAATATTCTTTAGCGCTGTAAGTTACTTCGGCTTTTCCGTTTTCAAACCATTTTACATAGTCGTATTCGCAAGCAATTACAACCTGTCCGAATCTGTTAGCATATCCCATTTTACCGTTTCGGATTACTCGCGTTAACCCATCATTAAATGGTTCTAAACCATTATCATACATCACAAGATCGAATAGAATATTCTCGTTTTTGTCTATCGCCATTTGGCGTCCATACGTACTATCGTTAGGATGCTCCATAACATTGGCATAAAACTCTAAAGTATCTGTGCCGTAGTATGCGTATTTACCAAACGGAATTATAGTATCATTATTTTCGTTTACATAAGCAACACTTACACCATATTCTAGATGTTCCGTGTTTGTAACCGCTTTCAATTTACTGTTCGAAATAGTATCTGCCAAGGCGACATCAAAATACCGATAGTTAGTAACATCTTTATCCACGTATTCCTTACACGAAAACGCTATAAAGGCACTAAAAATTAATAAGGTTATTGGTTTTATTTGCATTGTAATATGGTATCTAAACTAAAGTGCTTATCGCTTTTCCACTTTAACAGGCTTAGCTTCTAATGTATAATTTTTTAAAACCTCAAGAGCTTCTTTCTCACTCAGTATTTTTAAATCCGAACTGCTTATAGCTTCGTTATCAGGCATCATAGAGCGCATTAAAATTAATCTAAAAGCCTCTCTTCTAGCATCAAGCTTTTCTTCTCCTCCGTTGTTTAAGGCATACGGTTTGTAAGCATTAGCCATATTCTGCCAAATATTTATTTCGTTATCTGGGTTTTGGTCGCGCTTAAAATTTGTAATAGTTTCATCTAGAGAAACTGGGTAAACCTCATTAAAAGTTTCTTGTATATCTTTAATTTTCGCCAATTGTTCGTCGGTTAAAGCCTTATGCACTACTGGCCCTTGTGTTAAACCTTCAATTGGGGTGGTTTCAATATTAGAATTTTGTTTTGCTTCGTCTTTGCAAGATGTTACAAAAACAACGCATATAGCAATCAGTATTAACTTTTTCATTTGTTCCTCATTTGTTTTAAAGCCAAAGTAACTATTAAAAATAAATATCACTCACTTTAGCTTATCTTAAAACTAATGTTTTTACAACTGAATATATTTATGCACTGTATAATCTGGCTGTACAGTCTTCTTTTGAAAACAGATGCTTTTGTTGAGAACAGCAGCTGAAAACAAGTACAACTAGAATTATGAGGTTGTGTGGGGTTTTGAGCTTGTGCTTTTTAGTTTAGTGTTGCAAACAGTTATTTCAGGAGTCTCATTTAAAAACTAAAATTAGGACCTTGTTGGTCAATATCAAAATCATCATTATAATTAGGATCATCGATAGAATAATTATAAAAATTTTCATTATTATCTTCATATTTCAAATAAGAAAAATATTCTTCTGATTTACGACTATCATAGTTATCAAAAGCATTTGCACTAACTATTTCCGAATTCAACAATTCGCATATCTGAACTTCACTAAGGTTTTCAAATAATAATTGATAAACACTTAAATTGGTTGACAAGCCAAAATAGTTTCCATAATCGTTTAAATTACTGTTATTTATTTCTGAAACCCAAAACCAATTTTCTTTAAACTTTTCAAGCAACAAATTAGACCAAGGCAAGCTTTCATTCTCAGAAAGCCGAACCCAATGCCATTTATCCCTAAAATACTCTATCAATTCTTTAGTCCAATTTTTATTATGATTTAAGGACAAACCTTCCCAATCCCATTTATCTATATTACTTTCGATAAGTTTTATTGAGATAGATAAAGAGGAATTTTGAGAAAGATATTCCCAATTCCATTTTTTTTCAAAGTCTTTTAAAAGGCTTGATGATAGATTCAGTGTCTCATTACACGAAAGCTCATTCCATTCCCAATAACTTTCAAATTGTCGAATTAAGGATTCATTCAGCGAAATACAAGCTGATAACTCAACCCAATCCCAATTTTCTAAATAAAGATTAATAAAATTTTCTGAATTAGATAAAGAAGAGTTTTTTGACAGTTCAGACCAATTTATTTTATCACTATACTTCTTAATTAAGTCTTCATTTAGCGGTAAACCTTCATTTCGTGAAAGATTTCCCCAATTCCATTTCTCTATATATTTTTCAATTAACTTTTCAGATAAATTTAATCCAGAATTACGCGAAAGGACTGACCAGTTCCACTTATCTATATATTTTTCAATTAATTCCTCTGAAAAAGGAACACTCTTATTGAATGACAATATAGTCCAATCAAATTTCTCTGAATATTTATCTATCAAGCTTTCTGAAAAAGGTAAACTTTCATTTCCAGAGAGTCCGAATAACCAAAAATCCTTTTTATTATTCCAATTCCATTTCTCTATATTATCATCAATTAATTCTTGATCCCATTTTATGCACAAGGATTCTGAAAGCTCTAACCAATCAATTTGATTACTTTGTAACTTAAGTAAATTCTCAGACCATAACACATTATCATTACGTGATAGGTTTTTCCAGTTTATTTTATCCGAATGTTGTATTAAAAAAACTTCCGAAAATGGATAATAAAATGAGATTGTATCAACAAAAAACTTTTTATTATTTGCTATTATTCTTTTTAAATACTTCATTCTTAAAATCTTTATCAAATTACAATAAATTTACGCCCCACTTTATTAGTTAATAATACTAATCCTTCAATAAATTTATAGTGTATCAAACTGTCTTTTTTAATTTAGGATATCCTCAATTACTTCAAATATTTTTTCAAACTCCGTAATATTAAATTCATTAAAGCCGTCCTCTTGATTCAATATTTTTTCTGCAAAAAGATTTTTAGAATGCGCTACTTGTTCTCCAGCAGTATTAATGATTAACTTAACATCTTCACAATATATCCTCTTCTCCTTTTCTTCCTCTGGCTTTGGTATTGCTAATATTCTGATTTCTGATTTAACTTTCTTATGATTTGTTTTACTTTTTATCATCACCTCTTCAACTTCATTAGTAAAGAATAACCTTGTGCTATTTGAAGGTTCTAAAGCCCTTATTTCATCATCAGTATAATAGAATTCGATAGAAATTTTATTATAATCTTCTCGATGTGTTGGTTTTGGTATACAAAATGAATAAACAGAATTCCCCCAATCTTTAAACGTATTACCACAATTCATATCTCTAATTATATTATTATCATCACGATCAAAAATGCATATAACTTTCCTATCATTATCCAGTTTAGACGTTTGTTCACATAACTGCTTTAGATGACTATCTCCCATTTGAATTTCTTCTTCATATTCTAAAAAATCAAAATCTAAATCTAAGAATTTAGATTCAGCATTTAATTTTCTTAACGCATTTTTAAGATGTTTCCAATCTGTCTTACCTTCTGTGATTATTAAAGGTTTGGTTAAATTTTTCAACTTTTCATTTACAGTGTTTAGCGTTATTTGCAATTCGTTAAATCCTTTTACAAAAATATTGTACGCACTTTTCATCTCTGAAAAATCATTTAAAGAAATACTATTACCAAATGGTAGATTGATTAACTCCCATTCTTTTTTAAATAATTCTTCCATTCCATAAAGGAAGAATGGCGAGTGTGTTGTTAAGATAAACTGAACTCCTGAAAACTGTTTAATTAATTCTGGTAAGATTGTTTTTTGAAATTCAATATGCAAATGCAAATCAATCTCATCTACAATCACAATACCTTTTACGTCATTCAAATTTCTGACTTGTGCTCCTAGATCATCATATTCTTTCAATAATGACGTAAATAACGCAAGCAACATTGCTTCTCCTGAAGAAATATGCGAAAAGGAAGGTGAGACTGTCAATTCTTCTCCATCAGATTCTTCAATGTGAATAGATATACTTCTTCTATCTTTTGCTCCAATTCCAATTCTTGCTCTTTGAATATTTGGAAATTTACTTTTATAAATTATTCTCAACAATTCATTAATCAGGTTAAGTATATCATTATTTTTCCCTCGATATCCCAGAAATATTTTCACTCCCTTATTTCCACTAGCAAATGCTTTTTCATAAATCTCCCTATCAAGTAAACAATCAAGAATCCAAGTTTCTATTTCTTTTATTACATTGTGTTTAATAATACTTTTATGCGACCGTTCAAGAAATTTCTCTTTAAATGAAAATCCAATATTAGTATCTTTGTTTAACCAAGCAGGATGATCATATCTACTATGAGGAAAAAACGAAATTATATTATTACTAAAAGTATCTAACAACTCAACATTACTAATATTTAGGCTTTTATAAAATCCATTTTTAACAAATTTCGGGTCCGTTGTACCTTTTAAATTTAAACCGGAATATTTTTCCACAAAATCAGCATTATCAATTCGAGACATTAAATCTATATAATTTGCATTTCTATCATCATCTTCAAATATGATTTCTATATTCGAATAATCCTCTCCATACTTTATATAGTCTTTTTTGCCAACTTTAAGATATTTGTTTTGTTCAACTTCTAAAAGGTCGTTGAATTTCTGTCTTTTTAATTCAATTAGTCCATCTAAAATATTGCCCAATAAAAGAGTTTTTCCAGAACCATTTTTACCAATAAAAACAATAGGTTTTGGATTTCCGTTTTCCTTAAACTTTGGTATTATGTCTAAATTAGATATTGGTCCATAATTCTGAAATTTCAACTTCTTTATGTACATTTTGTGTTTTTTTTTATTAATTTAAAAATACCAAGGAGTAAAAAACAAAGATATTACCTCTCATAAAATCACTAATTAAATCAGCACAAAACCCAAAACAGAGCCCACCCCATTCACATTAAAACAACGGAACGTGCAAACAAGGTTTAGTCTAATATGCTAAACTTGGTGATTATATTTTCTATGTATATTCTTTAGGGAAGAATGGCAAAACACTAGCTTAAGGTGTATTGCAGGCTAAATATAAATATATTTTGCAAACCTGTTAACGTAAAGCGCTTTAAAATTCATTTTTAACATATTTAGGGTTGCTTAGAGCTGTGGTTCTTCTTCTAAACTTGAGATATATTTTGGCATGAAAAAAGGGAATTGATTAACTCAATTCCCTTTTTAATATTTACTGTTATAACTATTACAAATTAGCGGTAGTTATTATTGGTTGGATCGGATTCTAATAAATTAGAATTAAGTTCCAATTGTTGCTGCGGGATAGGCAAAAGCACATGGTGCGCTTGTATGTTTGCCGCCGGATTATTAAAAGAGCGATGCTCTACGGTTTTAACCACATCGAGCAAAATACCCCAACGAATTAAATCCATACGCCTGTGCCCTTCTGCACATAGCTCGAACTTACGCTCATCGTACATGGCTTCTCTAAAACTATCTTGAGTTAAACCACTCCAAGGTTGGTCGGGCTCGAAAGCACGCTCTCTCACTTTGTTTACATAATCGTAAGCGTTTGTTGGGCCGTTTAATTCGTTTTCTGCTTCGGCTGCCATTAAATAAATATCGGCTAAACGAAACACAATAAAGTTTTCTGGATGATCGCCTCTTAAGGATTCCGCCTGATCTAAGTTCCAGTTCTTTTTGTAATATGGAAAAGAAAGTTCCCAACCTTTGTATTTGGTTACAATACTAGCATCGTAACGTAAATCGCCGGTTTGCCAATTTTCGCGTCTTGCAATTTCTGGTAAAGGCACAGACCATCCGTAACCCGTCATGTCTTCATTGTCTGCTTGTAATACTTCCGTTTGAAAATAATCTACACGTGTTACCGTATTGCCATCTATAATGGTATCGTTATTTCTACGTGCTGGCTCGTCTCTAATACGCGGATTGTAATCGTCTGTTCTGGTTGTGTTTAATGGCCCACCTTGTAGAGAGACAAAATCGACTTCCCAAATAGATTCGATGTTAAACTCGTTGCGTGGTGCAAATAAATCGTCTAAATCTTGCACCAATTGGTGTGGCGAAAAGTCTAGAATTTCATCGCAGGCATCTTTACAATCTTGCCATTCTTTATCAAATAAATGAAACTTTGCTTTTAAGGCTAATGCCGCCCATTTGGTAGCGCGCCCAGAATCTGACCCAGAATACAACTCGGCAGGCAGTAAAGTAATGGCACGTTCTAAATCGGTTTTCATGTCGGTTCTAATCACGTCTTTATCAAAACGTCCTAAATTAGATCGTTCTATCGCAGGAATTACATCTCTGTAATAAGGCACGTCGCCCCATAAATTGGTTAAATGATAATAGGCTAAAGCTCTTAAAAAAAGCAGTTCGCCTACATAACGATCGCGAGTATCTATTTTTTCGTTGCCGTCTATGTTTTCTAAAAACTCTGTAGCATTATTTACAATACGGTAAAGCTGCGTCCATGGGCCATTTCCGTCGGCTACACCTTCGGCAATTAAATAATTATGGATCGTTCCGTTTACATTTCTACTTGGTCCAACAACATCGGCACCATGGGTGTAATAATCGTCTAAACCACGTTGTCTGTACAAATTATTATCGTGTAAAAGTTGATACACACCATTAACCGCCAATTCGCCTTCGGCATCGTTATTAAAAAAGTTGGTTGGCGAGGTTTCCGTTCTTACTTCTTCTTCTAAAAACTCTTTACCACATGCGGTAAGCAATAATATTGCAAAAGCCAACAAGCCGTATTTAAGTTTAAAACTATATATATTTTTCATTGTGTGTATGTTTTAAAATTCAACTTTTAAGCCCATTGTAATCGAGCGTGCATAAGGATATTGCCCAGAAGCAAAACCTTGAGAAACAGAACCTGTACCGCTACCTGCTGTAAAATTATTTACTTCAGGATCTCCTAATTTAAATGAAGAGAATAACGCTAAATTGGTTCCGGTAACGTAAACATTCAATTTACTTAGCATGTTAGACAAGCCTAAACTTTCTAAGGGCACATTGTAAGCCAACGACATGGTTTTAAGTCTTAAATACGACCCGTCTTCGATGTTAACCTGACTGTTTGGGTTAAATAAACTTGTTGAAGCACCTGCTCTTGGAATATCCGACGTTTCATTTTCGCCTTCTATCCAACGGTTAATAACTCTAGAGTCTAAATTTTCATCTCCTCTACCGTAGAACGAAGATTGCGACCGGATGTTGAAAATATCGTTACCGTAACTTCCTTGAAAAAAGACATCTAAAGACAAATCTTTATAAGTGAATGAGTTTCTAATACCTCCATAGAAATCGGCTTCTGGACTGCCCAGAATTTGTAGATCTTCATTATTCCAAGTTGGATTATCGTCTAAATTTTCAAAACGCGGCCCACCAACAAATGATAAACCTTCGCGACCATCGGCAATAATTTCATCGGAAGTTTTATAAGTTCCTAAATAATTTAAACCAACATAAACCGGAAGTCTTTCGCCAACAATTAATCGCGCCGAAGTACCACCTTGGTTTCCTGTGGTTTGTAAATCGATATAGCCTTGCCCGTTAAGTTCTAATATTTTACTTCTGTTGAGTGATAATGATACTGTAGATTTCCAGCTAAAATTATCGTTTTGAATGTTGGTAGTATTTAATGAAAACTCCAATCCTTTATTTTCAATAGCACCTAAATTTTGAAGTTGCGAGGTACTCGCTACACCGGTTTGCCCGGAAATTGGCACAGATAATAATAAGTTTTCTGTACGCTTGTTGTAATAATCGACTTCTAATGAAATTTTATTATTTAAGAACGCCAACTCCACACCTAAATCTAATTGCTTAGTGGTTTCCCATTCTAAACCATCGGAAGCTAAACGGCCAACTTGCACACCGTTTACAATAGTTTCACCAAATACGGTTTGGGTTTGGTTGTAAAAGCTTAATGAGTTGTAAGGATCTACACCTTGTTCGCCCACTAAACCATAACTGACTCTAAGTTTGAATTTATTAATAACATCTGAATCGCTTAAAAAGCTTTCTTCGTCTACATTCCAAGCTGCACCAATAGAAGGGAAAAACTTGCCTTTATTGCCGGCTTCGAACACAGAAGACTCATCATATCTACCTACTAAAGTCACCAAATATTTACTATCAAAACCATATTCTATACGACCTAAATAAGAGCGTAGTGTACGTTGGCTATACCCAGAATCTACAAAGTATTGATCGGGATCTCCGGCTTCTAAGTTATTAAAGGTTGAAGCATCGTTGGCAAAGCCGCCAGCTTCGGTTCTTACAGACTCATTATTCATTTTTTGCCATGTAAAACCACCTAAAAACTTAAAAGCATGCTTATCTAAATCGAAATTATACAAGAAGGTGTTTTCATTCAAAACACTTTTCTGGAAATTTGTATTTACACGTGCAAAACCACCATTAAATTGCTCTGGTAATGCACCAGGCACATAGTTGTTTTCTTTATTATAAGTTAACTCGGCTCCTATTGAAGATCTGAATTTGAAATTCTTTAATATTTCATACTCCACATAACCGTTTGTAATTAACTTGGTAATAATATCATGATCGGTTCTTAATTGAATATCGGCTTCTGGATTTCTTTGTGCCGAAGAACTTATTGGGTTTTCACCTGTATAATTTCCGTCGTCATCATAAACCGTTCGTATTGGTAAAACCGACGAAACAATACCTGCATAATCGACCTTATTGTTTTCAATTTTATAATTTGTTAAATTTAAACGCACACCTGTTTTAAGCTTATCGCTAACGTTAACATCTACATTGGTTCTAAAAACAACACGCTCTAAGCCAGAACCACGAACAATACCTTCTTGATCAAAATGATTTACAGAAATGTAATAGTTTGAATTATCAGAATTTCCTGAAATGGATAAATCGGTGTTTCTAACCACACCCGTTTGGCTTATTAAATCTAACCAATCTGTTGTTGGTATTTCTCCTGGGTTAGCATATGTTAAAGGCAATGTGGTATCTGTGCCACCAAAACCATTGTTTAAATTTGGAGAAAACTGCCCCGACTCATTAATATAATCCACATAGTCTTGTCCGCCTAAAATATCGATAACATTAGCCGTTTGCTGAATACTTGTGTAATGATTTAAAGATACTCTTGGCTTACCTGCTGGCATACCTTTACCGTCTTTTGTAGTAATTAAAATAACACCGGCAGCACCACGAACACCATAAATAGATAAGGCTGTGGCATCTTTTAAAATCTCGATAGATTTTACATCGTTACTATTAATAGTGTTCAGGTTAAAACCAGAACCTACAATAAAACCATCGATAACATAAAGCGGGTTATTGTTCCCTTCAATAGAACTATTACCACGAATACGAATGGTTGTTCCTGCACCTGGCGTACCGTTATTAGAAACCACATCTACGCCCGAAGCTCTACCTTGCAAGGCTTGATCTAGTCGGGCTACAGGTTGGTTTTCGATAGCATCGGCTTTAATTTGAGATACCGATGATACCAAATCTTTTTTGGTACTTGTGCCATAGCCAATAACAACGACTTCGTTAAGCTGCTGGGCATCTTCTTCTAAAACAATATTAAGTACTTTTTTATTTCCTACGGTAATACTTTGGGTTACAAACCCAACGTAAGAGAATTGTAAAACATCTGTCGATGCGACATTAAGGGAATAATTTCCGTCAAAATCTGTGGTTGCGCCTCTGTTTGCGCCTTCAACAATAATGTTGACTCCTGGTAATGGCTGGTTGGTTTTATCTGTTACAGTACCACTTACCACCTGCGCGGCCAATGGATTGAAACTGTAACACAATAAAACTAGAGCAATCAGCTTTTTCATGTTCTTCATAAATTATATAGTTTAGTTATAGTTGTTTGCACTGCAAAGAAATACTGCAGCACTATTTCAAATGTCGTATAAAAATGATTACAAAAATTCTCGTATACCACCTACAAATGTTGCAAAAGGCTGATTTACTGAACAAAACACGCTATCCAGCAACATTTTAACTCAATATATACAACATCTTTACCTATATAAAACCTGTCCATTTCAAAAAAAAGAAAGACCTTGTTATCTACGTTTTGCAACTCAAAACTCTATTTATTTACTAGAATATATAAGTAAAATAAACACCAACTAAAACCGAAATCAATGTTTTCACATACTCAAAAAATAGTATTCACCTTTTTTTTATTAATGATTACTAGCTGTGGGTATGCTCAAAAAACACAACCACAAAAGCCAAACATTATTTTAATTAATATTGACGATTTAGGATGGAAAGATTTAGGTTTTACAGGAAGTACTTATTACGAAACCCCAAATATTGACGCCCTAGCCAAAGCTGGCCTCGTTTTTAATAATGCCTATGCTGGTGCCGCAAATTGCGCCCCAAGTCGTGCTTGTTTAATTTCGGGACTAAATACACCAAAACACGGTGTGTTTACTGTTAGCCCATCGGACAGAGGTCATAAAAAAACAAGAAAACTAATACCTATAAAAAATACACAACACCTTAAAAACACGGTTTACACACTACCTGAAATGATGAAATCGGGCGGTTATTTAACTGCTAACTTCGGAAAATGGCATGTTGGCAATAATCCGCTAGATCAAGGTATAGATTACAACGTTGGAGGCAGCAGCAAAGGCAACCCCGGAAAAGATGGTTATTTTTCACCTTATAATATCGATTTTATAAAAAACGGCCCAGAAGGGGAATACTTAACCGATAGATTAACCAACGAAGCCATAGCTTTTGTAGAAAAAGCCAAAGACACCAGTTTCTTTGTTTACCTACCTTACTACACCGTGCACACTCCTTTAATGGGAAAAGAAGCCTTAGTTGAAAAGTTTAAAAAGAAAAAAGGGAGTAACGGACAAAACAATCCCAAGTACGCTGCTATGGTAGCTTCTATGGACGAGAATGTGGGTAGATTATTAGATGCTTTAAAAGAAAATAATTTAGAAGAAAACACGCTTATTATCTTCACTTCGGATAATGGTGGCATTCGCCAAGTCTCGCATCAAGATCCTTTAAGAGCTGGAAAAGGATCGTATTATGAAGGTGGTATTCGTGTGCCTTTAATAATCAAGTGGCCCAAGCATATTGCGCCCAATACCGTCTCTAACCAAATTGTTTCTAATTTAGATTTTTACCCAACACTGCAAACTATTGCGAATCCACAAAAACCTAATATTCTACTAGACGGTATAGATTTAAATCCTGTTTTACACGGAGAAGCTGCAACGCAAAGAGATTTGTTTTTTCATTTCCCTGTGTATTTACAAAACTATAGTAAAGGGAACGATGGCAGTCGAGACCCTTTGTTTAGAACACGACCTGGTTCGGTAATTATTTCTGGCTCATGGAAACTGCATCATTATTTTGAAGATAACGCTTTAGAATTATACAACTTAGAAAACGACCTTGGCGAACAACATAATCTTGCAGATATAAACCCCGAAAAAGCCAATGCGCTTTACAAAAAACTAGACACTTGGAGAATTGAAACCAATGCGCCCATACCAAACAAGCAAAACCCAGATTACAATCCGGAGTTTGAAAGCGAAAAAAAAGCTATAATGCTCAAAACTAAATAACAAAGTTTTATTTACCACAATAGAATTAACGCGTTCAATACGTAAATAAAATATTACATTAAGGGTAAACCGCAACATTTTCGCCACTTACTTGCTACAAAACACACCATTTGAATCCTAAAGCTTTAAATAACTTAGCTATTATCCAATAACTAAACATTTAAAACTTTTTAAGATGAAAAAAACATTACTATTATTTATTACGTTACTAAGTATAACATTCACTTATGCACAAACAGAAGGTGCAACATTTACAGCAGGCGATTACACCTATGAGGTTACGGCAACAACTACCGAAGTAAAAGTTATAGGCTATACTGTAACCAATTTAAATATACCTGCTACAGTTACCGATGGCACGTATAATTACAATGTAACATTACTTCCTTCTGGCGTATTTAATACCGATACCAACATTACATCGATAACAAGTACGGCTGCAGTCGCTATTGGTTTGCAAGCTTTTAATGCATGTTCTGGTCTTGAAACGGTGAGTTTGCCAAATGCCATTTCTATTGGTAATAGTGCTTTTTTAAATTGTTCTGCATTAACTACTGTAGACATTAGTGGCGTTACAGGTACTCTTGGCAACAATACGTTTAAAAACTGTACCACTTTAACCTCTCTAAACGTGAGTGGCGCAACTATTGCCGGAAACAATACCTTTGAAAACACGGGTAAACTAACAAATGCCGATTTTAGCAGTTTAGTTTCTCTTGGAGCGCAAACTTTTAGAAAAACGGCTGCAGTAGCTTTAAGTTTTCCTTCGTTAACTCATGTAGGTAATGCATCAGATCCTACTTCGGGATTAGTATTTTGGCAGGCAAGCGATCTTAAAACTATAGATTTCCCTGTGGTTGAAGTGATTAATACGGGTGCTTTTAACTCATGTTCATCACTTGAGTCTATTACTTTTCCTGCTACATTAACTTCGCTTACCGAAAACAACTATAATATGTTTAAAAGCTGTACAAGTTTAGCCAATATAATTGTAGAATACACCACATTTATACCACTTGAATATAACCCAGACGGCGCTTCTGTAAACACATCAATATTTGCAGATGTATTTGGAGCGACTTTAACAATTCCTTCTACTGTTAATGCTGCCGATTATACTACAGGAGATGTATGGAAAGATTTTGGTGCCCCTGTTTTAAATGTAAACACTCATGAAGCTGCACAAGGATGGGATTTTTACCCAAACCCAGCAAAAGATGTTGTGACTATACAAAACACACAATCGCAACATGCAGACATTACAGTCTTCGATTTAAACGGTAGAATTTTATTGAATAAAACTATTAATAATGTGCAGTCTGAAATTAATATATCAAACTTAAACACCGGCATTTATTTATTTCAAGTTAAAACAGATACAGGCGAATTTGTAAAGCGTATCGCTAAGCAATAAGAAAACCTTAATAATCATTTAAGCACAAAAAAGTCCGATTCTAGTGAATCGGACTTTTTTTATTAGATATAACTTATTCTTTCTTGATTACGTTTTACCTCTGATATTTAAGAACGTAGTTATTCGTACCATCACTACCATCGAGCGCAACACCACTTGGACAGAACAAATATTCAGGCTCATTATTTGCATCCATAAGCAATTGTGGACGTTCTAATTTAACATGCTTTCCATAACGCGGATTTGCTCCTTCTGGAACATTTCCATTTAAATAAAAACTTTGAAAATTATGAAACCCAGAAAGTGGTTCTGATTTAAATTGAAGTCCATCATCGGACACCCAAAGTAAACCGCCACCTTTTTCTAAAATGCCGTGATTATCTGTAGTTAACAAACAAATTTTACCTTTCCAGATAAAGGCATATCCATCTTCTATTCTAACCTCGTTTGTTGTAATAGGTTTGGATTGAATAACATACGGGCCTTCTAATTTTTCTGCAATAGCAAGTCCCATACTCACCTTTCCGCCTTTACCTTTTGGACCAGCCATGGCCTTAAAATACAGATAATATTTTCCGTTTGGGTGTTTTATAAGTCCCGGGTTATTTACACCAAGACCACTATCAAAACACCAAATAGAGTCATCATTAGGCGGACTCAACAAAGGTTCGTCTTTATTTGGTTTCTCTACCCAAGGTCCATTAAGACTATTGCTCACAAGCATGCCTATTCTTTGGCTCGGACCATGGTTTTCATCACCATCGTTAGCTATAAACACTAATACATATTGATTATCAATTTTTTTAATACTTGGGTTATGAAAACCAGCAGCGTTCCAGGTGTTATCTCCTTTGCCTTGCGCTACAACTTCCACAAACTTAAATGGTCCTTCAGGACTTTTAGAGACATAATGAGCAATTTCACTATTATATCTCCACGCCTTTTTAAACGGCGTAGCAGAAGACCATCTGGCACTAAAAAGATGCACGTTTCCTGCTTCGTCTCTTATTGGCGAACTTCCCCAAACATCGTAACCCGGTTCATTTATAGATTCTCCTATAAACTTCCAATGATCGGACATTGCAGTCGGCACTTGCACGCTATCTTTTATGCTTTCGATTTTAACCGTTTCATTTTTTTTATCAATTTCTTTACAAGAACATAGACAAATAGATAAAGCGGCAACGGCCAAAACTGTTATTTTTATGCTTTTCATTAGTACTATTTTAATGGCATTTGGATGGGTAATTGCTTCCATCTTGCTTTTAATAATTAAACTCTAAAACTTCTCCTTTTTTAGTCTCAATTTGTTTTACTTCATCTTGATAACGCAAGTTTAAAGTATTCCCCAATTTAGAAGTTATCACTAATGTTTTCAGTTTACCTAACTCCCAAGTCATGTCGATTTCAAAACCTTTTCTGGCAACAAGACCTTTTATACTTCCCGAGGCCCAAGCTTTAGGTAAAGCCGGCAGTATATGCACTTCACCATTCTGGCTTTGCATTAACATTTCTGTAATACCTGAAACCACACCAAAATTTCCATCAATTTGAAATGGCGGATGCACATCTAATAAATTCGGCAAAGTAGATTTTCGCTGTAATGTCAAAATATTTTCATAAGCTTTATCGCCTTCTAACAAACGTGCGTAAAAATTGATAATCCAAGCGCGACTCCAACCTGTATGTCCGCCACCTTTAGATAAACGACCTGCAATAGTTTTTTTAGCTGCCTCAAAAAGTTCGGGTGTTTTAGTTTTTGAAATTTGATTTGACGGATGTAAACCATACAGATGCGAAATATGTCGGTGTCCTGGCATCGCTTCTTCAACCTCATCAACCCATTCCAACAAGCGACCATCTTTACCAATTTTAAGCGGTGGCATTTGTGCTATTTTACTTTTAAGCAAATCGCTGAACTCTTTATCAATATTTAAAATTTCTGCGGAAGCAATACAGTTATTAAAGAGTTCGAACACTATTTCTCTGTCCATCGTCGGACTCATATTCAAGGTTGCTTTTTCACCATCTTTAGTTAAAAAATTATTTTCCGGTGAAATAGACGGTCCCGTAACTAAAAGTCCTGTTTTTGGATCTTTAACCATAAAATCGATAAAAAACAAAGCGGCTTCTTTCATTATTGGATACGCCTCATTTTTTAAATAATCTTTATCCTCAGTATATTCATAATGCGTAAACAAATGTTGGCAACACCAAGCCGCACCCATAGGCCACATACCATGTCTCGCTTTCCCGAAAGCTGCTGTAGAATGCCAAGCATCACTTGTGTGGTGTGCTACAAAACCTCTAGCGTTATATGTTTTTTGAGCCGTAATACGCCCCATTTCTCTTAAGTTTCCAATAAATTCTAAAAATGGCTCGTGACATTCGGCAAGGTTTGTCATTTCGGCCATCCAATAATTCATTTGCACATTGATGTTAATATGATAATCAGAATTCCAAGGCGGCGTAAACCCGTCTGCCCAAATGCCTTGTAAATTGGCTGGTAAAGTCCCCGGGCGTGAGCTACTAATTAGCAAATATCGACCAAACTGATATTGTAACTGTGTTAAGTAATTATCTTCTGCTCCTGCTTTAACTTGCTTTAAACGCTCATCGGTTGGTAAACCTTCTCCTGTATTATCAGATAGTTTAAAAGCGAGTCTATGGAATAATGATTGATAATCTTCTGTATGCCTATCTAAAATGTTTTTATATGAAGAAGAAGCTATGTTTCTATAAATCTGTTCGCAGTCTATTTCAGGATTAGAACCGCGATAATCACTCGCTGCAATTACTTTTACAATAACCTCATCGGCATTAGAAATCAATAACTTTCCTTCTAATACTTCGGATGTACCACCTACTGTTTCAAAATGAAGGGTAGCATGAAACTTCACACCATGGCCATTACCTACATGTTCCGAAAATTCAATTTTATTTTCAGATACAGATATTTTAGTTTGAGCATTTCTTTTTACCCAAGCCGACATATTAATTTCTCCTTTTTTATCTGCCGTATATTTATAAACCATCACCTGGTCTGGAAAACTAGAAAAATAATCACGTTTAAAATAAACATCATTATTATTGAAAGATGTGGTTACCACAGATGTATTAATATCCAGCTCGCGTTTGTAATTTGATATAGAATCTAAACCCGGAGTTTCAATAAATAAATTGGCAAGCATTTGATACGTGTTTTCACCCCATGGTAAACGATCGTTCAGAATTTTATCCTGAACCAATGTTTCTGCATCCATATACGCCTCATCAAAAAGAAGTTTTTGGATGGTATCTATATATTTTCCGGCATCTTTTTTATCTCGATTATAGTCTTTTCCGCCTGTCCAAATGGTTTCTTCATTTAAACAAATAATTTCATTTTTCGGGTTCCCATAAATCATGGCGCCTAAACTACCATTACCTATCGGCAGCCCCTGATTCCATTTTTCGGTAGGTTGATTAAACCATATTTTCAAAGGTGTTTTTGGTGATTCCTCTTTTTTTTCAGAACAATTAAAAAGCATCAAAAAACAAAAGAATGCGACTATATATTTCATATGTGTTTTATTTGGCTTTACACTCCAAAACAGAAATAGGTAAAGCAAAGGTTAGTTTTATCTATAAAAAGCTTAATTATTCATTTCGAATCTCACTAAATAAGCCCATCCTTTTTTCTGAATCATTGCAATGCCCCAACCTGGCACATTAATTTCCGGATTTCCATTTTCTAAATGCGGACGATATAATCCTGGAGCTTTTGGAATGTTTTTCAAGCTATCTTGCAAGACAGTAAAATACTCACCATCGGCAGAAATATTTAAAGTCTTATTGATTGATGCCAACGACACTATGCCTCCATCTTTACCCCAAATAAGCACCTCGTGACTTTTATCTAACAATGGGCCATCGTGCTTTTTAAACGGGCCTTCTGGCTGATTTGCATAAGCCACACTCATTTTTGTTTTACTTGGTCCGGCTTTACCATCGGCAATAGACCTGCCTTTGTAAAACAACCAAACTTTATTGTCTCGAACCAACAAACTCGCATCGTCTATACGAAAGCTATCAAAATCTGAATCGACATCGCTAATCTCCAAAACCGGATTGTTTGCTACACGTTTAAATGGTCCGTTTGGATTATCGGAAACTGCTAAGCCTATTGCCGTGATATCGGTAGTAGAATTGCCTTCGAAAACCTTATTTTTATTCCCAGGAGTTGGTTTTACACCTGTATAATACATGTAGTATTTATTATTACGTACTAATATATTAGGAGTAAAAACGGAATGGCTATCAAACGCACCTTCTGCTCCTAAACCAAGAGCCATGCCTTGCTCTTCCCAAGTACGACCTTCATCTTGAGACGTTGCATACCAAATAGTAGCCCAATATCCCGATGTAACAGGGCTATCCATACGGCTGTACCAAACGTAATACGTGCCATCGACTTTAATAATATCGCTATTATCGCGTCTATTATAAAGCGAATCTTTACCGATACCGGTAATATCTTGATAGGTAAATTTAACTGAAGATGTTTCTGTTTTAACTTCTGCAACCTCAACTTTGTTTTTTTTTGAAGAATTACAAGACATCATAAAAAATGCCATGAATGAAACAATAATTAATCCCGATGTTATTTTTCTCATATTTAATTTCTCCTTAATTATTTATTACTAAAAACATTTACAATTTCTGAAATTGAAACCCCTAATACTTTTTTAGAAATTTTGGTTAATTGTTCCGCAGAACCTTCAAAATGTATAGTTGTTTGAATATGTGTACCGCGCTCACCAACCTTTAAATGTAATGCCGGTGAAGAGGTTTCTAATTCGTAAAATGGCCCCAATGGTTTTTCGCCTGGTTTTGGCGCACCGTCGTTATACGAATTAATAACATCGCCCGAATATGGTTTATCTTGAAGTTCCCATAGAGAGTTTACATAATCTGTAGCATCTTTGGGTTTGTTGTATTTTACAATAGTTAATGTATGGCTCAAAGCATCATAAGACCCGAAAACTTGTTTAGCACGTTTTGGTGATAAACCAATTTTACTTCTAAATTCGCCATCACCTTGAAAAAACATGGTATTTTCTTTTACTATTAAGCGTTCTGCAGGTACTTTACCGAAATACTCATCGTTTACCGGTGCGCCAAGATCTACTTCATCTCCTGAATTATATGGAATAACAATAGTTGTTTCTGGCGATGGATTAAACATACCCAACAACCAAATAGACAACAAGCCGGTTTCCTTTTCCCAATGCGCTTCACCTGTGTTGGTTAAAGAATTTATGGTTTTATAAGCCACAACGTTTACTTTATCTTCATCTGGAATACCTAGTTCCTGAAAAGTTTCTTGAGTTGATAAAACTTTAACCTCACGTTCAATATCGAAATCGAACTTAAACCCCGAATAATTAACTAATGATGCTTTTTTAGAAAATGTAATTGAATTAGCAGATGATTTTTCAATAGTAAAAGGCTCAAGATCTATTAGTTTTGGGGTATACCAGTCGTCTAAAGTGAAACTGCTTCCTTTTTTAAAAAATATTGAAAACTGCCCACCTTCTGGGCCTATCCAAAAACGTTCTTCTCCTCCAAAAACATTAATATGATCTAGCGTGTCTTTAGATTTGAAGAGTTCCCGATTAATCCAACCGTAACTTCTACCTGCTGCACTTGACGAACTACTCGTCATGACGCGACCTTGCAAAGCTGGTGATACCGCAATTTTTGATTTTCCCGATGCATCGGAAAGTTGAATAATATCAATATAATCTTTCATGAAACTCACATCGTCTGCAAAAGAAACATAATCCGTTTCTTGTACGAATTCAACTTCTTTCTCTTTCGATGTTTTTGATTTACATCCTACCGAAAAAACAGTAATTATAATAGCTATAATAATTTTGAACTGCCCTTTTTGAAAGTTTATATAACGCATGTATTAATTATTTGATATTATTATGAATTTTTAAAATAACAGGTTCGTTTTTCTTGAATGTTTTTTCTACTTTGAAATTAATGGCTCCGAAACCTTTCCGTGTAAACGCATCAAAAAAAAACATGTAAACTCAAGCTTATTGCTTTGTACTAGTTTTACTCAAAATTTATTTTAAAAACATGAGAACTACTACCATAACCTGGCTTTACCTGAACTCCTGTTGCTAAATATAAATAGGCTGGTTTATCGTCTATAAAAAGGATTTGTGCGCGCTCTAAATGGCCATCTTTTTTACCTCGGTATGACACAGCATCTTTTAGATATTCTTCTCCTACATAGTGTTGTAAATCTTCGTAAGCACGTTCTGTTTTTTCAGCAGGAAACGAAAAACCATCACCCGATTTCCATAATAAACCACCTCCGCTATTTCCTAAAGATGCTCTAAAATCACGACTAATCATGTATACAGAATCTTTCATAGTAAACGCGTAAGCATCCTCAAGCGGCATTTTTTCTTCGGTTACTCTTGTTGGTTGCTGTATATATGGACCTTCAACATGATCTGCAACCACAACACCATAAGAGTACACATAGCCTTTAGGTTCTTTTCTAACTACGGATTTATGATATAAAAAGTACTTGCCATTGTATTTTATTAATGATGGATTAGAAACCCCTAACCTTGCTGTATAATTCCACACTTCTGGGTTTTTAGTTTGGCGTAAAATAGTACCATCGGCTTCTGCTCCTTTTGCTGGTCGCCAAGTATCATTCAAATCATCGGCAACATACATCACAATACGTTGTGTTTTTAAATCGTTGTTTTCGTTAACAATAAAACAAAGCTGATATTGCCCATCAATATTACTAACCGTTGGGTTGTGTGGCGAATTAAACAAACCATCTTTATCTGGCACAGCGATACCTACATACTCAAAAGGCCCTTCTGGACTATCGCCCACGTAATGCCCAATTTCACAATCTTTAAACCAACCACTAAAATTTCCGGGTTGCGAAGCGGTAGACCATTGTGCGGCAAACAAATGTGTTTTACCATTTTTATCTTGCACTGGCGAAGATCCCCAAACATGCATATCTTTTTGTGATGCAGCATTACCAACATACTCTATTTTCATTTTTTGAGCTTGGGTGTTACAGCTAAGAAAAACAAATAGCAATGCAGTTAATAATATTTGTTGTGTTTTCATTTTTACTTTTTTATTATAATTCATTTTACTTAAAGCTTTTATTCACTCTTTAATTCTTGTGTCCATTCGCTAGCAAATCCCCATTGTTTGATAACTCGCATTTTGTAATAAATAGGAATTCCTTTTTTAATATTAGGAATGTTAAGCACTCCTCTTACTTTTGTTGTTAATTTTTGATTATACTTATTAGGATTGGTACCATAACGGACTTCATATAAATAATCATAAGGACTTACACTATAAGCAATAAAAACGCCATTTTCGGTGCGTTTTGTATTCCAAATAATTGGTGGAAGTTCATCTTCATCTTTTATAAGTTCTTTTACTTCTGAAGATACGCTTTCTCCTTTATTATTGACAGCAATGAGTTGATATTGCAAAACATCACCTTGCTTTATTTTTTTGTCCTCAATATCAATAAAATTATTTGTTGTTTTCTTAGTATTGAAAATCAAACCATCTTTCTCATATCTAACATAATACGCCTCGGCATCTTTACTTTTTTCGAAAAAAACACGAATACCATTGTTAGCTGTATTGGCAAATGTTATAACAGGCTGTTTTGGAACTTGAAACTTAACAACATCTGTGTAAACTTTGTAACCTTGCGGATCTAAGAAACTAACTTCTATCATGCTTAAGTTGTTTTTGGTATTCCACTTTAATAAAACATCAAATGTGTTATCTCCTGGAAAAATAGTTTTAATAATTTCTGTTTTTGTTTCTACAGGTTTAAAATCCAAATCAAAAAGCGTATACTTTACTTTATAACCTCTCAATATATTTGCAGGTATATCTAACTTTTCTCTTGGTTGAAGAGTGACTTTTGCATGTCCTTTTACGATGTTTATATTGGATACTGTTAGGTTTTTAATGGGACTAAATTCCTTTTGAACGCTATAAAAGCCTTTTTTCTTATCTCTAAAAGAAGTTACAATTCCCCACGCTCTATTTTGCGAAGCTGGTGTTTTCCATCCATCTTTACCATGATATGTACTTCTATAATCATTAAACGTCCATAAGGAAGCACCCAAAACATATTCTTTATTTCGTAATTGATTCAATATTTTTTCTGCAGGAACATCACCTAAACTCGGATCTTCAGAGTTTAATTCGTACCCAAACTCAGACATAAAAATTGGTTTCTTATGGTTTTTCCAGGTTCCATCTGCCTTTTTACCCCAATTCTGATATCCATTTAACATTGCTAAATCGGAGTACATAGTTGCTTCTTTAGGCGAATTATTAGCCGAATTAGACACGGAAACAGCTATTCTATTTGGATCTAATTTTTCAGCCATCTCTATAGCACCCTTTATATAAGCATCTACTTTTGGGTTTTTAGATGCCATACCCAATTCATTACCTACACTCCAGCCTATAACTGCTGGATGATTATAATTATTTTCGATGATTCTTTGCAACCATTCTTTTGGTTTTGGATGTTCTGGATCTACCAAAACATCTTTTCCCCAAAGCCCAACTTCTTCAAAAATCATAATTCCTTTTTCATCCAAATAATCGATGTATTCTTTGGGTAAATTTACATGACTCAATCGAGCCATATTGGCTCCCAAACTTTTCATTAAATCAACATCTTCTTTAATACGTTCTATAGGTAATGTATTTCCTGTAAATCGATCTTCTGGCACTACATTGAACCCAACCGGCCTTATACTTTCTCCATTTAATAGTAATTTTAAACCATTTATTTCTAATTTTCGAATACCAAATCTATCTGAATTTGTATGTAAAATTTCCTTGTTTTCGGATAAGGCAACAGTAGATTCATATAAATTAGGGAAATCAAAATGCCATAAATTCACTTTAGATTTTGGTAAGTGATAAGCCCAGTTTATAATATGTTTATTGGTATTCGCAGGAATTATTGTTTTCACCTCACCTTTAGCTACAATCTTTCCGTTACTTTTAATGTCTATATTAAATAGTACGTTTCTAGGCGTATTATTAGCATTGCTACTCACAATTTTCACATCTAATTGAGCCGTTCCTTTTTTTAAGTTTGGCACTGCATCTATATGTTGAAACTCAATACGTGTTTTAGGTGTTAACTCTAACCAAACTGGCCTTCTGATACCACCCCAATTCCACATAGCACCGCTCTTAAAAACGTTATTAACCAATACGGTTAACCTATTTTCTTTTCCAGGGTTTATATATTCCGAAATATTAAAATGAAAAGGTAAGAAGCCAAAATCGTGTTCTCCAACTAAATGCCCGTTTACCCAAACTTTGGAATTGTTGTAAACAGATTGAAACACCAAACGCAATTGCTCTGTGCTTTGTATTTCTTTAACAGTAAAAGTTCTAGTGTACCACGCATCTCCAACATATTCAGAATATTCGTTTACCAAATCCCAATTACCAGGAACAGCCATAGTACCCCAAGACGCCGTATCTAAATCATTTGCAAACCATTGAGAAGATTCTCCTTTCGCATAAGGATCTGTTTTAAAAGACCATTTGCCATTTAATGATATGTTCTCATTGCTTTGAGCATAACTAAAACTTGTGACTACAAAATATAATATTCCTATTAAAATAGGTGTTTTAAAATCCATTAAACTTTTTATCATTTTAATTTCGTAACAATTCAAATTATATATCCGATTGATAAAACACTTTATTTTTTTACTGAGGATTCTCTGGAGCCTCCTTTAAATCGAATCTTTCAAGAAACTGTCCCTTTTTATTAATAACTCTCTGTACACCCCATTCTATCAACTTCCCATTACCATTATCAGTAAACGCTTCAGGACGATATGCCCCAGGAGCAAGCGGCACATTTTTATTTGTAAAATCGTGTGTTTTTTTAAAATTTAATCCATCTTCGGCATACATAATAGATTTACGTACATCCTCTGGACCTTCTTTTCCTATAAGTGTGGCAACACCTTTGCCTTGAGGCCAAACTAAAACTTCATGACCGCCTTTTACAACAGGATTGTTTTCGTATTTCACATATGGTCCTTCAGGATTATCGGCTATAGCAACACCCATTTTGGTTTCACGTGGAGATTTACCCCATTGGCGCCCTTTGTAATACAGCCAATACTTTCCGTTACGAACAATTAAACTAGCATCATCAATTCTGTGACTATCAAATTCAGTAACATTATCACTAGGAACCATTATAGGATTAGTTGGAAGTTTTGCCCAAGGACCATCAGGAGAATCTGAAACAGCTATACCTATTCTTGTTTTAGATTTTTCAAGATCCTTAGTTCTATACGGATTATTAACTCCCGAGTAAAAAAGATAATATTTATTGTTAGCAACTAAAATACCAGGTGTAAAACAACCTTCATCATCCCAACTGCCATCTTTTCCCGGAGGTAAAACTTCTCCTTTCTCTGTCCAAACAAATCCATCTGGTGAGGTTGCATACCATGTTGCCCACCTAACATGATCTCCTACTTTCCAATACCAAACATAATACAAAGCCCCTACTTTTATAACATCACTTGGGTCACCTCGTTTTATGCCCTCTTCAAAACCTAATGCTTCAATTGGAGAATATGATGCTGTTACGGATTTAATGTTCGATTGAGAAAAAACAGTACCCATTCCTAAAAAGAGCATTACTATAATTACAAAAATATTTTTCATTAGTAAAAGGTATAAAGACAGTTATGGATTTTCTTTTAGTTTGTTTTGTTTGAAAACATACGCACAGAACTATTCAGTTCTGTGTGTATGTTCGGCAATTACCAAAGTTAGTATAAAACAAAAACTTATAATTATCAATTAGGGGGTATAAATGTTGAATTTGAATACATAAAAAACTATAAAAACAGTTTCAACACAAACACAACAAACTAACAATCATAAATATACATGAAATCTCATGATTTAAGCCAAATTCCACAAAGAACGACCTAACCATAACATGAGAATTATAGAAACAGTACCAATTATTACTCTATGAATGAAGATTATTTTAGTAGATTTTAATCTTAAAGTTGAGTAATTGGCCTTCTATCAAAACTTAAAGCACCAATATTATTTTCACTTCCAGATAGCCACGGACCATTATAAATATCGCTAGTACCGACATAAAACTTACTTGGTAAATAGGTTATAAATTTATAGTTAGACGCTTTTTTTAATGTAAGAATAAGTGAATTATCTTTAACTTCCGCTTTTTTAACTTCAAGAGGCATTTGTTCTAAATTTGAATCTTCCGAAGCAAAAAACTGATCTTTTAAATAATGAACTGCACCATTTACTTCACGCTTTTCTTCTAGAAGTATAGCCTGATCGAAGTTTAGTATAATCTGTTTAGAACCTGTGTAATTCGCACTTAATAATTTCGGAGGTGTTATAATGAAATCAAATTTTTCGTTATAATAATCGCGTGCCAATAAAGGGTAAATACGTTTGGCAAATTCTAAATAACCATCGTAAGAAAAGTGACAACCATCATGACCTGTAACGCCTAGTGTGGACATAATATTTACCATCTCGTACTTATCATCTATTTTGTTTTGAACTTCGCGCATTTCAGAAAGATAACTCTCGGGATTACGACCACAACCGGGATGAATTTGAAATAAATAAACTTTTTCTAAACTTGTATAAACACGTTTCCAATCATTCAAAAGCATATCGAAATTAGCTGCATACGCCTGATAACTTTCTGTGCTTACTGAATTAGACTCGCCTTGATGCCAAAAAATGGCTTTAATTTTATCTTTCAATCCTGCTTGATCGACACGATATGCTAAACGACCAAAGCTAGTTTCTAAAGATGGTTGCTCTGGATATAACATGTTTTTTTCTATTGAAGATGAACCGCTACCACCGTTAATAATACAAACAGGCACCTGATGTTTTTCGACAATTAACCGCATTAATTCCATACCCCAAGCACCAACAGCAAATGGGTTCTTTTTAAACCATCCTCCAACACCATCAAGACCTTCTAAATTTCCTGTAGCCATACCCCAACGTACTTTTCTATCGTCGTCGTTGTAAGTTTCGTAACCTGTTTTAACGCCAAAACTTCTGCAATACGGATTACTGTAAGTCGACAAGCTACTACTTGCATGAGAGTTAGATTGCCCTGTTATAATATAAGCATCACCACAGACTACATGATCGGCAAAAAAGTATAGGCTATCAGCATTATTTTTTTTGATATAAAACTCAAATCGATACTCGTGTAAGCCTGAATTTATTTTAGTTGAAACTGAAAACTGCTTATCAACTAGACTGTCCTTTTGTGTATTATAAAGCACATTATCTTTAAATACTTTTAATGAAAACTCTTTAAAATCTGGAGTTCCCTTAATATTACCAGAGATTAAAACCTCAGCGGTATTACTGCTATCGCGAGCATATAACTGATAATCTTCGGGAGCTTCTGTAATTCTTATTTTTTGCGCAAATAAACTCATTGATAACAATGTAAAAGCACATAGTAATAAATAGGGTGGTTGATTTTTCATTTAGAATAGGTTTGAGCGTTAAATATACTTTTTTATTCTGATTTTATCCACATACAATGTCCACCACCTGGAGCTATATTAGCTTTAATAACATCTCCTTTTCTCACTTTAGCCTTTCTTATTTGGTAAGCTTCTGGGTTTGTTTTACAATCGGTTTCGGGTGTATCTTCGTAAAATGTAACCTCATAGTTTTTTCCTTCTTCAAGAAAATTTAAGTCAATATCCAAAACACCTCCTTTTTGATTCATAACACTACCAACAAACCAATCGTTTTTAGATCGTCGTGCTGAAGTAATATATTCTCCCATTTTTGAATTTAGAATTCGAGACTCATCCCATTTACCAACAGGCATTTTTTGAATAAACTCGAATAAATCGGCTTTAGCCTCATAAGCTTCTGGAGCATCGGGAATACAAACTAAACCACTAAAAACAACTAGAGTTCTAGCTACCTCAGACACCACTGTAGATAAATAAGAGTTTAATTTCTTTGGGCCTTTTTGTCGTTTTCCGGCGTTAATTCCGGTGATATCAAAATTACCATTATTCATATCCAAAGGCCCTTGTATAGCATTAACTAAAGCCATTTTAATAAAAGTTTCGGGAGTAAACGCTTTACGAGAATCTTGCTGTGCATGGCAATACTCGCGGGTAATAGCGTTTGGAAATGTACGCCTAACACCCGTAAAAGGCACTGGACTATCATGGAAATCGATTAGTAATTCACTAGCAGCACTTTGGCTAATAGCATCACGAGAAAACTGAACATTGTTCCCCATAAAACCATATTTAATACCATGCATACCTAAAGATTGAAAATAAGGAAACAACTCCTTATCTCCATATTCGCCAAATTTACGATCGTAATACAAAATAAGTCCAACATCTTTATCTTCAGCGTAAGCTATAACAGCTTCTAAATCTAACTCGGGAGTTAACTCAAAATGCCCTTTAGTAGCACGTTTATACCAAGATGCATCAATTAAAAAATACTCAATCCCTTTTTTATCTGCAAAATCTATAAAACGTTTGTAGCTTTCTGTGTTAATACCATACACAAAACCATCGGGCGCCGTATAGCCATGCACACGCCAATCCCACATGGTTTTACCAGGCTTAATCCAATCGGTGTTTTCTATTTCACAAGGTGCCGCCAAATTTACAGTAACAGTACTGGTTACTAAATCGCCTGCCGAGTCTCCAAACAAAATAACTTTCCATGGCGTAACCACTTTTTCGCTTATATATTTTGGTTTACTACTAGATACTAACGTTCCTGATTTTTTATTAAAATTCATCGTCATGGTGCTAAAACCTTTAGATGAATACAGATCGGATTCTAAAAAAGATAAATGATTCTTATTCGATTTTTCTACAACAACAGGAAGCAACATTTTTGACAATTTTGCTTGCTCATCAGATAAACTACCTATAGCAACAGGCCCTACAGGTGGGTGTTCTCCGGCTGTATAATAGAATTCATCATTAGTTTCTAAATTATATTCAGCATAAAAATCTAATTGATCTTCTGCGGTAACATTATCCAGTTCAAATCTAAAACCAACACCATCGTTATAAACACGAGAGAGTAACTTCCCTGTTTTTCCGCCAACTTCAATATGAATTACAATTTCATTATAAAAATCTCTAATTTCACTAAACTGCCCCCAAACCGGATTCCATTTGGTATCGACTGAGTTAATTTCTGTATTTAATATTTTTACAGGAATGTTAGGCAGTATCGAAATACTAGACACACCTACCAAGACCTCGTTATTCTGGTTTAATTGATATGTTAAACCTTGCTCATTATTCTCAAAAGTTAACTCTACCTTTTTATCGGGAGAGCTTACCTTTATATTTGGTTTAACGCTACAAGCATTGAAAAACGCAATAAACAGAAGCATTGAAAACGTTAGAGAAACTTGTTTCATTTTGTAGATTTTAATTTAATTTTCGTCCTAATTAATTATACTTTCAATTTGTTTCCAGCCTTCCATGCCTTCGTTTTGCTGTTTTTCCCCTGCTGTACTTCTCCCATCTAATATTATTTTTTTAAGCGCAGTTTTTAACTCGACAGCTTTTTCTGGGTTCTCCGCTATTAAGTTTTTAGTTTCTTCAATATCATTTTTTAAATTGAAAAGTTGCATCTCGGGTAAATCTAATTTCTGACTTTTTATTTCGTTTGGTCGTGGGTAACTCCAACCAGCAGAACCGTTGGTTAAACACAACTTCCAATCACCTTGTTTTATAGCAAACGACCCGTTTATAGAGTGATAAACCGTATATTCTCTAATATCATCTTGACTAGCTCCTACAATTAAAGGTAGCATACTATAGCTATCTTCCGCTTCGGTGTCTTTAATGTTATAGCCAGAAACCTCAGCACAAGTTGCAAAAAAATCGACAGTAGAAATAGTTCTATCTGTTTTAGAGTTTTTTAAACCTTTGCTTGGCCATTCTACAATAAGTGGTACGTGATGTCCGCCTTCGTAAATATCGGCTTTCATGCCTCTAAACACATAACTTGGGTCGTGTTTTACTTTTGCCAATTCTTCAAAATCTGCTTTTGGCGAACACCCATTATCACTAGTAAATACAATTAATGTGTTTTCTGAAATGCCTTGTTTCTTTAATGTTTCTCGTATTTGACGAACCACATCATCAACCTGCATTACAAAATCGCCATACATATTGGTATTACTTCTTCCTAAAAACTCTGTAGTTGGCAAAATTGGTGTATGCGGTGCAGGCAAAGGAAAATACAAGAAAAACGGATCTTTCTCAGTTGATTTTTCTTCTATGTAATTTACAGCCCTATCTGTTAAATCTTGCAAAATATTAGCGTGAACAAAATCATCGGACGTTGGTCCTTTTCTCCAAACACCTTTTTCGTCTACCGAAATAGTAGTTTTTGTAGGCACCATAGTTGGTATATCATTTTCAACAAATACATAAGGTGCCATATCTAAAGATCCGCAAAACCCAAATGAATAATCAAATCCATGTGTTGACGGTCCATTTTTAATAGGTGCTGAAAAATCTACTTCTGGAGTGCTATGTAACTTACTAAGCGTAGCCTCTGTTTCTTCATTCTCAAAAGACCAATCCCAACCCATATGCCATTTACCAATGTAAGCCGTGCTGTAACCTTGCGTTTGCAACATGGTCGCTACAGTAACACGATCTTCTTTAATTAACGATTTAGAATACCCTCCAAGCACACCACTTTTTAAACGGCTTCTCCAATTATAGCGCCCCGTAAGAATACCATATCGTGTTGGTGTACAAACAGCAGACGATGTATGCGCATCCGTAAACATAACACCATTACCAGCCATATTATTAAGATTTGGCGTTGGTATTTTTCCGTTAGGATTAAAGCATTCTAAATCACCATATCCTAAATCGTCTGCTAGAATATAGATGATGTTTGGCTTTTTAGGTTTCATTAACTCCGTATCAGAACTTATTTTATTCTGCTGTCTTGTTTCATCTGAAAAACTTAAAAAAACAAGACATGAAACAGACATTAAAACTAAGAGTGTGCTTGACGTTTTTATCATTGTATTAGAATCTTTTAATCGTACTATTTGAAATTAAATATGTTGAAACCACTGTGTTTATTCGCTAAGGTAAAAAATTATGTGTCGAAAGTTAATCCTTAACTACTTTTAACATTTTAGAACCATTAAGGGCCTCTAATTTTAATAAATAAAGACCTTTAGAAAGGGCACTTACGTTAACCTCAACATCTTTAGTATTTATTTCGTCAGTTAAAACAACTTGTCCGTTAACAGTATATAATGTGTAATTTTTAAAGATAGCACTAGGTGTAGATATCATTAACTTCTCTGATACTGGGTTTGGATAAATTTTAACCTCTACCTTTTCTGCATCGCTGGTAGATAAGCTAACATCTGCTGTATAAACTTCAACTTCGGCTAGAGTTAAGGCATTGGTTCCGTTGTCTAGATCTATGCGAACAACTTGCCCTATAACACCCCCTGTTTCTACTATAATATATTGATCTGGATAATCGGCATAGGTTTTACTAAACACCGTTTCATTATTGCTATTTATAACAGATACTGTAAAATTGGACATTCTAGCCTTACAACAACCATCTGTTCTATTAAACACCTTAATATCTCCAATACCTTTATCTGAACCAAAATCGACTTGCCACCATGGGTTTGCTTCACCATTTGTAACGGTAACAGAACCTCCACCAAAGTTTCCATTGGTATCGCCATCTATTGCTAATTCGGGCCCTTTATTGAATGAAGGATTGGTTGAAGATTGCGTAGCGATACCAGTTGGAGCAATATTAACAGGTTGCGCCTCATCTTTTAAATACAAATCCATCCAAGTATAAACCGCATTAGTTAAAGTGCCATTATTTAAGTTTATGGCATTTGCAGCATTATACAACACTAACCCATCTACTTTATTTTCTATGGCCTTCTCCAAACGCGTTCCTGTGCCTTTAGCATCATTATGGTTTACTTCAGAATCCCAAACTGGTAAATTTTTAGTTTTTGCTAAGTTGATAAACGTAGACCATTGCCCATGATTAAAACCTAAATTATGAGATGCAGCAACCGTAATATAATCTTCTATATTGGTATTATTAAACATATCGATAGCCGCAGGAAGCCCCCAAGTACAAGGCCCAATAAGTTCCGCGCCATTTACATTATTATAAAGTGTTGAATAAATTTCATGTATTTGGTCTACGCTCCAAGTACTACTAGTTGCACGTCCATCTTCATTAAAAGGATTTAACCATTTACAATCAGGGTATTCCGCTGAAAATTCTAAAACTCTTGCTATTAATTCATCTGTTGCCGCTTGCACACCGTTAACTGAAGGCACAGTACCATTAAGCATATTGTTAGCTACACGCGCACCACCTCCACCTTGAGCTGGATTTGCAAAAATCACAAAACCTTGCGCTAATGCTTGTGTGTAAAAATAATCGAACATGGGTTTATTCGGGTTAAGATCTACACCATTTGTATCTCTACCAAAAAGCGGAATACGAATTCCGTTTACTTTCATTTCGGTAAATGCTGTTAATAAATTATCGGCATGAGCTTCTGTCAACACTTTATTGGTAATAAAAACTTGTTTTACATCAGCTAACACATACTCCATATCGTTGGTGTAAATAGTTTGGCTAAATACCGTAAAACTGGAACAGCAAATCAATAAAGCAATGCATAATGTTTTAATGTTTTTTGAGTAATTTTTTATTCTCATAATTTAAAGTTTAGTTAGGTTTATTTAGTTGATTTAAAAATGACTATTTCGAAAAATTTCAATAAGGTTGAAATACACCGTTCCCTCTAAAATCAAATCTAAGGTCTTTTAGAAATTTAAAATTCTCAATTAAGGAACCAATATGTTGCAATATGAGCGTGAATGAAGGAAAACAAGAGAACAAGAATGAATTCACTTAAATTAAACAAGATAAAAAAGACCTGTTTCTAAAATAGAAAAAGCATAAATTATTTAGATTTTATTAAAAAAACGAGTGTATTTGCTTTCACAATAACACTCGTTTTATTCTATATACGTATATCAAAAAAGCATCTTATTTAATGATGAATTTTTCTGTAAAATGATTTTTATAAGACTTTACTTTAAGAATATAAACACCTTTTGAAAGATGACTAACATCGATGTTTTCGCTTAATTTTGATTCATGTTTGAGAAGCTTCCCTGTAATGGAATAAACATCTAATTCGATAGGTTTATTTTTAAGATCTTCGGAATAAATTACATTTAAAACACCATTGCTTACAACGGTATTAGAAATTAAAACTTGAGATGAACTGGAAAGATTATCTATCGATAATTGAGCCTGCTCATAAACTTCAACCTCAGCTATATTTAATGCTGTACCATCTGTAGAATCCGATTCAACTCTAACTATTTGCCCTGCTTCATTGGCTTCCATAAGCACAAAAGGGTCTGGATAACTAGTATATGATTTAGAGTAAGTTGTTATTCCATCACTATTAATAATAGACACTGTAAAATTCTCTAGCCTATTTTTACAGCAATTATCTGTTCTATTAAACACTCTAATATATTGTATGTTTTTATTAGAACCTAAATCGACTTGCCAATAAGGAGGCGAGTCGTTTCCGCTAATAATAGACAAAGAATTGTCACTAAGCTTACCATCTGTAATACCATCTATAGACTTATCGGCAGTAGCTCCAGAATATCCAACTGACGATTGTGAAGCAGTTCCGTTTGGAGCTATATTAACTCCAAGGTCATCAACCGTTTCTTCCTTTAAATACTTAGACATATACAGTTCGTTAAGAGCCGTCAATTCTCCACTACCTTTAAATATATTATTTCCGGAATTGTATATCACTAAACCATCTACATTATTCGCTAAAGCTGCATCTATTCGAGTGGTTGTATTGCCATCTCGACCAATACTATTATTAACTTCGGAATCCCAAACTGGTAACGGATTAGAAACTCCTCCCGTAGTATTATTATTTGCAGCCGCAATAAAAGTTGACCAAGAAGCATCATTAGATCCTAAATTATGACTTGTTGCTACGGTAATATATTCTCCCATATTGGTACCGGTAAGCATATCTATTGAAGCGGGAATTCCCCAAGAACATGGACCAATTAATTCAGGAACATTTGGAATATCTCCATTGGCATAATACGTCTCCATATTTGTTTTAACGCCGCTATATATCTCATTAATTTGAGCGGCAGTCCATGCGCCACCTGGTCTTCCGTCTTCATTAAATGGATTAATCCACTTAAGCCCTGGATAATCTAAAACAAATTGAGAAACCGTACTGATTACAGTAGCTGTAGCTTCAGGATTATTGTTAGTAGCAATAAGATCTGCACTAAGGAGTGTTCCACTAGCAATTCTTCGTGCACCAGAATCTTGAGCTGGGTTGGCTAAAACAAGAAAACCTTGTGCTTTTGCTTCTTCAAAAAAGTACGTCATAATCTCTTCATCATAATCCCAACCTGCAGGAAAAATAGGAATACGAATACCATTCACTTTCATTGTTGTAAAACCAATTAACAAATTATCGGCTTCTGTTTCTGTAGTAATATCTTTAGTAATAAATCGCTGTTTTACATCACCTATTACATAATCCATATCGTTGGTGTAAATACTCTGGCCAAACACCGTGATGCTGGAGCAGCAAACCAATATGGCTATTAGTAGTGTTTTAATGTTTTTTGAGTAATTTTTTATCCTCATAATTTAAAGTTTAGTTTGGTTTATTTAGTTGATTTAAAAGCGCTTATTTCAAAAAATATAATTTAAATGAAATAAGCACTTTCTACTAAAACCAAATCTAAGGTCTTTTATGAATTTAAAATTCTCAATTAAGGAATCAATATGTTGCAATGCTATGGTGAATGAAGGAAAACGGAGCAACAAGAATTGAATGCTCTAATTATTCAATCATGAATCTGATGTTTTCCAAAACCAAATTACCTGAAGTTTTAAGAATGTAGCATCCGCTTGATAAACCATTAGTTTCTATAGAAAGGTTTTTTGTATCCCAATCTGGAAGCAACCCTTTTTCAAAAACAATTTGACCTAATTGATTAATGATTTGAACCTGTACTTCTTCATCATTAAAACTAGAATTTAAATGAATATTAAGCGTATCACCTTGCTTAACAGGGTTAGGATAAATCATTATTTTAGAAGCTTTATTTAAAACCTCAGTACTTAAAGTTATGTCGTTTCTAAGTAAATTGGACATAAAATTAACCATTTCGATTAAAACATCTTCGTAAGCGGGTTTTCCCGGATTGAAAAACGCATGCACTTCTCCTGGATATATTACAGCCTCTGCATTACCTCCAGTAGCATTAATAGCATCGGCAAACAAAGTACTTTGCGTATATGAAATTGTTGTATCGGCATCTCCATGCATCATAATTGTTGCTGGCGGATTGTTACTTAATTGAAAAATTGCTGAGTTCTCATTTTCGCTTGGCACATCTTGTTTGTACCAATTTCCTGCTCCAAAATCGCCAGCATCGTTTACAAAATCGTAGATTCCGTTAAAACCAATAAACCCAAGTACACCTTCATGATCTTGTGCTGCTAAAGCCGCTAATGGCGTACCTGCAGAACCTCCACTAAAAAACACTTTAGTCATATCAAAATTATATGTATCGGCATTATCTAAAGCCCATTGATATGCTGTCGCCACATCTTCGCGCGCCAAAGAAAAAGTACCACTAGACCCCGAACATCGATAAGCAATTGATAAGGTTACCATACCTAAATTTTCGGCGAGATAATCTTTATGAGGAGAAGCCGCTGCATTTGATGTTTCGGCAGAACCTCCAGACCAACCGCCACCATGCACCCAAATATGCACAGGAAACTTTTCGGTTGTATTCTCATCTACTATTGGCGTGGTTAATTTTAATGGCAATTTATGACCTACTATCGGAAAATCTACAGTCGCCATTTCTGCAAACTCAATAGTTTCATACTGATAAACCACATCACCTTCAACTATATAATTATAGGTATCTCCTTTTGCTAAACCAATAGCAACACCGTCGGTAGACTTTAATCCTTCTTGAATTTGCAAAGACACCAAAGCATTGGCTGGCCAATTACCTGAAGGACTAAAAGTAAGTGAACTTACTGATGATAAACTCCACGTACCCGAAGCTTCAATTTCACTTTTATCAATGAATATTTTAGGATACTCTGAGTTACTATCTATGTTTTGAGAAAAATTGATAACAACATCAGAGTCTTTAGGTAAAGCTGTGCGTTCTAAAGGCAATACATCACTTACTGAAAATTCCGATTGAACAAGATCTGCATATTCTGTAGACAATCTATTATATTCATTTTGAAATTCAGTAGAACTGATTGCTCCATCATACATGGTTAATTCTACAACCTCCGTCTGATTATAGGTTTGTGCACCTGCAACTTCTTCAAAAACATTAAATTTAAGAGTCTCCTCGGGGTTAGCACGCATGGTGTTTGTGATAGTACCTGAAGTTATAATTGGGGAAGTGCTATCGAAATACTCATAACTTCCAGAAGCATTCATTGAAAACCCAAAGAAGAAAAAATCATCGGCAGGTATTTCATTGGTTCCTACATTTACACGTGTGTAATTAGGTCTCGCATAATCAAAACCTATTTTACCATCTTGCAATCTTACAAACCGAATTCCGTAGCATTTAGAAAATCCCGCGCTCATATCGTAGTTCCCCAACAAAGACGCTGGTTTACCTGTCACTAAATTCTCGGCTTTACCGACATAAAAAACACTATACGTATTATCTAAAATATAAGTATGAGAGCCTTCTAACTCAAGAAAAGATCCGTCTTTACTAAAACGTACAGTTGTTTTTCCTGGATATGTTTCTTGCGATTCTTCTGCTCCTAAATCTGTATTACTTTGAGTGGCATTTCCGTAGCCATCTATTTGATTTTCCCAAAGTGTAACAGCTCCTAAATTATCTGCCACGATACCTTTCGCGTTTTCTAATGACACAACTTTGGTTTGACTGAACAGTATAGACGTAAAGCCTATAAACATTAATTGTAATAGTTTTTTCATTGTCTTTTAGTTTGGTTGATTAGTTGGTGATTAGCTTTGTGGTGGTTGTTATTAAAAATTAATTATCTATTTTCTTTTTTGAAGTGCTACTTTTCTAGTGGTTAAAGGAAATTCTGAATGCTCAGTTCTGACTGTTTTTAGAAGCGCAAGCATTTCATTTAATTTCTCCGATTCTTCTAAGGCAAGATTTTTAGTTTCACCTATATCTGTTGAAAGATTATACAACTCAGGACTACCTTCAAGTTTCCAAACCAATTTCCAATCGTTTTGACGAATAGCCTGAATAGGCCCTTGCTTCTCGTTAAACTCCCAATACAAATAATCGTGTTTTTGTTGTGCTTTGCTATTTCCTAATAATTCAGGCGCAAAAGAGATGCCGCTAATATCTTTATTAGTTGGTCTAACACCTACTAATTCGCAAACTGTTGGTAAGAAATCCCAAAAAGCAGAAATATGTTTACTTGTTGAACCTGCAGGAATTCTCCCTGGATATTTAGCTATAAATGGAATACGAATACCGCCTTCATACAAATCTCGCTTACCCCCTTTTAACGCACCATTACTATTAAAAAATCGGTCCTTTTTTTCGTATTCAGGTCCATTATCACTTGTAAAGAAAATGATGGTATTATCGTCTATTCCTAATTCTTTTAATTTATCAAACAACTTCCCTAAATCTCTATCCATGCGAGATACCATACCGGCGTAAGTTGTATTGCCTTCCTCGTCATTTTTATAATGCCCTTTTGTATTCATTTTACGTTCTGGCCAACCTAAATTTTGATAAGGTTTCTTAGATTCTTCGGGAACCGTTAATTCTAGATGAGGAATGGTTAAAGCTAAATACAGAAAAAACGGATTTTCCTTTTCGTTTTCCACGTAACTTAAAGCCTCATTCACAAAAACATCATGTGTGTATTTACCTTGTTTTAGAGCAAAATTATTATCCTTCAGAATAAAAGCTTCACTATTACGATACAGAGTATCCCAGTAATAATGGTGCGCATGGCGATGCTCTTTGTATCCTAAAAAATAATCAAAACCATGTTCCGATGGCATATTTTCTTTATCCACACCTTCAGAAAGCCCCCATTTACCAATAACTGCAGTTTTATAACCCGCTTTTTTCAGTTCGGTAGCAACCGTTATTTCATTACGTTTAAGATTTACAGGAGTACCACTTTCTGTCCAAACAGGATTCCCTCTAACACTTGCATGACCTTGATCGTAACCCGTTAACAAACTAGCGCGCGATGGCATGCAAACTGTAGAACCTGCATAATGATTGGTAAACACCATGCCTTGAGCTGCTAACTTATCTAGGTTTGGGGTTTTAATTTTAGTTTGCCCATAAGGTCCAATGTCGCCATACCCCAAATCGTCGGCCATTATAAAAATAATATTGGGCTTGGCTGCTAGTTTTATTGTTTCTGAAGTTTTACAACTGAAAATCAACAAATTGAGAATAAGAATTACGGCATGTGTTTTATTGAGCATAATGTTTTAGATGTCTTTATTCTGAAATAAACTTGTTATTGTTTTAATTTTTCAAAAACCTGAATTAACTCTTGCAATTTTTGAAGGTTTACTTCAGCTAAATTATTTTTTTGCCCTTTATCTTTCAAAACATTAAAAAGTTTGTACTCTAAAGACACACCTGTTTCTGTCCCTACTTTCTTATTCATTGAAGCACCTTTGTACGGAGGAATCAAAATCCAATCGCCACTTCGTAAAGCTGTATTAGATTTCGCTTCAATAATTAAATGCTCACGTCCATGCTCTGCTTCACCTAATAATGCCCTTAATAAATTTTTGCTATCCGTAGTGTTTTCATCAACTCCAACCAGATTTCCTAAAGAAGCCATTAAATCCATTTGACAAACAATAGCATCGGATACATTAGGTTTAATATGATTTTTCCAATAGGTAATAAAAGGCACGCGAGTACCAGCTTCAAACAAACTGTATTTACCACCGCGCAAACCTCCTTTTGGGTCGTGACTCCCTAGTTTTTCAACAGCATCATCATAATACCCATCGTTTAAAACAGGCCCGTTATCACTAGAAAAAACAATTAAAGTATTTTCTAAAACGCCTTCTTCTGCTAAAGTCTTAATAAATTCACCAATACACCAATCGGCTTCTAAAATAACATCGCCTCTTGGCCCCATGCCCGATTTACCAACAAAACGTGGATGTGGCGTTCTAGGCACATGTGGTTGTTGCATAGCGTAGTATAGAAAAAACGGATTCTCTTTATGTGTTTTTACATAGTTTTGTGCTTTTCCTAAAAAATGATCGGCCATATCAATATCACTCCATTTGGCAGCTTCTCCACCTTTCATATATCCAATTCTAGGAATCCCGTTTACAATACTATTATTGTGTCCGTGATGCCATTTCATGGTTGTCAGTTCCGGGTTCGTTTTAGCGGTAGGTTCACCTTCAAAATTCTTTTTATAATTAACTTCTATCGGGTCGTTTTTATCAAGATTTACCACATCCCCATTCTCAATATATACCGTTGGCACGCGATCTTGAGTGGCAGCCAAAATATACGATTCATCGAAACCTACCTCATTAGGGCTAGGTTTAATAGTAGTATTCCAATCTACATTTCCAGAACCCAAACCTAAGTGCCACTTCCCTATAATTGCTGTTTGATAACCGGCTTTAGCCAGCGTTTTTGGCAAAGTAGTTTGCTTTGTACTAATTAATAAAGGCGCATCGCCCGGTAATATTTTAGCATCCTTATTTTTCCATGGATACATACCTGTTAATAATGCATAACGACTTGGCGTACAAGTTGCCGACGAAGCGTAACCGTTAGTGAATTTTACACCACCATTTGCCAAAGCATCGATATTAGGTGTTTGCAATTCTGTAGCACCATAACAACTTAAATCGCCATAACCTAAATCATCTAAATAAATAATGACAATATTGGGTTTTGGATTTTCAACATCATCCTTAACTACCGGTTTCTGAGTATTGCTTTTACAACTAACAGCTGTAAACATTAAAGTAGCGGTGAATATTAAAACAGGAATTATCTTTTTTATCATTCTATTTAATTTAGTTTTTATGAAAAATAGCTTCACTATAAAGTGAAGAAACACTTGGTAACAAACTTACCCACTTTATTAGTGGTAGATTTCTCAATTAAGGGGGAATAATGTTACTTATGGCGTATTTTAGAGTTTAAAACCGACGGAAAAACTCAGTAAACAACTAAAACATATATCTAATGTTTAAAACTTACTATAAGTAATTCTAAAAATAAAAACGACGAATAAGACTTCCGAAAACAAAAAAATACGTCCAATTTAAAAGCAACATGAATTTTAATATTTCATAATTTTCTGGAGTACCATTAATCGAAATCACACCTAATTAATTACTTTTAAAAACACAAAAAACATATCATTTTTTTAATAAAAACAATTAACCCAAATAGCTACTTATATGCTAAATTAATCAGTATGTACTTTAAATTAATCTCAACATAAAATATTCTAATTAGAGACGTATGTTGCAGCAAAAAAGCCCATAATCGCATTATTTGTAAGTTTTATCTTAATAAAAATTACTAAAAGCAACATTTTGAACCCCAATTTGAGAAAGCAAAAAGAGGTAAACCCTTTACTTTTGACAGTAGATTATCCTAAATAAAGTTATAAGCGTTTGTTAAAAATTTCTAAAATTAAATTTCAACAAATGCTTAGCTTTAAAAAGGAATTAAAAAAACAGTCAACATAACTAAGCTAAAACATTAAAACTATGAGTATAACATTTCTATATTCTCTTAACCCGGAAAACTCTAATTTATGAAGGAAATAAAACTATTTATATTATTACTATCCATCTCATGGTGTTCTTTTTCTCAGGAGGTAATTAAGGGTGTAGTAGCAGATGATTCTGGAATGCCAATTCCTGGTATTAATATTCTCGAAAAAGGAAAAGCAAATGGAGCTGTAACAGATTTCGATGGTGGTTATAAAATTACGGTGGCTCCAAATGCCATTTTAGTTTTTTCTAGTATTGGTTTTGAAACTCAAGAAATTAAAACTGCCGGTAAAACAACTATTAACGTGACCATGAAGGAAGATATTCAAAGTCTTTCTGAAATTGTTGTTGTTGGTTATGGTGCTCAAAAGAAAGAAAGCGTTTTAGGTTCGATAAGTCAGATAAAAGGAGAAGAATTATTAGATTCTGGTTCTAGTAACGTTACTAATGCTTTAAGTGGTGTTTCTCCAGGACTTGTTGTTGTACAAGGTTCTGGACAGCCAGGTGCCGATGACGGTGATATTTTTATTAGAGGTAATGCAAACCCTTTAATATTAGTAGATGGTGTGGAAATTGTTGGTGGATTTGCCAACATAAACCCGAGAGATGTAGAAAACATAAGTACTCTGAAAGATGGTGCCGCAACAGCTGTTTATGGTATTAGAGGCGCAAATGGTGTTATCATTATTACAACAAAACGAGGAAAGACCGGTAGACCAAAAGTGAGTTACAACAGTGAGTTTTCTGTAAAATCTGTTCTTAACGAACCAGATAATGTACTAGATGCTTTTTCTGCACAAAGTGCTTTTAATACGGGAATTTTAAATGATCAAGCTTATACTAGTGGATATGCTTCAGCGGTAGATTTAGCACATTGGAGAGATGGTGATTTACCATACATCTATCCAAACACAGATTGGTTTGATGTTGCCATAAGAGATGATTATGCAACTAGTTTAAATCAAACTATATCTGTTAGAGGTGGGTCTGATTTTGTAAAATACTATGCATCTGCAGGGTATTTAACAGAAGGGGATATCACTAAAACAGAAAAACTTTTTAATTACGATCCTAAATTTAAGTTTAAACGATACACTTTTAGAGGTAATTTAGATTTTACTTTAACTAAAACTACGCGTTTAAACACAAGTGTTAGTAGCCGTTTAGAAGATAAAAACCAACCCGGTAACGGAAGTGACATTAGCTTTTTAGGGCTATATAACTCGGCTCCAGGTGGCGTAGTACCCGTATATCCAGCAAGTGTTTTGGAACAATATCCAGATCCATTTTTCCCTGGCTTGTCAGAACCTAGATATGGAACTGGAAGAAATATTTACACAGGTATTAATGCTAGTGGAACATCTCAAGATAATAAAACGGTTTTTTCTATAGATTTAGAACTAGAACAAGATTTAGATTTTATTACTGAAGGCCTAAAATTTACAGGAAAATATAACTACATAAGTTCTTATACCACACGAAGTAGAATAGCTTATGATGCCACATTAGATCCTAGATTAGACACTTACACTTTAGACCGCGACGGATCATGGATTTCTGCAGAAGGCGTAGAATATGAGCGTCCTTTAGAATTTATTTTAGGAAGTGAAACAATTAATGATAGTCAAGAAATTTCTTATCAACGTGCACAATTAAATTATCAACGCTCTTTTGGTAAGCACAGTGTAACCGGTTTAGCGCTTGCTAGTCGTAACAAACGTGTAAGTAATACAACATTCCCTTTTTATAATGAAGATTATGTAGGTCGTGCTACTTATAATTATGATTCGCGTTACTTCTTTGAACTAAGTGGATCTTACAATGGAGATGAAACATTTGCAGAAGGTTACAGATTTAAACTTTTTCCTTCTTATGCAGTTGGTATCAATTTAGCCAAAGAAAATTTTATCAAAAACAATATCCCTGAAATTAACAACTTCAAAATAAGATATTCTTATGGTGAAACAGGGTCTAAATCTGGCCTAGGTAGTAATCGTTGGCAATACTTAAGTTTCTACGATTTTTATGGGGAGCCTGGTGCTGCTAACACCGAGAAAAGACCAAATTCGAGATATTATTTTGGATTAGATATAGATGATCCTCTTTTAATAGTTACAGAATCTCAAATAGGCAACCCTGTATTAACATGGGCTACTGTAGCAAAACAAAACATTGGTGTTGAATTTGGCTTCTTTGATAATAAAATATCAGGAGAAGTTGATTTCTTTAAAGACTCTAGAACTGATTTAATCAGTATCCCTGGCGCAATATATCCTGCTTTTTATGGTTTCTCGGCAGATTTACCATTTGTTAATTTAGGAGCTTCAGAAAGTCATGGATATGAAATATCTCTAACTTATAAAAACAGGACTTCAGGAGGATTTAAGTATTCTGCAACTGCGTTTTACGGTTTTAATGAAAATCGTATTCTTAAAAGTGCTTTAGATGGCCCTGGAACTACTCCATACACATCAATTTCAGGAAAACCTGCGGGAGCTTCAGCTTTATTACAAACAGACGGTTATTTTCAAAATATAGATGAAGTTGTAAATTACCCTACCGTTAGTGGCACACCTGGTTTAGGAGATTACAGATATATAGATTACAACGCAAATGGCGCCATAACAGGAACTGCTTTAGATGATCAAGTTAGATTCGATTTACCAAATGCTCCTAAAAACAGTTATAGTTTAAAATTAAGCGGCTCTTATAAAGGATGGTCGCTTAGCGCCTTAATTAACGGTGTTGAAGGACACAGAGGACTTGTAAATAGCGATTTAGCATTTGCACTTCCTGATGGACTTGCAACAGGATTAGATGAGCATTTAGATTACTGGACGCCTACCAATACCAATGCGGCATACCCTGCCTTACATGCGGTAACAAACCCTAACTTAATAAATGATTCTACAGCTAGAATTGTAGATTTAGATTACATCAAATTACGAAGTGTAAACCTTGGTTATAATTTTGATATGAGCAACAGTAAAACATTAAGTGATTTAAGAGTTTATCTCAATGGTAATAATCTTCTTGTAATTTCTGATTTAGATTACGGCGATCCTGAAGCAAACAATCCTGGGTCTTACCCAATACTTAGAAGAATCAATTTAGGTATAAACATGACTTTTTAAAATAAAAAAATTATGAAAACAAGAATATATACATTTGCTTTAATCTGCATTTCTTTTTTTACGAGTTGTGAAGATTACTTAGACAAACAACAAGATTTCGAGGGCCTAGATGAATCTGACGTTTTTGAAGATATTCGTTTAGCAAAAAATGCTTTAGATGCTGCTTATAGTTATTTAATAACGGATGTAAGTGCTCCAGGCCAAGGAGGAGATTGGTTACCAAACATGACGATGGCCGGAGAAGGTTATCCGGGTAGATTATGGCAAACGTTCCCACAAACTTACCCTATATATGCACAAGGAGACTATGTTAGTTTAATAAACAAGACGCCTTATAACGCTAACGGAACCCCTGTAGGATCGACACCAAATTTCACTTTCAGGTATTTTGATTCTTGGAAAGGCATTAGAGCTATAAATACTTTTCTTGCAAATGTTGATAATATAAATAACGGAACTGAAGAAGAAATAAATGGATTAATTGGGCAAGCTTATTTTTTAAGAGCCTTCTTTTACCACTTATTAACAAAACGTCACGGTGGGCTTATTTATTTAAAAGAAAACTTCCAATTAGATAGCGCTCTAGATCACGAGAGAGAATCGTACCAAAGTAACCTAACAAATATGTTAGAAGATTTAGATCTAGCAACTAGCTTTCTTCCTGTAGCTTGGGAATCGGAAGATGTTGGACGCCCAACAAAAGGTGCTGCTATGGCACTAAAATCTAGACTTACATTATTTGCAGCGAGTCCATTAGTAAATGAGTCTAACGATCAACAAGCATGGATAGATGCAGCAACAGCCGCTTCAGATCTTATCAATTATGCAAACGATAATGGTTTATATACACTTATTGATGCAAGTGCAGCAAACACTATAGATGTAGACCATAATGGTGACGATCTTTTTCTAACGGAAACGGAAGAACTAGAACCTTACAGAAGTATTTTTATTGGACCTGGGATTCAAAAAACAATTCCATCAGAAGTTATTTTTTCCGAAGTAAATCAAAAGTTTTTTGTTTTCGGGGCGATAGTAAGTCCTACACCTAGACATACATTAACTGCTGGATGGGACCATTTAAGAGGAAATGGAAGCCCTATGTCAATCGGTGCACTAGCTAATTTTGTAGATAAATTTGAAACAAAAAATGGTTTAGCCATAGCCGATGATCCTAATTATAATCCACAAGAACCTTTTATCAATAGAGATCCTAGATTTTATAATGCTATACTATTTGATGGGGTAACAGATTTAATAGTAGATCCAAATGCTTGGAATTTAACAGGTGTTGTTGATTTAGCACAAGTAAATGAAGAAGGAAACTTGGGATTAAATTTACACGATCCGGGAGGTAATCCAAACTTATTTTGGAGAGTTAGAAATCTTACAGGTCTTAGAATTAAAAAATGGTTACCAAACGGAGCTAGATGGTCTGGAGCCGGTGGTAGAAACCATCATGTAAATAATAATATTTTCAGAATGTCTGAAGTATACCTCAACTATGCAGAAGCTGCAAATGAGGCCTATGGTCCAACTGGAGCTGTGCCAGGATCTAGCTTAACTGCTCTTCAAGCTATCAACATGATTAGAAATAGAGTTGGAATGCCAAATGTAAATGCAGCTTACACAAGTTCTAAAGCGCTTTTAAGAGAACGTATTAGAAATGAACGCGCTATTGAATTATGTTTTGAAGGTATTAGATATGATGACATGAGACGATGGAAAATTGCTCATTTAGACGAAAATAAAAAAGTTGAATTTTTAGAAATGCGTTGGCAAGGCGGTGAATCTTCACTATACCCTACTGGTTTTAGTTTTGAAAACGTAGAACAAAGTCAATTAACAAAAACGTTTGATGAAAAGCATTATTGGTGGCCAATTCCTAATTCAGAAATTGAAGCTGTACCTACATTTCTACAAACAGAGGGGTGGTAATAAATAATTATTCAACGCTTTTACAACTAACAGAACTAATTTAAATTATAACAGAAACAGATGAAACTAAACATAACAAGATTGAATGTTTTTATTTTCTTCCTACTCAATGCTATAACTATTAACATTGGTGTCGCCCAAAACACACCATTAAATAGTCCGGCAGATCAAGATTCGCTTCAACTAAAAAGTAATGATGATATATTAAAGACGCCATTTGGAGTTTTTAATTTAAGTCAAACAACAGGAGCGGTATTTAGAATTTCAGGAGACCAACTGAGAAAAACAGGAGGAGATAATTTATCAGAAGCATTAATAGGACGTGTACCTGGTTTAAGAATTATTAGACAAACCAATACACCTGGTACAACAGGAGATTATAGCTATGTACTAAACGGAGGTACACCTTACGTTTTGGTAGATGGAAAACCAAGAGGCTTATTAGTCGATTTAAGAGAAGTAGAAGAAGTTTTAGTTCTTAATGATGGAACTTTTAATTCTTCACTTGGTAATTTCGGTGATAACGGACTTATTTATGTTATTACAAAAGGAGGGAAATCTAGAAAGCCAGTGGTAGAAGTTAATTACCAAAGAGCTTTAAATACAGCCTCTAGATTACCTAAATTACTATCAGCTTCAGAATATGCTGAAGTCATTAATAGAGTGTCAAATAACGATGGCTTAGGTGATGTTTATAGCCCAGAAGCTATTGCTGCTTATAACAACGGTTCTGATCCTATCAATTTTCCTAATATAAATAACCAAGACACGTATTTAGAAGATTTTTCATCATCTAATTTCGCATCGCTTAATACTTATGGTGGCGGAGAGAACGCATCTTACGGTGCTTTTATAGGGTATTCTGATTGGGAAGGTTTAGAAAAAGTAGGATCTAAAATAAACGGTAGAAATCTTAGCTTTAGAACAAAAATTAATGCAAAAATAAACAACTCTTTAAGAGCTCATGCTAGTGTGTATGGTAAATTTGGAGAAAACAATAGGCCAATAATAGGTGCTGATGCTATGTTTTTAAATATTACTGCAACACCTGCCAACGCCTTTCCTTTAAAAGTTGGCGATTCTGCATATATTGTAAGCAATGACTTTGACACCAATTTATTAGCAGAATTAGAAAATGGTGGTTCAAGAACAGATTATACCGCAAACATGGTTTTTGATATCGGTTTAGATTTCGATTTTAAAGATATTGTACCAGGTTTAAAGTACGATACATATTTAATGATGAGGACGTTTAATACGCACTCTCTTATAACAGATAATCAACCGGGTTTATATACTTTAGAAAACCTTCAAGATATTGCGGGGCAAGACTCTTTAGCTTTAAAGATCTATAAAAATGAAGTTTTAGATTTAGATATAGGTAGAACGAATCAAAATAACCAAAGAGACTTTACCTATGCTGGTAACATTAGTTATATTAAACAAATGACTCAGTCTACTTTAACCTTAAACCTTAATCATCTTTTATATTACGCGCCTAATAGAACAGCCACGCAACCAGATAATCGTAATTTAACTTTCAATTTAAATGGATCGTTTGCTTTGCAAAATAAATACATTCTTTTTGCAAACCTTAACTCTAGCAGCAGTTCTAAGTTTATTGGAACTAATAGAACCAATTTCTTCCCAACTATGGGGTTTGCTTGGGTAGCATCAAATGAAGACTTCCTAAAAGACAACAAAAGCATTGATTTCCTTAAATTTAGAACGTCATTTGGTCAAATAGGTACAGAATATACGGCTAGTACATTTTTATATTTAGATACTTGGGCAGGAGGTAGAAATAATGGCACAACATTTTTAGGGACAGCCAATATTGCTCAAAATAAATTTGGATACTCTTTATCTACAACCGCTAACGAGGCTGTCGATTGGATTGTATACAACCAAATGTTTGCTGGTTTTGAATTAAACATGTTTAAAAAATTCAATTTCAGTTTTAATTATTTTAATATTCAAATTGAAAATCAAATTACAAAAGCTAGCGAACTATATGCAGATGCTTTAGGTGGAGATGCTTATTTACCATCATTAAATTTTACAGATAGAAGAAATAAAGGTTTCAATGCTAACATCACGTTTCGTGAAAACAAAGGTTCTTTTAAATATTATGCCGGGATAAATGCTGGATATAATAAAATTGTAGGAGAAAAAATATCTGAAGTACCATATCCTGATCAATACAGATTACAAGAAGGCCAAGCAGAAGATAACATTATGGGTTACGTAAGTGATGGCCTATTTACCGCAGAAAATATTGGTAGCGCCTTACCTCAATTTGGTGATGTACAAGTTGGAGACATTAAATATGTTGACCAAAATGGAGATAATGTAATAGACAGTAGAGACCAAAGAGCTATTGGTAACCAAACACCTAGATTAAATTACGGTATTAATATTGGAGCAGAATACAAAGGCTTTAATTTAGATGTTGTAGGAGCTGGAGTTGGTGGATACGATATTAACCTTGGGTCTTCATCATACTACCAACATAGAGGTTTAAGAAATTATTACGGAAGTGTAAACAGTGATCTTCCTAATGGAAATGCAAACCCACGATTAAGCACTATTGGCAGCATAAACAATTTTAAAACTTCAGACTATTGGTTAGTTAACGGAAGTTACTTCAGAATTTCTAACGTAGAGTTAGGATATTCTTTACCAAAAAAGGGACCGTTTACTAACGTGAAAATATTTTTAAGAGGTAATAACTTAGCTTTATTTAGCAAACTAGATGATTTAGACCCTGAAGATATGAGAGCTGGATTTTTTGAATATCCTTCAATGAGAACCTTTATCCTAGGGACTTCTTTGAATTTTTAATTAATGAATGGTAAAAAAATAAAACAATGAAATTAATCAATAAATTATTACCAATTATTATCCTGACACTAGGGGTTTCTGGATGTAGTGAGTTTTTAGAAGATGAAATTCAGTATACACAAGAAGAAATTGTTGTAGAATCAAGACAACGCTCTAGAGGTTTAATAGACGATATTTATACCGACTATCAATTTAGATATTTCACAGATTTTGGAGTTGAATACCTTACTGATAATGGTGTTCTAAATTCTGAAGAAACAGATTTAGCTACCGGATATTGGGGACCAACAAGCAATCCTTATAGTTATGTTTGGCAACAGTCTTACAATAATATTAGACAAGTATATCAATATATAGAACTTGTTCACGATACAGGATTACCATTTTTACTTAACCCCAGTGATGCTGAAGAAAACGAACGCGTTTTAGCTAGATATTACGGTGAAGCTTTCTTTTTAAAAGCTTGGGCAGAATGGGAATTACTTAAAGTATTTGGTGGACCGTCTGCAGATGGAGAAATGTTAGGATTTCCAATTGTTAACGGTATTTTAGAAAACGAAGACTATGCCTCATTAAGCAGAAATACATATGCTGAGTGTGTTGCCCAAATTAATGCAGATTTAGATATTGCTATAGCCAACCTACCTCTTACATACACAGGCACAGGAGGCGATAATCCAGGTTATAGTGTAGAAGAAATAGGTAGAGCGAGCGGTTTAGCGGCTTATGCTTTAAAAGCCAAAGTAGCATTATTCGCAGCAAGTCCTGCATTTAATCCTTCTAACGATGTTTCTAAATGGGTAGACGCAGCAGAAAAGTTTCATGATGTTATTGAACTAAACGGAGGCTTAAAATCACTTAGTGCTTTTAATTTTAGTAATGACGATAACCCTGATCACATCTGGAGAATGCGTTCTTCATTAAATAACAATGCTTTAGAGAACCGTTTATATCCTCCTACATTATACGGGCAAGGCGAAGTAAATCCTTCTCAAAATTTAGTAGATGCTTTTCCTTCTGCTAATGGGTACCCTATAGATATGGCAGAAAGTTTATATGATGGTTCTACACCATATACTTCAAGAGATGATAGATTTTATAAATTTATTTTCTACAATAACGATCAATGTTTCACTTCAGAATCTTGTAACGATTTTACAGCTTTAGAAACTTTTGAAGGCGGTCAAGATAATTTTGGTGGATTCATTAAAAGTGAAGGCACAAGAACAGGGTATTATTTAAAAAAGTTTTTGAATAACTTAGATTTCGATCCAGCGGCTCTTAACCCTACCACTACCCTAGAAAAAGTTTATGTTCAATTAGGCTTTACAGATATGTATTTAAGTTATGCAGAAGCTGTAAATGAAGCTTACGGACAACCAGATACAGCTCCAGCAGGATTTAATTTCTCAGCAAAAGAAGCATTAGCTATGGTTAGAAAGCGTGCAGGACTTAACAGCGATCCTTATTTAGACGAAGTTTCAGCAAATAGCGCAGACTTTAAAACACTTTTAGAAAATGAAAGGCGTATCGAACTATGCTTTACAGGCGAACGTTTTCATGATTTAAGAAGATGGAAAAATATCGTTAATATTGAAGATGTAAAAGGTGTTAAAATTACTAAAAATACAGACGACACTTTTTCTTATCAAAATATAGATGTAGAAAGAAGAAATTACGAAGCTAAAAATTACTATTTACCTTTGCCATATAGCGAGTTGTTGATAAACACTAATTTGAAACAAAACCAAGGTTGGTAAAAAATAATAAAATAAAGATTATGAAGAAAAATAAATTAAAATCGATTACGCAATCATTCGCTCTTTTATTAGTGATTGTATTGGGTGCTGCATCATGTTCTTACGACGATTTTGTTGAAAACGAATTTGAATTCACTTCTGTTTATTTACCAAAAGCAGAAATAGACCGTACATTTATAATGGGCGAAGGCATGCAAATTGGTGTAGGTGTTGTTTTAGGCGGTCGTTTATCTAATACAGAAAATGTAGAAGTAACCTTTTCTTTAGATGATGTACTTGTAACCGATGCAGGAAACACGGTGTTACCATCAAATTATTATTCTCTTGTAGATAGTGAAGGAAATCCAGCAAATAATAAAATAATTATTCCAGCAGGTAAAACACAAGGGTTTGTTTATGTAAAAGCAGATTCTATTAACTTTCTTGCAGACCCAGTATCTTTAGGAAACAATTACGCTTTAGGGTTTAGATTGGATAATGTTGTAAAAGCAGATTCTATTTTAGAAGATTTAAAATCTTCTGTAATTTCATTTTCATACATCAATCAACTTTATGGTAACTACATCCAAACAGGTCAATTTGAAAAAACAAATGGAACCACAGAAACGGTTGTTTACCCAGGAGGTATTACAGACGATTTAGAGTTAACAATGGTAGCTCCAAATACTTTGGTTTGTGATGGTATTGCAGACTTAAGAGGTGCAGATAAAAAGATGAATATTATAATTGCAGATGATAATTCAATCACTATTGACACTGCTAGCGGAGGAGTAGTTATTACCGATGATGGTGGCTCATCATACAATCCTGAAACTAGAGAACTAATTCTTAATTATTCTTTTGATTTTAATGGCGTAAGTTACGTTGCTAAAGATGTTTTTGATTTTAGAAATCGAGTTGTAGATGGTGTAAACCAAACAGGTATCTAGTTTTTACTTCTAATAAATATAAAAGCCTCTCATCAAGTTTTAGACTTAATGAGAGGCTTTTATATTTTAATCATTTTGCAACAAACTTTATTCGGTTGTGAAGCATATTAATCTATTTTTAGAACTCAAAACACTTCTCATTATAAATTCATTTTAAATATTTAATACCAGTTGAAAAGGGATGACAATGTTACAATTCTTCATGTTTTAAGTGTATTTCATTTCTTAATAAAAAAAGATTTTTAAAAGACCCTAAGGCACTTTTATTCTTCAGAAAAAATGTAGAAGCATATATTAACAAAAATAATAGGCTGATATTTCTGGCGCACCATCAACATCAACCTATTATATTTACTTCATTATTAATTTTTTATTACTTCATTTTAAATGGGCTTTCAACCACTTAAACTTAGTAATAACATTCTGTTTTCTTAATAACTCGTTCTATCTATTAATATATATCCAACCTGTTTTTGGTTTAGAACCATTACCTAAATCTAGAACATAATAGTAGGTCCCAACAGGTAGCTCTTTTGCCTCGTTTATGGTTACCCTTCCGTTAGAAGTTCCATCCCAAGTATTAGAATATCCTTTGGCTTGGTAAACAATATTTCCCCAACGGTTATAAACTTCCAATTTATTATTCGGATAGTTTTCAATACAACTAATTAAGAAAAAGTCGTTATCGCCATCACTATTCGGGGAGAACTCATTATAAACTTCCAAACATTGCGGTGTAACAAAAGCGGTAGATGCGTTGTTTGATGTATTCATATCCATTCCACCATCTAAACTAAAAATAGTCGCTGTATTTAAATAATCTCCAGTACCTAGAACTTCAACTGTAATTTCTAAAAGTTGTATATCGCCTTCATTTAATACAGGCACCGTCCATTCGCCATCCGACTCAGAATAAGTTCCGGCCGTAGCTATGTAAGAGATAAATTCATATCCACTAGGAATAAAATCTTCGACTACAATATTATTTGCCGTTACAGAACCTTCATTGGTTAAAGTAATAGTAAAAACAACTTCGTTATTAACAACTGGTTCTGCCTGATCTACAACTTTATCAATACTTAAGTCTGAAGCACCTCCAAAAACACTTACTGTCGCATCATCTGGATCACCATCATTATCTACATCGGCATTTGTTGCATTATCTGGATCATCGGAATCTTCACGGATTGAAGTTGTTGAATTAACAATTGTTGCATCTACAAAAGCTGTATTAACTACGCTACCTGCATCAATATCTTCAACCGTTACCACATGCTCCGCGTTAGCTGTAAAGGTTTCTCCTGGCGCTAAAGAGGCCACAGTTGATGCACTTGTAAATATTGCATTAGTATCTGATAAAATGATATTTAATAAAGTAACATTACCAGCATTGGTAACTGAAATACTATACGTTAAAACATCTCCAATATTGGTATACGAACCAAAATCGACAGCTTTAGTTACATCTAAAATAGCCAATTGTGGCGTAACGGTTACTGTTGCATCATCTGGTTCTCCATCGCCATTGGTATCATTATCTGTAGTATTATTTGGATCATCAGAGTCGTCTGTAACTAAACCGCCTTTAGGATCTTCAGCATTTACAACTGCAGTATTTGTTACCGAACCTGTATCTAAATCACTTTGTGTAATAGTATGGTTTGCTCCTAGCATCATGCTTTCTCCTGGTGCCAATGTTGCGATATTAGCAGGAGAAATACTTCCTGCATCAGCATTGATATCAGAAATTACAATATCCGTTAAAGTAACATTACCTGTATTTACAACTTCTAAAACATAAGTAATAACTTCTCCTACACTATCCCATAAACCATCTGGCGCTAAATCGGCTGCTTTGGTAAGCGAGATTGCTGGTGATTGAGTAATATTCGTTACTGTTACATCATCCGGATCTCCATCGGCATTAGCATCAACATCTGCTATATTATTCGGATCATCAGAAATATCGCTTACCGTATTACCCAAAGCATCGATTGCATTTACATTAGCTGAGTTTGAAACCGTTCCGGCATCTAAATCTGTTTGCGTTAATATATGTGTTGCTGTAACAGAAACACTTTCACCAGGAACTAATAAGGTAATATTTGCTGGAGAAATACTACCAGCATCGGCATTAGCATCTGTTATTAAAACATTAGTTAATGTAATGTTACCCGTATTGGTTACAGTAATATTGTAAGCGATTTGCTCTCCAACACTATCGTAACTTCCATCGGCAGCCACTAAGGCTTCTTTAAGAATACTTATTTTACCTTCTATTGGTAAACTTGTAATGGTATCATCGTCTGGGTTTCCATCATTATTATCATCTACATTGGCTGGGTTGTTTGGATCATCAGAATTATCTGAAACATCATTTCCATCAGGATCCCCACCTGTAACCACAGCAGCATTTGTTATACTGCCCGAATCGATATCAAATTGAGTAATAGTATAAACAGCTGTAAATGTTGCATTATCTATTTGACCAGGAATTAAATCTATAGCAGCTCCATTTACCGCAACTAACGGATCTGAAATACTAATATCGGTAACGGTTACATTTCCTGAGTTAATCACTTCAAATGCATAATTAATAGTTTCACCTACATTGGCAAGACCGTTTCCGTTGGCATCATTAAAAGTTCCTGTTTTAGTTAAAGTTAATTCTGGGTTTCTAGTTAAACTTGTTACTGTTGGATCATCTGGATCTCCATCACCATTAATATCTACATTGGTTGGATTATCGGGATCATCAGAGAAATCACTAACATCGGTTACCGTACTTCCATCAATATCTTGACCTATGGCCAAAGCAGTATTTGTTAAATTACCAGAATCGATATCACTTTGCTGAATAGTATAAACTGCAGAGAAATTAGTATTATTTACTTGCCCAGGATTTAAATCTATTGGAGCACCCACAACACTTACAATTGGATCTGTAATTGTAATTCCGAAGATGGTTACATTTCCTGTGTTTCTAATATCAAAAACATAAGATATTGTTTCACCTGTCTGTGGAATTCCATCGGCATTTTCATCGTTAAATGTTCCTATTTTATATAATGATAATTTAGGATCTCTTGATAAACTAGTAACAGTTGCATCGTTATTATTACTTGTTGTTGGATCATCAGAATCATCGGTTATTGTGTTTCCTGATGGATCTGCACCCGAAGCCGTAGCCATATTTTCAACACTACCTGTATTAACATCAGTTTGATTTAAAACATATATTGCTGTAAATGTAGTACTATCCGTTTCACCTGGAATTAAAGTAATAGCACTACCTGAAACTGAAACTAAAGGATCTGAAATAGTTATCCCAGAGATCGTCACATTCCCTGTATTAGAAACATCAAACGTATATTGAATGGTTTCTCCTGCCTGAGCTAAGCCATCGTTATTAGCATCTATAAACACACCGGTTTTGGCGACGCTTAATTCCGGATTACTTGCTAAAGTTGTAACTGTAGCATCATCTGGCTCTCCATCTCCATTAGCATCGAAATCGGTAGCATTCGTCGGGTCATCAGAAGTATCTATCACATTAGTACCATTAGTATCTTCACCATTTACGGTTGCAGAATTTATAATACTACCAAGATCGATATCGGCTTGTGTAATAGTATAAACCGCATAGAATGTAGCATTATTTACTTCGGCTGGCATTAAAGTTATTGGTCCGCCATTAACCGTAACTAAAGGATCTGTAACCAAGATATTAGTCAGCGTTACATTCCCTGTATTCGTTACTGAAAAACTATATGTTAAAGTTTCATCTTTTTGCGGTATACCATCGCCGTTTTCATCATTAAACACCGATAGTTTTTCTAATTGCATTGATGCGTTTTGAGCAATGATTGTATTGGTTATATCGTCTGGTTCGCCATCTGCATTAGTATCATTATCTGTTGCATCATTTGGATCATCCGAATCATCGGTAACCACATTCCCGAATGTATCTGTACCAGAAACCGATGCTGTATTGGTAACTAATCCTGAATTTATTTCATCTTGAGTAATGGTATGTGTTGCCGTTAAAGAAACACTAGCCCCTGGCGCGATACTCAAAATAACTGCAGGCACAATACTTCCGCTATCGGCATTGGCATCTGTTACACTAACATTAGTTAAGGTTACATTACCTGTATTGGTTACTATTAATGCGTAAACTATTTGTTCTCCAACGGTATCATAACTTCCATCTGTTGCTGGTAAAGTTTCTTTAGTTAAACTAATACCGCCTTGTACTGGTAACGTTGTAACGGTAGCATCATCTGGCTCGCCATCTCCGTTAGCATCAAAATCTGTAGCATTGGTTGGATCATCAGAAGTATCTGTTACTCCACTTCCGTTTGGCGATTCACCATTAACTACAGCTGTATTACTTATGCTTCCTGAGTCGATATCCGTTTGAGTAATGGTATATACAGCCGTAAATGTAGTGTTATCATTTTCAGTTGGGTTTAAAGTTATTGCTCCTCCCGAAACCGTAACCAAAGCATCTGTTATAGTAATACTATTAATGGTAACATTACCTGTATTGGCAACATTGAAGGTGTAACTAATAGTTTCTCCTACTTGAGAAATACCATCGTTATTTTCATCTACAAAAACACCTGTTTTAGTCACACTCATTTTCGGGTTAGCCGCTAAAAGCGTTACCGTATCATCATCAGGATCTCCATCGCTATCCACATCGTTATTTGTTGGGTTATTTGGATCGTCTGATGTATCTGTCACAGCATTACCATTTGGATCTTGTCCTGAAACTAAAGCCGAATTACTAACACTACCCGAATTAATATCTGCCAATGTTAAGGTATAGGTTGCTGTAAATGTTGAATCGTCTCTTTCGTTTGGAAGAAGATCGATAGGGCCTCCGTTTACTGAAACCAAATTATCTGTTATTGCAATATTTGTTATGGTAACATTTCCTGTATTTCGAACATCAAAAGAATAACTAACAGTTTCACCTACTTCAGGGAAACCATTTCCATTTTCATCATTAAACTGAGATGTTTTTAATAAGGATAATTTAGGATCTTGTAATAATGTTGTTACCGTAGGGTCATTATTTGCTGATGTTGTTGGATCATCGGAAACTGCACTTACAAAAGTTCCTCTTTGCGAAGTTCCAGATACCGTTGCGGTGTTAGAAACATCTCCTGAATTTATATCATCTTGCGTTAAGGTGTAAACAGCAGTAAACGTAGTATTATCTATTTCGGTTGGCGCTAAAGTAATTGGTGCTCCCGAAACAGTTACTAAAGGATCTGAAATAGACACGCCGTAAAGCGTTACATTCCCTATGTTAACCACATCAAAAGTATAAGCTATAGTTTCTCCTACTTGCGCTACGCCATCGCCATTAGCATCAATAAAAACACCTGTTTTAGAAACAGCTAACATCGCGACTTCATCAAAATTAAATATAGTCGCATCATCTGGCTCACCATCGCCATTAGCATCAGTGTTTGTAGTATTATTTGGATCATCTGAAACATCGAGAACTTGATTTCCTTTAGGATCATTACCCGATACGGTTGCCGAATTTGTAATACTTCCTGAATCAATATTAGATTGAGTAATGGTATAATTTCCGAAGAACGTTGTAGCGTCAGAACCTGTAGGAGCTAAATCTATTGGTCCGCCATTAACAGTAATCAATGGATCGCTAATAGAAATATTAGTTAACGACACGTTTCCTGTATTAGAAACTGTGAAGTTATAGGTTAAAGTTTCTCCTTCTTGAGGAATACCATCGGCATTTTCATCATTAAAGGTTACTACTTTTTCTAAAGACATTGATGGTGTTTGTTCTAACACTGTAACTGTAGCATCATTAGGATCTGTTGTACTCGGATCATCAGATACATCTGAAACCTCAGTTCCACAAGGATCAAAACCAGATGCTATAGCACTATTTACAACTTCGCCTGCATCTAAATCAGCTTGAGTAATAGTATGCGATGCGTTAAAAGTAACTGTTCCAAAAGCTGGAATCGTATTAAAAGTTAAAGGTGAAATACTTCCTAAATCAGCATTTACATCGGCTAATGTTACATTACTTACTTCAACTTCATTAATATTTTCTACCGTAATTTCATATTGAATAACCTCTCCAACCGTATTATAACTTCCATCTGAAGCAGCTAATGTCGATTTACGAACTACAAGTTCAGCTTCCGGGCTTACGGTTACAATATATTGATACGGATCTCCAAGACATCCATCTGCTGATGTTGGCGTTATGGTATAAATTATAGTTTGAACAGCTCCTGAAGTATTTATTAAATTATCTATAATTGAATTTGCTGTTGAAACTGTTGTTGTTTCGCCATTCACATTACTGTTCTCGTTGGCCACCCATGAAAATGATGTTCCACTTAAATCAACATCCGTTGTTAAATCATGATTTAAAGCAATATTACTACACGTTGTACCTACAGGTAAAACAGACACAAAAGGTTCTGGATTAACAGACACTAACAACTCGAATGTGTTACCTTCACAACCATCAGAATTAAAAGGTGTTATAGTGTAAAGTATATTTTGAATTACTCCACTCGTATTCGTAATAGCATCTGATATAATTGTTCCGTTACCATTTGCAGCACCACTAACGCTTGTATTTGGAACAATTTCCCAAGTAAAGGTAACTCCTGATAATGATGATAAATTAGCTAAATCGTAATCCATAGAAACATCACTACATACCGTAACATCGGTATCCGTAACCTCTAAAGTTGCTGTTACATCTATAGTATATGTATAAGTGTAAACCGAAGTATTACCAGCACAATCTGTATAAGTAAATGTGTATATTTTTTCACCATCACATAACGGATCTTCATTTTCTGTAACAACAGGAATAATGTTATTTCCGCATACATCGATTACCACAGGAGCAGTTGGTTCTGTAGCATCTGCAACATCCATAACTGTACTCGAATCATTCGTTGGAACCACCGGTAAAGTCGTAGTTTCAATCGTATATGTGTAGGTATAAACTGAAGTATTATTAGCACAATCGATATAAGTAAAAGTGTAAACTTTATCACCTTCGCAAGCTGGATCTGTGTTTTCTGTTATTACAGGAATAATATTATTTCCGCAAACATCAGTTACTGCTGGAGCAGTTGGCTGAACTGCATCTGCTATACATTCTACAGTACTGGTTTCATTAGCAGGAACCACTGGTAACGTTGACACATCAATCGTATATGTGTACGTATAAACTGAAACATTATTAGCACAATCCGTATAAGTGAATGTGTAAATTTTATCACCTTCACATGCCGGATCTGTGTTTTCTGTTATTACAGGAACAATGTTATTGCCGCAAACATCTGTTACTGTTGGAGCTGTTGGTTGAACCGCATCTGCTATACATTCTACAGTACTAGTTTCATTAGCAGGAACCACTGGTAACGTTGACACATCAATCGTATATGTGTACGTATAAACTGAAACGTTATTAGCGCAATCCGTATAAGTAAATGTGTAAATTTTATCACCCTCACAAGTTGGGTCGGTATTTTCTGTTATTACAGGAATAATATTATTTCCGCAAACATCAGTTACTGTTGGAGTTGCTGGTTGAACCGCATCTACTATACATTCTACGGTGCTAGAATCATCCGTTGGAACGACTGGTAAGGTTAAAATATCAATCGTGTACGTGTATTGCCAAACTTGAACGTTATCAGCGCAATCTCTATACTCGTATTCCCAAACCATGTCACCTTCACAGGCTACTGCACTTGGAGTGGTTAATAAGGTTGGTACAACATCGTTGCCACAGTTATCTTGTATCGTGGCTGGTGCGCCTGGATTGGTGGCATCTGCTGGACAATCTACGGTACTACTTTCGTTAGCCGGAATGGTCATACCATCAGGCATGTCAATCGTGTATGTGTATCGCCAAACTTGAACGTTATCTGCGCAATCTCTGTACTCGTATTCCCAAACCATATCACCTTCACAAGCTACTGCTGTTGGAGTGGTTAGTAAGGTTGGTATCACATCATTGCCACAGTTATCTTGTATCGTTGCTGGTGCACCTGGATTAGTCGCGTCTGCAGGACAATCTACCGTGCTACTTTCGCTAGCCGGAATCGTCATACCATCAGGCATGTCAATCGTGTATGTGTATTGCCAAACTTGTACGTTATCAGCGCAATCTCTATACTCGTATTCCCAAATCATGTCACCTTCACAGGCTACTGCTGTTGGAGTGGTTAGTAAGGTTGGTATAACACCATTGCCACAGTTATCTTGAATGGTTGCTGGTGCGCCTGGATTGGTGGCATCTGCAGGACAATCTACTGTGCTACTTTCGCTAGCCGGAATCGTCATACCATCAGGCATGTCAATCGTGTATGTGTATTGCCAAACTTGTACGTTATCAGCGCAATCTCTATACTCGTATTCCCAAATCATGTCACCTTCACAGGCTACTGCTGTTGGAGTTGTTAGTAAGGTTGGTATAACACCATTGCCACAGTTATCTTGAATGGTTGCTGGTGCGCCTGGATTGGTGGCATCTGCAGGACAATCTACTGTGCTACTTTCGCTAGCCGGAATCGTCATACCATCGGGCATGTCAATAGTGTATGTATATTGCCAAACTTGAACATTATCGGCACAGTCTCTATACTCGTATTCCCAAACCATATCACCTTCACAGGCTACTACGGTTGGAGTGGTCAATAAAGTTGGTACGACATCATTGCCACAATTATCTTGAATGGTTGCTGGTGCACCTGGATTGGTGGCATCTGCAGGACAATCTACTGTACTACTTCCGTTAGCTGGAATGGTCATACCATCGGGCATATCGATGGTGTATGTGTATTGCCAAACTTGAACGTTGTCTGCACAATCTCTATACTCGTATTCCCAAACCATATCTCCTTCACAAGCTACTGCTGTTGGAGTTGTCAATAAAGTTGGTACAACATCGTTGCCACAGTTATCTTGAATCGTTGCTGGTGCGCCTGGATTAGTCGCGTCTGCTGGACAATCTACCGTGCTACTTCCGTTTGCCGGAATCGTCATACCATCAGGCATATCGATGGTGTATGTGTATTGCCAAACTTGAACGTTATCAGCACAATCTCTATACTCGTATTCCCAAACCATATCTCCTTCACAAGCTACTGCTGTTGGAGTGGTTAGTAAGGTTGGTATAACACCATTGCCACAATTATCTTGAATGGTTGCAGGTGCACCTGGATTGGTGGCATCTGCAGGACAATCTACTGTGCTACTTCCGTTAGCCGGAATCGTCATACCATCGGGCATATCGATGGTGTATGTGTATTGCCAAACTTGAACGTTATCGGCGCAATCTCTATACTCGTATTCCCAAACCATATCGCCTTCACAGGCTATTGCTGTTGGAGTGGTTAGTATGGTTGGTATCACATCATTTCCACAATTATCTTGAATCGTGGCTGGTGCGCCTGGATTGGTGGCATCTGCTGGACAATCTACTGTGCTACTTCCGTTAGCCGGAATCGTCATACCATCGGGCATATCGATGGTATATGTGTATTGCCAAACTTGAACGTTGTCTGCACAATCTCTGTACTCGTATTCCCAAACCATATCACCTTCACAGGCTACTGCGGTTGGAGTAGTCAATAAAGTTGGTATCACATCATTTCCACAATTATCTTGAATCGTGGCTGGTGCACCTGGATTGGTGGCATCTGCTGGACAATCTACCGTGCTACTTTCGTTAGCCGGAATCGTCATACCATCAGGCATATCGATGGTGTATGTGTATTGCCAAACTTGAACGTTATCAGCGCAATCTCTATACTCGTATTCCCAAACCATATCACCTTCACAGGCTACTGCACTTGGAGTTGTCAATAAAGTTGGTATAACATCATTGCCACAGTTATCTTGAATGGTTGCTGGTGCGCCTGGATTAGTGGCGTCTGATGGACAATCTACTGTACTACTTTCGCTAGCCGGAATCGTCATACCATCGGGCATGTCAATAGTGTATGTATATTGCCAAACTTGAACATTATCGGCACAGTCTCTATACTCGTATTCCCAAACCATATCACCTTCACAGGCTACGGCGCTTGGAGTTGTCAATAACGTTGGTACAACATCGTTGCCACAGTTATCTTGAATCGTTGCTGGCGCACCTGGATTAGTCGCGTCTGCTGAACAATCTACCGTGCTACTTTCGCTAACCGGAATGGTCATACCATCAGGCATGTCGATAGTGTATGTATATTGCCAAACTTGAACGTTATCAGCGCAATCTCTATACTCGTATTCCCAAACCATATCTCCTTCACAGGCTACTGCACTTGGAGTGGTTAGTAAGGTTGGTACAACATCGTTTCCACAGTTATCTTGTATCGTAGCTGGTGCGCCTGGATTAGTCGCGTCTGCTGGACAATCTACGGTGCTACTTCCGTTTGCCGGAATCGTCATACCATCAGGCATATCGATGGTGTATGTGTATTGCCAAACTTGAACGTTATCAGCGCAATCTCTATACTCGTATTCCCAAACCATATCTCCTTCACAGGCTACTGCACTTGGAGTTGTCAATAAAGTTGGTATAACATCATTTCCACAATTATCTTGAATCGTGGCTGGTGCGCCTGGATTAGTCGCATCTGCAGGACAATCCACCGTGCTACTTTCGTTTGCCGGAATCGTCATACCATCGGGCATGTCAATCGTGTATGTATATTGCCAAACTTGAACGTTATCAGCGCAATCTCTATACTCGTATTCCCAAACCATATCACCTTCACAGGCTACGGCGGTTGGAGTGGTCAATAAAGTTGGTATAACATCATTTCCACAATTATCTTGTATCGTGGCTGGTGCGCCTGGATTAGTCGCATCTGCTGGACAATCTACGGTGCTACTTCCGTTTGCCGGAATCGTCATACCGTCAGGCATGTCAATCGTGTATGTATATTGCCAAACTTGAACGTTATCTGCACAGTCTCTATACTCGTATTCCCAAATCATGTCACCTTCACAGGCTACTGCTGTTGGAGTGGTTAGTAAGGTTGGTATAACACCATTGCCACAGTTATCTTGAATGGTTGCTGGTGCGCCTGGATTGGTGGCATCTGCAGGACAATCTACTGTGCTACTTTCGCTAGCCGGAATCGTCATACCATCGGGCATGTCAATAGTGTATGTATATTGCCAAACTTGAACATTATCGGCACAGTCTCTATACTCGTATTCCCAAACCATATCACCTTCACAGGCTACGGCGCTTGGAGTTGTCAATAACGTTGGTACAACATCGTTGCCACAGTTATCTTGAATCGTTGCTGGCGCACCTGGATTAGTCGCGTCTGCTGAACAATCTACCGTGCTACTTTCGCTAACCGGAATGGTCATACCATCAGGCATGTCGATAGTGTACGTATATTGCCAAACTTGAACGTTATCAGCGCAATCTCTATACTCGTATTCCCAAACCATATCTCCTTCACAGGCTACTGCACTTGGAGTGGTTAGTAAGGTTGGTACAACATCGTTTCCACAGTTATCTTGTATCGTAGCTGGTGCGCCTGGATTAGTCGCGTCTGCTGGACAATCTACGGTGCTACTTCCGTTTGCCGGAATCGTCATACCATCAGGCATATCGATGGTGTATGTGTATTGCCAAACTTGAACATTATCGGCACAGTCTCTATACTCGTATTCCCAAACCATATCACCTTCACAGGCTACGGCGCTTGGAGTTGTCAATAACGTTGGTACAACATCGTTGCCACAGTTATCTTGAATCGTTGCTGGCGCACCTGGATTAGTCGCGTCTGCTGAACAATCTACCGTGCTACTTTCGCTAACCGGAATGGTCATACCATCAGGCATGTCGATAGTGTACGTATATTGCCAAACTTGTACGTTATCAGCGCAATCTCTATACTCGTATTCCCAAACCATATCACCTTCGCAGACTACTACGGTTGGAGTGGTCAATAAAGTTGGTACGACATCATTGCCACAATTATCTTGAATGGTTGCTGGTGCGCCTGGATTAGTCGCGTCTGCTGGACAATCTACGGTACTACTTTCGTTTGCTGGAATAGTCATACCATCGGGCATGTCAATCGTGTACGTAAAAGTATAAATGGCAACATTTCCAGCACAAACTGGATCCGTATAAGTAAAAGTATAAACCTTATCTCCTTCACAAACTGGATCCGCATTAGCTGTTATTACAGGTGTAATAGGTGATCCATTTGAGTCGTTTACCACTGGAGTATCCGGTTGCACTGCATCGGATGGACAATCTACAAAATCAGATTCATCTTCCGGAACCACTAATTGAGAATGCACTGTTACTTGATAGACGTAAACATCATTAATATCTCCACCTACATTTACTGAAATTGCATATTCAACAATTTGATCGACTCCAGATACATTAACTAAAGTATCCGCAATTAAAGTCGCCGAAGATGTAGACAAAGTTTCCCCAGTTACACTTGGATTATCTGTAGCAGACCAACTATATGTTTCTCCTACAAAATTATTATCATTTGTTAAGTCATGATTTAATGTTTCATCACTACAAATTGTATCTATTGGATGTATGGTAACAGTAACATCTGCCGTTGGATCTACAAAATTACCCGTTTTTGCATTACCTGCTGCTGTTACGGTATTTGTTATATCTGCTTGATTTGAAATATCTGCAGCCGTTACTTGATAAGTAGCTGTCCATGTTCCTGTTTCTCCCGGTGCTAAAGTATCTATTTCATTATCTGAATTATCAGCATCTGTTCCTGTTGTACTTTGCAAAGCAGGAGTCGTTATTGTTCCATCGGCTATATGAACATCAGCAATACTTACATTATCAATAGTGACATTATTATCATTAGTGACCACATAGGTATACGTTATGGTTTGCCCTTCTGTAACATTAAAATAATCATCTACAATTTTTGTAACAGATAAAGAAGGTGTGGAAATTAATGGCGTAACCGTAGGATCTGCTGCCGTAATTCCGCTACTAAAATTATCAGTTGTTGTATTATCATCTGGATCATCAGATAAATCTGTAACACTACCATTGTTTGGATCAATACTTCCTACTGTTGCTCTATTTACTACTTCCCCTTTATCTAAATCTGCCTGTGTAATAAAGTGAGTTACTGTAAATGTTGCCGTTTCTGTAGGTTGCATCGTATCAACTATACCATCAGAATTATCCGCATCTGTACCTGTAGTGCTAGACAAAACAATAACATCAGCATTTGGATCTACAATATTAATTTCAGTTAGAGTTACATTACCAACACTTGTTGCCACGATAGAATAAATAATAGCCTCTCCAACAGTATCATAGGCTCCATCTGCAGCTGTCAAATCTACTTTTGTAACTTGCAATTGTCCAAATTGAGGAATTGATACTACAGTAGCATCATTAGGAGCTGCAGTTGTTGGATCATCAGAATCATCTGAAACCGTAGTACCTTCAACAGGCTCTGTTCCACTAGCTGTAGCTGTGTTAGTCACGTTTCCATTATCAAAATCGGCTTGTACAATAGTATGTTGAGCTGTAAAAACAAATGACGCTCCTGCTGGTAGATTAGGTAAAGTAGCAGGAGAGATACTTCCAGAATCTGCATTTCCATCTGTTACCGTTACATTATCTAAACTTACATTACCCGTGTTAATTACGGTTATTTCATAAGCGATTACTTCTCCTAAAGCATCGTATAAACCATCTGAAGCTGGTTGTGCTATTTTTTCCACTTCTAAACCTCCCAATTGTTCAATTGGTGTTATAGTTGGATCGTCTACTGCATTATTTACATCATCTGGATCATCAGATACATCAGAAATAACATAACCATTAGCTAATGTAGCATTCGCTGTAGCGGAATTAACCACTTGCCCCGCTTCAATATCTGCCTGAGTAATAGTATGCGTTGCTATAAAATTAGCCGATGCTCCTATGGCTAAATTTGCAACTGAACTAGGTGTTAAACTTCCTGAATCTATTTTAGGATCGGTAATTGTAATATTCGTTAAAGCTGTATCCCCAGTATTTGTAACAACAAAATCGTAAGTAATCACTTCCCCTAAGGTATCATAACTACCATCTACAGCAGCTCTATCAATCTTAGTAACTTCTATTTCGCTATTTATAATATTTACATCTTCAGTTTCATCATCAAGTAAAACATCGCCTTCTATTTCTGTTTGTGTATTAGCAATAACATTGGTTACGGTAGTTGTTGCTGTTACTTCATTTACCGAAGCTACAATTTCTATAGTATGTATTTCTCCACTAAACATATTTCCAATAGTCCAATTAGGTGCCGACCAAGTTCCATATGAAGGTGTTCCACTAACAAAAGTTAATTCAGGAGGAAGTAAATCATTAATAACTAAATTGGTTACTTGGTTTATCCCTAAATGCTCGACGCTAATTGTAAATATAACGTTATCACCTTCTAAAACGGGTGATGCATCTACGACTTTAGTTAGCACTAATTCCGGATCGCAATTATATACGGATATAACCGCTGAATCGTAAGTACAAGTACCTCTCGTTACTCTCACAAAAAAATCTCCGGGTTCAGAAGGCGTATATATATTAGTTGTTTCACCTAAAATTTCCACACCATTTTCAAACCATTGATAAGCATCGAAACCACCTGTAACTTCCACAACATCTGCACCTGGCAAACAACCCCCACCTGTAATATCTAGCTCAACAGTTGGCACGGTATCGAAACCAGAAAAATAACCAGCAAGACCTGCGTTACTGCCAAAAGACATAAATGTACCAACCGCTATTGGTCCCGTCGATGTTACATCAACTTCACCTGTTAATCCATTTATAAAAAAAGTTTTCCAATCTGCTGTTCCAGCAACAGGTGTAGAAACCAAAGGTCCAACAATAGGCCCATTTCCATCGGTTACGCTTATATTTCCATCAGGAGTTGAAGTCGATGCTAAAATTGTTAAAGCAGATTCATTTGAATTAACACCAGCAATACGATGTATACTTGAAACTTCATCTAAAATATTTGGCAATAGACAATTTACGGGCGCTATAAAATTCATACCTAAAGTTTGTCTTCCAGACAAACCAGATAAACATTGATATGCATAAGCTTCTTTCGATGTTTGGATATACATATTTCCGCCTGCCGAATTCACAGACCAATTCGCTACTTCTAAATACTCTCCGTTATTAATAGTCCCCTGATAAACACCTCCAGCAAACACATCGGTTGCATTTTGAGTTGCCACTATAATAGCAAACTCTGTTTCATTACCTGACGCTCCATTTCCTCTTACAAAAACATAGTCACGTCCTAAAACATTTGTAGGTACAGGCTGATCTAGACCAACATCACGAGACCCAGATCCCGTTCTTACTCCAACATTTAAACCTCCTACACTTATTGCTATTTTTTTATCAGAAGTAAGCGTGGCTCCTAACCAACCATCAATATTTGCAGTGGTTGCGTTTTTCGGAGCTTCTATGACATAAGTTTGGTATTGTTGAAGTGTTATGGTTAAAAAATCTGGAGAACTAGCAGGAATACCGGATGGTTCTCTAAAAATACAACCAGGATCATAACCAAAAACAGTAACCGTTGTAGTCCCGGGATCTGTAGCCATAATACCTAAACTTGTAGATAGCGTACCATTGGAAGCATTGTTCGCAATACCTCCCCATCTAAAATCTGTTCCTAACGCAGCTTTTCCTTTTGATGTTAACGAACCGGCTTGCGCACCAGAACGCCCTCTATAATTAACGTAAAACTTTTGACCTCCAGGGGCTACAAACCGCAATCCTGCTGTTGATAAAGCTATACCTGTACTCACATTATCTATTAAAGTAATACCATTATCGCCATTACCTAAACTTAACCCTGTTGTAGAAGAATCTATAGTGTAAGGCGCCCCATTAGACAAGGAAATGGTTAAAGATGATGCAGTATTGGTTCCTATATAAACCTCAACATTAAATGTTCCTTCCGTTGCAGGTGTTGACAAATAAATAGCCTGCTGATTAATTGATTGATTATTGGTTCCTTGTTTTAATGGTGGTAAATAATGCTCACTATCTAACTGAGCAAAACTATTGGTTATAAAAAAAAGGAATACAGATATAAAGAGTAAAATTCTTTTCATGCAAGTAAATTTTGTAAAACAGCATTTTGCAAATTTTGGGGCGCTGCCAATTAATCAATAATACAGGGACTATTATAAAAATAACCTATTGTAACAAAAATAGAGCTAAATAATCTAGGAATGTAGCACAAACCCGACAAAACAATAGCTAATTGAAGAAAAGATACCGTTTTTAAAAGAAAAGAAGCGTGTTTTATAAAAATAAAACGAGTAAAGCCTTTAATTTTGAGTAAATAAAAGACTTAAATAAGCTAAAAAAGTATCAGAAATAATTTTAGAGAGAATGATTTTATGCCAATTTACAAATGCACAATTTTATTTTTAATGGCATAAAGCACTAAACCTATTTTATTTTTTACATGAAGTTTTTGGAATAAGGCATCACGATAACCATCGATTGTTTTGGGACTTAAAAACATTTTTTCGGCGATTTCTTTATAGGTTAATTCGGAGCAAACCAGTTTTATAAATTCTAGTTCGCGATCTTTTAATTGATAAACCGCACTATGCTCATCATTTAAAGAATTAACTAAAATACTAGACACCTCTTTGGTGTGATAGTATCCTGTAGAAATAACCTCTTTTAAAGCCGTTTCTAAAATTTCTTTTTCAACATCTTTAAGTAAATACCCCTTTGCTCCAGCTTTAAGCATTTTTATAATAGTCCCCTCTGCACCTTCCACCGAAAGGGCTATTACTTTTATCTGCGGATACTCTTTTTTTATAATTTCGGTAGTTTCTATACCATTTAAAATAGGCATATTAACATCCATTAAAACAACATCCGGAATATTACCCGGGAGTTTCAATTTATCTAATAATTCCTGTCCATTGTTACATTGGTATGGTACTTCAAACTTACTAAACGCATTAACGAGCCCAGAAATAGCCTGAGACAACAAAATATGATCTTCAACAATGACTACCTTGTATGGGTTCATGATTTATAATTATAAGTTATTGTTAATTGCGTGCCTTGGTTGGGTTTAGAAAAAATATTAACACCTGCGTTTACCAGTTGCCCTCTACTTTTTATATTCGACAATCCTATGCCCGAGAAATTATTAGGTTTTTCCATATCGAAACCTTTCCCGTCATCTTTGGCTATTATTAATAGCTCGTCCGTTTTATAATGTACCGTTACATCTAAATGTCTTGCTTTAGCATGCTTCATGGTATTAGAGAAAAATTCTTGCAAAATTCTAAATAATACTATTTCCGTTTTCTCATTTATTATTCTTTCTTCACCTAAAACCTCAATAGATGCTTTAATAAAATTAAGCCTATTAAAACGTTCAATTTCCTGAGTAACAGCTTCCGTAAAACGCATTAACTTTAAAGCCTCTGGATTGATAAGTTTAGATAACGACCTCAACTCTTTTAATCCCTTGTTTAGCGTTAGCTTTACATCTTCAATATTTTTAGGATCCTGAATCTGTATTTTGGCTAGCGTTAATAACTGCCCAATATTATCATGCAATTCCCAGCTTATATTTCTAAAAGTTTCTTCTCGAATTTCTATTTGAGTTTTAGCGATTTCCTGCTCAAATTGCTTTTCTATTTCTTTTTGCTTTAATAATAAAAGATTTTTTCTTCTGTTAAAAACAACAAATAGCGCTACAAGTATTAAACATAAAAAAACTAATGTAAAAACGGCAACTAATATTGCTTGTCCTTCTCTCCCCATATAAACCCGAAAATAAAACAAATATTCATCACTATACTTAAAACACTACTTATTTCTAGAATATACTTTAAATCTACTAACTCATAAAGGTAATTTCGAACTACACGGATAGGTATGTTTCCGGCTAAATAAAGCAAATAACCAACGCTAACCCAAAACATGATATTTGTTTTGATAAAAAGAACTTCATCGGTATTTAATACTTCTGAAAAATAAAAAACAATACTCGTTATTAAAAGCACAGATGCTATTAAATATGGAATAGTCTGTATTTGATTTAAGTAGTTTTCGAAACACATGTTTATAAAAAAACTTAGCACATAAATAGCTAAAAATATTTTAGTGAATTTCTTGTGTCGCTCTATTTTTAAACATTTATTGAATAATAAAAATAGAAATGAAAAGTTGATAAAATGAAAAACATTATAAATTACAACATTCACGGCAACTCCCATTCTTGTTAAGGTAAACCCTAAAAACTCATTGACTGCAGTGTACCACAATATCACTAAAAAATATTTTAAGAACTCCCGTTTATACTTATAGAAATAAAAAGATCCCACAATAGCAGCAAGAAGCTCTATATACTTTATTGAACTTCTTATTGTAATAAACGAAAGATCTAAAATCATATGTTTTCTTATAGGTTATATTAATATTTGTAGGGTGGAGGTGTCATTTCACCTTCGTTATAAATGGTACTGGTTTCTTCAGTATCGCTAGAAAATAAACTAACATTAAAACCTACGCTAGCTTTTTCAATTTTCTTGGCTTGTTTTCTAAACAATTCAAGTCGTTCTTTTTTGTTATGACCATCCATAAACTCTTCTACTATTTCAAACTGACCTTCTAATTTATTTGAAGTGCTAGATTGTATAATAAATGGCAAATGGTTTAAGTTATTATACTCTTTATCTCCTCCTTCTACAGCAACAGTAGGAATCATAAAAACGGTTTGCTGTTTAGGGTGATTAATAGTTCTTCCGCTTTCAAATTTCTCAGAATTAGGATAAGCTGCAAAATATATTCTAAGACCAGAAACATCTTGTTTTGGATTTGCTTTTTGAATAGATTCAATATACTTTAAATACGCCTTAATTTCATCTAAAGAATACCAAATAAACTTAGTATCCTCAAAATTGCGATCTCTGTATAAATCTTGAAGTTTGGAATCGAGAACTTGAACTCTATTTTTATCAAATTCAGCAAACATTTCTTTGCCTTGCGCGGAGGAGATTAAATGCTTTTTAAGTATATCGTCTTGGGGTTTAATATCTTCTATAGGCTCTTCTCCTTTTAGCGCACCGCTAGAAAAAATGAAAGCAAACAACAGTAAGGGAATAATTAAAAATGGATTAAAAGATTTCATATTACATTGATTTTATGTAACCTCAAAGTTAACTACTATAAAATTAGCGCATAAGAGGAAAAACACCCTTTTTCAAATAAATACTCGAAGATTCCCCGTTTTTAAAAGGAAAAACAAAAAACTAACGCATATTTCTACTCAACACACCTAAGCTTATCCATAAAAAATTCTTTGTAGCTTATATTATCAATTTCTCTAATACCTTTTGTACCTCTTAATTTAAGCGATTTTATAGGCGATTTTTCTAAGTTTAAAATTTGCGAGTTCGTTAAATCGGCCTTAAACAAAAACTCACCACATTCCATATTCCATGAGTGATACAAGGTTACAGATTGATTGTTTTCTAACTGCACCACAACATTAGAACGGCTGTTAGATAAATAACTTACGCAGCCTAAATCTATAGAAGCATTAATGAAGACTGAAATCTTTTTACCGTATTTAAATAGCTCAACATTTACCTTTTCGCTAATAGTATAAGCCTCTGTTTTTATGGTTGTTTTTTTAGTAAAATCGTCATATTCATCTAATAAATAATGACAATTATTACGAAATTGCATGCGTTCGGAATTTTGATTTTCGGCAATACGGTTGCTATCACGCTCTTTTACCGCATTAACCTGAGCTATGGAATCTCTAATTCTATTAGCTTCTAGCTCAACGGCATGCTTTATAGCATCTGCTTGATTATTTAAAGTCTTTTCCTTTTCTGCTTCTTTTAAAGCCAAAGCATGCTCATTTTCTAAACGCTTAATATGCTCTGCGTTAGCTTTACTTATAGAATCACTAATTCGCGTAGCTTCCTGCTCTGCCTGACGCTTTAAAGCTTCATTACGCGCAATTGCTAAACGCTCTTTTTTCAAAGCCTCTTCTTCTGCTTTTTCTAGAGCTTTTTTTAACTGACTAGCTTCCAACTCTGCCGCTATTTTTTGAGCCTTTGCATTTTCTCTTTCTATTTCTAATCGTTTATTCTCGGCTACTTGCGCTAAATCTAGAGAATCTTTTATGCGCATAGCCTCTAGCTTCGCCGAGCGTTCTTGCGCTTTTGCTTTTTCTCTTTCAAAAACTAAACGTTTTTTCTCGTCTTCTTCTGCTTTTATAATAGAATCGCTAACACGCTTAACTTCTAACTCAGCAGCTTGCTTTAAAGCTAAAGCTTCTAATCTCTCTTGCTCCAAACGTTTATTCTCAGCTGCTTTTGCCGCTATAACAGAATCTTTTTTACGAATTTCTGCTAATTCAGCTTCTCGTTTTGAAGACTCCAAACGCTCTAACTCTAAACGTTGCTTTGCCGCCTCGTTAGCTTGAGTAATAGAATCTTTTACTTGTTTTATTCTTAGATCTTCTGCTTTTTTTAAGGCCATTGCTTCGGCGCGTTTTAAAGCTTCAGCTCTTTCATATTTAAGCAGTATTTCTTTTTCTTTAGCTGCTTTTGCAATAGAATCTGCAATACGTTTAGCTTCTAAGGCTTCGGCTTGTTTTAGAGCTTCTGCTTTCTCATTTTCTAAACGTTGTTTTTCTTCTGCTTCTGCTTTTGCTCTAGAATCTGCAATACGCTGAGCTTCTAGTTCCTCTGCCTTTTTCAAAGCCTCAGCACGTTCTTTTTCTAAATCTAAGCGTTCTTTCTCGGCTACTTTTGCCTGAGCGATAGAGTCGTTAACGCGTTTTGTTTCAAGTTCCGCCTCTTTTTTTCTAATAGTAGCTTGTTCTTTTTCAAACTCTAATCTTTCCTTTTCTGCTTCTTCTGCTTTAGCTATAGAATCCTCAATACGCTGAGCCTCTAATTGTTCTGCTTTTTTTAAAGCTTTGGCCTGTTGTTTTTCTAATTCTAAGCGTTCTTTCTCCGCAACTTTTGCTTGAGCGATGGAATCTTTTACACGTTGTACTTCCTGTTCGGCTTCTTGTTTCAACTTTAAAGCTTGCTCTTTTTCCAAACGCGCTTTCTCTTCGGCATTGGCTTTAGCTACAGAATCTTTTACACGTTGCGCTTCTCGCTCCGCAGCAAATTTTAATTCTTGAGTTTTTATGTTTTCTAAACGTAAACGCTCAACTTCTTTTACTTTAGCTATAGAATCACTAACTCGTTTTGCTTCCAACGCTTCTGCTTGCTTTGCAGATTCCGCACGCATACGCGCTAGTTCTTTTTGCTCCGCAGCTTTTATCTGAGCAATAGAATCTGCTATTCTTAATTTCTCTAGATTCTCAGCTTTTCTTTCTGCTATGGAATCATTTATTATTTTTTGTCTTTTTTCATCCGAAAGCACTTCGCCATATTCAATAAGCTCTTGCATTTCTTGCTTTCGTTTTTTCTCTAACTCAATAGCTTTTAAACTTTCTTTTTCCTGAAAATCGAAATATAAATCGGACATTTTTTCGGTAACCAACAAGTCGATATCCTTAACAATACCTTCCCATTCTTTGAACCGAACTTTATAATTATCTCTTCCTAAAAAACCAATAACAACACACTTATCATTTATGCTGAACGCCACTACAGGTCCTGATAATTGATTTGAACTCTTATCTAAATTTTTATATAGATTACCATCTTCTAAAAACTTAGTAGGTATACTAATGTCTTGAGCAAACAAACTCATAGAAAACAATAAAAAGCAAACGTATTTAATCAAAATTTAATTTTTAAATTAATTTAATTCCCGTAAGAAATCAGTTATGCAATAATACTCCAATTTAAACATTTCTAGAATAGTTATCCAAACTTTCTAAGGAATTCGTTACTTAAAATCAATAACTTTGCCCAATATGACTGTAAACGACATCATCGGAAAATATACTATTGAAGGTTTTAATCAAGATGAAGAAAAAACACCTTACCAAGGCCTTCTAAATCTATCTATTGATGCAAACCAAAGAATTGAAGCGCAATGGATTATTGGAAACTCACAGACACAAACCGGAACCGGTTTTTTTAAAAACAACATACTCGTTATTAATTTTAATTATGAAGGTGAAGACCACAAAATATACAAAGGCGTTGTGGTTTACAAATGCCTAACACCTGATTTACTTGAAGGTTTTTGGTCTGAAAAATATGGAGACCCATTATTTTTAGGAGAAGAACGCTGTTTTAAAATAACAGAAAAAAGAGAGTTATTGAATTAAAAAAGCCCGAAAACCTAATGATTTTTGAGCTCTTTTAAAAATGAATTCTATTCTCTTATTCTAGAATCTAGATATACTGATTGATAATATTCTCAAACAATTCTTGCTTACCGCTTTTTAATTTCAGTTCACCATTATCTTGAGCAATTTTATATAAATCTTGTAAGTTTAATTTACCCGCTTCAAAATCTTTACCTTTTCCTGCATCGAAAGAACTGTAGCGCTCTGTACGTAATTTATCGTAAGCTGAATCTGTAATAATTTTATCGGCTGTTAATAATGCTCTAGCAAAAGTATCTGCTCCACCAATATGTGCATGGAACACATCGTCTAAATCGGTTGAGTTTCTTCTAATTTTAGCATCGAAATTAACACCACCACCTTGTAAACCACCAGCTTTCATAAAAACTAACATAGCTTCTGTTGTTTCTTGAATATTGTTTGGAAATTGATCTGTATCCCAACCATTTTGGTAATCGCCACGGTTAGCATCTAAACTACCTAACATACCAGCTTTTGCAGCCGTTTCAATTTCGTGTTGGAACGTATGTTGTGCTAATGTTGCATGGTTTACTTCTATATTTATTTTGAAATCTTTATCTAAACCATATTCTCTTAAGAAACCGATAGCTGTAGCCGAATCGAAATCGTATTGGTGTTTAGATGGCTCCATTGGCTTAGGCTCAATAAAGAAATTACCTTTAAAACCTTGTGCTCTTGCGTAATCTCTAGCCATGGTTAAAAATTGTCCCATGTGGTCTAGTTCACGCCCCATATCGGTATTTAATAAAGACATGTAACCTTCACGACCTCCCCAGAACACGTAGTTTTCACCACCTAATTTAATAGTAGCATCTAAAGCCAATTTTACTTGTCCGCCTGCTCTAGCTACCACATCGAAATCTGGATTTGTAGAAGCACCGTTCATGTAACGTGGGTTAGAAAAACAGTTTGCTGTTCCCCAAAGTAATTTTACACCACTTTCGGCTTGTTTACCTTTTATGTAATCTGTAATAGTCTCTAATCTACTTTCTGACTCTGCAAATGTTGCACCTTCTTGAATTAAATCGAAATCGTGGAAACAGAAATAATCGAAGCCCATTTTTCCGATAAATTCGAAAGCTGCATCGGCTTTATCTTTTGCCGCTTGAATTGGATCTGATGATTTATCCCACTCAAAACTTTGTGTTCCTGGACCAAATGGATCTCCACCTTGCCCACAGAATGTATGCCAGTAAGCAATTGAAAATTTAAACCATTCTTTCATGGTTTTTCCTGCTACAACCTGGTCCGGATTGTAATATTTGAATGCTAATGGATTATCAGATTCCTTACCTTCAAATTTAATGTTGCTAATGCCTTTAAAATATTCTTTAGTAGCCATAATGTTAAATTATTTGTTGATATTATTTTTTATTTTTCTAATGTTTGTTTGCGTTAGGGATTGCAGTGAAAAGCCCACAGCCTGACGCAGGAAGTGCGAGGACTTGTAACGTAAAGCCCGACCCTTGTGGTAACGCCCTTATTTTATTTATTTAATACGAGTTCTAGTTCTTTTTTCCAGTTATTGTATGCTTCGGTGTATGGTGTTTTGTCTTTAAACGGCATAAACGTCATAACATGATCGTTGTCCATTATAGTTTTTCCGAAGGCCTCAAAATCGCCTTTATGCAGGTTTGCCGCACGTGCCGCACCAATAGCTCCGGTGGTATTATAGATTTCTATTTCTTGCCCAATTAAGGTTGCTACGGTGTTTGCAAAGATCTCGGAACGGAATAAGTTATCGTTTCCGGCACGAATAACACTTGCTTTTATACCATCGGATTTTAGAATTTCCATGCCGTATAAAAATGAAAAGGCAATACCTTCCAAAGCAGCCCGACATAGATGTGCTTTGTTATGATTGTTAAGGTTTACGTTTACCATACGTGTGCCAATACTTTTGTTGTTTAGCATACGCTCGGCGCCGTTTCCGAATGGTAAAATGCACACTCCATCTGACCCGATTGGGATCTCGGATGCAATATTATTCATCTCTTCGTAAGAGCTTACGTCGAGGTTATTTAATAACCAGCGGTATTGTATTCCAGCCCCATTGATGTTTAATAATTTACCTATATTTTTGTTTTCTTTGGTATAGTTTACGTGTGCAAAATTATTTACTCGCGTGCTTTCTTTCCCCGAAAGACTATCGGTTACAGCATACACTACACCAGATGTTCCACCGGTTGCAGCTACTTCGCCAGGGTTAAAAACATTTAGAGACAGTGCATTATTTGGTTGATCTCCGGCACGGTAATAAATTGGTGTTCCGGCTGCAATACCACTTTCTTGCTCGCCATGCTCATCAACTTGAGATTGGTTACCAAAAGTATCTACAATGTCCGGAATTAAATCTGCACTAATACCATAATGTTCTAATAGAAAATTGGCTACGCTATCGTTTTTAAAATCCCAAAAGATACCTTCGGAAAGCCCTGAAATTGTTGTATTTATTTTATTTGAAAATTTATACGCCACATAATCGCCAGGCAACATAAATTTGTAAATTTTACTGTAAATATCGGGTTCGTTATCTTTTACCCATTTTAATTTTGAAGCAGTAAAGTTTGCGGGAGAATTAAGTAAATGCTCGGCACATTTAGCCTCGCCAACTTCAGCGAAAGCTTTATGACCAATTTCTACCGCACGACTATCGCACCAAATGATACTTTTACGCAATGGCTCTCCATTTTTATCGACCACAACCAAACCGTGCATTTGGTAAGAAATACCAATCCCCTTTATTTCTGTACGGCTAACATTATATTGCTTTTTTAAACGTGTAATGGCATTGCAAATATGCATCCACCAATCGTTTGGTTTTTGCTCGGCCCAGCCATTTTTTTGCGCAAACATGCCCATTTCTTCTTTAGGCTCTTGTACTACGCCTAAACTTTTACCTGTTTCTGTTTCTACTAACGCGACTTTTATTGACGAACTGCCAATGTCGATTCCTAAGTTGTAATTCATTATAATGAGTCTCTTAAAATTAGTTTGGTTGGTATGTATTCTTGAATAACTGTGTCTTCGCTAACAAAACTCGCCGCTTTGGCGCCTAGCACTTTAAAATCTGTTGAAATAACCGAAATACCTTTGTAGATAAATTGTTTCATAGGTGTTTCATTATATGATAAAAACCCAACATCTGTACCTGGCTCATAATTATTGCTACGGCATTGCTCTAGAAAAAAGCCTAAAACACGATCGCTAACACTAATATAAGCTTCGTTCTTTTTAATGATAAATTCTTTTGGATTGGTAATAATATCGAAATTAAAACCTGCTTCTTTACAGTAGGTTTTAAAATATTTTACCGTTTCTATAGGGTGATGCGTAAATGTTGGATAAACAAGTATTATTTTTTTGTATTTCTGAAAAGCTGGCGTCGCCTCCTTTAATGTAGTGTAAAATGATTTTCCGAAATCTTGAAAAACAAAGTTATTGTTCTTTTTAGCATGCACATTCCAATCTATTAACAACAGTTTACTATCGTCAATATCGGACAGAACCTCAGCAACTTCTTTATTATCGAAAGTCATTACCACGTATTTATAATACTTGCCTTTACTGTTATTAATAATGGTTTTAAAATTATCTATATTATAATGATGAAACTGAATATCGGTAATAACATTTTCGGGTAAATTATTTACAAAAGAATGATACAATACTTCTTTATAGGCTTTAAAGGTATCTAAAAGCAATAACACTTTACGTGTTTCATTAGCTACATAATAGCCTTTGTTTGGCACAGACTCGATTACACCATGCTCCTTTAAAATAGAATAGGCTTTAAAAACAGTATCGCGAGAAAGCTGAAGAGATTTACATACCGCATTTACCGATGGCAAGGCATCGCCACTGGTTAATCTATTATTTGCAAGCTCGTTATTTATAGCATTAACCAACTGCTGGTACTTAGGTGTTTCGCTATTTATATTAATTTCAAAATTCATATTTTAAAAACCATACTGTTCTGGTCTGGTATGCAAATATAGAAATTAAATTTTATTCATTATTATAATTTTTCAAAAAAGTTTTTTTAGAGCATAAAAAAACCATGTACATTTTAAAAATATACATGGTTTATAAAAAAATATTTTAGACGAAGCTTAACTTACTTTTTGCTCCGTTTTTACTTTGCGAAGTAGTCGAGTTTCTGCTCGTTTTTCTTCTTTACGCTCATTAAAAATACGAACGCGTTCTAACAAAGCTTCTTGCTTTTCTACTCGGTCTTGACGCCTCTTTTCTTGCGCCTCTCTTTGTAGTAAGCCTTCTTCTTTTTGCCTGGCCTTTTCTTTAAAAACGGACCAATACGAATAGCCATACATACTAACAAAGAGCAGGGCTATTATACCAATAATGACATAACCATTTTCCATAAATTCTATGAGGGATTAATTAGAATTAAAACTTAAAAACCAGTAGGTTAAACTATATTTTTAAATCAAAATAAAGTTAGCGAAAACAAATATGATAGAAGAATAAAAAAGACTATCAGTAAGAAAAAACAGATAAACGTAAAAAATACAAGTTATTTTGTTTTAACCTCAAAATTTTTCGATTTCCAATTTAAAACACCGCCTTCTAATTCGTATATTTTTGTAAAGCCTAATTCCTTAAAAGCAGCGACACTTTTACCGCTTCTTCGACCTGACTTACAATAAATTACCAACGGTTCTTCCTTGTTTAATTCCGCTAAAGATTCAGAAAAATTTTCAGAGAAAAAATTAATGTTTTCTGCTCTAGAAATATGCCCCGCACCATACTCTTCTGGTGTTCTAACATCAATTAATTTTATCTCTTTTTGCTCTTTCAAAAGCACCACTAATTCCTCTGGGGTCACTTTAGTAACTATATCATCATTTTGTGCTTTACAGTTAAACATAATAGCACAAAAAAAGATGGTTATCAGTATTGAAATTTTCTTCATAAACTATTATAAATCTACAACATCACCAGTCCAATCTAGCATGCCTCCTTCTAAATTGTATGCATTTGCAAAACCTAATTGATCCATAATAGCACAAGCCTGCCCACTGCGATTACCAGAACGGCAATACACGTAATAGTTTTTGCTTTTATCTAGCGCTTCTATTTCACTTATAAATTCTTGTCCTTTATATATATCGATATGCTTAGCACCAGCAATAATACCATCGGCTACCTCAGCATCTGTTCTTACGTCTAAAATTACCGCATTCTCATCTTTAGCTAATTGCTCTGTCCACTCCTCTTGTGTTAAATCTTCCATTGTTATGATGTTGGTTTTTTGTTTAATATTTTATTAAAAACAAATTTAATATTTATAACATGATAGACGAAAAAAAACCTGAAGTATTACACCTCAGATTTTTATCAGTCTTTATAATCATATTACTTCGTTATACTTTTATACCGCAACCTATCGCTCTTGTTTCTGTTTCCTTAACGTCTTTTCCATTAAGTAAAGCATCTACAGCATTTTCAACATATTTAGTTGTTACGGCGTTTGCATCTTTATAATTATCGTCTATTGCCCCAATATATTTCACCTCATTACCTTGGTTTGTTTTCTGTAAAATAAAAACATGAGGTGTTTTTGTTGCTCCAAATTTCGGATAGATTTCTTGCTTTTCATCTATTAAATAAGGGAAAGTAAATCCTTTTTCTTCTGCACGCTTTTTCATAGCTTCTAAACTATCACCAGGCATAACATCTGTGTTATTAGGCATTATAGCAATTACAGGGTAACCTAACTTTGCATATTTTTTATCGAGCTCCACAATACGATCTTCGTACATTACGGCATATGGGCAGGTGTTACAAGTAAAGGTTACTATAAAACCTTTAACATTTTTATAATCGGAAAGCGAAACCATTTTTCCATCAATATTCTTCAAAGAAAAATCTTCAGCAATATCACCAATACCATACCCCCCAGCACCGTTAGATGTTTTTAAGGTAAATGCACTTGCACAAAGCACTACCAGAATTACCGACATTATTTTAATTGTTTTTTTCATAACGTTTAATTTAAAAATTGCTTTAATTCATATTCTAATTCTTCGTAGGTAAAAGATTTTTCAAAAAACTTACGTTCTCCATTTTTATAGATTATTGTTGCTGGTAACGACCCCGACCAACCCTCATCGACCTGCGGAATCCAAGAGTTACTATCAACATCATCTAAAGCGATTACTTTCGATTTCAATTGTTGTTTCAAAATAAAGGGTTTCAATTTAGAGTCATACATATGTGGAAAATCTAAACTCACCAATGTGAAATCTACGTTCTTATTACCGTATTCAGACTTCAGCTTTTCAAAATATGGCAATTCTTTAACACATGGCGCACACCAAGTCGCCCAAAAATTAATAACATGAATTTTATCATCTTCCTTATTCAAAAATGGCTTTAAACCCTGAAAATCATAAACTTCAAGATCAAAATCGCGTTCTGTTTCAGGCTGAATTCCGATCACTTCTACGTCTTGAGTTGAATCATTATTTTGTTTATTTTTATTTCCGCAACTAACAATTAATAGTACGGTTATTACAAAGAGATATCGTTTCATAACTATAAAATTAATTCATCTTATTTTACTTTTCTACCTGTTTAACAAACTTTTATACAAAAACGGAAAATTCCTCAAAATTTTACATACATTTGTATGTACAACAGTTATTTAACTGGTACATAACATGGACGATTCACTACATATCAACTCTAAATTACCTATAAATAAAAAATTGGTTATTAGCTTATTACAAACAATAAACGAGGTGAGTTCTAAAATGAATTCAGCACTTAAGCCTTACGGAATTTCTGAACCACAATTTAATGTGCTTAGAATTTTACGCGGGCAAAAGGGCAATCCTATTTCTTTGGCAGAAGTTCAAGAACATATGATTACCAAAATGAGCAATACCACACGATTAATAGATAAACTAGAGGCTAAAAACTGTGTAAGACGTGTAATTAACATAGAAAATAAACGTAAAATAGATTTAACAATAACCAACGTAGGTTTAGATTTATTAAAAAGAACAGACGAAATATTAACAACAACAGAAAACGAATTAGTGGCGGGCCTAACCACTAACGAAAAAGCGGAATTAACTGCGCTTTTGAGAAAATTAAGGTTAATAGCAAAGTAGGGTTTCCCTATACCCTTAGTAACCAACCAAGACTGCTGTACTTATTATAGCAGTCTTTTTTAAAAGGGAATCCCTAACAAACTAAAGCTATTTTTCCTTTTTTCGTAAAAAATGAATAAAGTTTTGTTTAATACTTTTTCAATCTTTATATTTGAACCAACATAATAAATAACAATGAACATTTTTTTAAATAAATCTTGGTGGTGGAGCTTTCGAAACTAAAATTCGTGAAGAAACCCGAGTATATTTAAAACTTAAAAATATCCAAAAGGCTTGTCATTCACGACAAGCCTTTTTTTTATTTTAAAACCGTTCACTTTTTGGCCATTTGCCGAAATACAAAAAACAATAAATGGAAAAATTTAGTCTATACACACATCACAAAAAAATATTAACAGATACTATTACACCTGTATCTGTTTACTATAAAATACGCGATAAATACCCAAACAGTATTCTATTAGAAAGTGGCGACTACCATAGAAGTCATAAAAACTTCTCGTACATCTGTTTCAACCCAATCGCATCTATAAAGGTAGAGAATGAAGTGATATCGCAAACTTTTCCAGATGGCAGTTCAACCTCACTTAATATTACAAGCGATATAAATGTAGCCGATGAAATTCACGATTTCACCAAACGTTTTAAACCACAATCCGACGAAGATTTTAAGTTTATAAACAACGGTATATTTGGTTACACTGCTTACGATGCCGTGCGGTATTTTGAAGATGTACAAATTAGCAAAAAAGACAACTCGGTAGTTATACCAGACATCTATTATGCGGTTTACAAAAACATCATTGCCATAAACCATTACAAAAACGAAGCTTATATTTTCGCGCATTGTTATGATGATGCCGAAAATAATATCGATGCCATTGATAAACTTATAAACGTGCAAAACTTTGCATCTTATAATTTCAAATCTAAAGGCGATATACAATCTAATTTAACCGACGACGAATTTAAAAACCAAGTTGAATTAGCACGTAAACACTGTGCGCGAGGCGATGTTTTTCAACTCGTATTATCACGTCGTTTTTCACAAGAATTTACTGGTGACGATTTCAATATCTATCGCGCCCTTCGTAGCATAAACCCATCACCATATTTGTTTTATTTCGATTATGGCGATTTTAAAATATTTGGTAGTTCGCCCGAAGCTCAACTTATTGTTTCCGAAGGTATGGCCGAAATCCATCCTATTGCCGGAACTTTTAAACGTACAGGCGATGAAGAACAAGACGAAATATTAGCGGAAAAACTTAAAAAAGACGACAAAGAAAACGCCGAACACGTTATGCTTGTGGATCTTGCCCGAAACGATTTGAGTCGTCACGGCAGCGAAGTAAAAGTAGTAACCTACCGCGAGGTTCAGTTTTTCTCGCACGTTATTCACCTCGTTAGTAAAGTCGTTGGCAAAAAACACAAAAGCACCTCAACCATGCAAGTCGTAGCCGACACTTTTCCGGCAGGAACCTTAAGTGGCGCTCCAAAACACCGCGCCATGCAACTTATCGAGCAGTACGAAAAAACAAGTCGTGGCTATTACGGTGGCGCCATAGGCTTTATGGATTTCGACGGCAATTTCAATCACGCCATCATGATCCGTACTTTTTTAAGTAAAGACTATAAATTAAACTGGCAAGCAGGCGCCGGAATGGTATCAAAATCCAATGCCGAAAGCGAGCTACAAGAAGTATTTAACAAACTCGGCGCATTAACAAAAGCCATAAAAGTTGCCGAAGACATTTAAATAATTTGGACGTTACTCGAAAAGGGGACGGACATTGAAGAGAGTCTCAGTATTCAGTAGCAGTTGGCAGTTGGCAGTTGTCAGTGTTTACTCAAGTAAAAAGCAAGTAGAAGAAGAAAATAAAAAGTCAAAGTAAACCAACACTTACTCGACTAATAAAATAAATTCAGATTCATCTGAAAAAAAATAAAATCATGAAAGTACTAGTCATAGATAATTACGACAGTTTCACATACAATCTAGTTCATTACCTAGAAGATTTAAACTGCGATGTTACCGTGGTACGTAACGACAAACTCACTCTAGACGATGTTAAACCGTTCCATAAAATCGTACTATCTCCAGGTCCAGGAATTCCAAACGAAGCTGGTTTACTAAAAGCCATTATAGAAACTTACGCACCAACAAAAAGTATTTTAGGTGTTTGCCTTGGCCAACAAGCCATAGGTGAAGTTTTCGGAGGTTCGCTTATAAACTTAGAAGAAGTTTACCACGGTGTAGCAACAAATGTTACTATAACCGTAGACGACGAAATCTTGTTTAAAGGTTTAGATAAAAACATAGAAGTTGGACGTTACCACTCCTGGGTAGTAAACCCAAACTTACCAGAAAGTTTAGAAGCCACATCGGTAGATGCTAACGGACAAATTATGTCTTTACGCCATAAAGTTTACGATGTTCGTGGTGTACAATATCATCCTGAATCGGTTTTAACACCTAACGGAAAAGCGATATTAAAAAACTGGGTGGAGAATTAAAAAATAGTCGCAGTTTACAGTCGCAGTGAAGCAGTACTTACTCGGATGAAAAAACATAATTAACCAATAACCATTAACCAGTAACAATTATCTCTTTTACAGAAATGAAAAACTTACTAAACAGATTAATAAACCACGACACTCTATCTACCGAAGAGGCTAAACAAATATTGGTAAACATATCCAACGATGTGTATAACCCGAGCCAAATAGCATGTTTTTTATCAGTTTTCATGATGAGAAGCATTACTCTCGAAGAACTAAAAGGTTTTAGAGATGCACTTCTAGAGCTTTGTTTACCGGTAAATCTTAGCGATTTTAATGCTATTGATATTGTAGGTACTGGCGGCGATGGTAAAAACACATTCAACATCTCTACCCTATCGGCTTTTATTACGGCTGGCGCAGGTGTTCATGTTTCTAAACATGGAAATTACGGAGTTTCATCTACATCGGGTTCTTCAAATGTTATGGAGCATTTAGGTGTTAAATTTTCTAATAATGAAGATTTTTTAAAACGCGCTTTAGACCAAGCAGGTATATGTATTTTACATGCACCACTATTTCATCCAGCAATGAAAAACGTAGCACCTATTCGTAAGGAACTTGGTGTTAAAACTTTCTTCAATATGTTAGGCCCTTTGGTTAATCCATCGTTTCCAAAAAATCATGTTTTAGGTGTTTTTAATTTAGAAGTTTTAAGACTTTATAGTTTCTTATTTCAAAACACAGGGCATAATTATAACATTGTCTATGCTTTAGATGGTTACGATGAAATTTCATTAACAGGGAAAGCTAAAATTATTTCTAATCATACAGAAAAACTTTTTTCACCTGAAGATTTAGGCATTTCAATAATTAAACAAGAAGATATTTTTGGTGGAGACTCTATAAAAGATGCCGCAACTATATTTGTTGATATCATTTCTAGAAAAGGAACTGAAGCCCAAAACAATGTAGTTTGTGCTAATGCTGGTTTAGCTATTGCTACTTCAAAACAAATTTCGCATCAAGAAGGTTTTGAACTAGCAAAAGAATCGTTGTTTTCTGGAAAAGCAAAAACGAGTTTAGATAAATTAATTGAACTGAGCAAGTAAAAAAAATTAACGGTGGCAGTCACAGTTTTCAGACTTACTCACACACATAAAAATTAAGTTTAGAATTAAGCAGATAATTATTAAAGTCGAAGTCGTCTTCAAATTAAACTCTGCCAACTCAACACTAAAAAATGAACATTTTAGACAAAATAACATTAGATAAGCGTAAGGAAGTTGAACTTCGTAAAAGTTTAATTCCAGTTTCTCAATTAGAACAATCTGTTTTATTTGGAAAACAAACCATTTCACTTGCAAACAATCTACGCAATAGTAAATCTGGAATTATAGCCGAACATAAACGCCGATCGCCATCAAAATCTGTAATTAATAACGGATTAAACGTTCAAGATGTAGCAAAAGGCTATCAAGATGCTGGCGTTTGCGGTATGTCTGTTCTAACCGATGGAAAATACTTTGGAGGCTCTCTAGACGATTTGTTAACAGCAAGAGCAAGTTGCAACTTGCCTTTACTCAGAAAAGAATTTATAATTGATGAATATCAAATGCTAGAAGCCAAGGCTTATGGTGCAGATGTTATTCTTTTAATTGCAGCTATTCTATCTCGAGACGAAATAAAACAATTCTCTGAGTTTGCTAAAAGCTTAAATCTAGATGTGCTTTTAGAAGTGCATAACGAAGAGGAGTTACATAAATCTATTATGCCAAGTTTAGATATGCTTGGTGTAAACAATAGAAATTTAAAGACCTTCGAAGTTAGTTTAGAAACTAGCAAATTATTAAGCACACAGATACCAAACGATTTTGTAAAAGTATCAGAAAGTGGTATAAGCAGCGTTGAAGCCATTAAAGAACTTCAGCCTTTTGGATATCAAGGATTTTTAATAGGTGAAAACTTTATGAAAACAGACAATCCTGGCGCAAGTGCTACTGATTTTATAAACCAATTGAATAGCTAGAATTTCACTGAATTTATTTTAGAACAACACAAATTGAACATCATGAAACTGAAAATTTGCGGAATGAAATATCAAGAAAATATAACTGAAGTCGCTGCTTTACAGCCCGACTATTTAGGTTTTATATTCTACGATAAATCGTCTAGAAATTTTGACACATCGATTCCAGAAATATCAAGCTCTATAAAAAAAACAGGTGTTTTTGTTAATGAAGATTTGCAAGTTGTTATTGAAAAAATAAAAACATTCAACTTACAAGCTGTTCAATTACACGGCGAAGAATCGCCAGAATACTGTTACGATTTAAAAAATCGTCATGCTGAACTTGTTTCAACATCTCTTGAAATAATTAAAGTATTCTCTATTAAAAACGAATTCAATTTTGAGGTTTTAAAACCTTATGAAGCCGTTTGCGATTACTTTTTATTTGATACCAAAGGAAAACACCCAGGCGGAAATGGCTATACTTTCGATTGGAATGTGTTAAACGCATATCCTTCAACCAAACCCTTCTTTTTAAGTGGAGGTATTGGTTTTGATGAAATTGAAGCCGTTAAAAAGTTTCAACAAAGTATGGCTTCAAAATACTGTTATGCACTAGATGTAAACAGTAAGTTTGAAATAGAACCGGGATTAAAAAATATAGAATTATTAAAAGACTTTAAAACAAATTTGTTTTTCCATGGAAACCATGGAACAGACTCAAATTTAAATAAACATATGGAAAATTATAACGTAAACGAAAAAGGCTATTACGGCGAATTTGGTGGTGCATTTATTCCAGAAATGCTTTACCCGAATGTGGAAGAATTACGCCAGAACTATTTAAAAGTGATGGCAGAACCAGATTTCAAAAAGGAATTCGATCAACTTTTAAAAGATTATGTTGGTCGCCCATCTCCTTTATATTTTGCTAAACGTCTTTCTGAAAAATACAACACCAAAATTTATTTAAAGCGTGAAGATTTAAACCATACTGGCGCACACAAAATAAACAATACGGTTGGACAAATTTTAATGGCCAAACGTTTAGGTAAAACTAGAATTATTGCTGAAACTGGAGCCGGACAACACGGTGTTGCCACTGCTACTGTTTGCGCTTTAATGGGACTAGAATGTATTGTTTACATGGGTGAAATTGATATTGCGCGTCAAGCACCAAACGTAGCCAGAATGAAAATGTTAGGCGCTACCGTTGTACCTGCACTTTCTGGAAGTAGAACTTTAAAAGATGCTACAAACGAAGCCATTCGCGATTGGATTAACAACCCTGTGAATACGCACTATATTATTGGATCGGCTATTGGCCCTCACCCATACCCAGATATGGTTACTAGATTTCAATCAATAATTTCCGAAGAAATAAAATGGCAATTAAAAGAACAAATCGGTAGAGAAAACCCTGATTATGTTGTGGCTTGTATTGGTGGCGGAAGTAATGCTGCCGGAACATACTACCATTATTTACACGAACTTGATGTAAAAATTATTGCTGTTGAAGCGGCTGGTTTAGGTGTTAATTCTGGAGAAAGTGCTGCGACTTCTGTTTTAGGACACGAAGGTGTTATTCATGGTTGTAAAACCTTGTTAATGCAAACTAAAGACGGACAGATTACAGAACCCTACTCTATTTCGGCTGGTTTAGATTATCCTGGTGTTGGCCCAATCCACGCACATTTATGCAAAACGGGACGTGCTGAATTTATGTCGATTACCGATGATCAAGCTATGACGGCTGGTTTGGATTTATGTAAACTAGAAGGTATTATTCCGGCTATTGAGAGTTCGCATGCGCTGGCTATTTTTGAAGAAAAAACCTTTAAACCAGACGACGTGGTTGTTGTGAGTCTTTCAGGACGTGGTGATAAGGATTTACAGAATTATATTGAATATTTTAAGATATAAGTTTCGTTTTTTCATTTCCGCGAAGGCGGAAATCTCAAAGTAAAACCATGGACGTACATTACGTTTACATATTAACAAATAAGAACCATACAGTTCTGTATGTTGGGCGTACTAAACAATTAAAGGTTAGGCTAAATCAACATAAAAACAATAGTTCAAAACCCTTTACAGGAAAATATAATGTTGATAAATTAGTTTACTTTGAAACAACGAAATACGTAAACAACTCAATAAAAAGAGAGCGACAAATTAAGAAATGGAATAGAGCCTGGAAAATCAATTTAATAAATAGTTTAAACCCTGATTGGAAAGACCTTTCCGAATACATTTAAAAGATTCCCTCCTTCGAGGGAATGAAAAACAGTCTTGAAAATGAATAGAATAAATAAAAAATTACAAGAAGATAAAAAACTGCTATCTATATATTTTACAGCAGGCTACCCGAGTTTAACCGATACTGTTTCCATCATTGAAAATTTGGAAAAAAACGGTGTAGACATGATAGAAATCGGACTTCCGTTTAGTGACCCTTTGGCCGATGGCCCAACGATACAGGCAAGTTCGACGCAAGCACTGAAAAATGGTATGACTACCGAGGTGCTTTTCGATCAGTTAAAAGATATTAGAAAAACGGTATCTATTCCATTAATAATTATGGGGTATTTCAACCCAATGTTGCAATATGGTGTGGAGGCGTTTTGTAAAAAATGTCAAGAAATTGGTATCGATGGCTTAATAATTCCCGATTTACCTGTAGATGTTTATAACGACGAATATAAAGCGACTTTTGAGAAATACGGCCTGATAAACGTATTTTTAATTACGCCACAAACCTCTGTGGAGCGTATTAATTTTATCGATTCGATCTCGAATGGCTTTATATATATGGTAAGTAGCGCTAGTGTTACAGGAAGTAGTTCTGGGTTTGGAGACGAACAAATGAGCTATTTTGAGCGTATTGCAAAAATGGAACTAAAAAACCCACAGGTTATTGGTTTTGGAATTTCGGATAATGAAACTTTTACGCAGGCTACAGAACATGCCAAAGGTGCCATTATTGGTAGTGCTTTTATAAAACACATAACGGAAAACGGTGTTAACAAAACGGATGTATTTGTGAAATCGATACTCGGTTAAAATGAAAGTACTGAACGATTGGAAACTTGTTTTACTAATTTGCTTAACTTTAGGTTTAGCGCCTTTTTTCCCTGAACCTCATATTCTAGGTAAACTTAAATGGATACTAGGTGGAGCAACAGGCATGAAACTTAAAGATTGGTTTGATGTTATTTTACACGGGTTTCCTTTTGTGCTATTAATACGAATTGTGCTCCTAAAAATATTTCAAATAAGTAAAAAATAAAGAACAAATATCGTTAGTGAATTAATAAAATTTATTCTTGCCTAAAAATAAGATAACATGAGTAAAACAGAAAAAATTGTAATTATTGGTGCTGGTTTCGCAGGACTGAGACTTGCACAAGATTTAATAAATCACCCCAATTACGAGGTGTATTTAATTGACAAGCAAAATTACCACCAATTTCAACCACTTATGTATCAAGTAGCGACGGCTAGGCTTGAACCTGCGAGTATTTCCTTTCCGTTACGAAAGGTTTTTCAAAAAGCAAAAAACGTAAGAATTAGAATTACAGAAGTCGCAGAAATTAATTTCGAAAACCAGTTTGTTAATACACCTATTGGCGATTTTGATTACGACCATCTGGTGATTTCTATTGGTTGTACAACCAATTATTTTGGGAACGAAAACCTAAAGAATTTCGCTTACCCAATGAAAACTATTCCTGAGGCTATACAACTTAGAAATAGAATTCTGCAAACTTTTGAGAACGCTCTAAACACCAGCGAACCCGAAAAACTGCAAACTTTATTAAATTTTGTTATTGTTGGTGGTGGCCCAACCGGTGTAGAATTAGCGGGTGCTTTAGCAGAAATGAAACAACACATTTTACCTAAAGATTACCCTGACAAAGATTTCTCTAAACTTAAAATATATTTATTAGAAGGCAGCCCGAACACACTGAGCCCAATGAGTGAAGGCTCTCAAAAAATGTCTCAAAAGTATTTAGAAGAACTTGGCGTTTCTGTTGTTACAAATACCTTTGTTAAAGATTATGATGGCACCATTGTTACCCTAAATACAGGGAAAACAATAAACTCTAAAAATGTAATTTGGGCAGCAGGTGTAACCGGAAATGTTATTAAAGGCTTCCCAGAAACGTGTATAACTCGTGGCAACCGACTTATTGTTGATCGCCAGAATCAAGTAATTGATTTAAAATATGTTTACGCCTTAGGAGATATTGCATACATGGAAACTCCTAATTTCCCCAAAGGCCATGCACAAGTAGCGAGTGTAGCTTTGCAACAAGCTTCGCTTTTGGCTGAAAATTTAAGTAGAAAAGTTAAAAACAAACCATTAAAAGATTACGACTACACCGATAAAGGTTCTATGGCAACTATTGGAAAACGCAAAGCCGTGGTAGATTTACCCAAGTTTAGTTTCCAAGGGCGTTTAGCTTGGTTTACCTGGATGTTTATTCACTTAATGCTTATTTTGAGTATTAAAAATAAACTTCTCATTTTCATGAATTGGATGATTAGTTATTTCAACAACGACAGTACGTTACGAATTATAATGAAGCCTGTTGCCACCAAAGTTAAAACCACAAAAGAATAATGCCTTTAAACATCGTTTTAGTTGAACCAGAAATACCGAACAATACAGGAAACATAGGCCGTTTAGCTTTAGGTTCTGGCTCACACCTACATTTAGTAAAACCTTTTGGTTTTGAAATATCGGATGCGCGATTAAAACGTGCCGGACTCGATTATTGGAAACACCTTTCTATTACGTATTACGATAATATTGATGAATTCTTCAAAATAAATCATGATAAAAAAATGGCTTTCATGTCTAGTCATGGTGAAAAAAAACATTGGGATATTCCTTTTGAGGACGATTTATTTCTAGTTTTCGGAAAAGAATCGGTTGGTCTTCCTAAATGTATTAATGAAACCTACGCAAATCAACTTTATAAAATTCCGCTGTACAGCGAACACATCCGCAGCTTGAATTTAGCAAATGCCGTGAGCATAACTATTTACGAAGGTTTAAGTCAGTTAAGGTTAAAATAAATCACGTTTCAAAAAATAAAATAAATATTTTTCCTACCCATTAAACCATTTTGAAAAAAATAAGTCTAAATATGAAGTTTAACTATAAAACTAATATAAATGACATCAAAAAATTTAAAATTCGGTTTAGTTGTTATGGCATTATGTGCTGTTACTATTACTAACGCACAAGACAAAAAGAAACCAGATCCTGAGAAAATGTTTGCTTCTTATGATACTGATGAAGATAAACTTATAAGTTTAGATGAGTTTAAAGCAAAAAAACGCAAGAAAGAAATGGAAGCTGAAGTTTTAGAAAAACGTTTTGCTAAAATGGATGCTGATAGCAATGGTTCTGTAACCTTAGAGGAATTTAAGGCAGGAATGGCAAAAGGAAAAGGTCAAGGAAATAATAAGAAAAAGAAACAAGCTGAATAATATTAGCTTACATTTTACAATGAAAAGACAGCCAAATGGGCTGTCTTTTTTTTTATGAATTAATTATAGTAAGCTACATTTTTATTACTAATAAATAATCGTATTTTTACAGCTAATAAAACCAAATCATTAATGGGTAAAATCATCGCAATTGCTAACCAAAAAGGAGGCGTTGGAAAAACAACAACGTCGGTAAATCTTGCCGCATCCTTAGGTGTATTAGAAAAAAAAGTATTACTTATAGATGCTGACCCTCAAGCAAATGCAAGTTCTGGAATAGGTATAGATGTTGAAACTGTAGAAATTGGAACCTACCAACTTTTAGAGCATTCTAACACGGCCAAAGAAGCTATCATGAAAACTGATTCGCCAAATCTCGATATCATACCAGCTCATATCGACTTAGTTGCTATAGAAATTGAACTTGTTGATAAAGAAGCACGTGAATACATGCTTAAAAAATCATTAAACGAAATAAAAGACGACTACGACTATATATTAATAGATTGCGCGCCATCGCTAGGGTTGCTAACCTTAAATGCTTTAACAGCTGCCGATTCCGTAATCATCCCAATTCAATGTGAATACTTTGCATTAGAAGGTTTAGGGAAGCTATTAAACACTATAAAAAGTGTTCAAAAAATACACAATCCAGAATTAGACATTGAAGGCTTATTGCTAACCATGTACGATTCGCGCTTACGCCTATCCAACCAAGTGGTGGAAGAGGTACAAAAACACTTTAACGATATGGTTTTTAAAACCATTATACAGCGTAATGTTCGCTTAAGCGAAGCACCAAGTTACGGCGAAAGTATTATTAATTATGATGCTAGCAGTAAAGGCGCAACCAATTACCTGAGTTTAGCAAGAGAAGTTATCACTAAAAACGCTTAATTATGGCGAAGGCAACAAAAAAACAAGCTTTAGGTAGAGGCTTATCGGCACTTTTAAACGATCCAAGTAACGATATTCAATCGGCCGAAGATAAAAATGCAGATAAAGTTATTGGAAATATTGTTGATTTAGATATCGATTTTATTGAAGTTAATCCATTTCAACCGCGAACTAATTTTAGTGAAGAAAGTTTACGAGAATTAGCATCTTCTATAAAAGAGTTGGGTATTATCCAACCTATAACCGTTAGAAAATTAGGTCTAAATAAATATCAACTTGTTTCGGGAGAGCGTCGTTATAGAGCTTCTAAATTATTAGGTTTAGAAACTATTACGGCTTACGTTAGAATTGCAAACGACCAAGAATCGCTAGAAATGGCCTTGGTTGAAAACATTCAACGTCAAGATTTAGACCCTATTGAAATTGCACTTTCATACCAACGTTTAATAGACGAAATAAATTTAACGCAAGAGCAAATGAGCGAGCGCGTTGGAAAAAAACGTTCTACTATTGCCAATTATTTGCGTTTATTAAAGTTAGACCCAATTATCCAAACAGGTATGCGCGATGGCTTTATTTCCATGGGACATGGCCGTGCTTTAATTACTATCGAAGACCAATCGATTCAATTAGATATTTACGAAAAAATCTTATCAAACAAATTATCGGTTAGAGACACCGAAGTATTAGTTCGTAATTATAACAACGACGAAACTGTTGCTGCTCCTGCAAAAAAGGAAGCAAATACAGCTATGCCAAATTTTGTTAAAACTGGCATAAGCTCGTTTTCGGAATACTTTGGACATAAAATTGACGTTAAAGTCTCTAAAAACGGAAAAGGAAAAATTACAATTCCATTTCATTCCGAAGAAGATTTTAACCGTATTAAAAAATTAGTCGAAGGTGATTCAAAATAAATTTATAATAACAAGTCTTTGCGCTTTTCTATGTTGCTTTTCTTTATTTTCTCAAGATAAAGCTCCACAGGAAGAATCTCTTCCGAAGGAAAAAACAAAAGAACTGCCCAAAGAATTTATAATAGATTCTACACTACAAATAACTGAAGCTTACGACCCGTTAAGACCTGCAAAAGCTGCTTTTTACTCAGCTATTTTACCAGGTTTAGGGCAAGCTTACAACAAAAAATATTGGAAAATCCCTATTGTATACGCTGCATTAGGAACAGGAGTTTATTTTTACATAAACAATAGCAATGAATACACAAGGTATCGCGATGCCTATAAAAGTCGTTTAGCCGGATTTGAAACTGATGAGTTTTATTTCGATTCCTCTGGAACAAAACTAGACGAACCACGCGTAAGTACAGATAGATTAGAAACAGCGCAAGAATTTTATCGAAAAAATAAAGAAATTTCACTTCTTGTAACTATTGGTCTATATGCTTTAAACATAATAGAAGCCAATGTAGATGCTCATTTACTGCAGTATAACGTAGATGAGAATTTATCTTTGGCACCACATTACCAATTTAATGAGGTTGACGCAACTAGCAACCTTGGACTAACTTTAAATTTTAAATTTTAATATGAACATTGCTTTACTCGGATACGGGAGAATGGGTCAAACCATAGAACAAATAGCCATTAAACGCGGCCACAATATTGTTTTAAAGGTTGATAAAGATGATACAGATTACGATATTACTAAAGCCGATGTTGCCATAGATTTCAGTATTCCAGACGTAGCTTTCAACAATATTTCAAACTGTTTAAACAACAACGTTCCTGTTATTTCGGGAACAACAGGTTGGTTAGATAATTATGATAATGCTGTAGCATTGTGCGAAGAGAAAAAAGGCGCTTTTATTTATGCTTCGAATTTTAGCTTAGGCGTTAATATTTTTTTCGAATTAAATAAAACACTAGCTAAAATGATGAGTACCTTAGAGCAATACAACGTCTCTATGGAAGAAATTCATCACACAAAAAAGTTAGATGCACCAAGTGGCACTGCCATTACTTTAGCAGAAGGTATTATAAATAACAATCCACATTATGATGGTTGGATGCTTGATGATAAAGCTGATAAAAAATTACCTATAGTTGCTAAACGTATCGAAGATGTTCCTGGTACGCACACAGTAACTTACCAAAGTGAAGTAGATACCATTACTATAGATCACGTGGCACATAACAGACAAGGTTTTGCTTTAGGAGCCGTAATTGCATCGGAATGGATTGTTGGAAAAACAGGTGTTTTCACAATGAACGATGTGTTAAACATTGGTTAAAAAAATAAATTAATGTAACGCTACATCTCATTTAGCTACTTACATCAATAAATAAAATATTTAGGATTATGACGTTAATGCAATGGTTTATATTCATTTTAATAATTCAGGTTATTCATGGATTAGGCACCTGGAAATTATATATTAAAGCCGGTCGACAAGCCTGGGAAGCTTTTATTCCTGTTTACAACGGCGTAGTTTTAATGAAAATAATTAACCGTCCGGTTTGGTGGGTTATTCTTCTTTTTCTTCCCATAGTTAACATGATTATGTTTCCTGTAGTTTGGGTAGAAACCGCTAGAAGTTTTGGGAAAAACAAACCTTTAGATACTGCTTTAGCCATTCTTACATTAGGGTTTTACAACTATTACCTTAATTACGCTGCCAATGTAACTTATATTGAAAATCGTGATTTACAACCAAAATCTTCTTCTGGAGATTGGGTAAGCTCTATTTTATTTGCCATTGTTGCTGCCACTATTGTACACACGTACTTTATTCAACCATTTACCATTCCGTCTTCTTCTTTAGAAAAATCTTTATTAGTAGGCGATTTTCTGTTTGTAAGTAAATTTCATTATGGTGCTAGAATACCAATGACAACTGTTGGAGCACCAATGGTACATGATACTATACCTGGTTTAAAAAAGAAATCATATTTATTCAACGATAATTTCGAAGAACGTAAAACATCATTAATCAATAAACTACAACTTCCGTACTTACGTTTTCCTGGTTTCGAAAACATAGAACGTAATGATATTGTTGTATTCAATCAGCCAGCAGATACATTGCTGGACATGAACGATTTTCAACCAGACAGAAACTATTACAAACCTATTGATAAAAAAACCAACCTTGTAAAACGTTGTGTCGGTATTGCAGGAGATAGCTTAGAAGTTCGCGATGGTTTTGTTTATATTAACGGAAAGAAAAACGAATTGCCAGATCGTGCACATTTACAATTTAGTTATTTGGTACAACCAAAAACCAATCAATTTAATCCTGCATATTTAAAAGAACGTTATGATATTACTGATGGTTTTGGTATTATTAACAACAACAATACCTACTATTTTTCAGCAATTTCCGATGAAGCTTTATCACTGTTTAAAAACCATCCAAACGTTGCAAGCATAACGCCTAACAAGAAAGAAAAAGGTGTTCGTGATGCTAACATTTTTCCTCACGATCCAAATTATGATTGGAACGTAGATTTTTTCGGACCATTATACATTCCAGAAGAAGGAAAAACAATAGATATCAACTTAGATGTTTTACCACTTTACAAACGCGTAATTAGCGAGTATGAAGGTAATGATGTAACCGTAAGAGGTAACCAAATTTTAATAAACGGAGAAGTTGCAACAACATACACTTTTAAACAAAATTATTATTGGATGATGGGTGATAACCGCCATAATTCTATTGATGCGAGAGCATGGGGTTTTGTACCGTTTGATCACGTTGTTGGTAAACCTGTATTTATTTGGATGAGTTGGGATGGATCTAGCCCACGATGGGAGCGTTTCTTTACAACCGTTAGCGGTTCTGGAAAAGCAACATCTTTTTTAATTCCATTTTTAATTCTGTTAGCAGGATATTTTGGATTCAAAAAATGGAAAGAAAGAAAAGCGGCCAATAGCTAATTATTGACTTAAATTTTATGGATAACACACTACTAGAAAGTCTACTTAAAGCCTTAGAGTTTTCGCCAGAAAACATAGAATTGCGATTTCAAATTGCAAAGCTATATTCTGATGCTTTAAATTATGAAGAAGCAGAAAAGCATCTATTATTTATTTTAGATAAACAGCCTACAGAAGCTCATAAATTTCTATTAGCAGAATGTTATTTTAAACAGAAAAAATACAATTTAACAGAGGTTATCCTCGAAGAACTTATTGAAAAAAATGAAGCGACTGCTTATTTAGAGCTTCAATGTTTTTGCTATATAGACCAAGACCAAAAGGAAGACGCACTTGCCACCTACCAACGTATTCTAGAAATTGACAAATCGTTTAGAAATGACGAATTTGAAAATTTATTTAGAATTCCGGTTGAAGATTTTGATGATGATTTTATAGATGAAGATGGTATATCTTTCCTAAGAAAACCAGACATTAATTTCAAAAATGTTGGTGGTATGGAAAAAGTAAAAGAGGAAATTGATTTAAAAATCATTAAGCCGCTTTTACATAAAGATTTATACAAAGCTTACGGTAAAAAAATTGGCGGAGGTATTTTACTTTATGGACCTCCAGGATGCGGTAAAACCCATATTGCACGTGCTACGGCAGGTGAAATTAATGCCAACTTTATAAATATTGGTATTAACGACATTTTAGATATGTGGATGGGAAGCTCTGAGAAGAACTTACACGAAATATTTGAAACTGCTAGAGCCAACACACCTTGCGTTATTTTTATAGATGAAATTGATGCCTTGGGTGCCAATAGAAATGATATCAATAAAACCGCAGGAAGAACCGTTATCAATCAGTTTTTATCAGAACTTGATGGTATTGATTCTGATAACGAAGGTATATTAGTTTTGGGCGCTACAAATGCACCTTGGTATATAGATCCAGCTTTTAGACGTCCTGGGCGTTTTGATCGTATTATTTTTGTAGCACCACCAGATGAAATTGCTAGAGAGGAAATATTCAAAATTGAACTTAAAGAGAAACCTACCGATAATATTAAATATCAAGATTTAGCTAAAAAAAGCAAAGAATTTTCGGGAGCAGATATTAAAGCAAGTGTAGATATTGCCATTGAGCAAAAACTACTCGAATCTTTTAAAGATGGCATACCAAAACCATTAACTACTAAAGATATTCTAAAAGCTTTTGGTAAAATGAAAGCTTCTACTAGAGAATGGTTTAATTCGGCAAAAAACTACGCGTTATACTCAAACGATTCTGGTTTATATGATGATATTTTAGTCTATCTAAAAATTAAAAAATAATGGACAGCCCAAATCTAGAACGCGGCATTCAGCTTTTTCAAATTGGTAGATATCAAGATGCTATCCCCTATTTTCAAACGGCTTTAACCGAAGACGTAAACAATAGTAATGCTAAATATTTTTTGGCACAATGCCTATTCCTTACTAAAGATTTAGATAAAGCGCTAAACTTGGCACTTGATCTTCGTGCTGAATTACCTAATTGGGCTAATGTTTACTTTTTACTATCTCAAATATATTTACATCAAGATGATGTAAAAGAAGCAGAAATAAACATCGATAAATCTCTGGAGTTAGATCCATACGATGATACCGCTTTTGGACAAAAAGCATACATTGAAATTACAAAAAAGAAGTTTGAAGCAGCTTTAAATTTTGCCAACGAAGGATTGCGAATTAATCCAAAAAGTAATTTCTGCCAAAATGCCCTAACTACGGCATTAACAAAATTAAATAGAAAAGAAGAAGCAAAATCGTCTATTGAAAACTTACTAGAAGACGATCCTGAAGACGCTCACTCGCACGCTAACGTGGGCTGGAGTTATTTGGAGCACAACGATACTAAAAAAGCATTAACGCATTTTAAAGAAGCCTTATCACTAGACCCAAATTTAGATTACGCTCGATCGGGAATGGTAACCGCTATAAAATCTAAAAACAAAGTTTACAACCTCTATTTGCGTTACTCCTTTTGGATGAACAAGCAGTCGGGAAAAAACCAATGGGTTTTTATTATCGGTATTTATATTGCTTATAAAATTTCAGCAAAGCTCATTGCAGCGTCGGGTTATACTTTTTTATTAATCCCGCTAATTATTGCATATCTTTTATTTGCTCTAGGCAGTTGGATTATGGAACCGCTTTCTAATATGCTACTTATTCTTGATAAATACGGCAAGTATTTATTAGACAAAAAAGAAAAACTAAGTGGTCAAATATTTTTCGCACTACTTGTTGGAGCATTACTCATGTTTTTAGGTAATGTTTTAACTAAAAACGATTATTTCACCATGCTAAGCTTAACCTGTTTAGCCGCTATTTTACCGCTAACTCGTGGTGTTTTGGCAAATACCGAAAAATCTAAAATAATAAACTTAGTTTACGGTGGCATTATGCTATTAGTAGCCATTGTATTATCGCTTACAGGTGGCTCTATTGCACATATTGGTATTACTGTTGGTGTTATGTTTATTGCATATACATGGCTGAGTAACTTTTTTACTAAATAATGAAAACTCTAATTCATCCCGCATATTTCCCGAGTATTGCTCATTTTGTAGCTATTGCAAATGTAGATGAATTGGTATTTGAAACCGATGATAATTTTTTAAAGCAAACCTATAGAAACCGCGCTTACGTATACGGCGCCAATGGTAAACTTACTTTAAATATACCCGTGATACACTCGCAAAAAAACAGGCAAAAGTATCGTGATGTTAAAATATTTAATGAAGAAAAATGGCAAAGCTTACATTGGAAATCTTTACTTTCAGCTTACAGAACATCTCCTTTTTTTGAGTATTATGAAGATGAGCTTCAACCTTTATTTGAAATGAAAACTGATTTTATTTTAGATTTTAATTTGAAGTGCTTTGAAACTATTACCGAGTGTTTACAATTAGACGTCAACACATCAAAAACTAAAACCTACCAAGAAGCTCCAGCAGATACTAATGATTTTCGGTTTTTAGTACACGCAAAAAAAGAACAGCCACAAAATTTTGAAACCTATACACAGGTTTTTAGCAACAAGCATGGGTTTATTCCTAATTTAAGTATTCTAGACTTACTTTTTAATGAAGGCCCAAATGCACTAAATTATTTAGAGTCTCAAACCATTATTACACCCTAATGTTACAGTCTATCGCACATTACGGTTGTCATTTCCTATTGCCTTTGGCTGTGGCGCTTATTTGGTTTAAACCGAATTGGAAAGTTGCGTATTTAATAATGATTGCAGGAATGCTAATAGATTTAGATCACTTGCTAGCCGATCCTGTTTTCGACCCAAACAGATGTAGCATTAACTTCCACCCGTTACACACGTATTACGCTTTGGCTGTTTATATCGTGTTGTTTTTCTTTAAGAAAACGCGACTAATTGGTCTAGGCTTAGTAATACATATTATTGCCGATACGGTAGACTGCTCTTTTATGTAAAAGACTATTACTTACAAAAACTGGTATAATCAAATTTAACACCCAAGAAACAAAATCTACTCACTTTCTAAACTCAGTGTTGTACTTATTGGATAATGATCGGAGAAGTGCTCGCTGTAGCTTTTATAACCATTAATCGCAAAAGCTTCATCGGTTAAAATAAAATCTATACGCATTGGTATAAACTGAAATTCGTGTGTGCGCCCAAAACCATTACCGGCTTCCTTAAAAGAATCGTTAAGATCTCCCTTTATTTTTCTATACACATAAGAAAAGGCGGTGTTATTAAAATCGCCACAAATAATCATTTTGTATTTACACTTATTTTTGTGTTCTAAAAACAATTCAGCTTGATTTTGTTGCTTTTTGAAAGCAGAACCTATACGCTGTAGAAGTCGTTCGGAATTTTCCTTTTTTAAGCTCTCTATTTTAGTATCGATACGAAGAGATTCTAAATGAATATTATAGACTCTAATGGTATCTTTTCCTTTTACAACATCGGCAAATATGGCGTTGTTTGCTGTTTTAGGAAACTCCACAGATCCGGAATTTATAATTGGAAAATTAGAAAAAATGGCTTGTCCGTATTTTATTTTTTTACCCGATAGTTTTTCGAACTTATATTTAAAACTAGACAGATTAATATTTTCGTGTGGATGATATTCTTGAATGCTCAATATATCGGGATCTTCGGCTTTTATAAAATCTACAATATTTACTTCCACCTGCTCTTCTGGAATCCATTTATAAAGATTAAACAAACGAACATTATAGTTCATGACTTTAAAATTTTGATCGGATTCTATTTTTTTAGATGGTGAAAACTTATATAAAGACCCAAAAGTTAAATACGCAAAAAGTAAAACCACTAAAGACGTTAATAGTTGTTTTTTTAACCTTACCAACCAATAGACCACAAAGAATGCATTGATAATAATTAAAAAAGATACGCCTAAATTTATTACGGATAAGAATGAAAATGTTTTTGGTGGCAAGTAAGGAAAAACCATTGAAAGCAATAATAGCATCGCCACAATACTGTTGACGATATATATTATTTTATTAATGAAACTTAAGTTTTTCATTTTTGCTTTATTTGACTTCTTTAGATACTCACTTTTTAATTAAATTAACTTTGCCCTTAGCAGATTTACCCGCGTTAGGGATTGAACGGCTTGTTTGAAATCCTTTTTGTTTTTGTGAAAAAACAAAAAGATTGAGTAGTGAAAGCCCGACCCTTTTCGGGTAACGCCCAAAACATTAATAACTACATTGAATTATTTACCTGCTCTAAAGAGCAATTCTTTTTCTTCGGCTGTTAAACTATCGTACCCACTTTTACTGATTTTATCTAAAATAATATCAATTTTTTTCTGATTATTAAACTGGCTAAAATCTGATTTTTTATAACCGCCTACCTTGCTTTTATTTTTATGAACCGTTTTTAAAGGTGCTTTTTTTGAAGGTTTAAACAAATTTGCAACCGCATCTGCCAAACGCTCGAAACCGCTACCAATATCGTTTCCTTTTACTAATTGTGTGGCATAAACATAACCTAAAAGTGCACCACCAAGATGCGCCAAATTACCACCTGCATTTAATCCGAATAAACCAACAACATCTAAAACCACAAGGCCAACACCAATATACCAAAGCTTAAGATTGAACATAAAAACACGCACATCTTGGTTAGGCATATAAGCACACAAGAAAATTAACAAAGAGCGAACAGCTGCCGAAGCACCAACTAAACTTGAGTTACCTCCAAAAAAACTAGGCAATAATGCATAACCTAAAAGAAACATAGCACCACCACTAATGGCTCCTAAAAAATAAATATTTAGGGCTCTTTTAGGACTAAATAGGTTTAAAAACATACGCGCAATAACGTATAACCAAAGCATGTTGAATAGTAAGTGTAAAAAATCGTAATGCACAAAAGCGTAACTCACTATGGTCCATGGATTCACTAGAGCCGTAAAGGCATTGCTAGGTAACTCGAACCACCTTAGAAATCTTGGCAGAACTAAACCTACTAGAAAAACAACAACATTAACCGCTATTATTTTCTCTAATATGTTAAGTCGTGATAACTTATATTTTATATCGGTAGTTAAACTCATTAGTTCCAACGGTTATTATTAAACTGTGTTTTTTTCCAATAATACATGATTAAAAATCCTGTAATTGCACCTCCAACGTGGGCCATGTATGCCGTATTACTTGGACTGAAAAACGACTGACCAGTAACGCCTGAAATTAAATCTAAAATAATGATTCCTGGGATAAAATACTTCGCTTTTATAGGAATTGGTAAAAAAATCATCATTAATTCTGCATTAGGGTTCATCATGGCAAAAGCAGCCATAATACCCATTATACAACCAGATGCACCAACCATACTCGCGTTAAACGCCGGATAAATTTCCTTAAGTAGTGTTATTTGAGATTGCGAGACTCCTGCTACAGTTTCATTATTGGTTAGCATAGCTTTGATACTCTCTGAAGATAAACCAGAATCTAACAATGCATTATAATCTGGTAAATATTGAAAATAGTAAAAACCAACTTGTAATAATACAGCACCTAAACCGGCAGAAATATAAATAAACAAGAAGCGTTTAGCTCCTAAAGTTTGCTCTACTGGCGAACCAAACATCCATAAAGCAAACATATTAAATAATAAGTGCGTAATACTCAAATTTTGGATATAACCACCACCATGCATAAACATGTGCGTGATTAATTGCCATGGTTTAAATAATTCGTTTTGAGGAAAATACATTGCGAACCATTGATAAAAACCACCATTCCCTATAAATAAGGTACCGATAAACATAATCACGTTAATAATTATTAGGTGTTTAACGGTTTCTGAAATTCGCATCATAATTTATATAAATTTTTTATCTAATTCGTCAACACTCATCGTTACAAATGTTGTTCTATTAGTAGGCGAAACATTAGGTTCTTTACAAGCAAACAGTTTATTTACTAAATGTTCTTGCTCATCTTTTTGTAGAGATTGCCCTGTTTTTATTGCTAAACTTTTTGCCATAGATTTTGCAAGTAAATCGGTTGCCGAAAAATTACTGTCAGGCACTTCGTTTTCTACATCACTAATAAGTTGTTCTAGAATAATAGACACCTCACTTTCTGGAACGCCAACTGGAACGCCAATAATTTCTATAGACTCTTCTTTAACGTTAGAAAATACAAAACCGGTATGTTCTAAATCTTCTTTTAACTGAATAATAACAGCTATTTCTTGATTTGAAAAATGTAAATCTAACGGAAATAATAGTTGCTGACTTAAAGCGCCTTTGATAGTAAGATGCTGAAGGTAATCTTCATACAAAATACGTTGATGCGCTCTATGCTGATCGATAACCAACATACCAGATTTAATAGTACTCACAATATACTTATTGTGTAATTGGTATGTGGTGTGGGTTTTCTCAATATCTTTATCGAACATGGAAACCGTAGCTTCCTCGGTTTCGAAATGTACTTCGCTAAAATCTTGTTGCGTTTTTGTGCCTTTAGATTCTAAACCAACGTATAAACTCTCCCAACTTTCTGTCGGTTCTTTTTTATAAGAAACGGCTCTCTGTTTCACTGGAGCTTCATCCTGAAATGGATTAAAACTTCTATCTACTTCTATAGTTGGTGTGCTCGCTCTAGCAGATTCTTTTTTAAGCTCATATGGCGTATCTAAATTAGCATCGCGCTCAAAATCTAAAACTGGAGCAATGTTAAACTGCCCTAAACTATGTTTTACAGCCGAACGAAGTATGGCATACAACGTATGCTCATCGTCAAACTTAATTTCAGTTTTAGTGGGGTGAATATTGATATCAATAGTTTGCGGATCTACCGTTAAATTTAAAAAATAACTGGCGTGTGTTCCGTTTTTAAGCAATCCATCATAAGCCGATGCTATGGCATGATTTAAATAAGCGCTTTTTATAAACCTATCGTTCACAAAAAAGTACTGTTCTCCTCTCGTTTTTTTGGCAAACTCAGGTTTACCAACAAAACCAGATATTTTAAGCACTTCAGTTTCTTCTTCTACGGGCACTAATTTTTCGTTAGTTTTTGTTCCGAAGATATTTACAATACGCTGTCTGTAATTACTAATTGGTAAATTAAAGGCTTCGTTTCCATTATTGTAGAAAACAAACCCGATGCCTGGGTGCGCCAAGGCTACACGATGAAACTCGTCTATAATATGACGTAATTCTACGTTATCAGATTTTAAAAAGTTACGCCTAGCAGGAATATTAAAAAACAAGTTTTTAACTGAAACAGACGTTCCTTGCGGTGTTACAACCACATCCTGATTGGTAACCTTACTACCTTCCATAACGATGGTGTTTCCAACATCATCATGAGGTTGTTTGGTTTTCAATTCTACATGCGCAATGGCAGCAATACTAGCTAAAGCCTCGCCACGAAAGCCTTTGGTATGCAGCTGAAATAAATCTTCCGCATTTCGAATTTTAGATGTTGCATGACGTTCGAAACTTAATCGCGCATCGGTAGTACTCATTCCTTTACCGTTATCGATAACTTGAACAAGGGTTTTACCTGCATCTTTTATAATGAGTTTAATAGAGTCCGAGCCTGCGTCGATTGCATTTTCAAGCAATTCCTTGACAACAGATGCTGGACGTTGAACAACTTCTCCAGCAGCAATTTGGTTTGCGACATGGTCGGGTAAAAGCTGTATAATGTCTGCCATATAATTATTTAGAAAAGAATATAGATAAATCGAAATCGATGATAAATAAAAACACTAATAATAACACACCTACAATAATTAAAATGCGTCGGTTAGCATCACGATCTCTATTATGCTTTAATTCGCTTAAAGCATTGTTAAGTTTTGTTTTAAAGCCTTTATTTGGACCAACAGTGGTTCTGTATTCGTCAAACTTATGTTTTATTTCAAAAGGGTTTCCTTCACCTTTATCGTCAAAAAAACGAGGTGTATAACTGAATTTTTTATTTTTTCTTGCCTTTAAGATTCCCATAATTCTTGCGTTTTTAAGTGAAATGTATTACATGTATTTTTTTTCTAATAAATACATACAAATCAATAATAATACCAAAAATAAAATCAAGCTTTTAACGGGCATTGCACCGCGAACTTTTCTCTTACCCGCTCTATTTTCTTTCCATTGAGAAATATAGTCTTTGGTATTAGAGTCTTTGTTTACACTAGAATCTGCTTTCTTTTGTTCAGAAAAACGAGATTGATAATCAAAGGTTCTATGTTTACGTTGTTTAAACAAAATCTAGTGGTGTTATCTTTCAAAAGTACTTAAAAATAGGCAGAAATAGGGCTTAGAAATGCTAAAAATATCTAAAAGTTAGAAGCAAAAACTAGCAAACCCAACCGAATTAAAATATCAAATTCCAAAGGCGTTGATTAAAACACCTTTGGAATTTATTATAGTTTTATAAAAGGTATTAACTAATTCTGCGTAGTTCTGCCATTTTAATTGCAGCAATAGCCGCTTCAGTACCTTTGTTCCCGTGTTTTCCACCAGAACGATCTATAGATTGTTGCATATTATTATCGGTAAGCACACAGAAAATAACAGGAGTTTCTCCTTGCACATTTAAATCTTTAATCCCTTGTGTTACGCCATCACATACAAAATCGAAATGTTTGGTTTCGCCTTGTATTACAGAGCCAATAGCAACAATGGCATTAACCATTTGTTCTTGCATTTTTTTACATCCGTAAATAAGCTCGAAACTACCTGGCACATCCCAGCGTACAATATTCTCTGGGTCTACCCCATTTTCAATCAAAGCATTGTATGCTCCTTGATATAAACCTTCTGTAATAGTATCATTCCATTCTGAAACAACAATCCCAAATCGAAAGTCTTTCGCATTTGGGATTGTTGTTTTATCGTAATCCGATAAATTTTTATTTACTGTTGCCATATATGGTAAAGCTATTATTTGTTAGCCAACACCTGCGCTTTTCCGATAAACACATCTACAGTAGATGCTTCGGTAGCGTTTGGATATTTTTCTTTAATTTGAGTAAAGTAGTCTAAAGCTTTGTCAGCTTTTCCTAAATCTAGAGCAATAGCACCTGCTTTGTATAAATACATTGGTGTAGTATACTCGTTATCTCTCATTTTAACTGCTTTTTCGTAATACTCTAAAGCATCTTCTTTTTGGTTTAACTGTACAAAAGCATCACCTATGTTTCCTTTTGCTAAAGGCGCTAAAACTTCATCCTCGCTATCAAAAGCACTTAAATACTCTACAGCATTTTTGTAATCTTTTAATCTTAAATATGCTGTTCCTGCATAGTAGTTTGCTAAGTTAGCTGCATCTGTACCGCTATATTCCTCAATAACATCTAGCATACCAAATTTACCTTCACCACCAGTTAAGGCTAAGTTGTAAAGAGAATCTTTGGCAACACCTGTTACAGCTTGGTCAAAATATTTTTGTGCCTGAAACATATCGTTCATTGCATTTTCTTGCTTAGGTGCAGCTACAAATTCTTTGTATGCTAACGATCCTAAAACAACTAATGCTACAACACCAATAATAATAAAAATATATTTTTGATTCTTCGCTACAAAATCTTCTGTTTTAGAAGCTGTTTCATCAAGGGTGTTAAAAACTTCAGCCGTTGTTGATCCTTCTTCAATATCTTGTTCTTTCTCAACTTTCGTTTTCGGTTTGTAACCTCTCTTATTATATGTTGCCATTTTCTGTTTCTATTAATGTGGCGCAAAAATATAATTTTTCTTCAGAACTAAAAGGGTATTTATTTGATATTTTTCAATAATTTGCACTTCTTTTTAAGACTTTACCCTCTTTATGCGCTTTAAGTTGCTATTTATATGATTTTAAAATCACTTTCATTACTCAATTATAAAAATTTTGATAGCAAAACCTTTGCTTTCAACGAGAAAATTAATTGCATTGTAGGCAACAACGGCATTGGAAAAACCAATGTGCTCGATGCTATATATCATTTATCCTTCGGAAAAAGCTATTTCAATCCAGTAGCCACGCAAAATATTAAGCACGACGAAGAGTTTTTTGTGATTAATGGTGATTATGAAAAAGAGGAAAAACCAGAGAAAGTAATTGTAAGTTTAAAACGTGGCCAGAAAAAAATTATAAAACGCAACGGAAAAGCTTATGATAAGTTTAGCGAACACATAGGTTTTTTACCCTTAGTTATTATTTCGCCTGCCGATAGAGATTTAATTATTGAAGGCAGTACAACGCGTAGAAAATTTATTGATAGCGTAATTTCACAAAGTGACAATGCCTACCTAAATACATTAATTAACTATAATAAAATTTTAACGCAACGAAATGCACTACTTAAGTATTTTGCGCTAAACCACACCTTTAACAAAGACACTTTGGATGTGTACAACAGCCAACTAACAGATTTTGGAACTAAAATTTTCGAAAAACGTGATGCCTTTTTACAAGAATTCATCCCTATTTTTAAATCTAGATACGAAGCGATTAGCAATGGTAACGAAGATGTAGACTTAAATTACCACAGTGATTTGTTTGAAGATGACTTAAACACACTATTAAACAAGGCAATCAATAAAGATAAAGCGCTACAATATACAAGTGTTGGTATACATAAAGACGATTTGCATTTTAATATTTCGGGACACCCTATTAAAAAATTTGGAAGTCAAGGTCAGCAAAAATCATTTTTAATCGCTTTAAAACTGGCGCAGTTCGATTTTATCAAAGCACAAAGTGATGTAAACCCTATTCTATTACTCGATGATATTTTTGATAAGCTAGATGAACAACGTGTATCTCAAATTATTAAATTGGTTGACGACGAAAACTTCGGACAACTTTTTATAAGTGATACGCATGGTGAACGTACGGAAAATGCTGTTAAGCAAGTGCATCAATCTTACGAGATTTTCAAATTAGAGTAATCATACGTTCGTGGTTAATTTTTTTTCTTTCTTCGGAAGAATAACAATCTTGATAGTTTAATTTGAAGCACTGAGGTTCTCTCCAAGTTACAGCCATTTAGAAAAATAACCGGCTAAGAGCTCCTTCCACGTAAGTGAAACCTAAAATAAAGAAGCCAACATTAATTAACAACAAACAGCACTAGCTATAAACAATAGCCCAAGCTTATATTTTAATAAAATTTAAAGCTTTTAACACCAAGAGAATCGTTTAAAATATATAATTTTGGTACCTTTAAAATTGAAAGCTATCGATATTTTTTAATCTATTAGCCTTAATAATAAGAACAAAATAATCCTTGTTCCATTTAAAACATACACGCAACAAACCCTCATAATTTAACCTCATGGCAAAACGTAACAACGACAATATCAGTATTTCCGACGCATTAAAAGAATTTGTTGAAACTAACCGATTAGAAAAAGGTTTGGATAAAGTTAATGTATCTGATGCTTGGGCAAAACTTATGGGAAACGGTGTACACAACTATACCAGCTCGGTAACGTTAGAGCGAGAAACCCTTTACATACAACTAACCTCGAGTGTTCTTAGAGAGGAATTAAGTTATGGCAAACAAAAAATAATAGACATGCTAAACGAAGAGTTAGGAAAGGATATTATTAAAAAACTGGTTTTAAGATAATTAGACCAAAAGAATTAAAATAAAATATTTAAGATTATTTAGTTACTTATTGTTTTTTACATTATCTTTGGCACTTAATTATTTATAATACAAATTACAATGAGTAAAGGTACCGTAAAATTCTTCAACGATTCTAAAGGTTTTGGATTTATCACAGAAGATGACAACAACAAAGAACATTTCGTACACATTTCAGGACTTATCGATGAAATTCGTGAAGGTGATGCAGTTGAATTCGATCTACAAGAAGGTAGAAAAGGATTAAACGCCGTAAACGTAAAAGTAATCTAAGATTTATACTTTAACAATTACAACTTTAAAAGTCTGTCAATTTAAATTGACAGACTTTTTTTTGTTTGCTATTTAAGCAGAATAGACTTCGGTTTAAATTTGTGGCATCACTTTTGTATTACAGATAGTAATAATTTAATATTTAATACAATGAGTAAAGGAACAGTAAAATTCTTCAACGATTCTAAAGGATTCGGATTTATAACAGAAGAAGGTTCAAACAGTGAGCATTTTGTTCACATTTCAGGTTTAATCGATGAAATTCGCGAAGGTGATTTAGTAGAATTCGATTTACAGGAAGGCAGAAAAGGATTAAACGCCGTAAACGTAAAAGTAATTTAGTATATATACTAGTAAACTTTTTTTTAAACAAAAATCCCGCAACTTAGGTTGCGGGATTTTTTATGTATTACTATTTTTTAAAACACTCTTAAGGCATAGCCTTGGTTGAGTTTTTTTAATTAAAATTGCTCTCTACCAGCGAAGTGAAATTCACCTTCAATAGCTGCATTCTCGTCACTATCACTACCATGCACAGCATTTTCGCCCATAGACGTTGCATACATTTTACGAATAGTACCTTCAGCTGCATCTGCAGGGTTTGTAGCACCAATTAAAGTTCTAAAATCGTTTACTGCATTTTCTTTTTCTAAAATTGCAGCAACTATTGGACCTCTAGTCATGAATTCAACTAATTCTCCAAAAAATGGACGTTCGTTGTGCACAGCATAAAATGCTTCGGCGTCAGCTTTTGTCATTTGTGTTAATTTCATAGCTACAATTCTAAATCCTGAAGCTGAAATTTTTTCTAATATTGCACCAATATGCCCGTTTTCAACAGCATCTGGCTTTAGCATTGTAAATGTTCTATTTGTTGCCATTTTTATTTTTTTAAATTTCTGCAAAAGTACAGTTTTATATTTGTTTACACCTTAATAGGTTTGTAAAAGTTTTTGTTGCAATATATTACCCACACCTCGCATTTCCATAAGTACTGTTTTTGCTTCAAAATTAAATTTTAAAACACCAAAACTTAACTCAGGGACAACCTCTAAAACCCTTTGCTTATTAGGCTCTGAAGTAAAACCATTGTAAACATGCGTTAAACCGCTAGATGTAAAATCTACCAAAGGAAAACTAACACCTTCTATTTTTGTTTTAGAAAATTCTGAAATATGTCGATCTCCAGAAAGCACCATAACACTTTTTGCATTAGATTTTTTGATTAAAGACTTCAATTTATCAACTTCATGAGGGAAATTAGCCCATTTTTCAAAACCATGTTCTGCAGACAAAACCTGAATGCTACTTACAATTATATTAAAATCAGCATCCGATCCATTTAATTCGTCTTCAAACCATTGCCATTGTTTTTCACCTAAAACAGTTCCTTCTCCATAAACATTAGGCTCGAATCTTTTTCCGAGGCTTTTCGATTTTGTTAATGCTGTTCTAAAATAGCGCGTATCTAAAACTATAATTTTTATTTTTCCTTTAGGAGATTTCACAATTTGCGAACTATAAACTCCTTCCCTATTGCGTCGCTCACTATCTTGAGGCACATCTAGAAAATCTAAAAATAATTTCTGACTTCCCCTTTTTGCGTGAAACTCGACACCGCCATCATTTAAACCATAATCATGATCGTCCCATGTACCCGTAATTTCGGTTGTCTCTTTCAATGCTTTGTAACCACCATTGGCAAGTAAAGCACTATAATCAGCTTTCAGTTTTACCATATTATCTGTATCTGCATACACATTATCCCCTCCCCAAATCCATAAATCTGGCTTATGTTTTAGAACTTCAACCCAAAGTTTATTTTCTATATTTTGCTTATTGCAAGAACCAAAAGCAATGGTAGTATCATACTGAGTTTCTAATTTTTCACCACCTTCAAATTGTTGCGCTTTACATCCCCAAAAAACTGTAATTAAAATAAAAACACCATATATCAATCTTATTTTCATCAGCTTTACCGTTAATTTTTCTATAAAAGTACAAGATTCTATTTTAAGTCTATATTATTAAATTGTATCTTCGTTTCCTATGAAAAAAGAAGACATTACCAACATAAAACAACTATTATCTAGTCCTAAAAAAATAGTTATTGTTCCGCATAAAAACCCTGATGGCGACGCTATTGGATCAACTTTAGCGCTTTACCATTATCTTTTAAAAGGGAATCATAATGCGACCGTTATTGTACCAAATGACTATCCTACTTTCCTGAAATGGATTCCCGGAAATGATACGATTTCAGTTTACGATTATCAAACAAAAACGTGTAATAGTTTAATTGAATCTGCCGATATTATTTTTACTTTAGATTTTAACGCCTTCCATAGAACTGGAAATATGGAAACACCGCTTTCTGAAAGCAAAGCTCTAAAAGTAATGATCGATCATCACCAAGCACCAGATGATTACGCGACTTACATGTATAGCGACGTAAGCATGAGTTCAACTTGCGAAATGGTTTATAATTTTATTGACATGCTAGGCGATGCCAATTTAATTGATGCTGATACTGCAACTTGTATTTATGTTGGAATTATGACAGATACCGGATCGTTTAGGTTCCGTTCTACCACAAATAAAACACACGAGATTATAGCGAAGCTTATTGAAAAAGGAGCTGATAATACTAAAATCCATAATAACATTTACGACACAAACAGCTACGAACGTTTACAACTATTGGGTTGTGCTTTAAGTAACTTAAAAGTAGTTCCGGAATCGAGAACGGCATACATTACGTTATCTCAAGAAGAACTTAATCGTTTTAACTTCAAAAAAGGTGATACCGAAGGTGTTGTAAATTATGCCTTATCACTAAGTGGTGTTGTGCTTGCTGCTATTTTCATAGAAGATAAGCAAGAAGGTATTATTAAAATATCTTTACGTTCTAAAGGTGATTTCTCGGTAAACGAAATGTCTCGTGCGCACTTCCATGGTGGTGGCCATACTAATGCTGCTGGCGGGAAAAGCGACTTACCACTAGCTGAAACTATTGAAAAATTTATTAGTATATTACCTAGTTATAACGATGCTTTAAACAATGAATAAACTAATTGCCACAACCCTATTTGTCCTGCTTGTTTTTAATTGTAAAAGCCCAGAAGCGAGACAACCTATTTCTACAAAATCGGGATCGTATATCGACGCTTCTATCGCACTAAACAAAAAACGTTTTGCGAAAGAAAAAGCCGTTATTGAAAAAATAATGGAAGCCGATGATGACACCTATTTAGCCTCAGACACTGGTTTTTGGTATAAGTACCAAACAAAAACAGAAAGCGACAGCCTAAAAAAACCAGGCTTTGGAGACCTTATAAATTTTGACTACGATGTTAAAACCCTTAACGGAAACGAAATTTATTCTAAAGCCGATTTAAAAACGCAAAACTATGCTATGGATAAGCAAGAGCTTTTTACAGGCTTACGCCATGGCTTAAAACTCATGAAAGCTGGTGAAACAGTAACCTTTATTTTCCCTTCAGATCGTGCATACGGTTACTATGGAGACGAAAATAAAATTGGCCCAAACACACCTTTAATTTGTGAAGTTACCGTAAATTCTATTACCCAAAATCAAAACAACTAATATGTATTTATTAAAAAACGCTGTAAAACTCGTTCTGTTGACATTAGTACTTAACCTAACATCTTGCAAAGCGCAATACCCAGATTTAGAAGATGGCATTTATGCCGAATTTATTACCACCAAAGGGGTTATGGTTGCTAAGCTAAATTATGAAAAAACACCTGTAACGGTTGCCAATTTCGTTTCTCTGGCTGAAGGCGAAAACACCATGGTAGATAAAAAATTCAAAAATAAAAAATTCTACAACGGCATTATTTTTCATAGAGTTATAGATAAATTTATGATACAAGGTGGTGATCCGACAGGCACAGGTTCTGGTGATGCAGGTTACAAATTTATGGATGAATTTTCTCCAGACTTAAAACATGATAGACCAGGTATTCTATCTATGGCTAATTCTGGACCAAACACCAACGGTTCTCAATTTTTTATTACTGAAGTTCCTAAACCAAATTTAGACAACAAGCATAGTGTTTTTGGAGAATTGGTTATTGGTTTAGACATTCAAGATAGTATTTCTAATGTCGAAGTTGGCAGAAACAACAAACCTACAGAAGATGTTATTATTGAAGAATTAAACATTATTAGAAAAGGTAAAGCAGCTAAGAAATTTGATGCACCAAACATTTTTGTGAATCATTTTGCTGAAGCAGAACGCAAAGAAAAAGAAAAGAAAGAAAAAGCCGCTGCTATTTTAAAATCAACTAAGGATAAATTTATAGCACAAAAAGAAAAGGCAATCGCACTTCCTTCAGGGTTAAAATATTTAATTACAGAAAAAGGCACAGGAGAAAAATTACCAGAAACCGCAGAGTTAATAACGCATTACGCTGTTTATTTTGAAGACGGACAAATATTAGACACAAGTAAACTAGAAATCGCAGAAGCTTTAGGTGCCGTAAACGAACGCAAAAAAGCCCAAAACGGCTACCAACCTATTACTGCTGAAATTGGCCCGGATGCCAAAATGATTGCCGGTTTTAAAGAAGGCTTACAACAATTAAGCGTTGGTGATAAAGCCACACTTTTTATACCTTATCATCTAGCATACGGCGAATCGGGTAATCGAGGTATTCCAGGTAAAACCAATATTATATTTGAAGTTGAAGTTTTAGAACTTTTAAAATAAAGAATAAAAAACATGAATGAATACCAACCTATTTATTCACATTTTAACGTAACATAGAATTACAAAGAAACTTGGATTAAGCACCACTCCGAATTCTTTTTTAAATAAAACATAACATAAAACCAGTCTGAAACCCTTAATTTCGCACTGAAAAACAAAACCTATGCAACTATTAAAATTTGATTGGAATCCCGTAACAGGAATCGATATTATTGGGAATTTTAAAATTCATTTTTACAGCCTTATGTGGGTTACCGCCTTTGTTATTGGTTGGTATATTATGAAACGAATTTTTACTAAAGAAAAAATATCGTTAGAATATTTAGACCCTCTATTTATTTACACCGTGCTTTCTACCATGATTGGCGCACGTTTAGGACATGTTATTTTTTATCAATCGGAATTAATATCACAAGATTTTCTAAGTATTTTTCTTCCTGTTAAATTTAAAGGTGGCTTTGAGTTTACAGGTTTTCAAGGTTTAGCGAGTCATGGTGCGGCTATCGGAATTATTATTGGTATGTACTTATATAGACGAAAATATAATTACAAATCTATTTTATGGATTTTAGACCGTATTGTAATACCAGTGGCTTCGGGAGCTATTTTTATTCGTATTGGAAACTTTATAAACTCTGAAATTATAGGAAAAGTTACCGATTCTAGTTTTGGTGTTCGTTTTATTCAAGATGAATATTACAAAAATGAAATTATGCAACGTACAGGCATAAACGATGTTCAAGCAGCTTACAGTGCTGTTACTGATAACCCAACATTCAGTAGCTTATTAGAAGCCGTACCTTATAGACACCCAGCGCAATTATACGAATCGTTTTGCTACATTTTTGTATTTTTAATTCTTTTATATTTCTACGTGAAAACAGAAAAAAGAGACCAAACCGGCTTTTTATTTGGTTTGTTTTTAGTACTACTTTGGACAGTAAGATTCTTTGTGGAATTTGTAAAAGAAGCACAAGTTGATGAGCGTTCTACTTGGGCATTAAACACAGGGCAATGGTTAAGTGTTCCATTTGTACTTTTAGGCCTTTATTTTATGTTTATGTACAAACCTACAAATGCAGTAAAGTAAAATGACTTTCAAACAATTTGGTTTTATTTTAGCTTTAGGTTTTACGGCATTATCGCTTTCTAATTGTAAAGATGACACCAAGGTAATCACTCAAACAGAAGTACTTTTCACTAAAGAAGGCGAGCTAACAATTAGCAAAGCAAATGATTCTAAAGTAATTTTAGATATTGAAATAGCTGATACTGATTTTGATATCCAAACCGGATTGATGTATCGAAACTCCATGGAAACAAACCAAGGTATGCTCTTTGTCTTTGATGATGTCACCGAGCGTTATTTCTATATGAAGAATACAAAAATAGCATTAGACCTTATTTATATTAATGAGAATAAAACTATTGTAAGTTTTCAGAAGAATGCAAAGCCATTTGATGAAACGTCTTTACCGTCTAATGCGCCAGCAAAATACGTTTTAGAAGTTAACGCTGGTTTAGTCGATATTTGGGAACTTTCTGTTGGAGATTCTATCGATTACAGTGAGATTTCGAATTAAAAAAGACAAAAACAGTTTACATACAGCCTATTATTGGTCATAAAAAAAAGCATAAAATTAAATATCTTATGCTTTTTTTATATCTTGATTTTTCAAATTTCAACCTAAAACAATAGTTTTATATTCGCATAAGAATTCTCTAATGCCTTAGCTGTCTTCTTTTTACCTAACCATTTTACCTTGGTAATACCTTCCTTTTTTTGAGGTTTAAGCTCGCCCGTAAAGCTAGTTTTCATCTCAAACCAATACGTGATTTTTATTTTGTATCGTCCATTTCTTTTAAAGATATGATAAGTCGTTTCTAATGGTCTCACAATTTCTAAACCTTCCACTTTGGTCTCTTCTTCAACTTCACGAATTGCCGTTTCCTCAATGGTTTCGTTGCCTTCGGCTTTTCCTTTAGGCAAATCCCATTTATCATTTCTAAAAATAAAAAGTACTTTTCCTTCATCATTATACACCTTTCCACCACCAGCAATTACATTGGGTAACTTCTTTAAAAACTTAGAAAGTAGTTTACTTTCATTTTTATGTGTAAGTCTTACTTCTTGTAAATTGGTTCTGTTCAACTTCCGTATGGCCCGATACAAACCTACTCGTTTTAGTTTATAAGTTTTGTAACCTTCTCCCTTCTCGGTGTTGGTTGTTAAAGTTATTGGTTTATTGTTTACAAAAATCTTGTGCATGGTTAGATTTGATTTAATGATATGGTAAAAATATCATTTTTACTCACAATCTGCTTATTGTTGAAAAAAAATATTTTTATTCCATTTACAACTTCAGAATAAAAGCAAATTTATACGTAATTTTACGGCATGATATTCAACAAAGACACCGCTAAAAAAACTGCCGAAGTTTTATTGCAAGTTCACGCAATAAAATTAAGTCCAAAAGAACCTTTTACTTGGGCTTCTGGCTGGAAATCACCAATTTATTGCGACAATCGTATTATTTTATCGTATCCAGCGATACGTAATTACGTGCGCGAAACCATGGCTAAACATATTGAAAACCAATACGGAAAACCAGATGCTATTGCAGGAGTAGCTACAGGAGCGATTGGTATAGGTATGCTAGTTGCCGAATATTTAGGGCTTCCGTTTATTTATGTTAGACCAGATGCAAAAGGGCACGGCCGTAAAAACCAAATTGAAGGTTTTATTGAAGGCGGACAAAGTGTTGTTGTGGTCGAAGATTTAATAAGCACAGGAAAAAGCAGTTTAAACGCTGTACAAGCTTTAAAAGAAGCTAAAGTAAATGTAAAAGGCATGGTTGCTATTTTTACTTACGGATTTGATGTCGCTACAAAAAACTTTGCAGAAGAAGGCGTGACATTAAATACATTAAGTAATTACGAGAATTTACTTGAGCAAGCGCTAGACACTAATTACATTTCTGAAAAAGAATTAAAAACCCTAGCGGAATGGAATTCCAATCCTAGTGAATGGAACGCTATTTGATATAAAATACGTGTACTGTAAAATATGATAGCTTTTTAGAAGCTATTTTATAGTCTAACGAAAAAAAAACATAATACAATGAATTTAGAATCCCCAAAAGTTAACGTTACTAAATCGCCTCAAGAAGTTTTCAACTTTTTAGAAGATATAAAAAACTTTAAATCTTTAATGCCTGAAAACATTAGCAAGTTTGAAGTTTTGGACGACGACAAATTTCTTTTTGCTTTAAAAGGCATGCCAGAAATTGTTTTAAAAAAGAAAGAGGTTATACCTCCAAATAAAATTGTTTTAGGTGCCGCAGGCGGAAAACTCGATTTTTCTTTAATTGGAAATATTGTTGAAACTGCAGATGGTAACAGCGAAGTACAATTAGAATTTGCTGGTGATTTTAACCCAATGATGGCCATGATGATTAAAGGCCCAATCACAAAATTTATTGAAACTCTTGCTACAAATATGCCAAAAGCTATTTAATACAACAGTGAAATTTCTTTTAAATCAAAGGTTTTTATAATTTCATCTTCTAGCAATACTACTAATTTGCCTTCAGGAGAAGTTCCTTTTATAAAACCAGAAAACATAGAACCTTCAGCATCTTTAAATGTTGAAGGTTTATTTTTTCGAAACAAATTGGCTTCATATTCTTTTTTCAGAACTTTAAAGTCTCCTGTTTCTAAAATTCCGAAGTAATATTCTAAATTTAAAACTAGAGCAACCAACACTTCGTCCAAAACAAAAACTCTACCCGATATTGATTTTAATGACGACGCTTTTGTTAAATTCTCGAATTCTGTTTGGTTTACATTTAACCCAATTCCTATAATGGAGGCTTTTAACTGACTTTGTTTTATGACATTTTCTATTAAAACTCCACAAATCTTTTTATTTTCTGACAAAATGTCGTTCGGCCATTTTACACTTAATTTAGGAATACCAAGCTCCTTTAAGGTTTTAACAATAGCCAAAGCAGTAACCACACTTATATAAAATGCTTGATCGGTTTCTATACCAGAAACGTCTTTAAACACACTAAACGTAAGGTTTTTTGCCGTTTTAGATTCCCAAATTGTTCCCATTTGCCCACGACCTTTGGTTTGTTTTTGGGTAGAAACAACAGTAAAATCTTCCACATTACCCTTGCTAATAAGCTCGCGTAAATAGCTATTTGTGGAATTGATGGCATCAAGTTTGATTATTCGCATATAGAAGTTATTGCACTAGTATAAAATCTTATGATTATTTTAAACCATAAAGAACTAAAAAAATAATAACTTTGCACAAATTAAATAAAATTAATGGCGAAACAAAATATAAACTCAGACCAATTAATATCTGTAATACTAAGTGGAATTGAAGACGTTAAAGGAAAAGAAATAAATATACTAGATTTACGAGAGATTGAAAATACGGTTTGTGACTACTTTATAGTTTGCGAAGGGACTTCCAATACACAAGTAAGCGCTATAGTAAATTCTGTTCAGAAAAAAGTAAGTAAAGAACTTAAAGATCATCCATGGCACACTGAAGGCTTAGACAATGCCGAGTGGGTGTTAATGGATTATGTTAATGTTGTAGTACATGTTTTTCAAAAACAAATTAGAGAGTACTATGATATTGAAAGTCTTTGGGGCGATGCAAAAATTACAGCTATAGAAACGAGTTACTAAAAAGAGACATGGCAAAAGACAAGAAAAACGCAAAGGAAAATAAGCCTAAATTCAGTCCGTATTGGATTTACGGAATTATAATCGCTCTATTTTTAGGGTTTCAACTATTTAGTGGAGCCAGCTACCAAGAAGGCAATATTACTACGCCATCCGATTTTTTTAAATACTTAAAAGATGGTGATGTAGCACGTGTTGATATTATAAAAAACACGCGTGTTGCTAAAGTTTACCTAACAAAAGACGCTCAAGAAAAAGAGATTCATAAAAACTCTAAACCAGAAACATTTATTCCTTCGGCAACTAAATTGCCAAATTATAAATTTGAATTTGGAGATTTACAGAATTTCGAAAACGAATTAAATACAACTACCGAAAACTTAGCAACAAAACCTGTTGTAAAGTTTGATACTGAAACAAACGACTGGAGTAACTTATTAATGGGTATTTTACCTTTTATTTTACTTATTGGTGTTTGGGTGTTTATTATGCGTAGAATGTCTGGTGGTGCCGGTGGTGGAGCAGGCGGACAAATTTTCAACATAGGAAAATCTAAAGCTAAACTTTTTGACGAGAACACGGAGGTTAAAACAACGTTTAAAGATGTTGCTGGTTTAGAAGGCGCTAAAGAAGAAGTGCAAGAAATTGTAGACTTCCTTAAATTCCCTGAAAAATATACAACCCTAGGTGGTAAAATACCAAAAGGCGCATTATTAGTTGGTCCTCCAGGAACAGGTAAAACATTATTAGCCAAAGCCGTTGCAGGTGAAGCGAAAGTGCCATTCTTCTCATTATCAGGTTCTGATTTTGTTGAAATGTTTGTTGGTGTAGGTGCATCTCGTGTTAGAGATTTATTTAAGCAAGCAAAAGAAAAATCGCCTTCTATTATTTTTATAGATGAAATTGATGCCATTGGTCGTGCCAGAGGTAAAAATGCAATGTCTGGAAGTAATGATGAACGTGAAAACACATTAAACCAATTATTAACGGAAATGGATGGTTTTGGTACCAACACAAACGTTATTGTAATTGCTGCAACCAACAGAGCCGATATTTTAGATAAAGCTTTAATGCGTGCAGGTCGTTTTGATAGACAAATTTTTGTTGATCTACCTAACTTAAACGAACGTAAAGCTATTTTTGAAGTTCACCTTAGGCCTCTTAAAAAAGCGCCCGGTTTAGATATTGAATTCTTATCAAAGCAAACTCCAGGTTTCTCTGGTGCGGATATTGCTAATTTATGTAACGAAGCTGCTTTAATTGCTGCTAGAACAAATAAAAAAGCAGTTGAAAAACAAGATTTCTTAGACGCAGTAGATAGAATTATTGGAGGTTTAGAACGCAGAAGCAACTTGTTTTCTGTTGAAGAAAAACGTACCATTGCTTATCACGAAGCAGGTCATGCTGTTGTAAGTTGGTTCTTAGAGCATGCCGATCCGTTGGTAAAAGTAACTATTGTGCCTCGTGGAAGATCGCTAGGTGCTGCATGGTACTTACCACAAGAAGCATACATTACTAGAACAAATAAATTTCTTGATGAAATTTGTGTTACTATGGGTGGACGAGCTGCTGAAAAAATTATTTTTAACGAAATTTCTACTGGTGCCTTAGGCGATTTAGAAAGCGTTACTAAAAAAGCAAAAGCTATGGTAATGATTTATGGCCTTAACGAAAAGGTTGGAAACATTACATATTACGATCCTGCTGGAGAGAGTGGTTTTGTAAAACCATACTCTGAAAAAACAGCTGAACTTATTGATAATGAGATCAAAGACATTATTGAAGTTCAATATCAAAGAGCTGTCGAATTATTATCTTCAAAGAAAGATTTATTAGACAAATTAGCTCAGAGATTAATTGAAAGAGAAGTAATATTCAAAGACGATTTAGAAGAACTTTTAGGAATATCTCCTTTTAAAAAGAGTCCCGTTATAATTGATAAAACTGAAGAAAAAGAGTAACTAAGAATAACAAAATTAAAATTTTGTTAAGCTTTTTGTAAAAATCTTAAATTAATCGTACGGTTAATTTAAGATTTTTTATATTTGAGGAATCTCTCAAAAAAAACAGTTAATTGCACCCAGCTAAATGAGTCTTTTCAGAAAAATTTTTGGTTTAAAAGCTGACAAATCAGACGATGAACTAAAATCCACAGACCGCGGCAGATATATGCCGGAAGTTAAGCTACCGATAGACGAAAGGTTTACTATAAACTTTAAAGCTAATGGCGGTAAATTTCTGTATTGTGAAAATTTATCTGAAGTTTTCCAAAACCTTGAAAATATAATACAAGAAAACGCTTGGGACTCAAAAAATGTACTGCTTTTAGATGCAAACTTAAAAGATAAGTTTAAAAATTCCGATTTACAGTCGACTCGAGTAATAAGTGACGCCACATATTTTTTAACAACTTGTGAAAACCTTATTGCTAACGATGGTTCGCTACTTATATCATCTAACCAAATATTTGAGAAAAAACTTAACGAACTACCTTTAAACTTTGTGGTTTTTGGTACAACAAGCCAAATGGTAGAAAACATTGGTGAAGGTTTAAGAGGTATTAAATCTAAAAACCGCCAAAAAATACCAACTAACATTACTACAATCAAGCAGTTTAAAGCGCAAGATGATAAAGATTTTTTAAGTTATGGTAGTAGTGCAAAAAACCTATACCTTTTACTTTTAGAAGATCTATAAGCTTAATTGTTTATGATCAAAATCTTAATTGCACAAAAGAGAACTGTTATGTATATTACATGTGTCTTTATAAAAAACCATAATTAAAAGCACATGAAAGAAACCATTACCCGATCACTCTCAGGCCTGCTTTACGTTGTATTACTTATTACATGCTTATGGTTTGAGCAATCTATAACGGTACTTTTATTTGTTTTCGGCTTAATTAGCATGAATGAATTCTTGAAATTGATTCAGTTTAAAAGCAAAATTCCTTATTTCATATTCATTTTAATTTACGGCTTCATAGCTTATGTAAAACATTTTAAAGTTGAACATATAGCGGCTAATGAGTTTATTAGAATATTTATTGTACTTACTATTTTTGTTCTACTATTTTTAATTAGAGATTTATTTTCAAGAAAAACAATTCCGCTTTTTAGTTCTAAGCGTTATTTACTTACCACATTCTACATTACAAGTGGTTTTTCTTTCTTATTTCTAATTGCCCATTACTTTAAAATCTACAATCCAAATATTTTATTAGGCTCTTTAATTCTAGTTTGGGTAAACGATACCTTTGCTTATTTAGTTGGTAAAAACTTTGGAAAACAGAAGCTTTTTGAAAAAATTTCACCTAAAAAAACCGTAGAAGGCTTTTTAGGCGGTCTATTTTTTGCGTGTATAGCAAGTTTTTTTATAGCTAGTTGTACAAATACATTAAACTCTACATACTGGCTTATTTTAAGCATAATAGTAAGCGTAACAGGCACTTTAGGCGATTTAATTGAGTCTAAATTTAAGCGCCAAGCCCAAGTGAAAGACAGCGGAACTATAATGCCTGGCCATGGAGGTCTATTAGATCGATTAGATAGTATTATATTTGCAGCACCATTTATATATTTGTTTTTAAGAATTTTGCACTATGTTTCATAAAGAAGGAAATAAAATTATAGTTATCACGCTTGTTTTAGTCGTGGCCATGTTTTTATTAATTGATAGTTTTATAAACATATCATGGCTTAGAATTTTGCTAATGCTAACTGTATTGGCTTTTCTAATTATAATTCTACAATTTTTTAGAAACCCAAAACGCTTAACAGCTGCAAATAATAAAACTGTAGTATCTCCTGTAGATGGTAAAGTTGTAGTTATTGAAGAAGTTTTTGAAAAAGAATTCTTTAAAGAAAAACGTTTACAAGTTAGTGTATTTATGTCTCCAATAAATGTGCATGTTACGCGTTATCCTATTGCTGGAAATGTTATTTTTAGTAAATATCATCCTGGTAAATTTTTGGTAGCATGGCACCCTAAAGCTAGTGAAGAAAACGAACGTACAACGGTAGTTGTTGAAAACGAAACTTACGGTAAAGTATTATACAGACAAATTGCTGGAGCATTAGCAAAACGTATTGTAAACTACGCTAAAGTAGATGATAAAGCGACGCAAGGTGCTGACTCTGGTTTTATTAAATTTGGTTCAAGAGTTGATTTATTCTTACCTTTAGACACTAAAATCAAAGTAGAACTTAATCAAAAAGTTCGCGGAGGCGAAAGTATTATTGCAGAAGTTAATGATTAGTAAAGAATTAGAAATACAGTTTGAAGATGCCGTAAACCGGGTAAATGCGCATACAGAGCCATTTCCTGCGGATACGCTTTTAAAGCTATACGCCTACTACAAAAAAGCAACAAACGACTATAGTCGCCCTAAAAGTAAGAAGCCTATTATCAACGCTTTTAAAACAAATGCTTTATTTCAGGTAAAGAATATTAGTGAAAGTGAAGCTATGGAAACTTATATTGAACTTGTAGATAATTACTTTTTATATCGCGAGTAGTATTATTAATTTCCGTTTTTCTTCGGAATACATCCTAATTAAACATTTTAAACTGAAGCAACTTCATTTAGGAATAAATTGAAAAACGCTTCACTAATAAACTCATTAGCTAATACAGCTAAAATGGGTTTCTTTTCCTTTTAAAACTTCTTAAACCAACACTTCTCGAATACATTTTAAGCCGTAGCACTAAACACTTATTAAGTTATCACGTTTTTCAAAACAGACGCTTAAACTCTTTATTTATAAAACAAAAAAGGATATTTTGAATTAATCAAAATATCCTTTTTTTATAATTTATAGTTTTAGTTCGTTTAAACCAAACTTGCTAAACTCGCTTTTAAAGTTTCAATTTTAGCTAAAGCATCAGCTTCTTTTTTCTTCTCAGAAGCAACAACTTGTTCTGGAGCACCAGCTACAAAACGTTCGTTAGAAAGCTTTTTCTGCACAGATTTAAGAAAACCTTCAGTATAGCTTAACTCTTCAGTAAGTTTTTTAATTTCAGCTTCAACATCAATAGCACCATCCATTGGAATAAAATATTCGTTAGATTTTACTCTAAACGTTAATGCACCTTCCACTGGCTCTTTTACATACTCCAAAGTCTCTAAATTACCAAGTTTGGCAATAACCTCATCAAATATAGTATCTGAATTTTCATTATTAATTACAGAAAAACTAATAGCATCTTTAAAGGCTATATTTTTTTCTTTTCTAATAGTACGAATTCCAGAAATAACCTCTGAAGCAAATTCAAACTGAGCAATCAACTCCTTATTGATAGGTTTAGCTTCCGGCCATTTTGCAACAATCAAGGCTTCTTCTGGAGCTCTTTCAGAAATATACTGCCAGATATCCTCCGTTAAGAAAGGCATAAATGGGTGTAATATTTTTAAATTATCTTCGAAAGCAGACATTACTTTATTATAAGTAACCGCATCAATAGGTTGTTGGTATGCTGGTTTTACAATCTCTAACAACCATCCACAGAAATCATCGTAAATTAATTTATAAATAGCCATTAAAGCATCGCTTAAACGGTATTTACTAAAGTGATCTTCGATTTCTACTAAAGCGGCATGAAATTTAGCTTCGTACCATTCTAATGCTATTTTACTAGAATTTGGCTGCTCAATACTATCACTTACCTCCCAAAGGTTAGTTAAGTTGAAAGCATTCCAAATTTTATTTCCAAAACCTTTACCTTGTTGGCAAAGTGTTTCATCAAACATTAAATCGTTTCCGGCTGCTGAACTCAATAAAAGTCCAACACGGACACCATCGGCACTGTATTCCTCAATAAGTTTTAAAGCATCAGGAGAGTTCCCTAAACTTTTACTCATTTTTCGGCGTTGCTTATCACGAACTAAACCTGTTAAGTATACGTTATTAAATGGTTTTTCATCTTTATACTCGTAACCAGCAATAATCATTCTAGCTACCCAAAAGAATAAAATATCTGGACCAGTAACCAAATCGTTGGTTGGGTAATAATATTTTATTTCTTCGTTTTCTGGATTTCTAATACCATCGAACACAGACATTGGCCATAACCAAGATGAAAACCAAGTATCTAATGCATCGGTATCTTGACGTAAATCTGCTGTTGTTAAAGTAGCATTACCTGTTACTTTTTGAGCTTTTTCTAGTGCAGACTCTATATTTTCTGCAACTACAAAATCTTCTTTTCCATCTCCATAGAAATAAGCAGGAATTTGTTGTCCCCAAAGTAACTGACGAGAAATATTCCAATCGCGAATATTTTCCATCCAGTGGCGGTATGTATTTTCAAATTTCTTTGGAAATAATTTCACCTCAGCATTTTCACCTAAAACAGCTTCAATGGCAGGTTTTACTAATTCTTCCATTTTAAGAAACCATTGATCGCTTAAACGTGGTTCTATTACGGCTTTTGTTCTTTCAGAAGTTCCAACCTTATTAATGTGCGTTTCTGTTTTTACTAAAACACCTAAAGCTTCCAATTCTTTTGAAACCGATTTTCTTGCTACAAAACGATCTTGACCTTCAAATTGTAAACCAAAACTATTTAAAGAAGCATCTTCATTAAAGATATCAATAACTTCTAAGTTGTGCTTATCTCCTAAAACCTTATCATTTTCATCGTGTGCAGGCGTTACTTTTAAACAACCTGTACCAAATTCTAGATCAACATACTCGTCTTCAATAATAGGAATGACTCTTCCGCTAATTGGAACGATTGCTTTTTTTCCACGTAAGTGAACAAAACGCTCATCGTTAGGATTAATACAAATTGCTGAATCTCCAAAAATAGTTTCTGGTCTTGTAGTTGCAATGGTTAAAACATCGTCACTACCTTCTATTTTATAATTGATATAATATAAATTTCCTTGGCGCTCTTCATGAATAACCTCTTCATCAGACAACGTTGTTTTAGCCTCAGGATCCCAGTTTACCATGCGGTAACCACGATAGATAAGTCCTTTTTCATGTAAATCAATAAAAACTTTTATTACTGCTTCCGACATATCGTCGTCCATAGTAAATTTTGTTCTATCCCAATCGCAAGAACAACCCAGTTTTTTTAACTGCTCTAAAATTACTCCGCCATATTCGTGTGTCCATTCCCAAGCGTGTTCTAAAAACTCTTCTCTTGTTAAATCGTTTTTATCAATACCTTGCTCCTTTAATTTAGCAACAACTTTGGCTTCTGTAGCAATAGATGCATGGTCGGTTCCAGGAACCCAACACGCATTTTTACCCAATAAACGAGCACGACGTATTAAAACATCTTGAATAGTATTGTTTAACATATGCCCCATGTGCAAGACGCCAGTAACGTTTGGTGGCGGAATTACAATGGTGTAAGGTTCTCTGTGATCTGGTGTAGAATGAAAATAATTATTTTTCATCCAGTAATCGTACCACTTACTTTCTACCTGACTTGCATCATATTTTGATGGAATTTGCATACTTTGGAATAGTTTTTGAATATTATATTGCAAAAGTACTTATATTTCTTTTTCTGTGAAAGCAATAAGCGGTATTGAAAAACATTTAAAACCAATACGCTTTTTCATTTTTAAATGAATTCGATAAAAAGGTGTCCGTACTTCGAAACAAGTTAAATATGTTAATAAACATGTAATACATCCATTATTTTTGCAGATGATGGAAAAAGTGAGTATGTTTGACTTGATTTTAAAATTATTAACAATAAATTTTCCTACAATTTAGGATAACAATTGTAACCTATAGAATATTAAATATCAAAATCATGAAACAAATTATTACAATTTTATTTATCGGACTAGTAAGTTTCTCGGTAAATGCACAGGCTAAAATAGAGTTTAAAACCGATACAATCGATTACGGTACTATCGAAAAAGGATCGAACGGTGTTCGTGAATTCGAGTTTACTAACACAGGAAACGAACCATTAATTGTATCTAAAGTATCATCTAGTTGTGGTTGTACTATTCCTAAAAAACCAGATGCTCCAATTATGCCAGGAAAAACAGGTGTTATTGAGGTGAAATATGACACGAACCGTGTTAACCCAATTAGAAAAACTATTACTGTTATATCTAATGCTGAAACTCCAACAGTAGCTTTAAAAATTAAAGGCTTAGTTGTAAATGAAGTTACAGACGGTGTTTTACAGAAAAAAGATAAAAATATTGTTGAACAATAAACTTTATCTACAATAATTTAGAAAAAGGCTTAAAATCTGAAGATTTTAAGCCTTTTTTATTTTAACATATCTACCAGTTTAAAACTATAACTTAAAACAGCATCTCCCCTTTCAACTTTTAACTTAATACGCTTATTGTGATCGCCGTAAAACAACTCCATTAAACCTTGTAAAGTGAATTGATGCGCAGGTTTATTGTTTACACTTAAAATAGTATCACCTATTTGTAATCCTGCTCTATACGCAGGCGAATCTACTCGCAACTCTAAAATAACGTAAGCCGGCTTTAACCGAAGTTTATAACTCGGGCTGTAAACAATTTTGGTATTATTTTCTACCTCATTACTTTTAGTTTTTGGTGAAATAAAACCCGTATCATCTCTTACCAAGCGCACGCCATTATGCGCCAATTCTATCCCGCTTTTATTATACCGGAAAGCCTGATTGAAGAATCTGTTTTTTTTAAGCCTTACTTTTCCTTTTCTATAATTAAAAACGATATTAAAGCGTTTTAAAATATTACCAGAAACACTACCATGCCGCTCTTTATGATCTAATGCATGCCCTATTGATGTGGTATCCGGAAATGCTACATTAGGATTTTTAATTGTAAATTTATTTAAATGAAATGCCTTAATCTTAGAGCGTTTACCATAAACACTTCCGCTTAATCCATGCCCTAAAAAATCTTGAAAAAATGGAGCATTGGAATTAATACCAATGGCTTCATTTTCGAACAACCAAAGCGCATCACTACCACCAGAATCTATAAGCATTTTTACCGGAATGTGTTTACTATCAATATCGACCTCACCATTCACATAAGGTTTATTTTTATAAAACTCTAAGTTTAACTCCTCGCAACTTCTACAAGATTTACGATGGTAATCTTCTTGATTGGTAAGCTTTAAAAAGCGCTTAGTATAATTAATTTCTACAACTAAATCTCTAAACAAATCGTAGCCAATTATGCCATGTATGGGCAGCCCGAGTTTATGACTAAAGTTTAAATTAGAATCGAGAATAGCATATAAATCTTGATTAATATTAATGGCTTCTCCTATTCTAAAGATATTGTTCTTAGATCGCAAAGCTTCAACAGCTTCACCTTCTCCTAAACCTCTTAACATTATTTTTTGGGCATTTTTAATTTTTAAAGAATCGGAGATATTCAGAAAATTAAAAACTATCGGTTTACTTACTCCTGTATCGAGTAAAAAAGACAAGGAAACACCGTTAATTTCAACAGGAATGATTATTAAGTTATTAATGAGTTTAAATTTCACCTTATCGACACCCTTCTTACTATTTACTATAAATTGATCCTGTGAATAGCAAAAATTGCTACTCAAAACATATAAAATAATAACATAAAATGCCTTTTTCATATAGAATAAAAACTAATCTCTAACAATTTAGTAAACATTATCATAACTACAGTATTAAAGCCTTGTTTTAAAAAATATCTAGGATTATTTTTGCAACTTTGCAAGTAAACACATATATAATGCCAACAATATCTAAAAAAGGGCTATTAATGCCTCAGTCTCCAATCCGTAAATTAGTTCCTTTTGCAGAAGCTGCTATTAAAAAAGGGAAAACTATTTACCACTTAAACATTGGACAACCGGATATTAAAACTCCCCAAGTTGCTCTAGATGCTGTTAAAAACAACACTCTAGAGATTATCGAATATTCTAGATCGCAAGGCTCTGATACGTATAGAGAAAAACTTACGAGCTATTATGCCAAGCATCAAATTGATGTTAAACTAGACGATATTATAGTAACTACAGGAGCTAGTGAGGCTTTACAGTTTTTATTTAGTAGTGTTATGAATCCGGGAGATGAAGTTATTATTCCAGAACCATTTTACGCAAACTACAATGCTTTTTCTATTGCGGCTGGTATAACAGTAGTGCCTGCAGTTTGTAAAATAGACGATAATTTTGCGTTACCTACAATTGCTGCTTTCGAAAAATTAATTACACCGAAAACAAAAGCTATTTTAATATGTAACCCAGGCAATCCCACAGGTTACTTATACTCAAAAGAAGAAATTAATAAACTTGCAAGTATTGCAATAGAGCATGACTTGTATTTAATTGCTGATGAAGTTTACAGAGAATTTGTTTACGATGGCCATACGCATTATTCAATTTTACAAGAAAAAGGTGTAGACCAACATGCTATAATAATAGATTCTGTTTCTAAAAGATACAGTATGTGCGGCGCACGTGTTGGCTTTTTAGTTTCTAAAAACAAAGAGGTTATGCATACCGTATTAAAGTTTGCACAAGCCAGATTAAGCCCACCAACTTATGCACAAATAGCAAGTGAAGCAGCTTTAGAAACACCGCAAAGTTATTTTGATGACGTTATTGAAGAATATGTTGGAAGGAGAAATACTTTAATTAACGAATTACAAAAAATCGAAGGTCTTAAGGTTGCTAAACCACAAGGCGCTTTTTACTGTATCGTTGAATTACCCGTAAAAAACACCGATCATTTTGCACAATGGCTTTTAGAAGAATTTGATGTAAACGGAGAAACTGTAATGGTAGCTCCTGCTGCTGGTTTTTACTCTACTCCTGGGGTTGGTTTAAACCAAATCCGTATTGCTTACGTACTTAAAAAGGAGAGCTTAATAAAAGCTGTGAATATTTTAAAACAAGCTTTAGAAGTTTATAAAGATTAGTGCCGGTGCAAATACTTAACAACATATCCTTAAAACCCTATAATACGTTTGGTATTGATGCGGTTGCAAAACATTTTACATCAGTATCATCTATTAGCGATTTAAAATCAGTTTTAGCCTTAGACAATCACCCAAACAAACTGATACTTGGTGGAGGAAGCAACTTATTGCTCACCAAAGATTACGATGGTTTGGCGCTTCATGTTAATTTAAAAGGAATTGAAATAATTTCTGAAGATGAAAACAACGCCATTGTAAAAGCACAAGCTGGCGAAAACTGGCATGAATTTGTACTTTGGTGTTTAAAACACGATTTTGGAGGTTTAGAAAACCTATCATTAATACCAGGAAATGTTGGCACCACGCCAATACAAAACATTGGTGCTTACGGTATTGAAATAAAAGACACTTTTGAATCTTGTGAAGCTATTCATCTTGAAAGTCTTCAATTTGAAAGTTTTACAAAAGAAGATTGTAATTTTGGTTATCGCAACTCCACGTTTAAACAAGAAAATAAAGGAAAATATATTATTACTAGTGTGTGCTTTAAACTTTCTAAAAAAAACCACGCACTCAACATCAACTATGGTACTATAGCTAACGAACTTGAAGATAACGGTATTAAAAATCCAACTATTCAAGATATTTCTAAAGCCGTAATTGCTATACGCCAAAGCAAATTACCAGATCCAAAAGAAATTGGGAACAGTGGCAGTTTTTTTAAAAACCCTGTAATTTCGAAATTAGAATTTAACGAATTACTAAAAAACTTCCCGAACGCACCTAGTTATCCAATATCAGAACATGAAGTAAAAGTTCCTGCAGGTTGGCTTATAGAAAAAACTGGGTTTAAAGGAAAACAATTTGGTAATTATGGCGTTCATAAAAAGCAAGCTCTAGTTTTAGTAAATTATGGAGGAGCAAAAGGTTCGGATATTTTTAATCTCTCAAAACTCATTCAAAAGACGGTAAAAAGGCTTTTTAATATTTCAATTGAAGCCGAAGTAAACATCTTATAATTAAAAACCATCCTAACTTTGGTATATTTGCATATCATAAAACCAACTTTATATTGATTTCAGCTATAGAAAAAGACATAGTTTATTTATTAGAACGTGGTGATAAAAAAGCTATTACGCTATTGTATGAGAATTATGCAGACTCTCTATACGGCGTAATACAGAAAATTATTAGCGACGAGGATACGGCGCAAGATGTTCTACAAGAAACTTTTGTTAAAATTTGGCGCTACGCTAAAAAGTACGATTCTAGCAAAGCCAAACTATTTACATGGCTGTATCGTATAGCATATAACACGGCTATAGATAAAGTAAGATCTCTAAAAAATAAAACAACCAAAGAAGTCCAGATAGAAACTTCAAGCGTATATAAAATAACTACGAACCAACTAAATGACGATGTTTTAGATATACAAAAACATTTAAGCACTTTAGAAGAAAAGTATCAAATTGTAATAAATGCCCTCTTTTTTGAAGGTATGACCCAGCAAGAAGCTAGCGAAGAACTTGACATTCCGCTAGGTACTATAAAATCGAGATTAAAAATTGGATTACGAGAATTGAAAAAAATTTACAATCCTTAAATTATTAACGTCATGAATGAAAAAATAAGTAATTTTTTAAATTCTGGCCTATTAGAAAAATATCTAATTGGTGACACGACTTCTGTGGAAACAGAAAAAGTGGAATCTTTTATTTCAAAATACCCAGATGTACAGAATGCCTACAACAGTTTACAGCATAATTTAGAAATTGTTGTAAAAACTAATGCTGTAGAAGCGCCTAAATTTATTTTAGATAATATTTTAGACGAACTAGACGAGAAACCGGTAGTAAAATTAAATACAAAAAAGAAATACAAAGCATGGTACAAGTACACCATTGCGGCGAGTCTTATAGCTTTTGTTTTTGCAGGAACCTCGTACTCGTTTTACAATCAAAACCTAAAGCTTTCGAAAGAAAACCAGGTGGTTGTAGACGAAATATTTGACCTAAGAGGTGATATTGAAAAAAACAATATGATGCTCGACAATGTAATGAGGCAACTTTTAAAACTTAACAACCCAGAAACAGAAAAGTATATCATTTCTGGTAACGAACGTGCTAAAGATTTAAAAACAGTAGCCTACATTAACCCTAAAGAAAAAACATCTATGATTGATGTGGTGTCTTTACCAAAATTACCCGAAGAGCAATGCTACCAGATTTGGGCAGACTTACAAGGGGAAATGGTGAGCTTAGGTATTTTAAATGAAACAGATCGTAAATTAATGAATTTACCTTATGCTGAAAATGCTTTAGCTTTAAATATAACTATAGAACCAAAAGGTGGTAACACCGTCGCTTCTGTTGAAAACTCTGTTGCAGAAATAACTTTACATTAAGTACTTTTTTAGCAACACGTAACTAAACTAAATTCAAAAGCCTCATTTATTTATAAATGAGGCTTTCTTGCTATTAATAAAACGTCTTATACAATTTTACACAAATTGCTAATCGGGCTTATTTTTTTTTATTCTTTCTCGAACAATGCTCTATGGATTATTCCGGCAACAATAGCACCAGCAATTGGAGCGACCCAAAACAGCCAAAGCTGTCCTGTAAATTCTGCCCCTGCAAATAAAGCTTGACTTGTAGATCGTGCAGGATTAACAGATGTATTTGTAATAGGAATACTTATTAAGTGAATTAAGGTTAAACCTAAACCAATGGCTATTGGAGCAAAACCTTTAGGAACTCTATAATTTGTACTCCCTAAAATAATTAAAAGGAAAAACATAGTTAACAAAAACTCTGTTACTAACGCAGCAGTTATAGAGTAACCGCCTGGCGATAAATCACCATAACCATTAGCGGCAAAACCACCAATTGTTTCAAAATCGGCTTTATTACTTACTATTAAATATAAGGCACCAGCAGCAGTAACGGCTCCAATTAATTGAGATATTACATAACCAATTAAATTCTTGGCTTCAAACTTTCCGCTAGCCCATAAACCTATAGACACGGCAGGGTTAAAATGTCCACCAGAAATATGTCCTACAGCATAAGCCATCGTTAACACAGTTAAACCAAAAGCTAAAGCAACACCAGCAAATCCAATTCCTAACTCAGGGAAAGCCGCTGCAAAAACCGCACTACCACAACCTCCAAACACAAGCCAAAAGGTTCCAAAAAACTCCGCAAATAATTTATTCATAATTAATAATTTTAACTTGTTAGTAATACTTAACACTCTGTGTGCTTTCATTTTAGACACTATTTTTTCCGATAGGTCACAATTCATCAATTATCAGTTCCTTTTTTAAAGGTTAAAATCATATCTTTGTAACCTATTATTTTTCAAGGTTGAAAGTGTCGTGTTTTTGTAATTTTATGAAACTAATTTCGACTTATTTAAAAATTAAAATCTCATTTTGTTATGAAACTTTTACTTATAACTGTTGTATTGTTAGGACTTGGTATTGCTGGAATTGCCATTAAATTATGGGCAAAAAAAGACGGTAAATTTGCTGGAACATGTGCCAGCCAAAACCCAATGCTTAATAAAGACGGCGAAGCTTGTGGTTTTTGCGGAAAAACGCCAGATCAATATGCCGATTGTAGCGAACCTCAACATTCTTAAAATTTAATGGTTATACTTGATACGTTACTCTACGCATTTATTGCTGTAGTCTTTATTCAAGTGGTTTATTATCTTTTTATTTTCGGGAATTTTGCTTTTCTGAAACAAAAAAAACCATCTTCTAAAAAACTTCCGGTTTCCGTTATTGTTTGTGCAAAAAACGAAGCTGAAAATTTAAAAGCATTTATCCCCTCAATAATCAATCAAGATTATCCTGAATTCGAAATTGTTTTAATTAACGATGGTTCTCACGATGACACCTTAGATGTTATTGAAGAGTTTGCAAAAACAAACGATAACATAAAAATTGTTAACGTTAAAAATATTGAAGCTTTTTGGGGTAATAAAAAATATGCTTTAACATTAGGCATAAAAGCCTCTAAACACGATTATTTATTATTTACTGACGCCGATTGCCAACCTGTTTCCAAATATTGGATAAAGGACATGAGTGCTTACTTCAGTAATAAAAAATCTATTGTTTTAGGCTATGGTGGCTATTCAAAAGTAAAATATTCATTTTTAAATAAGCTTATCCGTTTTGAAACTGTAATGACGGCTGTTCAATATTTTTCTTTCGCAAAAATAGGCTTGCCATATATGGGTGTTGGTCGAAATCTAGCCTACGCCAAAACAGAGTTTTTCAATGCTAATGGCTTTATTCAGCATATAAAAGTACGCTCGGGAGATGATGATTTATTTATAAACCAAGTAGCAAATTCAAAAAACACAGCTATTAGTTTTTCTCCAAATAGTTTTACCACATCGGTACCTAAATCGAGTTTTAAAGCTTGGTACAAGCAGAAAAGGCGTCACGTTTCAACAGCTCAATTATACAAATCTAAACACAAAATATTACTAGGCTTATTCTATGTTTCCAACGTTTTATTTTGGTTGCTAGGTATTTCGCTTTTGAGCACCATGTATAATTGGCCAATAGCGGTTGGCTTATTTTTACTTCGAATAATTATTCAATATATCGTTCTTGGATTTTCATCAAAAAAGCTGAAAGAAGCCGATGTTTTACTTTTGCTTCCTTTACTCGAAATCTCGCTTATTATTTCTCAATTCGCTATATTTATAAACAACTTAATCTCAAAACCTAATTTTTGGAAATAAACGAAGCCATAAAACGAGCAAAGTCTAACGACCAAAAAGCCTTTAATTTCCTATTAAATCTATATTGGGATGATGTTTATGGATTTCAATTAAAACGTATTCAGAATGAAAATGATGCTGAAGATGTTACTATCCAAACCTTTTCTCGGGCTTTTGATAAAATTGAAACTTTCGACGAGAAATACACCTTCAAAACTTGGTTGATTACTATTTCTAAAAATTTACACATTGATTTACTTCGGAAGGAAAAAAATTCCATTACCCAAGTTATTTCTAATACTGATAAAAAGGCCTTCCAGGTTTTAGACGAGTCACCTTCACCGGAAGATATTTTAATTACCGAGCAGCACTTAGCCAAGTTACTGCGCGACATTAAAAAACTAAAACCCCATTATCAAGAAATTATAAACCTGCGCTATTTTCAAGAGCTTAGCTATAAAGAAATCTCAAAGCAATTAAACGAACCTATGAATAATGTAAAAGTTAAACTTTTGCGTGCAAAAAAACTACTTGCAGAAATTATTCAAGATAAGTAAACAAGGCTACTTTTTATAGAATACTTTGTATCTTTGCGTTCTACATTTTAAAGATATGAATAGCGAAACAATTTCAAATATACTCCCAGAACGTCAAGCTAAACCAAAATGGCTTCGTGTAAAGCTTCCAACCGGAAAAAAATACACAGAATTACGCGGTTTAGTAGATAAATATAGTCTAAACACCATTTGTACCTCGGGAAGTTGCCCGAATATGGGCGAATGTTGGGGAGAAGGTACTGCTACGTTTATGATTTTAGGTAATGTTTGCACACGTTCTTGTGGCTTTTGCGGTGTTAAAACCGGGCGCCCAGAAACTGTAGATTGGGATGAACCTGAAAAAGTATCGCGTTCTATCAAGATTATGAAGATTAAACATGCCGTTTTAACGAGTGTTGATCGTGATGATTTAAAAGACATGGGAAGCATTATGTGGAGCGAAACCGTAAAGGCCGTTCGTAGAATGAATCCTGAAACAACCTTAGAAACTTTAATACCAGATTTTCAAGGTATAGAGCAACATATTGATAGAATTATTGATGTAGCTCCAGAAGTTGTATCGCACAATATAGAAACAGTGAGACGCTTAACCCGCGAAGTACGTATACAAGCTAAGTACGACCGTAGCATGGGGGTTTTAAAATATTTAAAACAACAAGGACAACGCAGAACAAAATCTGGTATTATGCTAGGTTTAGGTGAAACTCGCGAGGAAGTTATTGAAACCCTACACGACCTTAAAGCGAATGATGTTGATGTGGTTACTATTGGGCAATATTTACAACCAAGTAAAAAACACTTACCAGTAAAACAATTTATCAATCCAGATCAATTTAAAGAATACGAAGAAATTGGACTAGAATTAGGTTTCCGTCATGTTGAAAGTAGCGCACTTGTAAGATCTTCTTATAAAGCTCAAAAACATATCAATTAAGCATGATTCACGTTGCAATTAATGGCTTTGGAAGAATAGGACGCCGTGTTTTTAGGTTACTTCAAGATCATCAAAATATAAAAGTTGTTGCTATAAACGATTTAGCCGACACAAAAACACTAAGTCATTTATTAAAATACGATAGTGTTCATGGTAGGTTTAACGGTACGGTTTCTTCTGATGAAAACCATATTATTGTTAATGATGAAAAGGTTACACTCTTAAATGAAAACCACCCAAAACTTATTGATTGGTCGCCCTTTAATGTTGATTATGTAATTGAATCTACCGGGAAATTTAAAACAATTCCGGAATTAGAGTTTCATTTACGAAACGGAGCAAAACACGTTATACTAAGTGTACCTCCTGTTGAAGATGATATAAAAACTATAGTACTAGGCGTTAATGGCGATAGTATTGATGGTACCGAAACTATAATATCCAATGCGTCTTGCACAACAAATAATGCAGCACCGATGATTGATATTATAAATAAACTTTGTGGTATTAATCAGGCTTACATAACTACGGTGCACTCCTACACTACCGACCAAAGTTTGCACGACCAGCCACATAGAGATTTACGTAGATCTCGAGCTGCAAGCCAATCTATTGTACCAACAACAACTGGCGCCGCAAAGGCTTTAACTAAAATTTTTCCTGAATTAGCTAATGTAATTGGTGGTTGCGGTATTCGTGTACCAGTTATAAACGGTTCTTTAACCGATATTACCTTTAATGTAAAACGCACCGTTTCTATAGAAGAAATTAATAATGCTTTTAAAGACGCAGCCAACGCAAACTATAAAGGTATTCTAGAATATACGGAAGATCCAATAGTGTCTATAGACATTGTTGGCAACACACATTCTTGTATCTTCGATTCGCAAATGACTTCGGTTATTGGCAACATGGTCAAAATTATTGGTTGGTATGATAATGAAACAGGATATTCCTCAAGAATAATAGACTTAATATGCAATTTATCAGTAAAAAGATGTACTTTGTCGAAGTAAAAATTTATATTTGTTGGTAATCATATATTTATGTTCAAAATAAAACCCTCTTTAATCGCTCTAATGGTGCTGTTTAGTGTTTTAGGTTGGTCTCAACAAACCATAGAGAACGACCCTGAACTTATTCAAAACAATATAGATCACTATATAAAACAAGCTCAGTCTGCATTAGAAACTCATAATACTTATGATGCTCTAAATAGTTTGGATGATGCTTTGGTTTTGGCCGAAAAAACAGAAGACCAACAAAGTAAAGGACTTATCTACTCTTTTAAAGGCCGTTTAGAACTTATTTTAGAGCAACCCGATAAAGCTATAATTTCACTTAACAAAGCTATAGAAATACAACGCATGTCGAAAGACGATGCTAATTTGGCGCGATCTTTTAAAATTTTGGGTGAAGTATTTATTAATAAGGAAGACTACACTCAGGCTTTAGATTATTTTATTTCAGCAAAGAATCTTTTTCAACAATCTGAACAAGAACGCAAACTTGCACAAACTTTACTTCTAGAAGGTAAAACATACATGCTTCTAGAAAACTATAATAAAGCAAGAACAACACTTGAGCAAGCCTTAGTTTTATCTAGAAAAAACGACCTTTTAAGTACAGAGAGTGAAACTTTAATAAACCAAGCTATTGTTTACAATAAGTTAAACGATTACAAACACGGTTTAGATGCTAGTACAGAAGGTCTAAAAATAGCAAAAGCCAATAATTTTATAAACAGCAAAAATCTAGCATACAAAGTACTTAGTGATATTTCTTATGCTACCAGAGATTTTAAAACATCTCGAGATTATTTAGTTTTACATACAGAATTATCAGACTCTATCCGTGGTTTTAAAAACAACTTAGCAAAACAACAAATAAACCAGCCTTTACTAAGTAACATGAGTGAAGAGCTAGAAACGGTTAACAAAAAGCTAGCAAAAAAAGAAGCAGAAAGTAGTATTAACACCTTAATATCAATATTAAGTGTTGCTTTAATTACAATTCTTTCGTTATTGACATTATCGCTTTATAAAAACAATAATATTCGTTTAAAAACGAATAATATGCTTCATAAAAAAAATGGAGAACTTATTCTTGCTAAAGAAAAAGCAGAGTTAGCCTCTAAAACTAAAGCTAACTTTTTATCTACAGTAACTCACGAGTTGCGTACACCGCTTTATGCTGTAACGGGCTTAAGCAATATGCTACTAGAAGAAAACCCAAAACCAGAACAAGTACAGCACTTAAAATCGCTTAAATTTTCGGGAGATTACCTATTAACATTTATAAACGATATACTTCAAATTAATAAAATAGAAGCTAATAAAGTAGATTTAGAACCAGAACCATTCAACCTAAATAAAAAGATAAACAATATTGTATTGGCTTTAAAAAATTCGGCCGAAGACAATAATGTTAATATACATTTTGAGTACGATAAAGATTTACCAGAAAACTTTATTGCCGATCAACTAAAAATATCGCAAATACTTATTAACCTTGTTGGTAACTCTATCAAATTTACAAAAGATGGAGATATTTGGATTCGCGTTTACAAAATAGATCAAGTCGATAAAATTTACACGCTGCGCTTTGAAATTGAAGATAATGGTATTGGAATTACTCAAGAAAAACAAGACCATATGTTTGAAAGCTTCTCTCAAGGCTCGATACAAATTAATAGAAAATACGGTGGTACTGGCTTAGGTCTATCGATTGTAAAAGGTTTAATTGAAATATTAAAAGGACAAATTTACCTTAAAAGTGAATTAGGGAAAGGAACAACCTTTTATTTCGAAATTCCAATTGAATTCAGCGCCATAAAAGAAGCAGCCGAAACAAAAGCAGATTATTTTGAAGGCAATAGAGATGAACTAGATTTAAAGAGCGTGAAAATATTAGTAGTTGAAGACAACAAAATTAACCAAATGATTACCAAGAAAATCTTGACTAAAATGGATCTTCAATGTGAAATTACCGACAATGGTGAAGATGCCGTAGAAAAGATAAAAGCCAATAATTACAACATTATTTTAATGGATATCCACATGCCAGGCATTAGTGGTATTGAGGCAACTAAGCGTATTAGAATATTTGATAAAGAATTAACCATTTTTGCGCTTACAGCGGTTACTATTGAAGATAAAATGCATGAATTTGATGAAGCTGGTTTTACCGATATTATCCCGAAACCATTTAAGCAAGATGAGTTTGAAAAGAAACTTTACAATGCTTTAGCTGCTAAGAAAAACATATCGCCAACAGCTTAAGCGCTTAAATAAGCATTAATGGCGCCTCTAAATTCCGGTTCCCTATCAATAGCAATAGCTATTGGTAAATAGAACAACTTACCTTTTAAAACCTCGTAATCTCTAAGGCGCATAAAGTCTTTTTCGGTAGTTACTATCAATTCTTTTTTACTCAATTCTGCAATATCTGCAGGTGTAAAATTATGATGATCATTAAAATTTAAATGTTCAAATTCTAAGTTTTTACTTTCAAGAAAATCAGTTAATGGTTTAGAGTTTGCGATTCCTGTAACCAAACAAAAGGCAGTTAAATCTTCAACCTTCATCATTTTTTCTTCAGACAGTAACGTTTCCGCGTAAGCGATACTACTAAAAAACACATATTGATTTTTATCTGCATGAATGCGTTTTAAAAACAAAATCTTATCCGTTTCTTGTAAATTATCGGGACATTTTGTTACAACAATAATATCCGCTCTGTTAGCTCCGGATCTTGGTTCACGTAAGTTTCCGGTTGGCAAAACGAAATCCTTAAAATATGGATCTGAATAAGTGGTTAATAATATATTAAACCCAGCTTTAACCTTACGGTGTTGATAGGCATCATCCAATAAAATTACTTCAGGCGCATTCGCTAAATTCATTAATTGCTCAATCCCATTTTGTCTATCGGCATCTACAGCAACCAAAACATCTTCTTTAAATTTATTATAAAATTGAAAAGGCTCATCACCAATTGTTTCCGCGGAAGCTTTTTTATCTCCTAACTGAAAACCCTTAGATTTTCGCTTATAACCACGACTTAAAGTCGCTACTTTATATTCATTTTTAAGCATCGAAATTAAATGCTCAATCATAGGTGTTTTCCCTGTTCCACCAACACTTAAATTACCAACACAAATTACAGGCGTGCTATAAGATTTAGATTTTTTGATCCCTAAATCGAATAATTTATTCCGTAACCAAGTTGCCAAATAATAAAAAGGCATAATAGGAAACAATATGTATCTCAAAATTTTCATCACCACGAAAGTAATTATTTTATCTTTGATGTAAAATTTATTTCAATATGATCATTCAAGACGTTATAAATCACTTAGAGCAATTGGCACCATTAGCTTATGCTGAAGATTTTGACAACGTAGGCCTTTTGGTTGGAGATAAAAACTCGAAACTTACAGGCGTTTTAGTAACACTAGACACGCTAGAAGCTGTTGTAAACGAAGCCATAGAGCAAAACTGCAACCTTATTGTAAGCTTCCATCCTATTATTTTTAAAGGTCTAAAAAAAATAACTGGTAAAAATTATGTAGAGCGCGTGGTTTTAAAAGCCATAAAAAATGATATTGCTATTTACAGCATGCACACGGCGCTCGATAATGCGCAACAAGGTGTAAACCATATTATTTGCGAGCAATTACAACTTAAAAACCAACACATTTTAATACCACAGAGTGCAACCATAAAAAAACTTAGCACTTACGTACCTAAAAACGAAGCGAACCAACTCCGTGATGCTTTATTTGCTATAGGTGCAGGTGCCATTGGCAATTACAACCATTGTAGTTTTAATGTAGAAGGTTATGGCACTTTTAATGGTAACGAAAACGCTAACCCAACTATTGGCGAAAAGGGCAAAACACACACCGAAGAAGAAACAAAAATCACGGTAACTTTTGCTAAACATTTAGAATCTAAAATTATAGACACCCTATTTAAAACACATTCTTACGAAGAGGTTGCTTACGAAATAACGACTTTACAGAATAAAAATCAAAATATTGGCATGGGTATGGTTGGCGAATTTGCAGAAGCCATGGACGAAACCGAATTTTTGCAACATTTAAAAACAAAAATGAATACTGGCACCATCCGCCATTCCGCATTTTTAAACAAAAAAATTAAAAAAGTAGCCGTTTTAGGAGGCTCCGGAAGCTTTGCCATTAATAATGCTAAAGCAGCTGGTGCTGATGCCTTTGTAACTGCAGATTTAAAATATCACGACTTTTTTATGTCCGAAAACAGCATTCTTTTGTCCGATATAGGTCATTATGAAAGTGAGCAGTTCACAAAAAACCTTTTAGTAGCGTATCTTACAAAAAAAATCACTAATTTTGCCATCATTTTATCAAAGACAAATACCAATCCTGTTAAGTATTTTTAAAGTATGGCTAAAAAGAAAGAAGTAACTGTTGAAGACCGCTTAAGAGCTTTATACGATTTACAACTCATAGATTCTCGTATAGACGAGATTAGAAATGTTCGTGGAGAACTTCCTTTAGAAGTTCGTGATTTAGAAGATGAAGTTGCCGGATTAAATATAAGATTAGAAAAACTTGTTTCAAGTTTAGAAGTTATAGACAACGACATCACTGGAAAGAAAAATTTAATGGAAGAAGCAAAATCTTTGATTAAAAAGTACAGCGAACAACAAAAGAACGTTAGAAATAATCGTGAATTCAACTCTTTAACAAAAGAAGTTGAATTTCAAGAATTAGAAATTGAATTGGCAGAAAAGCACATTAGAGAATTTAAGGTGCAAATCGAGCAAAAGAAACAAGTCATTTCTGAAACTAAAGAGCGTTTAAAAGAACGTCAAAACCACTTAAAGCACAAGAAAAATGAACTTGATGCTATTTTAAGTGAAACAGAAAAAGAAGAACAAGCTTTGTTCCAAAAATCTGAAGATTACAAAACACAAATCGAAGCTCGTTTGGTTGCTGCTTATAACCGTATTCGCAAAAATGTGAAAAATGGTTTAGCTGTAGTGCCAATTGAAAGAGGTGCATCTGGAGGATCGTTTTTTACAATTCCACCACAAGTACAAGTAGAAATTGCTTCGCGTAAAAAAGTAATTACCGATGAGCATAGTGGACGTATCTTAGTAGATGCTTTACTTGCAGAAGAGCAAAAAGCTAAAATGGAAAAAATGTTTTCTAAACTTTAATCCATTTCCAACGCATAAAAAAAGCCTTTAGTTAATCTAGAGGCTTTTTTTTATGCCCATATTTTTGGCGATCCCTTCAGGCCGGGCTTTACACTAAAGTTTTGGCTCGATGCACGCCTCGCCAAAAGCTACCGTTGCAATCCCTATCGCGGGCTACTTTGCTAAAAACAATAGAACATGCCAACTATAGCCATGTGTAAAATTTATATAGCAAAATAATTTTATACAACTCCCTTTAAGTTTTCATAACTTTATACGTCTAAAGCCTTAGAAAAAAATATACATCATGAAACATATTATTCCAATATTAGCAATTACATTATTTTTTAGTTGCCAAAACACAGCACAAAACAAAAAACAACAGCTAGACGTTCAAAACGCAGAACCGATTGAAGTGCCTATAAAAAACGGAAAAGCACGCGCTTACTTTGCAAGTGGATGTTTTTGGTGTGTAGAAGCCATTTACGAAAGCGTAAAAGGCGTAGACGAGTCTATTTCTGGCTACTCTGGCGGCCATACAACAAAACCAACCTATGCAGCAAGTAATACCGGCAAAACAGGCCATGCTGAAGCCGTAGAAATTATTTACGATCCAGAAGTGGTAAGTTTTGAGACTTTAGTAGATGTTTATTTCGCATCCCAAAACCTAACTCAAGTAAATGGTCAAGGAAACGATCGTGGTTCTCAATACCGATCAATTCTTTTTTATCAAAATGAAGCACAGAAACAAATTATTCTAAAAAAGAAAGCCGCTCTTGCCGAAAAGTTAAATGTAAAAATTGCAGCAGAAGTTTATCCATTTCAGAAATTTTGGATCGCCGAAGATTATCACCAAAATTACGAGCGTTTACATCCAGATCATCCTTACATTCAAAATGTATCTGTACCAAGATTGAACAAGTTTAAATCTAAATTTCCGAAGGAATTATTGAAAGCTTCACATTAAATTATTAGTAAAACCTAAAACTATAAAATGAGAGTACATAATTATCTTTTAGCATTAGTATGCAGTATTACGTTTTTTGCTTGTAACGATAAGAAAAAAGAAGCGGTAAAGCCTTCTCCTCAAGAAGAAACAACACCGCAAATAAAACCGGCTTCAAAAGCAGAAGTTATCTTAAACCAAGCTATAGAAGCTCATGGTGGTGATCTATACAATTCAGCTAATTACAGCTTTGTTTTTAGAGACAACACCTATCATTTTAAAAATGATAACCAAAATTACGAGTACACCAAAATTTCAAAAAAGGACAACAGCATAACTATCGATGTTCTTAAAAATGGTAAACTTTATAGAACCGTTAATGGAGATACCGTAAGCCTAAACGAAAAACAAATTAAAGGAGCAACTGGTGGTATAAATTCTGTTATTTACTTTGCCACATTACCGCATAAGCTAAATGATGCCTCTGTAAATAAAACGTACATAGGCGACATAACGATTAAAGAAAAAAACTATGCTGTTTTAGGCATAACATTTAATCAAGAAGGTGGTGGAGAAGATTTTGACGATCAATATCGTTATTGGATAAATACCGAAACAAAAAAAATAGACTACTTAGCTTATAATTATTCTGTAAATAAAGGAGGGGTTCGTTTTAGAGCTTCTTACAACAAACGGGTTGTAGATGGTATTACTTTTCAAGACTACACAAACTACGAAGCCGAAGTAGGTACGCCATTAGACCAGCTTCCAGAACTTTTTGAAGCTGAAAAACTAAAGGAATTATCTAAAATTAAAACAGAGAATATTATTAATTTATCGACTAAATAATATTTTAAAATCAAAAAACAGACAGACTTGTCTGTTTTTTGATTTTTTTATCTATATTTGCATTATGAAACATTCTGAAGTAAAAAATAGAATCATTGAAACGGCTTCGTTCTTATTTTATAAGAACGGCTATAATTCCACGGGAATCAATGAAATTATTTCAGAAGCAGGTATTGCCAAAGCAACGCTTTACAATCATTTTAAATCTAAAGAAGAAATTTGCTTGGCTTATCTTAAGTTTAAAAACACCAGTTTCATTCAAGATGTAGAAGATTTTACAACATCGAAACCAAAAGGTAAAGCTCAAGTTTTAGCTATTTTCGATTTTCTCGAACTCTTTTTTAGAGATAAAGATTTTAATGGTTGTTGGTGTATTAAAACCGTTTCTGAAATTCCGAAAGACAACGAAATTATAAGAGCCGAAATTCAATCGCAAAAACATAGTTTTATTGATCTTATATCAAAACTTATTACAAATAATTTAGAAAATGTAAAAGAAGCGCAAGTTAAATCTCTTGCCAGACAAATATACTTACTCTACGAAGGTGCTGTTGGCGAAAGCCATTTACACCAAGAAGATTGGCCAATAAAAGAAACAAAACAATTGTGTTCGCAGATCATATCTTAAAAAAATTTGCACAAACAAAGACAGACCTGTCTGTTCATTTTAAACTCTAAAAATAAATAATATGAAAGAATTCGAAAACAAAGTAGCCTTAGTCATTGGCGGAACAAGTGGTATTGGTAACGCAACAGCAAATAGCTTATTAGAAGGCGGTGCAACTGTACATATTGTAGGTAGAAATATTGACAAAGTAGCAGATGCCCCAAACTTAATTAAACATACCGTAAACATTTCTAATACAGAAGAAGTAGATACACTAGTGTCTAAAATTTCAGAGTTAGAAAATTTAGATTTTCTAGTAAATGCTTCTGGTATTTTTGGCCCAAAACCATTTTTAGATCATACTATGGAAGATTACAACTCTTATTTAGATTTAAATAGAGGTTTCTTTTTCATCACTCAAAGCGCTGCTAAAAAAATGAAAGCTACTCAAGGTGGTTCTATTGTAAACGTAGGCTCTATGTGGGCAAAACAAGCTGTAAAAGCAACACCGTCTACAGCATATTCAATGCAAAAAGCAGGTTTACATTCTTTAACACAACATTTAGCAATGGAATTAGCAGAAGATAACATTCGTGTTAATGCCGTATCTCCTGCCTTAGTAAACACACCTGTGTATCATGGTGTTTTTGGAGGAGAACAAGCTGCAGCCGAAGCATTGGTTGGTTTTAACGGCTTTCACCCTATTGGTCGTTTTGGAGAATCTCAAGATGTAGCAAACAGCATTGTATTCTTACTTTCAGACAAAGCATCATGGGTTACAGGGGCTATCTGGGACACCGATGGTGGTGTTATGGCTGGTAGAAACTAAAAACACAAAATTATAAAAGCCATAGCTAACAAAACACAAAGTGCTATGGCTTTTTATTTCATTTTACTTTGAATCCATTTGATTAATAACATTAAAATGGAATAAATACTTACATAATATATTATGAAAAATATAATTTACGCGCTATCGATTTTGCTTCTTTTTGCCTCTTGTAAAGACAAAACCTCAGCGCAAACCAACATAGTAGAACCAAAAATAGAAACCTCTATTCAGCATGAAAATGTAGCCTACAAATCCATAGAAGTCAATGGAATAAATATAGCCTACCGAGAAGCTGGAAACCATGAAAACCCGAGTATTGTTTTACTACATGGTTTTCCTGCATCATCACATCAATATAGAAAAGTATTAAATCAGTTATCAAACGAGTATCACCTCATCGCTCCAGATTATCCTGGTTTTGGTAATAGTGATTTTCCAAATTCAAAAACATTTAAATACACTTTTGATAACCTAGCTACAACCATAAACGCTTTTCTTGAAAAAAAGAATATTAACAATTACGCTATAATGATTCAAGATTATGGTGCTCCAGTTGGTTTTAGACTTGCTACAGCAAACCCTGAAAGAATTACAGCCATAATTAATCAAAATGGAAATGCCTACGAGGCAGGTTTAGGAGATGCTTGGCAAGGTATTAGAGCACTTTGGAAAGACAGAAACGAAACTACCGAAACAGCATTATTACCAGCCTTTTCTTTAGAAGGATTAAAATGGCAATACACACACGGTGTTAGAAATATAGAAACCGTAAATCCAGATAACTGGAATTTAGATTACTTAAGACTTTCTAGACCGGGTGCTCATGCTGTAAATTTAGATTTATTTTACGATTACCAAAACAATGTGAAATTATACCCAAAATGGCAACAATATTTAAGAGACAATCAACCGCCTTTATTAATTGTTTGGGGTAAAAACGATGCCTTTTTTCCTGAAAGTGGTGCAGCAGCCTTTAAAAAGGATGTTACAAATATTGATTACAACATTTACGATACGGGGCATTTTGCTTTAGAAGAAGATGGCGATGCTATTATTAAAAAAATGAGAAGCTTTATGCGCAAGCATACAAAATAAATACGTCTAATCTCTCAATCAGCAATTTATTAACCTGAAAATAAAAAAATGAAACACATTTTAGTCCTTTCAATTTTAAGTCTAGCATTATTTGGATGTAATAGCATTAAAGAAGAGAACAAAAACAACTTCTTTTTACCTCCCGCAACCACATACAACTATGCAGAGGTTGATAGTGTAAAATTGTTTTACAGAGCTGCTGGTGATAAAAAGAATCCAGTTATAGTTTTACTTCATGGTTATCCATCGTCTTCTCATTCCTATAGAAATTTAATTCCTATGCTCTCAACGCACTACTATGTTATTGCGCCAGATAATTTAGGCTCGGGTTATAGCGCTCACCTCGACCCGAAAACTACTAAATATACCTTTGATTTATTAGCCAATTATACTCAGAAACTTTTAGATACACTCCATATAGAAAATTATGTAATGTATATGCAAGATTTTGGGGCACCTGTAGGCTACAGAATGATGATGAAAAACCCTAATCGTATTGATGCTTTAATTGTCCAAAACGCCAATGCTTATCTTGATGGTTTAACCGAAAAAAGACAAGACTTTTTTAGAACGGCCCAAACCGATACCTCCAAAACAAAATATGCTTTTTTATACAGTCTAACCGGAAAAGATACCGTGGTTAACAAGCAGTATTTATTTGATTTAGATGAAACAAATATAAATATACAAAGTCCGGATGCATGGACACATGATTTAGTTTTTCTAAATTCTAAAAAAGACAGAGACATACAAGTGCAACTGTTTCAGGATTACAACACTAACTTATTGAGCTATCCAAAATGGCAACACATGCTAACGGAAAATCAACCCAAAACATTAATTGTATGGGGTAAAAAGGATTTAAAATTTAATGCGAATGGAGCTAAAGCATACTTAAAAGATTTGCCAAACGCCGAACTTCATCTTTTGGATGCAGGCCATTTTGCTGCTGAAGAAAAAACACGAGAAATAGCCGAGTTAATCTTGAAATTTTTAGACAAGCATGATATAAAATAGAAAGTCGCTTTTTTAAACCTTAGTCGCTTTTAAAGTGAAAATTAAAGGATATAATTTATCCTGGGTTACAAACATACCGTTATCAGTTTCAGTCAAATTCGGCAATACATTGTAAGGGCTCTCATTATGTTCGGTTAAATACTCAATACGTAATCCGGCTTCGGTAAGTGCAGAAATCACTTCACCTAAACCATGATTCCAACCATATTCCTTACTCGTTATTGCCGATTCTTGGTCAGCGTATGTACCTTCATATTCTTCATAAATCACCTCATCTTGCATATAGCCATAAGTCATTATTGGTTTTTCATTTAAATAATCAAACATCCAAACTATGGGGTGAAACTCTGCCATAAAAAAAGTCCCGCCTTGTTTTAGGCGTTCGGCTATCATTTTTCCCCAAGGTTTTAAATAGGGTAACCACCCAATAACGCCATAACTGGTAAACACTATATCGAATTCTTCTTTGACGTACTGAGACGTTTCCAAGACATTGCAACATATAAACTGAGCATCTAGCTCTAATTCTTCATTTAAAGATTTTGCAAGTTTTATACCTTCATCACTTAAATCCACGCCAGTACATTTAGCACCTAGCCTACTCCAACTTAAGGTATCTTGCCCAAAATGAGATTGTAAATGGAGAAGAGATTTTCCTTTTACATCTCCCAAAGCATCCAACTCATAAGACATTAATGAAGACTTTCCTTTTTTAAAAGCTTCCATATTATACATATCGCTTTCGGCATGTACCTTTACTTTCCGATTCCAAGTCGCTTTATTCGTTTTAAAATATTTAGTATTATTTGTCATCTTCAAAGTATCTTTACAAAAAATCTAAATTATGAAAAACTTCATCTACATAACTCTAATAACGCTATTAATTACGTCTTGTAAAGACAATACCAAATCTATTCCTGAACCAAAATCATTAACCATGGCTGAAAAAATAGCCAATGCCCACGGTTTTGAAAACTGGAAAAATGTTAATGAAATTGCTTTTACTTTTAACGTAGATAAAGATAGTACACATTTTGAAAGGCACTGGGTTTGGAAACCTAAAACTAACGATATAACATCTATCACAAGCACTGATACTATTAGCTACAATCGCTCTGCATTAGATTCTATTAGCTTAAAAGTAGACCCAGGCTTTATTAACGATAAATTCTGGTTGCTTATACCATTTCAATTAGTTTGGGATTCTGGAACAACCATTTCAGAACCTGTAAAAACAGAAGCGCCAATAAGTAAAACGGCTTTAAACAAAATAACGTTAACCTATTCTAACAATGGCGGCTACACACCCGGCGATGCTTACGATATTTTTTATGATGATAACTTTTTAATTAAAGAATGGATTTTTAGAAAAGCCAACCAAACAGAACCATCGATGATGACTACTTTCGAAAACTATAAAGACATTAACGGATTTAAACTTGCTGTAGATCACAAAAAACCAAATGGTAATTGGAATTTAAATTTCACTAATATTTCAATTAAGTAAAAGCGAAATCTTTTAGGTTAAATTCACCTTCATTGTAAACAAAAACGAAGTACCTACATCTACTTCGCTTTTTAAAGATATGCTACCACCAAGCATTTCTATATAGGCTTTTGCTATAGTTAAACCAACGCCAGAGCCGTGTAATGCATTCACATTTTCGACATCTACTTGGTAAAAGGTGTCGAAAATATGCTCAAAATTATCCTCATGGATTCCAATGCCTGTATCTTTTAAATTAAATGCTATAAAGCTCTCGTCTTGGCGTTCGCATGTTAATTCAACTATACCTTCATCTGTATATTTTATAGCATTTTTTATAAGATATTTTAAAACAGAAGTTACCTTATCGCTATCCGAACTTATGTAAGCATCTTGTATAGCAATAACATTGTTTAAAATAAATACAATACCTTTCTCTTCTGCTTCTGGTAAAAAAGCGTTGTACACCGTATTTATCTTATCATTAATATTAAACATTTTAATATTTGTAGACATGAGTCCAGATTCTATAATAGAAATATTAATAATATCTGTCATAATATCCAGTAACTGCTCACCACTATCTTCTATAACCTCTATATATTCCTGATAACTAGGATCGTCTTCATTATATTCCCTTAAAAACTGAGCACAACCTAAAATGCCATACATCGGTGTTCTAATTTCATGACTCATATTAGCCAAAAAAGCCGACTTAAGCTTGTCCGATTTTTCAACTCTATTTTTAGCCTCCAACACGTTGTTATGCTTTTCATATAATTCAATTTGCAATTCATTTTCTTTCAATAAAGCGGTATGCAATTGGTTTATTAAAAAAGATACAGAAAAAACTAAGAGTAAATTAAACAGTATGTTATTTAATGTAATAATGGCTAAGAGCTGAAACTCATACTGTTCAAAAATGGGGAGATAAAAAAGATTAAAACATGAACCCAATAATAAAACCCCATAAAAAATCGCGATAATTAAAATAGAAAATAGCCCATGTCTTTTTCCATTAAACAGCGTGATTAAAATAGATAATGCAAAAATTAATACACTCCCATTCCCTTCGAACCCAAGCACCACAAACATGACAATAGATAGGATAAAGAAATTAATTGAAAACAATATTTTTTTGGCATAAAAACTAAGTCCTCGATAAAAGACCGTAAAGATTAACACCAAAATAGTACATGTATTTAATACGGCAATTATATTTTCGCCTCTAGCAATGGCGACATAAGTACTAGGTATATAAGAAAGTAAACCTAAGACAAAAGTTAATAATAAAATAGAAATAAAAAGTTTATCTCTAAAATACGGCAACCCCTCTTTTTCTTCTCGTTCTGAAAATCTGCTATACCGGACGTACCTTTGTACATAAGATTTCCAAATATCACCTAACATGGATACTTTTGTTTTATGTGTTAATTCAATAAAGTTAAACAATTCCTACAAAATGAATTAGATTTAAGACAAGTTTTTATTTGATATAATTGTTTTATTTTTGCTATGAACAGAAAACCTACAAACCTTTGTCTGAATTTAAAACAGGTCTAGAATTTGCAAAACAGCAGGACCAAAACGATATATTAAAATCGTATCGCGACGCATTCTACTTACCCAAAAACAAAAATGGGGAACCACTTATTTACATGACAGGGAATTCGCTTGGACTACAACCAAAAGCGACAAAACAATATATTAACCAAGAACTAGAAGACTGGGCAAACTTAGGTGTAGAAGGTCATTTTGAAGCTAAAACACCTTGGTTACCATATCATGAGTTTTTAACTGAAAGTATGGCGCATGTTGTTGGCGCAAAACCAATTGAGGTTATTGTAATGAATACGCTTACTGCCAACCTACATTTTATGATGGTTTCATTTTACAAACCAACAAAAAAACGCTATAAAATTTTAATTGAAAGTGATGCTTTTCCTTCAGATAAATATGCTGTAGAATCTCAATTGCGCCATCATGGATATGATGATAAAGATGGTGTTATACTTTGGAAACCTAGAGAAGGCGAAGAACTTTTAAATTATGATGATTTAGAAGCTATTTTAGAAGCTCAAGGCAATGAAATTGCCCTAATTATGCTTGGCGGCATAAACTATTATACCGGTCAATTTTTCGATTTAAAACGTATTGCAACGTTAGGCCATAAATATGGTTGTAATGTTGGTTTCGATTGTGCTCACGGTGCAGGAAATGTTCAATTAAATTTACACGATTCTGGTGCCGATTTTGCTGTTTGGTGCACTTATAAATACTTAAATGCTGGTCCTGGTAGCTTGGCAGGCTGTTTTGTACACGAGCGTCATGCCCATAATAGAGAGTTAAATAGATTTACAGGCTGGTGGAGCCACAATAAAAAAACACGTTTTAATATGCGTGGTGAATTCGACCAACTTCCTGGTGCGGAAGGCTGGCAACTTAGCAACCCGCCTATTTTATCTATGGCAGCAATAAAAGCTTCTTTAGATATGTTTCAAGAAGTTGGTATAGAAAAACTCACAGCAAAATCTAAAAAACTAACTGGTTATTTCGAGTTTTTACTTAATGATTTAGGTGAAGATGCTATTAAAATCATTACACCAACAAACCCAGACGAGCGTGGTTGCCAACTTTCTATTCAAGTTAAAAATGCAAACAAAACATTACATAACAAACTCACCGAAGCTGGTGTAATTAGCGATTGGCGCGAGCCCGATGTAATTCGCTGTGCACCTGTACCTCTCTACAATTCTTTCGAAGATGTATACCAATTAGTTGAAAAATTAAAAACTATTTTAAATGAGTAAACAACAAAACGTAATTATTATAGGAGCAGGACTTTGCGGAAGTTTACTTGCTCTACGCATGGGGCAGCGCGGATATCGCGTTTCGGTTTTCGAAATGCGTCCCGATTTACGAAAGGTAGACATTAGTGCAGGCCGCTCTATAAATTTAGCCTTTTCCGATCGTGGTAACAAAGCCATGAAACTTGTTGGTTTAGAAGATAAAGCGCAAGCCTTATCCATTCCCATGCATGGCCGTATGATTCATGATAAAGAAGGTAACACCTTTCAATCTAATTACAGCGGAAGAACTCACGAATACATCAACTCCATTTCTCGTGGCGATTTAAATAGCCTACTTTTAAATGAAGCCGAACAGCACGAAAACGTAAATATATATTTCAATAAAAAATGTAAATCAGTAGATTTTGAAAATACCTCTGCGTTATTCAAAGATTACGAAACCAAACTCGAATTTACAGAAAACGCCGATATTATAATAGCTACCGATGGTGCAGGATCTGCTTTAAGAAAAAGTTACTTTTTAGGTAAAAAATTCCTATTTAGTTTTTCGCAAGATTACCTATCTCACGGCTATAAAGAATTAAGCATACTTCCAACAAAATCGGGCGATTACAAAACACACAAAAACGCATTGCATATTTGGCCTCGAGGCGATTTTATGCTTATTGCTTTGCCTAATTTAGACGGAAGTTTTACCGTTACTTTATTTTTAAGTTACAGCAAAGGCGAATATAATTTCGATAACCTAACAACACCAGAGCGAGTAGAAGCCTTTTTCAACAAAGAATTCCCAGATGCTTTAGAGCTCATGCCGAATTTAACACAAGACTTTTTTGAAAATCCAACCGCTGCATTAGGCACCGTAAAATGTTCGCCATGGCATTACAAAGGCAATACGCTTTTAATGGGCGATGCGGCTCACGCTATTGTCCCTTTTTACGGCCAAGGAATGAACGCTGCTTTTGAAGATGTTGTAGAATTTGATGCTATTTTAGATGAATATGAAGGCGATTGGCAAACCGTTTTTGAACGTTACGAAAATCATCGTAAAAAAGACACCGATGCTATTGCAGATTTAGCACTCGATAACTTTTTAGAAATGCGTGATCATGTGGCACATCCTATTTTTCAAGAAAAGCGTAAAATAGAAATGGCTTTAGAAAAAGAGTTTCCTACCAAATACTCTTCAAAATATAGCTTGGTCACTTTTAACGAAAACATAGGCTATCAAGAGGCTATGCTAAAAGGGCGTGCTCAAGATAAAGCCATTCTTAGTCTTTTAAAGAATAAAAGTATAACGCCATCAGAAAACTTAAATAGTATTCTAAAAAAGGTGCAACAAGAAACCGAAAACATCTTAAATCTAAATTCTGCTTTTTAGAAAATTGTAGTTCCAAAAACCAATTAATATTTAACATTTGGAATATATAGAATTCATTATAAATTGTAACTTTATAAAAACTTAATTCAAAATATAAAAAATGAGTAAACTAGTTTCTCCTTTAAATTTTAAAGCTTGGATTGAAGAAAACAGACATTTATTAAAACCACCCGTTGGTAACAAAGTGGTTTGGAAAGATGCCGATTTTATTGTTATGGTTGTTGGTGGTCCAAACAGCCGAAAAGATTATCATTACAATGAAACTCCAGAGTTTTTCTATCAAATTGAAGGCGATATTGTTTTAAAAATTATTCATAAAGGCACGCCTAAAGATGTACATATAAAAGAAGGTGATATTTATTTATTACCAGCAAAAGTGCCACATTCTCCGCAACGTGGAGCCAACACTGTTGGTTTAGTTATCGAGTACAAACGCCCAGAAGGTACTAAAGATGCTTTAGTTTGGTTTTGCGAAAACTGTGTAACCAAACTTTACGAAGAAGATTTTACACTAGAGAATATTGAAACCGATATGCCTAAAATTTTCGATAATTATTATAGCGATCAGCACAAACGCACCTGCCCAAATTGCAGTGAAGTTATGCTACCTCCTAAAAAGGTTAAAATTGAATAGCACTTTTTAAAACTTTAGATATTCCTGTTTAAAGTCGTGTTTTCTAAACAACATAAAACTTTTTTCGCTTTCGCTGAAACAAAACACATGAAACGTAAACTTAGAATTAACGGACATTCGCACTTACTTCCCTATCCGGAAGAAATACCAGATTACATGCAAGAAAAAGGCATTTTTTGGGTGGATAAAGACCGGAAATTTATGCTTCAAAAAGATTGGAAACGCCCCGTAACCGACTCTAGTTTTTTCCTAGATGAAAAATTAGAATGGATGGAGCGCAACAAGCTAGATCATGCTGTGGTTTTAAACCTATCGCAACTTTACGGCAATGGTTTACGTGTTGAAGAAATGAAAAAGGCGTTACGTTTTCAAAACGATTTTAACGCACGTATTCAGCGAGAACACCCTAGTAAATTCACTTGTGGCTTTGTGGTGCATCCAGGTTTTATTCGTAGTGCCTGTTGGGAAATTGAACGTTGCGTAGAAACGCATGGTATGCAATTGCTTTGCTTACCAACGCACTACATGGATACCATTGGCACATGGCGTTGTATTTTTGATGAAGAAAACGAACCTATTTTCGAGCTAGCTAACAAATACAATTTAGCTGTAGAAATACACCCGTACGATGGTGAAAAATTTATAAAATTAGAAAACACATCTTGGCGTTTTCATCTTATTTGGATGTTGGCACAATGTGGCGATGCATATCATTTTTTAACATTAAATGGTTATCAAGAAAAATATCCAAATATGCGTACTTGCTTTGCTCATGGCGGACAGTTGGCGCAAATTAATTTGGGCCGACGTATTCAAGGTTTTGATGGCAGACCCGATTTATTCGAAGGTAAACACCACCCAAGAAAAGCCGTGGGGCATAAAAACATATTCTTCGACACTTTGGTGCATGATACTGGCGGACTAGAATTACTGATTAGAAATCACGGTTCTAAACAAGTTATCATGGGGCTCGACGATCCTTATCCTTTAGGTGAAATGGAAAGTGATAAACAATCATCATACCCAGGGAAAATTTTAGATTTGGCCATAGAACGCGACATTATTACCACTACCGAATACGATGATATTTGGGAAAACAACGTGGTACAATGGCTTTGTGGTGATGATGAAGCCGCAAAACAAAAATTAATTAAAAGGATTTTAGGTTAGATGCTCATCCATGTTTTAATTTTATCCGAATAACTCCGTCCGGAAGTCACGCTTAATACGCCTTTATTATTCAATTTAAAAATAAACCGACTGTTGAAGTATTTCTGAACTTCTTCAACATAATTTGTGTTGATTACAAACGCCCGATGTACTCTTAAAAAGTAATCGGGTAACTGTGTATCAAGTTGGGTTAACGATTTTTCGGTTAAAAAAACACCTTTATTTGTTACTATGCTGACGTATTTATCATTGGCTTCGAAGTATATGATGTCTTCTAATTTTATAAAAATCAGTTTATCATCTTTTTTCACGGTTATTGAGGTCATTACCTTTTGCTTCTTTTGAGCCGATAATTCTCGAACAACTTTTAAAATATCTTGTGAAGCATCTTTATTATTGAATAATTTCAACTTATCAATGGTTTTCTCCAAACGTTCCAAACGCACAGGTTTTACCAAATAATCTACGCTATTAGTTTCAAAGGCCTTTAATGCATACTCATCGTGTGCTGTACAAAATACAATTAACGGTATTTTATCTAATGCTTCGATTAATTCAAACCCATTGATTACCGGCATCTCAATATCCAAAAAAATAAGATCTGGTTTTAAAACCTCAATCTGCTGTTTAGCCTCTCTCCCATTTATTGCAAACCCAACAATATCAATACTCTCAGGGAAATTTAAAAGTAATTTTTCTAAACGCGTTCTTGCTAAAGGCTCATCGTCAATTATTAAGGTTGAATAGGGTTTATTCATCTTAATTAATATTTTTTATTGTGATTACTATTTCTTTTTTTGGTGTATTCGTCCAACTTAAATCTGCCTTTTCGCCATAACTTAAGCGTAACAAATCAAAAACCGTTTGCAATCCATGACCACTAACCAATCCATCTGGAAAATCAGGACCGTTATCATGAACAGATATAACAATATCTGAATTATTTCTAACAATTTTCAATTCAATTTTACAGTTATTTTCAATTTTAGAAATACCGTGTTTTACAGCGTTTTCAATAATTGGTTGAATAAGAAACATCGGAATTTCTATAGTTTCCAAACTTTCGTCAACACTAATATTGAAAGATAAGCGGTCTCCAAAACGAATTTGTTCTACTTCCAGATAGTTTTTAACCATTTCTACCTCATCGCCAATAGTACTGTTCTTTTTTCCTTTTCGGTTGATGGTATATTTAAACAAATCGGATAAAGACAATGCCATTTTTTCAGTTTTATCAGCATCTGTTTGTGCTAAACTTGCTATAGAATTTAAGGCATTGTATAAAAAATGCGGGTTTATTTGAGATTGTAATAATCTGACTTCGGCTTGAGCATTGGCTGCTTTTAGATTACTTAGTTCTATGTCTTTTTGTTTTATGAGGTTATCTGAAAAGTGGTCTAGGTATAATAAAACACCTCGTCCTAATGAAAAAAGAAAAGCCCATGTAAAAGGTGATCTCCATCCTAAAAAAAAATTATAATTTTTATCCCAATTTAAATCAGGAAATTTATTCCAGTTAATAAGGAATTGAAAAAAGAAAGGAACTAAAAAACCGAAAAAAGTGAAACTTATTTTTAATACCAACTGAGTAGTAAAACTCATTTCTCCTTTAATAACATACCTATCAAATAGCCATAAAAAGAAAGCTATAAGGGCTACGTTTTTAAACCAAACCAAACTGACAGGCCAATAATTTTCTTGATTAAAAGGTTTTCCGGTATTAAAAAAATAACTGTCAACAAAATTCATTTCAATAACACATATGTAGGCTATGAAAATAGGTACAAAATAGCTTAAATATTGAAATCGATATTGTCTCTTGTACAGAATACTAAAAGATAAAAAAAAGAATACCATAGTCAAAATAGCACGCGTCCAATTGGCCAATAGCTTAGTATTTTCTTTATCTACAAGATTATCAGCAGACCACCTTGGATATGTTTTAAACATATAATTTCTATAGTCTTCTAACAAAGTTGGTGAATAGAATTTTTGGAGTAAAAACTTATCATATTCAGTAAAATCAAGATGCCATGAAGAAGCTTTATTACTATTCAGCATCGCTCCTACAACTTCAGATTCACGATTAGTTCTTTCCTTAAATAGACTTGCACATGATATCATTCTAACTAAATAGAACCTCATCATTTCCATTCTTTCTTTTACAGTTTGGCTTTCATGAAACTTAAAAGTAAATTGTCGACTATTGGGAACATAATCTCTTTTATTGGGTCCAAGACCTCTTGTTCGGCTATTTACCAATTTCGTTCCATAATAATTAAGACTAACCGTTTTCAAGAACCTTTCATCATATAATGTATAAGCTTCTTTTTTTGATTCTACTTCTGTAATCCAAAGAGTTAAAGCGCGTCCCTTCAACTTAGAAAACTTGAACCCGTTTACTACCTTGGGATCATCACTTTGAGGAACTCTTAATGAACTAGCACCTGTATAGTTTCTAAAATAATCGATATCCTTATCGGGTAATACCCCCCTTAGCTCATCAAAAACAGACTCTAAAGCTGTACTATCTGGAGAACGAGGATTTACTAATTCTATTAATATAGGACCTGAATGACTATGAAAATTTTCTATTTCTCCATCAAATAGACGTTCCTTTACATATTCCCATTTATCATCTTTTGGTAAATCAGGATAATAATTAAGACGGTTGGCACTTTTACTAGAACCTGAGATTACAATAACAGGAATACTTATAAGAATAAGAGCAAGTAAAATGAGTCTTTTCATAATTGTAAATTTAACTATTTATAAAGCTCAAAGAAACTTGTTATCTTTTAATATTGAAACTTATTTCTGACGAACTGCATATATAGTTTCTAAATTACAATGAAATTAAAAACGGATCTATAAAAAAGTAATACTTTTGTTTTTTATTTATTACGAAAAGAACAAATTCTAAATGCACTTTTTACCCGAAGAATTAGACGCCTACGTTGTAAACCATTCTGAAGATGAACCTTCATTATTACAGCAACTTACGCGCGAAACATATCAAAAAATATTACAACCTATCATGCTCAGCGGTCCCTACCAAGGGCGCGTTTTAAGCATGATTTCTAAACTTAAAAATCCAAAAAACATTTTGGAACTCGGCACTTTTACAGGTTATGCCTCTTTATGTTTAGCTGAAGGTTTACAAAAAGATGGTGAGTTACACACTATTGATGTGAATGAGGAACTGTTTGATTTTCAACGTAAATATTTCGATAAATCGGAATACGGAAACCAAATTTTTCAGCATCTCGGGAATGCCATTGACATTATCCCAACCTTAGACAAAACCTTCGATTTAATTTTTATTGATGCCGATAAACCGAACTACGTCAATTATTTTCATTTAATTATTGAAAAACTAAATCCCGGTGGCATTATTATTTCCGATAATGTATTGTGGCATGGTAAAGTGATTGAGCCTCTAGACCCTAAAGATAAATCGACTAAAGCTGTTTTGGATTACAACACACTTTTAAAAGAAGATCCAAGAATAGAAACTGTTGTTTTACCAATTCGAGATGGGCTAACGGTGAGTAGAAAACGATAAAAATTAATAAGATTTTCGCTTTCGCGGAAATTGGAAAGCATATATTTTAAATGTTTAGTAAAGAAGAATCAAGAAAAATGAGAGAAGAATTCTGGACCAGTTTCGGAAAATCTTTCCCACGAAAGTGGATTTTATACAACACAAAATTAAAAGGTTTAAGTTTTAAATTTCATTTTGATAACCGAAGTGCTTTAATCGCTTTAGATCTTGAAGACGATTTGGAACACCGCATAAACCATTGGGAGAAACTAGAGGCTTTAAAATCTATTTTATTAGATGAATATTTGCCAGACGCCATTTACAACGAAGCTTATTTTTTAGATAATGAAAAAGAAATTTCGAGAATTTATGTACCGTTAGAACAAAAAGTTTCTATCCATAATAAAAACACATGGCGCGATGTGATGGAGTTTTTTAATATAAACATGAATTTATTTGAAGCTTTTTTCGAGGAATACAAAGATGTTATCGAAGGTTAATACCTCAACTAAACACTAGAACAACTTTTCCATTTCAAAATCGTCCATAACAAAGCCATTTCCAATATCGGTAACAGATGCTTTTACATTTTTAAAGCCTAATTTTTCGTAGGCTGCAATAGATGCTGTATTGTATTTATTCACCTTTAATCTTATGCCTAAAAGTTGTTGTTTTTTTGCTTCTTCATCTATAAAATTTAAAGCAACCCGACCAACACCTTTTCCTCTAGAGGTTTCTGCAACGTACAATTTACTTAAAAACAAAAAATCATCTTCTGGCTTAATTGCCATATAACCAACAGGTGTTTCGTTATGGATTAAACAGTAAAACTGCGCGCCTAAACGAACTTGTTCTTCAATCGCTTTCGCGGAATTAAATTTCGCTAACATATATTCTACCTGCTCTAAACCGATAATATCAGGATAATGCTGATGCCAAATTTGGCTCGCTAAGGTTTCTACTAATTTAAAATCCTCTTGAGTTTTTATACTTTTAACTGCTACCATATCACGTAATTAAAAATCATGAAAAAATGAAAAACGGCACCCGACAAAACAAACAAATGCCAAATAACATGGTTGTATGGAATTTTTTGAATAGCATAAAAAATAATACCGATGGTATAAGATAAACCGCCTGCAAACAAAAACAAAATTCCATCGCTTCCTATGCCTTCAGATAAAGATGTGAAATCGAAAACAATAAGCCAACCCATGACTAAATAGAGTAAGGTTGAAAAGAGTTCAAACCTTCCTGTAAAGAAAATTTTTAAAACAACTCCAAAAAGAGCAATACCCCAAACAACCCAAAACATTGGCCACCCAAAACTTTGGTCGAGCGTAATTAAACAAACAGGTGTGTAAGTTCCGGCTATAAGTACATAAATACTAATGTGATCTATAATCCGGAATATATGTTTTTGCTTCTCTTTTATAACAGAATGGTACAATGTTGATGCGGTAAACAATACAATAATAGAAATGCCATAAACAATAACGCTAAACAAACTCCAAGGTGTTTTGTGCGCATTGTATTTTATCAATAAAATTAAAGCTACAACACCTAAAACAGCACCAATTCCATGCGTTAAAGCATTCAGTTTTTCTTCAAAAGGTGTTTGAATTCGCATAATTTATGGTTTTTCGGGTGTGTTTCGCCACTTTTCTGTTAGGGTATAAAAATCGAATGGAATAGCCGATTTTTGACGTACTAATCGTCCGCTTTGAAAGTTTCGCTGTAGAATATCTTCAATTAAATAATCTTCTTTTTCATTTTCAGGATCGAATTCTCGTTTTAGTGAAATATCGAACATACTTGCCGTGGTATTATACCAAAAGGCACGCCAACCGTTTCGTAATTCCTTCACTAATTCAAACGTAGTAATTCCGGTTTGTCGATGTATTAACTTTACGAGTATTTGACCTTCGGTACGACTCATTTTTTTTAATTCATCTGAAAATTCACCTTCAATATATTTCTGTATTTTTCGAGTATATTTCCGCTTCTCACTATTTTTAGTAAGTGTTGCTAAATGCTTTGTTAAGGAATCTAACCGGTCTGCAGCCATTTTTGCATACGGATATACTTTTAATGTTTTTCGGCGTAAAATTAAATACCGAATACGAGCTTCTCTATTTTCAAATTTAAGACGATGTAAAATCATTACAGCATCTAAATCTATAGTTGTTCGCGGAATGCTATCGCCTTTTATTATCAAATATTTACCCACAGTAGTATCTTGCTCTACATCGCTAACTTGCGCGATAAGCAACACCGGGAATAAGAAGAATATGTATTTTAAAAATGTCGTCAAAATATCACAAGATAATTAGTATGTCAAAATTAATAATTTACTCCCTTTAAAACATTTTTTTTCTATTTATATTATTATTTTAGTGCAAAACTTAATAAAATGGCAAAGAAGAGTATACTGAACGAAAAGTCTATGGACTTTCTTGAAAAATATTTAAATAATGCAGCTCCTACCGGATACGAGTGGGAAGGACAGAAAATATGGATGGATTATTTAAAACCATATGTAGATACTTTTATCACAGACACCTATGGTACTGCGGTTGGGGTAATTAATCCGGATGCAAAATACAAGGTCGTGATTGAAGGACATGCTGATGAAATTTCGTGGTATGTTAATTATATTTCTGATGATGGACTTATTTACGTGATTAGAAACGGTGGTAGTGATCACCAAATTGCACCAAGTAAAATTGTAAATATCCATACTAAAAATGGTATTGTAAAAGGTGTTTTTGGTTGGCCAGCCATACACACAAGAAATAAAGCGAACGAAGAAGCTCCTAAACCTGACAATATTTTTATCGATTGTGGTTGCAAAACTAAGGAAGAGGTAGAAAAATTAGACATTCATGTTGGTTGTGTAATTACGTATCCGGATGAATTTCATATTTTAAATGGCGATAAATTTGTTTGTCGTGCATTAGATAACCGTATGGGTGGTTTTATGATTGCTGAAGTAGCTCGTTTACTAAAGGAAAATAAAAAAGAATTACCTTTTGGACTGTACATTACAAATTCTGTACAAGAAGAAATTGGCTTACGTGGTGCCGAAATGATTACCCAAACCATTAAACCAAATGTGGCTATTGTAACCGACGTAACACACGATACAACCACACCAATGATTGAAAAGAAATCTCAAGGTGACTTACAAATTGGTAGCGGACCTGTAATTGCTTATGCTCCTGCAGTACAACAAAAATTACGCGATTTAATTACAGAAACAGCACAGGCTAAAGGCATTCCTTTTCAACGCTCTGCTCTTTCTAGAGCTACTGGAACAGATACTGATGCTTTTGCTTACAGCAACGGCGGTGTAGCTTCTGCTTTAATTTCTTTACCACTTAGGTACATGCATACTACTGTAGAAATGGTGCATAGAGATGATGTTGAAAACGTTATTAAAATGATTTACGAAACGTTATTAAACATTAAAGGCGGCGAAACATTTAGTTATTTCGACTAATTAGATTTTAAATATAAAACATAAAAGCCTCATGTAAATGAGGCTTTTTTTAATCTTAGAATATGGACGAATATATAGATATTGTATCCGAAAATGGTGAACCAACGGGACAGGTCGCTTTAAAATCTGAAGCTCATAAAAATGGTTGGTTTCACAATACCATTCATCTTTGGTTGTTTACGCGTCAAGGTGAAATTTTGCTACAACAGCGCTCTCATAAAAAAGCCATCTACCCGCTACTTTGGGATGTATCGGCTGCTGGCCATATTGATGCCGGCGAATCTATAGAAACTGCTGCTATACGTGAAACTCAAGAAGAGTTAGGCTTATTACTTAAACCAAGTGATTTAATTAAAATTGGCGTTAATAAACATTTAACAGCTTATGCCGATGGTGCTATCCAGGACAATGAATTTCACCATGTTTTTATTGCTGAACTAAAAGTTGACATCACAGAACTTACTGCACAAGAGGAAGAAGTTGAAGCTTTAAAACTCGTTTCTTTCAGTCAGTTTAAATTACACTTAGAAAACAATACCGACAATCATTTTATAGCCTCAAACAAAGCATACTATCAGTTTGTACTCGATAAAATAAAGGCTGCTATTTAATAAATTTCAAAGTTTGTTTTTTACCATTTTCAGAATAAAAATCAATAAAATACATTCCTGAAGTTAATAAAGATACATCTATCGAGTTTCCTTCATCTAAAATAGATTTCAATAACAATTTTCCCTGAACATCAAAAACTTGATACTTCAATAAGGTTTCATTGGTTTTTATAAACAATAGATTCACTACAGGGTTTGGATAAACAGTTAAAGTTACCTCATCTTCCTGCTTATCGGTTCCTAAAGTATAATCGCCTAATTCGGCTACATAGCAATCTACCGAATCACCATCTTCTGTGCCACTCCAATCGCTTCCAAACAGCAATCGTGTTCCCGTTGGACTAATAGTTACGTGTGGTTCTCCCCAATAGCCAAGTTCTTTTTTATCACTTCTATGGTGAGCCACACGATATACATCGCCATCAAACTCATTGACTTTAGCTATAAATAATTCCTGATCTAATATTTGCACACCATCTTCTTGATACCCTAAACAAGATACAGCAACCCAACCACCTTCGCTGTTTTTATGTGCCAATGCAGAAATATGAGTTCCTGTTTTTGGATAAGCATAGCCTGCAACCGGAGTTACAGAAAAACAATATCCTGTTGTAGCATTGTGAGCCACTAAACTGCCTTGGCAATTATTATCGGGGCCTTCTTCAAAACCTATAGTGAAATAAGCATCGTCCCCATTACTTAACTTTCCAAGACAAGAATGCTCGGTACCATTGTTTAGATTGAAAGATCGTACAAAATTCCCGTTAGCATCGTACACATCACCTCGGTGGTAAAATAAATTCCCGCTAGGAAAAGGCATTGGAGCCACATATTCAATATTAGAAATATTGAATTGCGTTAAGGCACCTGTTGAAATACGGTAATAGTAAGCTGCCGTATTTCCACATCGAAAACTTATTACATCGGAATCCCAAGACATCATTTGGACATCATTTCCGCCTGTAATTCCGGTGGAACAACCAGAAGCTGTTTTTAAATTAACAAGTACGGTTTTTAATTGAGTGTCTACCGTATAGCGAATAAATTCAGTGGTGGTATTATCGATATAAAAAAACACATTAGGGTCTGTAAAATGCCAAAACACGGTTTCTACATCGTCAGGATTAATATCCGATAAATCTCGAACAAAGGCATATGTTTTACCATTTAGAAGTTTATGCGTACCACCACCATAAACAATCATTAAACTTTCATTGGCATTCCATGCTTGAGTAGAACTATACATAGGCGCAATAAATTGACCAGACGGCGCTTCCGTAATACGGCGAATATCTGTTCTAGGAAATGAAGGGTCGGCAACCACACTTAAATAACCCGGTTTATTTAACGCTTGCATTGGGTGTTGCTGTAAATCGTTAGCAATATATCCTTGCGATAAATCCTGTCCTTGCAAAAACTGAAAACTTAAAAAACTGAGAATTAAAAAGGAGTTTAATTTCATTTTTGAGGTATTTAATTATTTAGTTCGTAATTATGTACGTTAAAAAAAGCGAAAAAGTTTAAAAACCACTCACTAACATCATCAAAATCAATTTAATGGGCTTATTAATATCGGCAATCGCACCAGTTTTTCTAGTTATTATTTACATCTATATCAAAGATAAATACGAGAAAGAACCAAAACGCCTCATGCTTATCGCTTTTTTATTAGGCGCCGTAATTAGCATTATTATTACCTCGTTAATGTATTATGTTTTCGATTATATTTTACCACTAGACGATCACACTAGTCTTCTACAATTATTTCTAAAAGCCTTTTTGGTTGTCGCATTAACCGAAGAATTTAGCAAATATGTTATTGTACGCTATTTTGCTCAAGCTCGAAAAGCATTTAATGAACCTTTTGATGGCATTGTATATGCCGTAATGGTTTCCATGGGTTTTGCTGCTACCGAAAATATTTTTTACGTTTTTGAAAGCGGGTATGAAACGGCATTTCTACGCGCCCTAACCGCAATCCCAGCGCATGCGACTTTCGGTATTCTAATGGGCTATTTTATGGGAAAAGCTAAATTCTCTAACAATAAAATAGTTTTAAACTTAACGGGTTTACTACTCGCTGTAATTTTTCATGGCGCTTACGATTTCTTTTTATTCATCGACTTTATACCAGGAATTTGGATAGGTGCTTTCGTATCTCTTTTTATCGGGATTTTACTTTCTAGAAAAGCCATACAACACCATCAAAAAAACTCTCATTTTAAAACCGAGAGTTAAAACTTGTTCCTTATTTTTATAATATCTATAGCTAGATTTCTGCCGTAAATTAAAACACAACAACGCAAATACACCGCAAAACCTAGCACCTTAAAAATCATCCCATTAGTTCAACAACGCTTTAAACGATAGACTACTCTACTTTTGATTCAATAAAGTAAACATAACATTGAATCTTAAAATCCTTATATTTACTACAAACTAATCTGGATTTTATGGGTAAACAGTTTATCACGAAAGTGAACAATAATCAGGTTTTTGAAATTTCGAAAGAAGATGCATACCAACTAGATGCTATAAATACTTCTGAAAATAACAGACACATTCTTCATAATAACAAATCGTATCAAGTTGAGATTTCAGAAAATAATTTCTTAAACAAAACTTACACTATACAAGTTAATAACGCCACTTATAAAGTCAATATTTCTGATGATTTAGACAGACTTATAACCGAAATGGGCTTTGAAAATAGCGCATCTAAACACATTAATGAATTAAAGGCGCCAATGCCTGGATTGATTTTAGAGGTTTTTGTTAAAACAGGTCAAGAGGTTAAAGAAAACGATTCGCTTTTAATTTTGGAGGCCATGAAAATGGAAAACATAATTACTTCACCACGAGATGGAATTATCAAATCGATTTCTGCTGTAAAAGGTGATGCCGTAGAAAAAAACTATTTATTAATTGAATTTGAATAATTAATATAAAGCATGAAGAAAATATTAATTGCAAATCGAGGAGAAATAGCCATTCGAGTGATGAAAACGGCTCAGAAAATGGGCATAAAAACGGTTGCTGTATTTTCTACAGCAGACCGAAATGCACCGCATGTTAAATTTTCAGATCAAGCCGTTTGCATTGGCGAACCACCATCCAACCAATCGTATCTACGAGCCGATAAAATTATTGAAGTTGCTAAAAGCCTTAATGCCGATGCCATACATCCTGGCTATGGTTTTTTAAGTGAAAATGCCGCTTTTGCGGAAGCATGCGAGGCTAACAATATTATTTTTATTGGTCCAAAATCGAAAGCCATTAAAATAATGGGCAGCAAATTGGCAGCAAAAGATGCCGTAAAGCATTATAACATCCCAATGGTTCCGGGGATTGACGAAGCCATAACCGATGTTGAAAAAGCAAAAACCATTGCAAGAGAAATTGGGTTCCCTATTTTGATAAAAGCATCGGCAGGAGGTGGCGGAAAAGGCATGCGCGTTGTGGAACAAGAAGCCGATTTAGAATCGCAGATGAATCGCGCTATAAGCGAAGCCACATCTGCATTTGGAGACGGCTCCGTTTTTATTGAAAAATATGTGAGTTCTCCACGACATATAGAAATTCAAATTATAGCCGATAGTCACGGCAATGTTTTACACTTTTTTGAAAGAGAATGTAGCATACAGCGTCGTCATCAAAAAGTTATTGAAGAAGCGCCATCTTGTATTTTATCGCCAGAACTTCGTAAAAAAATGGGTGAAGCCGCTATAAAAGTGGCCAAATCTTGTGATTACTTGGGAGCAGGAACTGTTGAGTTTTTATTAGATGAAAATCAAAATTTTTATTTTTTAGAAATGAATACACGTCTGCAAGTGGAACATCCGGTAACGGAACTTATTTCTGGAGTAGATCTAGTTGAACTACAAATAAAAATTGCACGAGGCGAAGCACTTCAAATAAAACAAGACGATTTAAAAATTAAAGGGCACGCATTAGAGTTAAGGGTTTATGCCGAAGACCCTTTAAATAATTTTCTGCCAAGCGTAGGTAACTTAGAAGTTTACAAACTACCCGAAGGTGATAACATTAGAGTAGACAACGGTTTTGAGCAAGGCATGGATATCCCTATCTATTACGACCCCATGTTGGCAAAATTAATAACCTACGGAAAAACGAGAGAAGAAGCCATTCAGTTAATGATAAGAGCTATTGATAATTATCACGTTGAAGGCGTACAAACCACCTTAAATTTCGGAAAGTTTGTTTGTAACCATGAGGCTTTTCAATCAGGAAATTTCGATACGCATTTTGTAAAACAACATTATAATCCGGAAGCTATTAAAGCTGAATCGGAAACTGAAGCCCAAATTGCCGCACTCATTGCCGTTAAACAATATTTAGAAGACCAGAAGGTTTTACGATTACCTATTAAGTAGGCAACATTAAAACCTCTGAATAACAAAAAACCATGGATTCAAAAGTAGATCAACTAAACAAACGTATTGCCGAAGCTCATTTAGGTGGCGGACAAAAACGCATAGATAAACAACACGCCAAGAAAAAACTAACCGCGAGAGAACGTGTAAATTACATAATGGACCAAGGTTCTTTTGAAGAAACTGGTGCATTGGTAACGCACCGAACCACAGATTTTGGTATGGAAAACCAATTGTATTATGGTGATGGTGTTATTACAGGCTATGGCACTATTAACGGTAGATTGGTATATATTTACGCCCAAGATTTTACTGTTTTTGGTGGTGCCTTATCGGAAACTCATGCTGAAAAGATTTGTAAAATAATGGATTTGGCTGTAAAAGTAGGCGCTCCTATTATCGGTTTAAATGATTCTGGTGGCGCTCGAATTCAAGAAGGTGTACGCTCGCTTGGTGGCTATGCCGATATTTTTTACAGAAATGTACAAGCCTCGGGAGTTATTCCTCAAATTTCTGCTATTATGGGCCCTTGTGCTGGTGGAGCCGTCTATTCTCCTGCCATGACGGACTTTACCTTAATGGTAGAAAACACAAGCTACATGTTTGTTACGGGTCCAAATGTTGTAAAAACGGTAACTAATGAAGAAGTGAGTAGTGAAGATTTGGGTGGCGCGCAAACCCATGCCTCCAAATCAGGTGTTGCTCATAAAACCTCAGCAAATGATATTGAATGCTTAGATGATTTAAAAACACTTTTAAGTTATTTACCACAAAACAACACCGAAACCGCAAAGCCTTTAGATTATAATTTACAAGATGAAGTTCGAGATGTGCTCGCCACTATTGTTCCTGATAACCCAAATAAACCCTATGATATGCATCAGGTTATTTCGGGAATTATCGATACCGATTCTTTTTACGAAATACATAAAGATTATGCCGAAAATATTATTGTAGGTTTTGCTCGCTTAGGTGGAAAAAGCATTGGTATTGTTGCCAACCAACCACAATTTCTTGCAGGAGTTTTAGATGTAAACAGTTCTAAAAAAGCAGCAAGATTTACACGTTTTTGCGATTGTTTTAATATACCATTGTTAGTGCTAGTAGATGTGCCTGGTTTTTTACCGGGAACAGATCAAGAATGGAATGGCATTATTGTAAACGGTGCTAAACTTCTATATGCCTTAAGTGAAGCTACAGTGCCACGAGTAACCGTAATTACCAGAAAAGCTTATGGTGGCGCTTACGATGTTATGAACTCTAAACACATTGGAGCCGACTTAAACTTTGCTTGGCCAGGTGCCGAAATTGCTGTTATGGGAGCCAAAGGTGCTAGTGAAATTATATTTAAAAAAGAAATTTCTAACGCCGAGAATCCTTCAGAAAAGCTTGCAGAAAAAGAAGCCGAATACGCCGAAAAATTCGCAAATCCGTACCGTGCAGCTCAACGTGGTTTTATAGATGAGGTTATTCTTCCTGAAGATACAAGAAGAAAATTAATTAAAGCTTTTGCTATGTTAGAAAATAAAGAAGTTAACGTTCCAAAACGTAAACACGGTAATATTCCGTTGTAACACTACAACATATTTACAATTTCGGCATTATACATAAAGGTATCTTGCCAGCGCGCGTATCTAGCGTCCGGTTTTTCTGCAAACACTAAATATTGACATTTGCCAATACTTTCGGGCGTTCTAGTTACTTCAGCTAAATTATTATTTCTAAATAAAAATTCAGAATCATCTACAACACACATTTGTAGTCTATTTAAATTTACTGCATTTAAGTAAAACAATCTATTCAATCGTTTTGGTGTAGCAATTACAATATCGGTACCGTAATAAATCTCATCACGTTGGTCATCAATATTTTTTTCATCGTAAGCACAATAAACACGTAAATCGGTACCTCGTTTATAGCTATTAAACTCTAGCTCTAAATCTAATGCTGTTTGCTTGTCTTTTACAAAAATAAGAGCTCTTGGTGCATCTTCATGAGCGTTTTTCAGTTTCTGAATAACACTTATAATCATACTCGATGTTTTCCCTGAACCTTTTGGCGCATAAACATACATGCTCGAACCACCTTTAATTCTAGACAAAATTTTCTTTTGAAGTGGCAATGGCGTTTCAATGCCTTTGGTTTTAAGCGTATCTTTTAATGGCTCAATTAGTTTTTTAAATGACATAAAATGAAGTTTCTTTTAATAGATTTTCAAAGATAGGCTTTTCATCATCCAAAAGAGAAACCTTAAAAACAAAAAAAAGACGCTCATTGCTGAACGCCTTTCTCTTTTACCTAAAAATTAGGCTGCTATTAAAACTCTAAATCGGCAACTAAATCGAATTCATCGTAAATAGCCTTATCTTTCAAACCATCAAAAAAGCTTGCAGAACCATACTTTACATCGTATTTCGTTCTATCTACTTTTAAGTTTGCGGTTGCTTTATTTCCATAAATAGAAATTGTAAATTTTACTGAATTTGTTTTTCCTTTAATGGTTAATTTCCCAGTAACATCATAAGAGTTTTTACCTGAAGCCTTAACATCTGTAAATTCTAAAGTTGATGTATTATGAGTTTCAACACCAAAGAAATCATCAGATTTTAAATGACCTTCAAGTTTTCCTTTATATTCGCCTTCTAAATCGGTAGACACTAAAGTTGTCATATCTATAGTGATGTTTCCGCCAATTAATTTATCGCCATCAAAATCTAAAGCACCAGACTGAATATCGATAGTCCCTTCGTGAGAACCTGTAACTTTATAACCTTTCCAAACCACTTTACTACTTTCGGTTTTAATTTCTTTTTTATCCTTTTCAATAGCTGTAAAAGAAAATGTAATAAGCGCTACAAAAGCAACAAGTGCTATATTTTTAATTGAATTTTTCATTGTGATATAAATTTATTTATCTGTTTATATATTATACCACAAAGGTGCAACGCTTTTAAAAACTATACATTGAAGTAGATTATTAAATAATGTTAATCTAGTTTAACATTTACTTTTATTCTGAAGTTCTATTTTTTTTAAGATGAAGAATTATTGGCTTTTTTGAGCCAGTTGACTTTTAATTTTACTAAGAAACTCTTTAGTAATACCAAGGTATGATGCTACTAAATATTGCGGAATACGTTTTTCGATTTTTGGATATTCCTTTTTAAAAATTACATAACGCTCTTTGGCAGTAAGGCTAAAACTGCGCACAATCCGTTTTTGCGAAGCCGTATATGCGCGCTCTACTATTTGTCTAAAAAAACGTTCTAGTTTAGGTATTTCCGTATATAATATTTCCGAATTATCGTAAACAAACATAACCACCTCAGTATTCTCCAAGCATTGCGTATTATAATCGGCAGGTGTTTGCGAAATAAAACTTCCCATATCAGAGGTCCACCAATTTTCTATTGCAAAAGATAATACATGCTCCTGCCCTTCTCTATCTAAATAAAAGGTTTTGGTACAACCCGAAATAACAAAACAAACATGTTTACAAACATCGCCTTGTTGTATAATATATTGCCCTTTTAAATACTGTCTATAAACCACTTTAGACTGCAAAAAAGCTTCCTCTTTGGGCGTTAAATCTACGTGGTTTTGTATGTAATCTAAAAGTGGTTTTATATTCATATACATGTAATTATTCGAATCAAATTTAGTGATAATAATATAACGTTAATAAATGTTAATTGAATACCTGTAGATTTATAATATTTTACCTTTGCCCGATGGAAAAAAACAAAAAAGTAAAGTTTGAATTCGTCGCTTTAATGGCATCCTTAATGTCTATTGTAGCTTTAACGATTGATGCACTTTTGCCGGCTTTACCCGAAATTGGAGCTTCGTTAGGTGCTACAAGCCCAAGCCAAAACCAGCTTTTAATTACCATGATTTTCTTAGGCATCGGTTTTGGTCAACTTATTTTTGGACCTATTTCAGATAGTTTTGGTCGTAAACCCATTGTTTATGTTGGTTTTGTTGTTTTTATTATTGCCAGTATTATTTGTGTTACAACAGAAAGTTACGAAATGATGCTTTTTGGGCGTATTCTGCAAGGTATTGGTTTGTCTTCACCAAGAAGTTTAAGTACATCTATGGTGCGTGATGAATTTAGTGGCGATTACATGGCTAAAATTTTATCTTTTGTGGTTATGTTTTTCATTTTAGTCCCGGTTATAGCCCCCATGTTTGGGCAATTTTTAATTAACCTTTTTAATTGGCAAGCTATATTTTACTTCAACCTAATTTTTGGTTTAATCATCATGATTTGGTTTTGGCTAAGACAACCTGAAACTTTACCAAAAGAGAAACGTATAAAATTCTCTTCGCATCTATTTGTAAATGGAGCTAAAGAGTTTTTTAAATATAAAGAATCTGTAGCATTCACACTAGTTTCTGGCTTTATTACTGGCTCGTTTATGGTGTATTTAAGTACCTCGCAACAAATTTTCCAAGAGCAATATGATTTAGCTGAAATGTTTCCATATATTTTTGCCAGTCTTGCGATCTCTATTGGTTTTGCCACATTTTTAAATAGCCAACTTGTTGAGCGATTTGGTATGATGAAAATTGCATATTACTCTACTCTAGCTTATGCTTTTATTTCGGTATTGTATGTGGTTTTATTTTCATCTGGACAAAACCCAAGTATTTATACTCTTATCTCATTTTTAGCTTTACAGTTTTTTGCTGTTGGTTTTTTATTCGGAAATTTACGAGCATTAGCCATGCAACCTATCGGGCATATTGCAGGAATTGGAGCAGCAATAAATGGTTTTTTATCAACTGTTTTAGCGGTACCTATTGCACATTATATTGGCACTTTTGTAAAAACATCGGTTTTACCACTGTTTATTGGATTTTCACTTTTTGGTATTTTATCTATTCTTGTTTTTGTTGTTTTGAAAAGAAAAGCACGTTTAGCAGCCGCATAAAACACATCTTTTTTAGATCATAAAATCACATAAATTATAGGGTTTAACATTTCCACCAAAATGTTAACACTTTCATATTTTTAAATAATACCATTTTTGAATATAAATTTGTCATCAATTTCGGGAATAACCTGCATTTTCATAGGGCATTTCATCAATAAAATGGCATTCTAACTTTACAATGCATAAGCTTCCGCACCAATAAAAACTTTCGTAATTTTGCTAGCTTATAAGTTTCACTTAGTAATATAAAAATTAAGACATGAGTAAAATTATGACCGTCGACATTCTGTCGAGTATTAAAGGTGCACAACCCTCCGAGGCTGTCAACAAATTATTTGATGTGATTAAAAATGCACAGCCAACAAATAATAATACCTTTAATAATAATCATAATAATTCGGTCTCAATAAACGATTTAAGAGACGATGTTGTTATTGAAAGTTCTGCAATTGAAAAACAGATAATCATCGAAAACTTTCCGAAGGAAAAAAACGGATATTTAGTAGTCTCTAAAGTGATAGAAGAATAAATATGGATTCTCAAATACTCAAAATCCATCAGCAATTGGTGGATAAAGAAATAACTTGCACAGCATTAGTGCAAGACAAATTGGCCCAATTAAAACAAAATACGCACAACACGGTTAACGCCATGTTGGATACTATGGCGCTAGATTTAGCAGCCAAAGTAGATGCTAAAATTGCCAACGGCGAAACTATTGGTTTGCTAGAAGGCATTCCTTTTGGAATTAAAGATGTTTACATGGTTCAGGGCACGTTAACAACGGCGAGTTCTAACCTATTAAAAAACTACAAAGCTGCATATACGGCAACGGCTATTCAAAATTTATTGAATGCAGGAGCTATTCCTTTGGTAAAAGAAAATTGCGATAGTTTTGGTCATGGTTCATCTTCAGAAAACACCATTTTTGGCGCGGTAAAAAACGCTATAAATCCCGATTTAGTTGGTGGTGGTTCTAGTGGTGGTTCTGCAGTAAACGTTGCAAAAAATTACACCGTTTTTTCTATTGGTGGAGATACAGGAGGTTCGGTTCGCCAACCTGCTGGCTACAATAATGTTTATGGTTTAAAACCAAGTTACGGTCGTATTTCTCGTTATGGTTTAATGGCTTATGCATCGTCTACAGACTGCGTTGGACCTATTGCACAATCTATCGAAGATATTCGTATTGTACTAAACGTAATGAGTGGTAAAGATATTAAAGATCAAACCTCTTACGCTTCCGCGGAAATATCTCAGGCGCAAATTTTAAATTCCGAAGGTATCAAAACCGTTGGATACTTTAAAAACTTTATTGAAAGCCCAGCGATTGATCCCAAAGTAAAAGCCGATTTTTTACAAGCTATCGAAAAAATTAAAGCAAAAGGTATTGAAGTTAAAGCGTTAGATTTCTTTGAATCTGAAACTTTAGTATCTACATATTATACTTTGGCTATGGCCGAAACCGCTTCAAACCTATCGCGTTTAGACGGTACAAATTACGGTAACAGAATTGAAGGTGATAATCTAAAAGAAACCTATTCGGTAACACGTTCGGAGAATTTTTCTGAAGAAACAAAACGCCGTATCGTTGGTGGAAATCAAGTATTATCTCAAGGATTTTCAGATGAAATTTATTTAAAAGGTTTAGCACTTCGTGACACTATTTCTTCAAATTTCGAAAACGATTTTAAAGATGTAGATATCATACTTTCACCGGTAACACCAAACACGCCACCAAAAATTGGCGACAGTTTAAAAGATCCGCACGCCATGTATTTATCCGATGCTTACACGGTTGGTTTCAGTTTAGGGCAATTACCCACTTTAACCGTTCCGCAAGGCACAGCAACTGGTTTACAAATTACGGCAGCAAAACATAATGACGAACTCGTTTTGAAGTTTGCTAACTTCTTAAAAGATACGATATAATGGAATTAGAGCAATTAAACGAGCTACTTAAAAAGCACGAATTAGAGTTAGTAATCGGTCTGGAAACACACGTACGATTAAATACAAAATCAAAATTATTCTGTTCTTGTCCAAACGAAGAAATAGATACTCCTAACCAAAACATTTGTTCGGTTTGTACTGGCCAAATGGGTATTTTACCATCGATTAATAAAGAAGCTATCACAAAGGCTATTTACTTTGGTAAAGCGGTAAAATCTACGTTTGAAAACGAAGTAATTTCTTGGGATAGAAAACACTACGAATACCCAGACAACCCGAAAAACATACAAATTACACAGTTTCATAATCCTGTAATTCCAGACGGACAAGTGTCTTGTTTCAGAAACGACGGATCGCAATTTACGGTGAATTTAACGCAAGTTCACATTGAGGAAGATGCTGCGAAATTAATGCATGAGAAAAAAATATCTCTAGTCGATTTTAACAAAGCAGGTGTTCCACTTATTGAGATTGTTACAGAACCTTGTATTCGCCATATTGAAGATGCTTCAACCTATGCGCAATACATTCAACGTATTGTTCAAAACTTAAAAATATCTGAAGCTAACCTTGAAAAAGGAGAGTTTAAATCGGATGTTTCTGTATCGCTTCGTAAAAAACAGAGCTACGAACTAAACCCGAGAACAGAGATTAAAAACTTAAACTCGTTTAAGTTTATGATTGATGCTTTGAAGGAAGAAGTAGAAAAGCAACTTAATTATTACATCGAGAATAAAGCTTTTAGACCAGACCAAACTACGGTGCTTTGGGATGCCGATTTAAAGCAAACTAAAACCATGCGTAAAAAGGAATTTGAGGCCGATTACCGTTTTATTTCGGAGCCAGACTTACCTTTTGTAAACATTAAAGACGTTGTAGAATCTATTGATGTTGATTTAAGCACACTACCGTTTGCTGTAGAATCTATTTTAATAAAGGGTGGTGTTTTACCTCAAGACGCTAAGTTTTTCACAGCCGATTCATTACGTTCGGAAACCTTTGTCGCCATCAACAACGTTATCAAAGAACCATCGTTTGTTGCGAAAACATTAACCAATAACATTAAAGCAGAAGACTATACAAGCATTGAAAACATTGCTGATTTTACAGAAATTTTTAGCTTATTTAAAAACGAAAATGTAACGCCTGTTTTGGCTCAAAACGCTATCCAGTCGTTATTAGCAGATTCAAAATTCGATTACAAAACGTATTTTGAAGCCAATACTATTTCCGAAGAAAAAATAGAAAATGCTATTGCAAAAGTTATTTCAGAAAATGAAGCTGTGGCCAATGACATCAAATCTGGAAACCAAGGTAAAGCTGGTATTTTAGTAGGAAAAGTGATTGCCATTATTGGTAAAGGTGCTTCTGGGAAAGTAATTCGTGAAGGAATTTTGAAACAAATTCAAACTTCCGGAGCTAGTGCAGAACAAGCTACAACGAGTCAACAACCAGAAACCAACAAAGTTCAAACTGTAAAACAAAAAGAAGAGGAAGTTCTACCCGAAATTCCTTTAATTATAAAAGACGAATACAGAACGCATTTAATCTCAGATGTATCTGAAGATAACATTGCAGAAACGGTTACTTTTTCTGGATGGGTTTCTTCTGTGCGAGATCATGGTGAGTTAATGTTTATTGATTTACGCGATTCGAGTACTCAAATTTTCCAAGTCCGTTTAAGTCGAGAATCTTTCGCGAATTTAGACGAGCTTGTAAAACTTAAACCAGAATCTGTTATTACAGTAACTGGCGCTATTGTTCAACGTAAAGAAGATGATTATAATGCGGCTTTAAAAACAGGAACTATAGAGTTAGAAGCAACCGATTTAGACATTTTGAACCTGTCTAAAACGCTTCCTTTTGAAATTAAACGCGCTACAAAAACGAATGAGAATGTTCGTTTTCAGTATAAATATTTAGATCACAGAAATGATGATGTACGTCGAGTAATCGTGAATCGCCATAAGGTGATTAAAATGATGCGTGATATTTTAGACGATCAAGAATTCCTTGAAATTGAAACCCCTATTTTAAGTGCTGGTACCGATGAAGGCGCTCGTGAGTTTATTGTGCCAACACGTAAGCAAGCTGGTGCATTTTACACGTTGCCGCAAGCACCTCAGCAATTTAAACAAATGCTAATGGTTAGTGGTTACGAGAAATATTTCCAAATTGCACGTTGTTTTAGAGATGAAGATTCTCGTGGTGATCGCCAACCAGAATTTACACAGCTCGATATAGAAATGGCTTACGCTAGCATGCAGCAAATTATTGATTTAAACACCAATATGTTTAATGCTATCGTTAAGAAAATATATGGCAAAAAATGGGTTTTACATCCGTTTGAAGTGATTACATATAAGGAAGCTATGGATTTTTACGGTTGCGACCGTCCAGATTTACGTTTCGGGTTAAAGTTGCAAGACATTACCGAAATTGTAAAAGAAACCAGCTTTCAAGTATTTAGCAAACCTATTGAAGATGGTGGTATTGTAAAATGTATTAAAGTTTCGGCTGCTGAACAAGGTAAAAAACGTTTATCTAAAGGACAGATTGAAAAATTAACTGGTATTGCACAACAACACGGTTTAGGTGGTTTAGCATATATTATTGTAAATGAAAACGATTTACAATCGCCAATTATCAAGTTTTTAGGTGAAGATATTGCTGCCGGAATAATTAATGCTACAAAAGCAGAAGTTGGGGATATCGTGTTTTTCTCTGCTGCCGATTATGCTACAGCTAATAAAGCTTTAGATGCGGTGCGTCAAGAACTAGGGAGTATGTTACGTTTGATTAACCCAAAGGAATTAAGACCTGCTTGGGTTGTTGATTTCCCTATGTTTGAAAAAACAGATGAAGGCCGTTGGACGTTTACGCACAACCCGTTCTCAATGCCTGCAATATATGATATTGACAAGCACATGAATGGTAACGAAGATGAAATTGGAAGCATTATTGCACAGCAATATGATTTAATTCTGAATGGTTACGAAATTGGAGGAGGCTCTGTTCGTGCACACAAACCAGAAATTTTAGAAGCTACATACAAGAACATGGGTTACAACAAGGAAGAAATGCTTAAAAGTGTTGGCACCATGTATAAAGCCTTTCATTACGGAGCACCACCACACGGCGGAATTGCTTGGGGTGTAGACCGATTAATGATGATTTTAGAGAAAAAAGCATCTATTAGAGAGGTTATGGCATTTCCAAAAACAGGAACTAGTGAAGATTTACTTTTTGGAGCACCTTCATTATTATCTGATAGAAAAATAGAAGAAATGAATGTTAAAGTGATGCGCAAGTAGAACTTTTCAATTTCATTTAAAATAAAAAGCTTCAGTTCATTCTGAGGCTTTTTTTTGTTTAAAACTAGATACAAGATTTAAATACCACAGAAAAAAAACTAGAGGTATTAAATTAACGAAACGAAATAACAAACGAGTACAATTACCTAATAATCAAAAACGAACTAAGACTATTCTACTTCGCCTCTGCCATATAATACAAACGTTTTAAGCTTCTTTTAAGCATTGAAAACCTGTATATACCTATCATAAAAAATAAGGCACTAAAAACTAAACCGATAATAGTTAAATATTTAAAATTCGGAAATTCTTTTACTTGATATAAAGCAAGACTTCCTAAAAGTAAATAAAGAGACGAACGAATATAAGATAGTAATGTGCGCTCGTTTGCTAAACGTGTACGTTCTATAGCTAGGTAATCTCGTAGAATAACTTGTTGATCGGGTTTAAAATCGCGACCAAAACTTAAAAGTTTCATTTTTCTAAATTTTCATATAAAAATACATATTTTTCATCGAAATCTAATTAATCAAACGATTTACAATTCAAATTAAAAAAGGTTCACTAACTATTGTTAACTTTAGCAAACTAAAACGACTGTATAGAATCAAAAAAACATTTAAAATTAAAATCATGAAAAAAACAACCCTATTAACGAGTCTTGTATTTGTATTTGCACTTTTATTATCAACAAATGTAAGCGCACAAAAATTCGCAAAACTAGACAAAAGCCCAATGGATGCTGCTGCATTCCCTACAAATTATAAAGACGCAAATAAATCAATAAAAATAATTTATAGCCGTCCACAACTTAAAGGAAGAGATTTAGCAACCTTAGCACCGAATGGTAAAGTTTGGAGAGTTGGAGCAAACGAAGCTGCAGAATTAACACTTTTTTCAGACATGAAACTTGGAGATTCTAGCGTTAAAGCTGGAACGTATACATTTTATTTAATTCCTAACGAAAAAGAATGGACTGCAATAATCAGTACAGATTTAAACGTTTGGGGTTCTTATTTTTATAATGAAGCTAACGATGTAGCAAGATTATCTGTACCAGTAACTTCTGGAGATGATTTAGATGCTTTTTCAATTGTTTTTGATGAAGCTGATGGTGCAATCAACATGCATTTAGGTTGGGGAACTACTCGTATAGCAGTACCTTTTACTAAATAAGAAAAATATAATCTTATTAAATAGAAAAAATCCCGAAAGCATAAGTTTTCGGGATTTTTTATACTCTTAAATCTAGTCGAAACACTTCATTTATAAAAAAATAAAAACACTAAACAGTAACTCTTTTAATAACTGTTTTAAGATAAACTTCTGTTAAACAAAACGGTAAAGCATTTAGAAACATTACCTTTGCAATAATTATGAAGAAATTTTTCCATAAAATAATGTCGTTCGCAATGGCTATTGTAGTGTTATTCTCTACAATGTCATTCACTATGAACATGCATTATTGTGGAAATACTTTAGTAGAAACTGCATTGTTTAACAAAGCAGAAGGTTGCGGCATGAAAATGGAAAAACCGGCAACTAAAAAATGTTCTATTACAAAAAAAAACTGCTGTAGTGACGAGCAACTTGTTGTAGATGGTCAAAATGAGCTTAAGCTTAATATAGATCAAATATCTTTTGAGCAACAGTTTTTTATTGCTTCATTTGTTTACACATATAGCACTCTTTTTGAAGGTGTCGAAAATAACACCGCTACGTTTGAAACGTATCACCCACCACTCGTCAGAACGAAAATATTTAAGTTAGACGAGACGTATTTAATCTGATTTTAAAACAATAGGCTGTATTATCCAGTGATTTATATCATTTGGATAATGTACTGTATTCGGTGTTTTCCTATTTGGAATAACATCTCTTTCTAATTGTTTTAAACATCAAACCTTATGCTAAATAGAAGCATTAAATTTCTAATAGAAAATAAACTCGTAGCTGTATTATTGCTAGCCCTTTTTATTGGTTGGGGAACTGTAAATGCACCATTTAATTGGGATACTGGCTTTTTACCAAGCGATCCTGTTGCTGTAGATGCCATTCCTGATATTGGCGAAAACCAACAAATTGTATTCACAAAATGGGATGGTCGATCGCCTCAAGATATTGAGGATCAAATTACCTATCCATTAACCTCTTCCCTATTGGGAATTCCTGGAGTAAAAACCATTCGTAGTTCATCTATGTTTGGATTCTCTAGTATCTACGTCATTTTTGAAGAAGATATTGAGTTTTATTGGAGTCGTAGTCGTATTTTAGAAAAGCTAAATTCTTTACCAAGTAACTTATTACCAGAAGGTATAAATCCTGCTTTAGGACCAGATGCTACAGGTTTAGGGCAAATATTTTGGTACACTTTAGAAGGTCGTGACGCAGACGGAAACGTTACTGGCAGTTGGGACTTACAAGAACTAAGAAGTATTCAAGATTACTATGTAAAATACGGCTTATCCTCTGCTAGTGGTGTTGCTGAAGTCGCTTCTATTGGTGGTTATGTTCAAGAATATCAAGTCGATGTTCATCCCGAATTAATGCGTCAATACAATATTGGTTTAAGCCAAGTTGTAAAAGCGGTTAAAAATAGTAATCAAGACATTGGTGCCCAAACGTTAGAGATTAATCAAGCGGAATATTTAGTACGTGGTTTAGGGTATGTAAAATCTGTTGAAGATATTGAAAATGCTGTAGTGACTTCCGCCGACTTTACTTCCATTAAAATTAAAGATATTGGTAAGGTTACCTTAGGTCCTGCTGCGCGAAGAGGGATTTTAGACAAAGAAGGTGCTGAAGTTGTTGGTGGTGTTGTAGTAGCAAGATATGGCGCCAATCCTATGGAAGTCATTACCAATGTAAAAGCAAAAATTAACGAGCTTAAAGGCGGTTTGCCATCTAAAGTATTAGCAGATGGACGCACCTCTCAATTAACGGTGGTTCCTTTTTATGATCGTACAGAATTGATTGTAGAAACCTTAGACACCCTTAACGAAGCATTGACATTAGAGATATTAATTACCATTTTGGTGATTATAATAATGGTATTTAATTTAAGAGCTTCCATTTTAATTTCAGGATTATTACCAGTGGCTGTTTTAATGGTTTTTGTTGCCATGAAACTGTTTAACATAGATGCTAATATTGTTGCGCTTTCGGGTATTGCTATTGCTATTGGAACTATGGTTGATGTGGGCGTCATACTCGCCGAAAACATGATTCGACATTTGGACGATGATGCTTTAAGACTTCGTGAAGATGGTACAGAATACACTATTAATGAAGTTATTTACAACGCTACTGCAGAAGTTTCTGGAGCTATATTAACTGCAGTTTTAACTACCATTATCAGTTTTGTACCCGTATTTACTATGATTGGTGCAGAAGGGAAATTATTTAGACCTTTAGCCTTTACAAAAACGATGGCATTATCAGCCTCTTTGGTGATCGCCTTGTTTTTAATTCCACCTTTTGCAGCGTATTTATTCAGAAAAACAACATTAAAAAATTCCTTTAGATATTTTTTAAATGGCGTTTTAATACTTGCGGGAATTGCAATTATTATTAACGGTTTTTGGTTAGGATTACTCTTAGTCGCTTTTGGTATCACTGGTTTACTAGGTGTTTTAGAGAGATTAGATAAGAAAAAAATAAACTTAATAAATATTATTATTTCCTCAATTGCAATTGTATGTCTACTTGCCGAATATTGGAGACCATTAGGTTTTAACCGCAGTATCATTGTCAATCTTATTTTTGTTGCTATTATTTGCTTCGGAATTTTAGGTGTGTTTTCTGTTTTTAGAAGGTATTATAGTCAGATTCTAAACTGGGCTCTAGCCAATAAAGTATTGTTTTTAATAATTCCTGCGACCGTTCTTATATCTGGATTTTGGATTATGAAAAATACAGGAAAAGAGTTTATGCCTTCCTTAAATGAAGGCTCATTTTTATTAATGCCAACCTCCTTACCTCATGCTGGTGTTGAAGAGAACAAACGTGTGCTTCAGCAATTAGACATGGCGGTTGCGACTATTCCAGAAATTGAAACTGTAGTCGGAAAAGCTGGTAGAACAAATTCGCCTTTAGATCCTGCACCTTTATCCATGTATGAAAACATGATTCAATATAAATCGGAATACATGCGCAATTCCGAAGGAAAAAGACAGCGTTATAAAGTGAATGCTGATGGGATGTTTGAATTGAAAGATGGACGTTTTATTGCAAATCCAAATAGCACCAAAAATGTCACCTTGAGCGCAGTCGAAAGGTCTCAACTTATCGAAGATAACAACGGTGAATATTACAGAAACTGGCGACCAGAAATTAAAAGTCCTGATGATATTTGGAACGAAATTGTACGTGTCACCAAATTACCAAGTGTGACGTCTGCACCAAAATTACAACCTATTGAAACCCGATTGGTCATGCTACAAACCGGTATGCGTGCGCCAATGGGAATAAAAGTAAAAGGTCAAGATTTAAAACAAATTGAAGCGTTTGGCTTAGAATTGGAAAGACTACTAAAACAAGCGGAAGGTGTTAAAATAGAAGCTGTTTTTGCAGATAGAATTGTTGGTAAACCCTACCTGCTAATTGATATCGACAGAGAAAAAATTGCACGTTATGGTATTTCAATAGCAGATGTACAAAGTGTTTTAAAAGTAGCCATTGGTGGTATGGCATTAACACAAACCGTTGAAGGACGAGAACGTTATGCTGTAAGAGTGCGTTACCCAAGAGAGTTACGTGGTAATCCGGAAGATATAAAAGACATTTATATTCCTGTTGAAACGGGTAGTCCTGTTCCTTTAAGTGAATTGGCAACCATTAAATACGAGCAAGGTCCACAAGTCATAAAAAGTGAAGACACCTTTTTAGTTGGGTATGTCTTGTTTGATAAATTGGATGGTTTTGCAGAGGTTGATGTTGTCGAAAATGCACAAGCCTTGTTTCAACAAAAAATAGAATCTGGAGATCTAATGGTTCCAAAAGGTATCAGTTATAAATTTACAGGTACTTATGAAAATCAATTACGTGCAGAAAAAACATTGTCTGTGGTTGTTCCGTTAGCATTGGCTATCATTTTTTTAATACTTTATTTTCAGTTTAAATCTGTTAGCACATCATTAATGGTATTTACCGGAATTACCGTAGCATTTGCTGGTGGTTTTATCATGATTTGGCTATATGGTCAAGATTGGTTTTTCAACTTTAGCTTGTTTGGCGAGAATATGCGAGACCTCTTTAACATGAAAACCATTAATTTAAGTGTTGCCGTTTGGGTTGGTTTTATTGCACTATTTGGTATTGCTACAGATGATGGTGTAGTTATGGCCACCTATCTAACACAAACTTTTGATCGCGAAAAACCGTCTGACAAAAAAAGTATTAGAGCTGCTACTTTACATGCTGCCGAAAAACGTATTCGTCCGTGTTTAATGACTACAGTAACCACCATTTTAGCGTTGTTACCCGTTTTAACATCCACAGGTAAAGGAAGTGATATTATAATTCCGATGGCAATTCCAATATTTGGAGGGATGGTTATTGACATTACCTCCTACTTTATTGTCCCGGTTTTATATAGCTGGAGAGAAGAGATTAAAGTGAAAAACTAAAAGTTAAAAGTGAAAAGTGAACAGTGAAAAGTGAAAAGATTAAAGTGAAGAGTTCTAAGTGAAACACTAAAATTATGGGAAGAAGTATTTTAAAAGATAAAAGTTATGCCTTTGCTATTTTAATTGTGAAATTATCTCAATTACTAGTTACAGAACAAAAGGAATATGTTTTAAGTAAACAACTTTTAAGAAGTGGAACAGCTGTTGGAGCGTTAATTCGTGAAGCAGAATTTGCACAGAGTAAAGCAGATTTTATTCATAAAATGAGTATTGCTCTTAAAGAAGCCAATGAAACTTTGTATTGGATCGATTTATTAAAAGACACCAATTATATTAATAAACAGCAATATGAAAATCATTTCCATTTAAATAAAGAATTGGTAGCTATGTTGGTTAGTTCCATAAAAACATCAAAATCTAGATTATAATGACAAATTCTATAAAAAGAGTACTGCATTTCATTGTTTTTAGTTTTTCACTTTTCTTTGTTCACTCTGTAAATTCTCAAGAACTAGAAACTTACATTGCTACTGCTTTGGAAAATAATCCTGAGATTCAGAAATTTGAATTACAATACGCTATTGCTACAGAAAAAGTGAATGAAGTTAATACGCTACCAAACACCGATTTTAGTGCTAGTTATTTTGTTATTGAACCAGAAACACGAACCGGAACACAACGTTTTAAAGTGTCGGCTAAACAAATGTTTCCTTGGTTTGGTACTATTACGTCACGTGAAAATTATGCAAGTGCTTTAGCTGAAATCGATTATGAAGCAATTGTAATTGCTAAACGAAAGTTAATCGTTTCTGTATCGGAATCTTACTATAAATTGTACGTTAATAAAGCGAAACAAGCTGTTTTAACAGAAAATATTGAATTATTAGATACGTATGAAGCCTTGGCTTTAACGTCTGTTGAAGTTGGAAAAGCATCTGCTGTTGATGTTTTTAGATTACAAATTCGTCAGAATGAATTAGAGCAATTACAACAGGTTTTAGAATACGAGTTTTTAGCAGAGCAAACGGCTTTTAACAAGCTTCTGAATAGAGATAGCGCTATTGAAGTGCCTATTGTGGAGTCGTTACTAATGCCTTCCGAAGCACTTGAAATTACTATCGAAAATTTAGCGTTACATCCTGAATTATTTAAATATGATAGACTGTTTAATTCGGTAACACAATCGGAATTACTAAACCAAAAAGAAAGCCATCTGTCGTTTGGTTTCGGAATTGATTATATTAATATTCAACCAGATTCCGATATTACGTTTAACAAAAACGGACAAGATATTTTAATGCCAACAGTATCGCTTTCCATTCCTATTTTTAATAAGAAATACAAATCACAAACCAAACAAAACAAATTGCAACAACAAGAAATTGAATTTCAGAAACAAGATCGCTTAAACACGTTAGAAACACTTTTAGACAAAGCAATAAATGATAGGAAATCAGCTAGAATAAGTTACAATACACAAGCTAAAAACTTAAAACAAGCTAAGGATGCCGAATCGATTTTAGTAAGAAGTTACGAAACCGGCACTATTGATTTTAATGATGTTTTAGATATTCAGGAACTACAATTGAAGTTTCAAATGAATCAAATAGAATCTATTAAAAGTTACTATTTACAAACGACAATTATTAATTATTTAATTCAATAATAATGAAAAAATATATAATTTATATCTCCATATTAATATTAGGTCTACTATTAGGAAGTTTCTTTTTTGGAGGAAAAACTACTACGCATGAAACAGAACATAAGCATGATAATGCAGCAGAAACTAACCAAATGTGGACCTGTTCTATGCATCCACAAATAATGCAACCCGAATCCGGCCCATGCCCTATTTGCGGTATGGATTTAATTCCTGCAGAAAGTAGTGCTAAAGGGTTATTAGCCGACCAGTTTAAACTGACTGAAAATGCTATGGCATTGGCCAATATTCAAACGTCAATAGTTGGTAATGGTAATACGGAAGATAATGCCATAACACTATCAGGTAAAATTATAGAAAACGAAGACAATACAGCTATACAACCTGCGCATTTTGACGGAAGAATAGAAAAATTATATGTTAAGTCTTTAGGCGAAAAGGTTAATAAAGGACAAGCTATTGCTAAAATTTATTCGGCAGCTTTAATTGCAGCACAGCAAGAATTGATAACGACGTATAGTATTAGAGCATCCCAACCACAGTTATACAAAGCAGTACAAAACAAGTTTAAAAACTGGAAAATTCATGGTTCTCAATTAGACGACGTTTTAAAAACGGGACAGGTAAAAACAAGTTTTACAATCTATTCTCATGTGTCTGGTGTTGTAACAGAAATAGCAGTGAGTGATGGTGCACATATCATGGATGGAAAACCCATTTTTAAAGTTTCTAATTTAGCAACAGTTTGGGCAAACTTTGATGTGTATGAAAATCAAATTAGTCAATTCAAAAAAGGACAAAATATTGACCTTGTGACTAATGCTTTCGCGAATAAAGTATTTAAAGGCACTGTAGATTTTATAGATCCTATTTTAGATTCTAGAACTAGAACTGTAAAATTACGCGTAGTACTTAATAACAAAGACCGAATATTAAAACCTGGTCTATTTGTAGAAGGGAAAATAAAAGGAATCACCGCGAGCAAATCCGATGCTTTATCTATACCAACAACAGCCGTGTTATGGACTGGAAAACGCTCTGTAGTCTATATTAAATCGAATCCAAATGAACCTGTTTTTGAAATGCGTGAAATTACATTAGGTAATCAAATTGGTGATAAGTATCAAATTTTAGAAGGTTTAAACGCTGGTGATGAAGTGGTAACCAATGGAACTTTTACAGTAGATGCTGCTGCACAGTTACAAGGCAAAAAATCTATGATGAATAAAAAAGGTGGTAAAGTTATGACGGGACATGAAGGCCATTTAGTAATGGAAACGACCACAAATACAACGCGTCAAAAAGGAGCTAATACGGAACGAATAAACGTTTCAAAACAATTTCAGAACCAATTAAAAGTTGTCTTTAATGATTATATCCAATTGAAAGAGGCCTTACTTAAAGACGATATAAACACTATTAAAGCAGAATCAAAACAACTACTAAATGATTTATCTAAAGTAGACATGACATTACTAACAAGTCAAGAGGCTCATAAACAATGGATGTCACTTGAAAAAGAACTAAAATCTGTTACTACGTTACTTTCGAACACTTCTGAAATTGAAGATATAAGAGACCATTTTAAAGATCTATCTTCAAAATTAACAGAGGTAATCAAAGTTTTTGGAATAAACCAAAAAGTGTATAACCAGTTTTGTCCTATGGGAGATAATAACAAAGGTGCTTTTTGGTTGAGTAAGGAAGAAAAAGTAATCAATCCTTATTTTGGAGGTAAAATGCTGACTTGCGGAGAGGTAAAACAAATTATAAACTAATTAATAACCAAAATTTAAAACAATGAACTTTTCAAAGAAAAATAAAAAACACAAAATTATTAATATGAACAACGTGAATAAAAAAGTAATTTTAAGCTTAGCTATTATGGCTACATTAGGTTTAGTAAGTTGTAAAAATGAAACTAAACAAGAAACAGAAACAACAATCGAAGTCTCTAAAACTATGGCAAATGCAGTTGTTTCTTTTGGAGTAAGAGGAAATTGTGGTATGTGTAAAAGCACAATCGAAAAGGCGGCAAATAAAGTAGAAGGTGTCGCAAATGCTGTTTGGGATGTAGAAAAAAAGAAAATTGATGTCGCTTTTGATGACTCTAAAACAGACGCCATGTCAATACACAATGCTATTGCTGCTTCCGGTTACGATACAGATAAGGTTTTAGGTAGTGAAGATGCTTACAAAGGTTTACCTGCGTGCTGTCAATATGATCATGCTATGCTTCTCAACCAATAAAAACAATTACGAATAGTATAAAACCAAAAAAACCGATTCAAAAATGAATCGGTTTTTTTATGGTGGTGCCTCCAGGAATCGAACCAGGGACACAAGGATTTTCAGTCCTTTGCTCTACCAACTGAGCTAAGGCACCATTGCTTTGCTAAGCGGTTGCAAATATATACTCAATTTTCGTTTCTGCCAAAGGTTTTTTTATAAAAATTTAAAATATTTTATATTCAACTGATGTTCTTCGTTTTACAAATGAAATTATTTTTCAATATTATAAAATAATTAAGATTTAGTTTCGTGTCGCTTTTGTAATTTTACGTTTTTATATGTTTATGTATTTAATTATAGATGTTGGCAATTCGTTTGTAAAGCTTGCTGTTTTTGAGAATAACACTCTTAAAAGCAAACAAGTTGTTAAGCTAAATGATGTTATAAAAGAAGTTAATTCTTTAAGGAAGAAATATTTAGAAATTGAAAAAGCTATAATTTCATCGGTTGGAAGGTTAACTGAAAGCGACACTCTAGTTTTAAGTACACTTTTCGATCTTACTATTTTAGATAGTGCAACAAAACTTCCGTTTACCAACTTATACCAAACGCCAAAAACTTTAGGTGTAGACCGTATAGCTCTAGTTTGTGCGGCCGTTAAACAGTTCCCAAAACAAAATACACTAATTATTGATGCTGGCACTTGTATAACTTACGATTTTGTAAATGCTAATAACGAATATTTAGGTGGAGCAATTTCACCTGGTTTACGCATGCGCTATGCCTCACTGAATAATTTAACAGCAAATTTGCCGTTACTAAATACAGAAATGCCTGAATCTATTATTGGAGATTCAACTAAATCATCAATACACTCAGGTGTTGTTCATGGTGTTTTAAATGAAATTGACGGAAATATTGCAGACTATAAAGAAAAATATTTAGATTTAACAATTATTTTAACAGGTGGCGATACTAATTTCTTGTCTAAACAATTAAAAAGTAGCATATTTGCCAACTCTAATTTCCTTTTAGAAGGACTTTACTATATTTTAAAATTTAACTCAAATTAATGATAAAAAAACTTGTACTCGTTTTTATTGCAATAATTGCAATGCAAAGTTACGGACAAGAAGGAACGGCATCTCCGTATTCTTTTTATGGTATTGGAAGCCTTAAGTTTAAAGGAACAGTGGAAAACAGAAGTATGGGTGGCTTAAGCATCTATACCGATAGTATACACGTTAACCTAAGAAACCCGGCATCTTATGCAGGTAAAAACTTAGATATGCTAAACAATGAAAGCCGACCAGTAAAATTTACAGTTGGTGGAACATATAACAGCACAACCTTAAAAAGTGATACTAGCAAAGACAATGCATCCTCGTCTACCTTCGATTATTTAGCTATGTCTATCCCAATGGGCGATTTTGGTTTTGGTTTTGGTATTATGCCATACACATCTGTTGGTTATAAATTAGAAGCTTATAATGACGATGGCGAAACCATATCTAATAGATTTAGAGGTGAAGGTGGTTTAAACAAAGCTTTTTTAGGTTTTGGTTATCAAGTTACAGAAGGCTTAAGCGTTGGTGTAGATTTTCAGTATAACTTTGGAAACACTCAAAATAGCATCATCGAATATGTTTACGATAGTGAAGGCAACCCGGTACAATATCAGGCTCGAGAAAATAATAGATCAGATTTAAGTGGATTAAACATCAACTTAGGAGCATCATACAGAACGATGTTAAACGAAAAATTAGAACTTATTTCTGGAATTACATATACACCAGAAAGCAACTTAGCTTCTAAAAACCAACGTTCTTTTTCTACAATTACAACAATTGCAAGTGGATCTGAATTTGCTTTAAATACAATTGAAAGTGATTTAGGAGATTTAACAGAAACAGAATTAGTACTACCATCTAAACTTACTTTTGGAGTTGGTATTGGCCAACCAAGAAAATGGTTTGTAGGTGTAGAATCTGAATATTTAAAAACAAGCGACTTCACAAATGCGCTATATAGTAACGGCGCAACCTACGAAGATCAATCTGCAATTAAACTTGGTGGATTTTTTATCCCGAAGTACAATTCTTTCTCAAGTTACTTACAGCGTGTGGTTTATAGAGCTGGTGTACACTTTGAAAACACAGGTTTAAATATAGAAAATGAATCGATAAACGAGTTTGGCATGTCTTTTGGATTAGGATTACCAGTTGGAAGTTTTTTCTCTAATGCTAATTTAGGTGTAGAAGTTGGTAAACGCGGTACCACTAACAGTAATTTAATACAAGAGAATTTTGTTAATTTCCAATTAAGTTTATCTTTGAACGATAGATGGTTCAGTAAAAGAAAATTTGACTAACAACATAAAATTTATATCATGAAAACTAAAATTACACTACTATTAACGCTTTTATTTGTTGGGGCAAATATTGGCTTCGCACAACAAGATGAAGAATGCATGTCTAAACTTTCGATTTTTCACGAGTATGTGAAATCGAAAAACTTTGATGCCGCTTACGAACCTTGGATGGCTGTAAGAAACAAGTGTCCTAAATTCAACAATGCTATATATATTGATGGAGAAAAGATTTTAGAAGATAAAATTGATAAATTAGAAGGCGCTGCAAAATTACCTTTCGTTAATGATTTACTTAAACTTTGGGAAGAGCGTGCTGAGCATTTTGCTAGCAAAACACCAACAGGTAAATATGGTGCTATGGCTTGCCAATTAAAATATGATAACAGAGACATATTAAATTTAGACAACGCGGCATTATACGCTTGTTATGATGAAACATATAAAGCTGATAAAGAAAACTTTACAAACCCTCAAAGTTTGTATACTTATTTTTCTTTAATGGTTGATTTATATGATGCAAAACAAAAAACTGCTGCAGAATTATTTAACAAATATGATGATGTTGTTGAAAAAATCGAAGATGAAGTAAAAAACACTTCAGAAAAACTTAACACGTTAATTACTAAAGAAGACGCTGGTACTGAATTAACTAAAAAAGAAGGACAGTATAAAAGATACTACGGTCAAATTTTAGGAGCATTCGATCAAGTTTCTTCTGGAGTTGATCAAAAATTAGGAGAGCGCGCAAACTGTGAGAACTTAATTCCTTTATATCAAAAAGATTTCGAAGAGAACAAAAACAATGCAGTTTGGTTACAAAGAGCTGCAGGAAAAATGTCTGAGAAAGATTGTACAGACGATCCATTATTCTTTAAGTTAGTAAATGCTTATCACGAAATTTCGCCTTCTGCGAATTCTGCATACTACTTAGGTATCTTGAAAGATAAAGAAGGTAAAAATAACGAAGCTATTGCATTCTACAAACAAGCAATTGATTTAGAAACTGATAACTTCAAGAAAGCTAAATTAAACAACAAAATTGGAATTAAATTAAAATCTAGAGGAAGCTACGGTCAAGCTAGAGGTTACTTTAGACAATCTTTACAGTTAAACCCATCTAACGGTCGTCCACACTTATCTATTGCAGCTATGTATGCAGCAAGTGCGAACAGCTGTGGAGACACAAATTTTAACAAAAGAGCTGTATATTGGTTAGCTGCAGACGAAGCTAGAAAAGCTGCGCGTGTAGATCCAACTTTAAGTAAAGCTGCTGCAGCATCTGTTGCAAACTACTCTGCTAAAGCACCACAAAAAGCTGAAATCTTTAACTGTTCTTGTTCTGGACAAAGCATTAAAATTGGATGTTGGATTGGAGCTTCGGTTACCGTACCAAGTATTTAATGAATAAGAAGAACACATATAATATATTAAACATAGTCATGCTTATTTGCATGGCTATGTTTTTTTCATGTAATAACAGTTTAAAGGAGGTTCAAAAAATTGGAGTTTCGGAAAACGAGCCTATTGGTGTCGCTGAAAATATTAATTTAAAACACACCGATTCTGGTCGTGTTACCGCTAATTTAATCAGTACAAAAATGCTCGATTACTCTAATCGAGATTTTCCATACAATGAATTTGTTGATGGTCTAACATTATATCTATACGACGACAAAAATCAAAAAAGTACTATTATCGCAGACTATGCCATTATTTATTCTGAAACCGATTTAATCGACTTACAAGGCAACGTGGTAATAACAACCCAAGATGGTAATGTTTTAAAATCTGATCAACTTTTCTATGATCAGAAAAAGCAATGGCTATTTACCAATAACGCGGTTACTTTTCAAACTAAAACAGACGTTATTCATGGTAATGGCTTTGATTCTGATACTAAATTCAAAAAAGCAGAAGTATTAGAAGTTACAGGTATTATCACTATGGAAGATTAGTCAAAATCCACTTCCTCTATATTCCCTCTTACATTTTACACCACAAATAATTCAAACTAAAACAGTATTATAAATAAAATCGTACTGCTAATATTTTAATTATCTTTGTACTAGAATAAAAATCAACTAATGAACTATTTGAAATTTTCAAAATTTTTATATTTAGCATTTGCTATTTTCTTAATCTATGATGTTTTTAAAACATGGAGTATAGATAGAAGTCGCGCATACTTAAGTCTTTTTCTATTGGCTATAGCTATATTTATGTTCTTTTTTAGACGTCGATTTGAAAATAAAGCCAACAACTCTAAATAAATGGGCATTTATGCTATTATCATAATTGTATCATTAATCCTTTCTGCTTTTTTCTCAGGGATGGAGATTGCTTATGTGTCTTCAAACAAAATTCATATTGAAATTGAAAAAAAACAAGAAGGCTTACTAGCTAAAATACTTAGCAAACTTACAGTAAAACCATCAAAATTTATAACCACCATGCTTATTGGCAACAATATAGCCTTGGTTATATATGGTTTTTTTATGGGCGATTTATTGGTAGATTGGTTTCGATCTATGTTGCCAACACCTTATTCTCCTCTTAATTATTTAATTAACGATTTAAGTTTATTAACCCAAACTATAATTTCGACTATAGTCATTTTAATAACTGCGGAATTTTTACCTAAGGTCTTTTTTCAGATTTATGCGAATAAATTAATTAAAGCTTTAGCCATACCCGCATATATTTTTTATATCTTATTTAGCCTGATATCCGATTTTGTTATCTGGATTTCCGATAATGTTCTAAGAGCTTTTTTTAAAACTGAAGGCGACCAAATTCAACTAGCCTTCACAAAAGTAGAACTAGGTAATTATATTACCGAACAAATGGAATCTGTAGAAGAACATGACGATGTAGATACTGAAATTCAAATATTTCAAAATGCATTAGAATTTTCCGAAGTAAAAGCACGTGAAGTTATGGTGCCAAGAACGGAAATTATTGCCGTAGAAATTAACGAATCTATTAAAAGCCTAAATGCACTTTTCACCGAAACGGGTTGCACAAAAATTTTAGTTTATAAAGAAACCATAGACGATATTTTAGGTTACGCACATTCTTTCGAACTCTTTAAAAAACCAAAAACCATTAAGGCCATGATGTTGCCTGTGGAGTTTGTACCCGAAACGGTTTTAATAAAAGATGTACTTGGTGTACTTACAAAAAAACATAGAAGTATAGCTGTTGTTCTAGATGAATATGGTGGAACCGCCGGTATTATGACGGTGGAAGATATTGTAGAAGAACTTTTCGGTGAAATTGAAGACGAACACGATACTGTAGATTTGATTGAAGAAAAGCTAGAAGATGATAGTTTTAATTTTTCGGCGCGCTTGGAAGTAGATTATTTAAATGAAACTTATAAAATTAATCTACCAGAAAGTGAAAACTACGAAACTTTAGGCGGTTTAATTGTAAACCATACCCAACAAATACCAGCACAGAACGAAGTGGTAAGAATGGAAAACTTTCAATTTACAATTTTGGAGGTTTCAAACACAAAAATTGACTTAGTTGAACTTAAATTAGTTGAAGAAGATTAACATTTTAGTAGATCCCAACTCATAATTTCAAGTCCATTTTACTATTATTTTTCCTTTTCAAAAAGTGATCATTTTTTAATAAAACCCTTCAACTTACTACCAATAACACCATTAATTACCCTTACAAATCGCGACATTAAACAAAACACAAAATAACCCTTTCATTATTAAATAGAAAATGGTATTTTCGCGCACGATATTTTCATCAATTTAGTCGTAAATTGACAACCAATAATAACAAGCTAAATCCTATTTAACGGATTTATTATAAAACATTTTAATTACAGATGGCAGTTTTAAATAAAATCAGACAACGTTCATTATTCTTAATCTTGATAATAGCGTTAGCGTTATTTTCCTTTGTATTAGCAGATTTATTTAAAAATAGTGATGCACTTTCAGCAAAATCGCAAAATATTGTGGGTACTGTTAACGGTACAGATATTACTCGCGAATCATTTCTTCAAAAAGTAGATGTAGCACAACGCCAAGCAGGTGCAAGTGCAACAAGTACACAGGTGATGAACCGTGTTTGGGATCAAGAAGTACGTGAAGCTGTAATGGGTGCTCAATTTGAAAAACTAGGGATTTCTGTTGAGAAAGACCAAATGAAAGATTTATTAAAAACGGCGCTTGCATCTAGCCCAGAGTTTTTAAATGAAGCTGGTTTGTTTGACGAAGCAAAACTTAATGAATATATCGCTAACCTAAAAGAAACATCGCCTGCAGGTTATGAAAGTTGGGTTAATTACGAAAAGCAATTAGCAAACAATGCATTACAACAAAACTACTTTAACTTAGTTAAAGCTGGTTTAACTGGAACACTTGCTGAAGGTGAACTAGATTACATGCTTGAGAATAACAAAGTAGATATTAAATATGTGCAAGTTCCTTATACTTCTATTGCTGATAGCTTAGTAAAAGTTTCTAAATCTGATATTTCTAGCTATATCAGTAAAAATGCTAAAAAATACGAAGTTGAAGCATCTCGTGATATTCGTTTTGTTGAATTTAAAGAATTTGCAAGCGTAGAAGATGAAAATGCAATAAAAGCAGATTTAACAAAATTATTATCTGACCGTGTTGAATATAACGACGGTATTAAATCTAACGAAAACATTACAGGTTTTTTAAATACAAAAAATAACGAAGATTTTATCAACTCTAATTCTGATATTAAATTTGATGATCGTTTTGTATTTAAATCTAGCTTACCATCTGCTGTTGCAGATACTATCTATAACTTAAATGAAGGTGATGTTTATGGTCCTTATAAAGATAATGGCTACTACAAAATCTCAAAAATAGTTGCTGTAAAACAAATTCCAGATTCAGCTAAAGTTCGTCATATCTTAATTCCTTTTATTGGAACAAGAAGTTCAGGAGCTCAAGCAACACAAACAGAAGCACAAGCGAAAGCAACTGCTGATAGCCTTTTAACAATTTTAAAATCTAACCGTTCTAAATTCCCTGAATTTGTAACAGAATTCTCTACAGATCAAGGAAGTGTTGAAAATGGTGGTCGTTACGATTGGCATGCATACAATACTATGGTTCCAGAATTTAATGATTTTGAATTCGAAGGTTCTACTGGAGATTTAGGAATTGTAAAAACAATCTTCGGTTTTCATATTATTGAAGTTGAAGGACAGAAAAACAAAACTAAAGCTGTAAAAGTAGGAACATTAGCTAGAAAGATTGAACCATCTGACGCTACTGTTGATAAAGTATTTAGAGATGCTTCTAGTTTTGAAATCTCAGCTGTAGACAAAGATTATGAAGCATTAGCAAAAGAAAAAAATTACACAGTGCGCCCTGTTAATGGGATTAAAGCTCTAGATGAAACTATACCTGGTGTTGGTAACCAAAGACCAATTGTACGTTGGGCATTTGAAGCTGACGCTCAAGTAGGAGACTTAAAACGTTTCAACATTACAAACGGCTATGTAATTGCTCAATTAGTTGCAAAACATGATGCAGGTTTAATGTCTGCTGATGATGCTACAGTTACTGTTTTACCTATTTTAAGAAAAGAGAAAAAAGCAGCAATGCTTAGAGATCAAATTTCTGCTACAACTTTGGATGATTTAGCTGCCGCACAAAAGAAAAGTGTTCGTACAGCTTCTGCTATCAACATGAAAAACCCAACTATTTCTGGAGCAGGTAGAGAGCCATTAGTTGTTGGTGCTGCATTTGGATTAAAAGAAGGAGAAACTTCTAAATTAATAGATGGTGCTAACGGTGTTTACATGATTCAAGTTACTAAAGTAACTCCTGCAGCTCCATTAGACAACTACCAAGCTGCTGCTAACAGAGTTGAACAACAAAAATCTAATGTTGTAAATTCTAAATTATATAACGCATTAAAAGATGCCGCTGCAATTGAAGATAATAGAGCAAAATCTCAAGTTCAATAAAACGAACTGATTTTAATAAAATAAAAAAAGCCTCATTAATTTGAGGCTTTTTTATGCGATATATTTAAAAGATTATTTGTTCTTATAATTAAGTTAATGCTTCTTTTATAAAAACTAAAGCACCATATCTTGATAAGCTAATACGGTATTATAACCTTTAGCTTTAAAATACGCAGTTGGATCTTGTTTAGCTGTTGCTAAAACAAAATCTCCACCCCAAGCACCAAGACTTTTAATAGCGCCTTTGAAATCGCTAAACAACCTTTCTTTAACAGGAACTTGTTTTGTTATTTTTCCAATTATAGATTCGTGCTTTTCTATTAAAACTTGAAACACCTCCAAAGTTTCAGCATGTATCATCTGCTCGGTAATAACATCAATTTCTTTTATATAATCGAGTAAATCACCTTTATGTTCACGATAATGTTTAATACCATCACGACTATTTTGTTTCTGGTTTAAATGAATAAAATAAAGATTCTTCTTAAAGGTTGGATTAAAGCTTAACGGAATAACATCTATAGCATCCGGCTTTAATTGATAGGTAATGGCCGAATTATTTTTAGCGCAAGCAATATCATAACCGCTACCACCGAAAGTTTTTTCCAAAAGTTGATACGCATCAACTTTTGCCCAATTAGAAATATTGTTAATTAAGGTTGATGATGTGCCCAAACCCCAATTTTTAGGAAAATCTAATTTCGTCGTTACCTTATATCCTATTCTATCTCTCAAAAACTCTGGATTGAGCGCTTTAGCTGCTTTTAATATTTCTATTAACCTAATAGAAGTCTCATCGGTTTCACTTGAGTTTTGAATAGTATGGTTTACTAATTCAAACTCTTTTTCGAACCAAACCATTCCTTTTTCATCTAAACTTTTCCAAATAATTTTAGCGTCATTGATGCTTTCAATAATTAACGATTGCCCGTACTTAGTTGGTACAGCCAAAGAAATGGCTCCATCTAAAACAACATATTCTCCTGAAATCAATAATTTTCCGTTACTAAAATACTCCTTCACACTATTTGTTTAAATTATCACTTTTATTTCATAGGTTTTCGTTTAATCATGCCACCTTTTAAGTCTTTTACAATCCCCATAACAATAAACGCATTTCTGTCTATTTTATCAATTTCGGTTTGTAATCTGGCGAGCTCTAATCGCGTAACAATGGTATAGATTATATCTTTATCATAACTATCGCCATTAGTTCCGTAACCACCTTTTCCTGCATAAATAGTGCAGGCTCGACGCAACTTTTCAGTTAACATAATACGCAATTCTTCATGCTTATTAGAAATAATAGTAACACCTACATATTCCTCAACACCATCTACAACAAAATCTACTGTTTTTGCCGCAGATAAATAGGTTAATATCGCGTAAAGCGCAATTTCAATGGATAATACATACGCGCCTATTGAAAATATAACGATATTAATTAGCAACAATACATCGCCAATAGTTAACGATAATTTTCGTCCTAAATATATAGCCAATACTTCAGTTCCATCAATAACACTTCCACCACGCATAGACAATCCAATACCTAAACCAAGAAAAAAACCACCAAAAACGGCTATTAATAATTTATCTTCAGTAATGATAGGGTATTCTACAAAATGTACCACAAAAGCTAGAAGTGTAATGGCTGCAATACTTTTTAAGGCAAATTTATTACCTATAGTTTTAGAAGCTAGAATTAAAAAAGGGATATTTACTAAAACCAGTAAGAGTCCCAGTTCTATAGAGGTTACATTTTCTAATAATAAAGAAATACCCGTTGCACCACCATCGATAAATTTATTGGGTAATAAGAAGCCTTTTAAACCAAAACCAGCAGAAAACACACCTATGATTATAAAAATATATTCTTTTATAGCATGGGATAGCTCGACCTGAAATTTACGAACTAGAGGTACAATTTGTTTTATACTTACGGCCTTACCTTCAGCGCTAGCTTCTTTTTTCTTAAGCTGCTTTCGGGCAATATCTACTAATATTTTGGATAAAAATGGATTCATTTTGAAGTCTATTTAATCCAACCAGTTAATAAAGAAATACTTTATTTTAGCCTGATCAGGAATATGGGCACTCTCAAACTTCAAGTCCATATCGAACCTTAAATTGGCAGGCAATTCCTTTTTATCAATAGTGAAACTTGCATTAATATCTTCTACAATAATAACAATAGAATTAATTAAATTGCTAATACGTGAAATTCTGTAATGGCTTCTAATATCTTTAAATACACTTATGGTAGATAAATTTTTATCGGTTACAAAACGAGAATCCATAATACGAATTCCTGATATTGTAGATGTAGAGTCTAAGGCATGTTTAGGCATTAAAGTCAATAATTTCTTTCCGCCTTTTTCAAAAACTTCAATATTATTAACGTTTCCTAAGAACTCATCACCACCTATAAACCTCACAATAGAATCGTTGGCATAAATATTTTTGATGTCTTTAACTTCCGTGGAATCGGTTAATAAACCTATGTGGTGTTTTGAAATCTCAAAAGGATCTTGGTCTTTCTTACAGCTAGTAAAAACGACTGCTAAACAAAATAGGCTACAAAGTATTTTATACATAATGATATTTCGTTTATTTAATTTCTAATAAAACAGAAGCTACTTATTTTTTTAACACTTTGGTTAAAATACCAAAAACCGAACGAATAAATGTAGCACTTGTAAGCACTTTAATTATTGGGTTCATGGCTGTGCTTTTACGTCTTGTTGTCGTTTTTCTTTTAGATTCTGCTTTTTTAAGAGCCTCTTGTTCTTTTTTAGCTTTTTCTTTAGCTTCGTCTGCTTCAGCTTCTTTTATTTTTTCATTAAGCATTTCGTAAGCACTCTCTCTATCAATGGTTTCATTGTATTTTTTAACCATTTTAGATTTTGCTAGCAAGCTACTTAGCTCCATATCGGTAAGAACATCCATTCTACTCATAGGTGCACGCATCATGGTAGCAGCCAATGGTGTTGGTCGTCCTTTTTCATCTAATGCAGAAACTAACGCTTCTCCAATTCCTAGAGATGTTAAAACTTCTGTAGTATCATAATATTCGGAATCTGGATAGTTTTGTGCCGTTAACTTAATGGCCTTTCTATCTTTAGCGGTAAAAGCCCTTAAAGCATGCTGAATCTTTAAACCTAATTGGCCTAATACAGCTTCGGGAACATCGGTTGGGTTTTGCGTAACAAAATATAAACCAACACCTTTACTTCTAATTAATTTTACAATGCTCTCAATTTGATTTAATAAGGCTTTTGAAGCTTCGTTAAAAATTAAATGCGCTTCGTCTATAAACAAAATAAGTTCTGGTCTATCGCTATCGCCTTGTTCTGGGAAGGTTGAATATATTTCGGCCAACAAACTTAACATAAAGGTTGAAAATAATTTTGGGCGATCTTGAATATCGGTTAAACGAAGGATGTTTATATAACCACGACCGTTATCATCAATACGCAGCAAATCTTGCGTATCGAAAGATTTTTCACCAAAAAACAAATCGGCTCCTTGTTGTTCTAACTCTATAACTTTTCGTAAAATAGCTCCGGTAGATGCTGTTGAAATACGTCCGTAAGATTCCGTAAATTCAGCTTTACCTTCTTGCGTAGTATATTGAAGTATTTTTTTAAAATCTTTTAAATCTAATAATGGCAGTTTATTATCGTCACAATACTGAAAAATAACAGCTACTACTCCCGATTGCGTATCGGTTAAATCTAAAACTCGAGATAATAATACAGGACCAAATTCGCTAACCGTAGCACGAAGCCTAACACCATCTTGTTCAGAAAGGGTTAAAAGTTCTACAGGAAAAGCTTTGGCATCAAAAGGTAAACCAATTTTTTCGTGACGTTCATCAATTTTTGCATGGCCCGGACTTGGTTGTGCCAAACCACTTAAATCACCTTTAATATCCATTAATAAAACAGGAATACCTTTATCACTTAAATTTTCTGCTAAAACCTGAAGCGATTTTGTTTTACCCGTACCAGTGGCACCAGCAATTAAACCGTGACGATTCATGGTTTTTAAAGGAATTTTCACATGGGCACCTGTAACGGTTTCACCATCTAACATAGCAGAACCTACGGCTATAAAATCTCCTTTTGTAGCATTTCCTTCTGTAATGTATTTAAAAAAAGTATCTGTCTTACTCATACTGTATATTTTGCATAAAAATACAGTAAATAAGATGAAGAAAAAAATATGGTTTCAATGGAAAGAAATAGAACCTTTAATTTCTATTTACCAAAAATTTATTACCTATAAGCTTCATAAATAACAACAATATTCTCTGTTCTATCGGTAACATTGATAGAAAAACCATCGGCATTAAAACTTGTAACTTCAGCTGCCGTTAATCCTAAATTATCCCCGTTTTGATTTCCGTAGCGTATACCTATGGCTCTAGAACTAGAAGCGTATCTAGAAATATCGTTAATAGAATTACCGTTTCCCCCATTAAAAATAACTTGTTGATCTATTCCGCTATAGTTAGTGGCATAACCTTGCATAGATCCAAATGCATTCTGGAAACTATTGTCGTTATTAGATGTTCCGTTATCACCATTTATATTTTCAGTCTCTACGTTGGCATAAGCCGAAAACTTAATCGAGCTTGGTTCAAATGGTAAACCTGTAATAGTTTGAGTTCCGGTATTGGTAATAATAAATTTACCAATATAGGTTGTAGCCCCTATGTATGCACCAGAATCTGATCCTGATTCTAAAATATTTCCAGTATCAGTGCTTACAGTAGAATGCGAATTTATAGGGTTCCAAATTGGTGTTCCTACCGATCCAGAATTAAATTCAAACTTACTTGTAGTGCTATTGAATATCAATAAACCTGTCGCTGGTAGCGTTATACTATTTCTTTGAGTAGTTGTTAATCGTGGTATTAAAATACCTTTACTGTCTGAATCAACATGTAAAATTGAAGAATCGTCGGGAGTCGTGGTACCAATACCTACCTGAGATTGCGCACAGAAAAAACTAGCGCATAGCGCGAGCATGAGGGAGAATTTTTTCATTTTAATATAGCCTTAGGGAGCTAGTTTATTTTAATTATTCATCGAATATAGCTAGAAAACTTATCAATAACAAAATTTGGGTTAAAACTAATTGGTCTTTTTGTTGCTAAGCCACTACTATTCCCAGTACTCAACAACAAGTGTAAGAACGAATAAAACAACTAATTAAGACGACTAATTCCTATATTAACAAATTTAGCTGTTAAAGGCGTATTATCGTTATTTAAAACATAACGCATAGTTACCACGTCGTTAGCATTAATAGGGTATATCACATTTCCACTTGTTCCCCAATAATCTTGACTAGGCAAACTAGAGAAACCGCGAGATAAATAAGCTACCAACCCTCCGTTAATCTCTAGTCCTATAATATATTTTTTTTCACCACCAGGCATATTACTCGTTGATAAGGATGCACTAAATAAGTAGTTTCCACTTTCCTTTATTTTAACTGTACCATTCCCTGTAACATCATAAATATCGGTATTAGCCACAAGAATATCAGCTGCACCCACAGGAAAATTAACATAATTATTATTAGGCGTAGAAAGTGCTGTATTGCCTACCGAATAACTCTTATTAAGCACTAAAGTACCATTAGATTGGCTCGACCACGTACCATTACCAAATGTACAATAGGAATTTAAAGTAGTATTATAAACCATAGCTCCATCTAGCGGTGTTGGTATAGCAGCCATCTCTGCAGATGTCATTCTTGGAGGCACAAAAGCACCTACTTTACTGTCTATTTGTAATACTGACCCATCGTCGGGAGTTGTTGTGCCAATACCTACTTGAGATTGCGCACAGAAAAAGCTAGCGCATATCGCGAGCGTGAGGGTATACTTTTTCATTTCGTTAATTCTTAGGGAGAATTACTATTAATCATCGAATATAGCCAGAAAACTTGTCAATAACAAAGTTCAGGTTAAAACTAATGAAATCCGTATCTTTGCGGACTTATGAAAAAAGAAATACAACAATTAGTTGACAAAGGAGAGATGTTGCCTTTAATGGAGGAGTTTTATACCATTCAAGGAGAAGGCTTTCATAAAGGTACCGCAGCATATTTTATTCGTGTTGGTGGATGCGATGTAGGCTGCCATTGGTGCGATGTAAAAGAGAGTTGGAATGCCAACCTGCACCCACCTACATTAATTTCTAATATTGTTGAAAACGCTAAAAAACATAGTGATACTATTGTAATTACTGGAGGTGAGCCATTAACTTGGGATATGACGCCTTTAACAACACAGCTTAAAGCTGAAGGATTACAGGTGCATATTGAAACATCGGGGGCTTATAAACTAACCGGTATTTGGGATTGGATTTGCCTTTCCCCAAAAAAAATGAAACTTCCTACTAAAGAAGTTTATGATAATGCCCATGAACTTAAAGTAATTATTTACAATAATGATGATTTTCGCTTCGCCGAAGAACAAGCTGCAAAAGTAAATAAAGACTGTATTTTATACTTACAACCCGAATGGAGCAAACGCGATAAAGTGGTTCCGGAAATTGTAGATTACGTCATGAAAAATCCAAAATGGAAAGTATCATTACAAACCCATAAATATTTAAATATTCCATAATATTATTAGCCTCGAAGTTTTTTCGAGGCTTTTTTATTGTTTGTCGCACAAATCGCATATATTTAGAAAAACAAACCCTAACTATCATGAAGTTAGTACTTTTCTATATTTCCCTTTTTACAATATTTAGCATAAGTGCGCAACAATCGGACATAGAAAAATCTATTTCGCAGATAAACTCAAACATCCAAAAACATCAAAAAGGGCAACGTCTAAAATGGATGGATAGCCTAGTTTCTATTGTTAAATACAAAACAGATTTACAGTATGATACTATTGTAAACCAAACCATAAATCTTGCTTTAAAATTAGATTCGTTAGAACTTGCAGGTAATCATATTGCCGATTTAATCTACTACAAAAACAACATAACAAGCAAACCTGAAGAAGGCCTAAAACTTTATAAACAACACATTAAAACTTACGAGCATATGCAGAACAGCCATGCTCTAACAAGATTGTACTTAAATGTAGCCGATAGTTATTACTATCTAAACGATATAGATACAGCTATTAAATTCTATAACAAAACTATTGTATACGCACAAAAATATAATGAAACACGCTTAGCAGGTTTCGCTCACTTGTATTTAGGTTACACAGAATCTGATTTAGGTAAATTTCCCGAAGCTTCAAAAAGTTTAAAAACGGCCATAGATATATTTACAGAAGTAAAAGATAACTTCAACATACTATCATCAAAAAACGCACTCTCCGTTCTGTACAGCAAAAATGCTTTTTTTAAAGAATCAGAAAAAGAACGAAATGAAGCCATAGAACTCGCCAAACAAGATAACAGAAACGATCACCTTGTTAGTCTTTACTTCAACGCTGCTACCGATTACAGAAAAACAGCCGACTATAAAAAGCAAATAGCATACTTAAAAAAATCAATAGCTCGCAATGCAAAATCTGAAAACGAAATGTTTTTAAAGTCTACTATTTTAGCCGAATTAGTAATAGCCTATTCCGAAAGTGATAGTACAAATTTAGCTGAAACACACTTTAAAGAACTAAAACAAATCTATTTAGATAATAAATCTAGTAGAAATCGTGAATCGTACATTTTTGCATTAAAATCACTAGAATTTCAAAAAGGTAACTACTCTAACGCTCTTACATATGGGAAAGAATATTTAACCCTAAGAAAACAAAAACGCGGGTATGAAGAAATTATGCTTGCCGAAAAATTTATTGCAGAAGTATACCAATCAACCAACAATTTGCAAAAAGCAAATGAACACTTAGTAAGTTATTATACCTTAAAAGATTCTATTACTAGCGTACAAAACACAAAAACGCTTGCCTATTTCCAAACGCTTTACGAAACCGAAAAACGAGATCGAAAAATAGAAGCTCAAAACACCAATATAGAGTTACTCAATGTTGAAAATAAAAACAAAACGCAACAATTAACCTTCGGCGTAATTAGTATGCTCGTTTTATTTGCCTGCATATTATTTTATCGTTCTTACACCAATGCTAAACATAGAGAAATTATTCAGCAAGGTTTTTCTCAAGAATTGATAAAAACACAAGAACAAGAACGCACCCGCATTTCTAAAGACTTACATGACAGTGTTGGCCAACAATTGGCACTTCTAAAATGGAAAACTCAAGCATTAGAGCAACCAGAATTATCCTTGCTCGTACAAAATACTCTAGAAGAAGTCAGGCATATATCACGAGATCTATATCCAATTACATTAACAAAACTAGGTTTAACCAACAGTATTCAAAAATTATTATTCGAATTAGACGAAACCACAGACCTTTTTGTAACCCTAGAAATAGACGATGTTAATACACGTTTCGATGATGTAGAAACGCTTAATTTTTATAGATTTATACAAGAATCTATTAGTAATGTTATTAAACATGCCAACGCCAGCACCTTGTTTGTAAATATTTTAAAACAAAAAAACGGTATTAAAGTTTTAATAAGAGACAATGGTAATGGTTTCGATATCGACGATACTATTCCCTTAAATAGTCTCGGGTTAAAAACTATGACCGAACGCATCAATATCCTAAAAGGGCAGCTTTCAATAAAAAGTAAAAAAAATAAAGGCACTGCTATTTTAGTTCAAATTCCAACTTAAGCTAAAATAACAACGATTTTTTGGGCGGGTTTTTAAGAAAAATAAAAACCATGCTATCCACTATATCTTTTTTAGGGGGTTATTAAATTGACCTTCAAAGCAATATTAGAAATCTAATTTCTAGTTTGCATAATAAGGCTTATCAAGTAAAAAAGGATGCCGTTTCTATCACTCCCGCAACCATCCGCCAAGTAAATGATATCAATTAAAGAATATTTCTATTTTTTAAAGAAAGACATAATTTTCTTAAAAATACCACCACCAGAATCCGGTTTATTAGCCTTCTCATGTTTATCTAAAACTTTAGGAACATAAGTTGCTTTATGCTTTTCCTTGTAATTATATTTTTCTAAAATAAGATTTACGCGTTTTTTATACAGTACACCTTTTTCTGGTTCTATTTGAAAAATATAATTCGCATATCCATCTATTTGAGCCAAAACATTACCACCTTTAGTCCAATATTTACCTTCTATACCATCTTTCTCTATTTGGAATAGAAGTGCTCTAAAACGTTTTAAATCTCCTTTTGGAATATTAGTTTTTTCGTTAACAACAACACCTGTAACCTCTTGTTTGGCATTACGCTTCATGATGCGTAATTTTTCGGGATGTAAATTAAAATTCTCACTATTTACAACGTATCTCGAGTATTTTAAAAGCGGAGTCATTTTATCAAAACTATCATGAGTGCCAGAAAATGTAATATCATCTACATAACGCGTGTATGTAAATCCGTATTTATTAGCTAAACCCGTTAATCTAAAATCTAATTTTTTACAAAGAATATTTGTAATCGCAGGACTTGTTGGAGCGCCTTGCGGTAAAAAACGTTCGCCACGTTGTGCATAATAATCTTCCCCTAAAAGGGAAACATCTAGTATTTTAGGTTCCGAACATAAAAGAGAAAAAATAGTTGCAACCTGATTAGAATAACCCAAAGCTAAAAACACACCTTTAATTCGCGCATAGGTAACAGATGGGAAAAAATTCTTAAAATCTTGATTAATAACGACTGCTTTCCCGACATGTGGTTCGGCATTGGTTTTAATCGATCTTCCTATAACACAACCATGTGCATTTGGATGAACAGGTACTATATTTAAAACCGATTCTAAAATCCAGTGTTGTGCCTTTTTCAACTTAGGCATAGGTGCAGAAATCAAACGATATCCACCAGATTTTTTAGCCATTTGAAATCTTTTGTAATGGCTAATTTTAGAATTTTTTCTTGAAAACGACAAAAACCTTAACTCACCAATAGAGATATTCATAGCTTTCGCTAAATCTTCGGCTGTATGTAAAACCGGTAAGTTTTTAGATTTTAAATGTTCGGTATTAGATATCTGCTCATTTAATTCATGCGAATAATTTTCACCTAAATAAATAATATCTTTCTCTTTAGAAACACGCCATTTCTCGGCTTTTTCTAAGCGTTCTTTTTCACGACGTTCTTTAGTTTCTTTTTGAGATTGTTTAGAAGCAAGCTTGCGTTCTTGGTGTTTTTTAGCCAGAAAAGCTTCCGGATCTTCTATAACTTTTTTTTCTTTTAAAAGTTTTTGAAGTTTCTGAGATAATTCTTTTTCTTCGTTAAAAAACGTATTTACCGTTTTAAAATCAAGTTCTCCCTCATTCCAAAACCCTAAGCGTTTCATTTCCGAAAGGATATATTCTTGTTTAGAAGATGCCTTTATTTTATCATAAATTTCTTGTCTTCTCTCCGTAGAATTATTTCTCATATAACAAAAAAAAGGTAGCAATAAGATGTATTTTGAATGCCCTTCGTACGATTCTCAAGACTGAATTGAACAACTCCAGTGAAATAGGTACTAGTACGCTATTTCACTTCGCAGAAGTCTAACCGGAAATGGCGTACTAGTACCTATTTCACAAGTTAAGTTCGAGTCAGTGACGCGTTCGGTATCTGTAAGCAAGATTGGCGATCCACCAATCAAAATGCAAGGTTTTTATCTTATTACTACCATGGTTTAAATATAATATTATTTTTTATCAAAAGTGATTCTTGTAGCCAAAATATGCGCACAAGGTCCTTTTGTCATTTTATTTTTATAAAACTCATTACAGTTACACTTAGCATCTGTAATTTTTAAATCTTTATCTATTAATACAACTGTATTATAATTATTACTTACTGTGGCGGTTAACAATACTTTACCGTTCTGTTCTGTAATTTTTAAGTTAGCAACCGCATCTTGTTCCATTAACCTATATGCGTCCTTATCTGTTTCACTAGAAAAACGAAGCGATTCAATATCAATACCATCACGCTTTAATTCACGTACACGATAAACTTTATTTTTCAGATCATAAATTACTTTGCCTGCTTGCGCAAAAGTTTCCATCGATTTATTAACTGTGGTAACATCTAAATTTAGATTTTTAGCCAAATCTGTTTCGCTTGCAAACCACGTATTGCGTAATTCTAAATAAATACTTTGCATAGTTGTAGCGGGTACTAACGCACGAGGTGCTAATAATTCTAATTGGCTTGACTGTGTCCAATCGTTTGCTGTCCACCCAGAAAGCCCCAATGTAAAATACATGTCATTGGTTAAATGTGCCGTGTAAAATGAAGGCATGCCGTTACCTAAAAGATGAACGCTAAATTTATTAGTTATTGGCAGTAATCGTTCTAAAAGTAAAATACGCCTGCGTCCCCAAACTCTAATTTCCTCATGCTCATCTCCTTTATAAATCGATTGATTACAGACTATTTCAATATTCCAGGGTTCAAAAACTGCAACAATAGGCTCGTTTGGTTTCAGAATATATTTAATAGACCGAGGGCCTTTACGTTCTTTATTTCTTTTTAACACTGAAATAAAATTGGCAATATCAATAGCTTCTAGTTCAAAAGATACTTTTTTAGTGGTCATTGCTGTACTCACTTGTAAAAAGCCACGAACCCAACTATCAGGCAAATCAATTTTTACTTCTCTATAATTATCTTCACCTGTTGTTTTAACATCGAAACCCTTAGGATCTATTTTAAAATCTGTCTCTTTATAAGTTCTTATTTTCTGAAACTCTTCATATAATTTCTTAGAATAATCAATGTTTGTGGTACCACATTTAAATTCATTAATATCTTTAAACACATCATATCCACATGATAATTTACCGTAAACAGATTCATCTTTACTAAAACATTCAAAAAACACTTGATCGGGATGCACCGTAATTACTGGATCTAAAACCATCCAAGCATCCATATCTCTTTTGTATAAAAATTTAAAATAGGCACTTTGTGCTTTATAATAAGGTTTCATTATAGAATCGCGCTCTTTACGAAGTCCTTCCATTTTTGCACGTACCTCGTGAATTTCTGAACGCAATTTCGATAAATCGGAACTAGCCTCCGATAACCAAATCTCTTCCTGGCCTTTTAACCAAGCCAAATAAGCCGAATTATCTTTTGGTTGAAAATTAAAATCTGCAACCACAACATGATGCAATGCAGAGATAGCTTCTCTAAACGGAATTTTTTTATCTAAAGTCCCTACAAAAAATGTAGGATCGCGAAGTACATCTGGAGCAAAACTAACATTAGTGCTAGATACTCCATTATTAACAGTACTTCCGCCTCCGTATTTATAATTAAATTGCATGTTTTTAATTTGATTTTATTAATAACGGAACTTCAATTTCAGGAAAAACATCATATATACTAAGTAAAACATCAATGTTATTACTTCTATCTTTTATGGTTTTTGTGCCAAGAATACTGTTTATTAAACGTACAGTCATTTCGGCAACCACCTTACTTTTAACAGATTCTTGTTCTAAAAAAGCATAAATCCTCGTTTTGGTTGCACGATGTGTATTAATATTAAATAAGCTCGTTTTAAAATATGTTTCCAGTTTTAAAATAACATCTGGAGTATCTTTAGCATATGTTTCTAAATAGTTCGTTACAAAAAACTGCATATCCTTTGTAGGGTGTTCTTGTAATTTCATTAGTAACGGTAAACCCTTCTCCTCGCTAAAATGAGCTGTTATCATTTTTCTACCAAAAGCTTGTACTTCGTTTTTAGTATGATCGCAAGCGTATAACAGCATATTAACTGTCCAGTTTTTTTCTTCAATGTTTCTTTCAAAATAATCGCAAGCCCAATCTATAATATCTTGCCAACTTGAATTAAAAATTAATAATGCCTTTTCTAACTCATAATTAATCTTCGGAATATGTAACTGAAAATAATCTTGAAGCATTTTACGTATTTCAAAAACGTCTGAATTACCTAAAGAGACAAGTTTCTCAATAGGTAACGTGTTTAAATCTATATGTTGTTTAAATAAAGGAAGGCCAAGTTTTTGAGCATATTCATAATGAGAAAGCACAAGTTTAAACATAAACTCATGAGAAATATCATTTAAATAATGTTTATAGTTTTCTGTTAACAAGCTGTAACAGTTAGCATGTAAACCATCATATTTTTCTGAATCAATTAATACAATAAGTAAGCTATTAAAAAGACTTGTTTTGAAATCTGTGTCTAAATTAACCAAACGCTCTATAGTTGGTTGTATTGCTGTGCGTACTTCTTCGTATTCAGAAAAACAAAAACCGCTAATCTTTTTACTATTCTCTAGTAAAAAATGATCCGGAAACTGAGATAACAACTCAATACCAACTTGCCTTAATCTAGTATCATCAGAATTAATATATTCATCTATCGAATCTTTAAATAATAAGAATGTTTCTATTTTATTGTGCTTAGCTAAATTAGCCGCAAATAATTTATTTGTAACACTATTAGAAGATGCCAATTTATTAATCTCCTCCAAAGATACATCACTCAATAAGCTCCCAAAAGTCGTATTTCCTATTAAATTGTTTACCTCTAAAAGATAAGCTTCAGTATAGATAGAATGTGATTGAAATAAGCCACTCAAAGCATTTAAATTAAGTATAAAACTATATTTAGGAATACTTCCATATAAAGTTTTTAAATAATCAATAACCTTTACTTCACCAGTTAGTAATAAACCGATTACAACTTCATCTCTGGAAAAGTAATCTCGTTCATAAAAATTAAGCCAACCAAGTCCTAATTCTATAGCTCTTTCATTTTTGGAACTTAATAATGCCAACATTATAGCATCTTCAGGTTGTACGTTTTTATATTTATCTTTTATAGATTCTAAAATCACCTCCAAAACTTTAGGATGATAATGAGAAACTAAACGTTGTAAATCATCTAACAAAAGTGAATCTAAAATACTTTTATTCTCCTTTATAATTCGTAATGCGAAAAACACAGCCTCTTCACTCTTAGCATGACTTAAAACATACAATACTTTTTCAGGATTGCTACTCCATACTTCTGGAAGAATTTCTGCTCGTTCTAGATCTTCCAACTTAATATCTTCAGAATAAAACCATTTCGTATTATCTCTGTTTAACAAAGTAGAATTACCATAAAGCACATACATTAGTGCAGAAAACTCATGATATCTTGGAAAGATTCGACGCTCAGTAATATAGCGTCTTTCTACAGAATCATAAATATAATTGTATTGCACATTAGAAGCGTTTCTATCCGTTTTATCATTTAACGAAACTAACATAGACACTGCATAATCCAAATAACCAGATATGTTAGTTTTGCTTAATTTATAAACTAAGCTATAGGTGTTTTTATTAAAATATTTTTGTGTTTTAGATGAAAACGCTACAGAGGGATTCTCTTTTTTCTTTTCAACATCCATTGAAATCCATTGCTGACCGCTATATATATAATTAGAAGTATATCCAGGTGTACTAACACCCATTCTTTTAGATAACAAGCCTAAAAACTGATAGTCGTCTAATAAATGGGATGATCGATAAATATATCTAACAGATTTAAATGTGTTTACTTTTAATGGAATACTTTGAAGGAATTGATATAGCTCTTCCCTACCGGAATTTTGGATATAACTATATAAATAAACATAATATAAAACTGAAGCATCAATATTCTCTTCTTTGAGGAAATAATCTTTTAATGCAGCGTAAAATAATCTAGGATGTTTTATATGATTTCCTAATTCTGATGGAAGCGTATTTAAAATCTTATTTTGAATTTCCTTCTTTACATTATCGTTACCATATTTAAGACAATATGTAACAGCAACACGACCGCTTTTATTTGAAAAATTCTCGGTTTTGAAAACATTATAAATTGAATCAACATGTGTATCATCTTCTAAAACACAAAGCGTATATATAGAAGCATATTGTTCAAATTCGTCATTAGAATTAATAAAACGAGCTATAAGTGGAGATGCTAACTTAATATTAAGCTCCGCACATTTTAAAATAATTTTAGAGACTTTCCAATCTCTTGAATAAGTACCAGCAATTGATTGCTCTAAATACTTTAAAATGGTGTCTTCACGAGCAGTGTTCAGTTTAACAGGCATAGATACTGAACCATTCTCACCATATCCTTTTTTCTCTTTACTTTCGACTAACTTGTTAAATATAGACAGAGCGTCATCATAAGGTACAGGGAAAACGGTTTTAGTTCCTTCTCTTAAAGTTGCTCCTCTACGACCATATCGAAAGTTTACCACAAATAAGTCTCCACCAGATTCACATAAATCCACCTCGTAAACTTTATCCGATTTACCTTCTGTAAAATATAGTTTTTTTTGCTGTTGTATCTTCAATTCCAAAACGATTTGTAAGTAAATATACAGAATTATCCAGCCATCTTATATTGAAGAAAATAAAAAAAGCCTATTTAAATCGTAAACAGCTCATTCAATACACATTACCATTGATTCTTTACGTTGAGTTTATTACAAAAAAAATCCTCAACAAATAAATGTTGAGGATTAAAAAAGGCAACGACCTACTCTCCCAC